>CADAKI010000009.1 GCA_902788485.1 uncultured Pseudomonadota bacterium | reverse complement strand
AGTTCCAACGTGGCTGATCGTCCTCTCAGACCAGCTATGGATCATCGCCTTGGTAGGCCATTACCCCACCAACAAGCTAATCCAACGCGGGCACATCCACCACCGATAAATCTTTCCCGTTTCCGGCGTATGCGGTATTAGCGTCCGTTTCCAGACGTTATTCCCCAGTGGTGGGCAGTTTCCCACGCGTTACTCACTCGTGCGCCACTCGTTCCACAGGGCAAGCCCTGCTTCGCTCGTTCGACTTGCATGCCTAAGACCTGCCGCCAGCGTTCGTTCTGAGCCAGGATCAAACTCTCAAGTTCTAAAAAAACTTGTAGTCATAAGTCCTGTGCATATATAAACAAAGCTGACTTAAAATTCAGTTCGTCTTTACATATAATATATTCGCAAGACAAGTTTTTAACGAGGTTTAATATGTAAACCTACTACCTGTCTAGGATATGCACTGACTATTGTCAAAGTTTGGATAATTCCAAATTCAACTGTCTGCATATCTCTTCTTGAACAATTTTTGATTTGCATCAAAAATTTGTTTTGATGAGCTGCTTCTTATTAACAATGTTGCGATTAAATTCAGAAAAAATTTGTTTTGTTTTCCGATTTCGCCAAATTTCATAGGTTGGGAAGGTTCTCAACTTGAAAGCCCGGTTATTATGTGGTTGAAATCGCAAAATGTCAAGCGATTTTTGGGAAAAATATTTCATTTATTTTAATAACGCACCAAAAAGCCCGGAAATCTGCCAAAAAAATTTTTATAAAAAATATAAATTCTTTGGGCATCAATCATTTCACACGATAACGATTCGTGTTTTTGTGCGTTTTACGATTCGTTCATACAAAAAACAGGGCGATTTGCCCTGATTCGTTTTTTGCACATTAAAACCGATACATAAAGCCCATTTTCAAAATCGGATAATACGGATATTTATCTAATTTATGTTGCGCATCATACAGGACCTCGGCCTTGTTTACCTGGAAATCAGCAACATTTATTGGTGTCCAAGTGGTTCCATCTGTACTTTGTTGCAATGCGGCAACATCGTTGATTTCCAAATTCAATTTGGCCGCAGAATCTGTGAACACAACACCGGCATCAAAGTAAATTTTCAAACCACTGAACAATCCCAAATCAAAACCCAATCCAGCATACGGGCCGGAATAATCCCATTTTGCCGTGGCCAAACCTTTGGCATCGCCACCGTTGTATTTGTACCAAACATTCCCCAACTGAAACTGGCGACCTACCAATTCATCCGGAATTGCGCCGTTTGCACTTGCGGTCAAATCCGCCGTGACATCTAATTCACCGTTGTAATAACCGCCAGAAATGCGCCACCCACCAAAAAACCATGTATCACCAAACGGGTAAAAATCAATTACTGCGAACATTTGGTGCCCCGTGATTTTACCGTCAGTCACGGTTAAATGGTCGCCAATATCAACCCCGTCGCCCATATAACGGTCAACAGTTTTATTTATGAAAGATTTAACCGGCTTGGTTGATGCATACCCAAAACGCGCACCCAACCGTTTCCACCAAAAAGAATCAAATTTTTTATTATTGTATCCAACAAAACCGTCCAGACCACCGGTTGCAGAAATCCCAATCCCCAGTTGCATACCGCGTGGAAATTTTATATCCGGATTTGATGATTCTTGCACATCTGTTTCAACCGGCGCCAAATCAGCATCCAATGTTTCAACCGGCGTTTCGCCATATACCGTCGTGATATCTGTGCCATACAATTCGGTATTATTTGCACCAAATGCCGGCATGGTTAAAATTGTTGCCAATGCAAAAACGCAAGTTTTTTTCATATTGGAATCCTTTCTTTTTTTATTTTTTGATTGGGTTTTAAGACACCTATCCTAAACATAGTAAAAAACAGCATATTGCGCAACAGTAATTTTTTATTTTAAATGGGTGGTTTTTGTGATATCATATATGGCATGAAACAGCCAATATTTATTTTATCATCCGTGTTGACTATTTGCGCCATGCCGTGCGCCCAGGGGTCGGATTCTTTACAAGAAGAAGTGTTGGATACAACACCTGTGGAACAACCGGCGCCTGACAATGTTCAATTCAGCACAAACGCATATATCACCGACACAATGGATGAAATCGCCAAGACGCGTGCGCGTGTTGACGAATTGTTGATTCCATGCGAATCCAGTCAAAACCTGTGGACAGATGATGCGGTTATTCACAACAGTGCGTCAACACAATCAGTGATGTTGAAACCGATAAAAAAATCGGCAACAAATGTGCAAGAAATACCCAACGCGGGGGTTTCATTGGGTGACCAGACATATTATGGCGAAACGGTTTATATTATAAACAATTTTTTAAACGGTGCGGGCGACAATGTTTCGACAGTTGATGGCGAATACAACGGCAATCGCGCCAGTTGGTCGTCCGATTATTCGTCTTGCCCATTTAACACCGTGTCCGAGTGCGCTGTTTGGCGTCGCAAACCTGTTATTTCTGAAACTGTTGCACCACGCAGTAAAACATTACGCGACGATGTGATGTGTGAAATATCGGGCGAAATAGAAAAAAATGCGAATATTTCTGCAAATGAAAAAGTTATGGCGCCATTGTTGAACCGTTATCGCGTTTTGATGCGCGCATCACAATCATGCTGCACAGGTGGTTTGACATACAAATTACACAAGGCGGGCGCAGAACAAAAATTGATTTATAAATTTTTGTCCGATGATGCGAATTTTTCTGGGTTTAGCATGCGTTGCATGGTGATGGGCGATGATGAAATTATGAACACCAATAAATATGTTGCCACCACTGCGACGGTTGCCGATGTTCGAAATGGTTGCATATGCAAATCAAAATCAAATTTGCGTGCATTATTGGCACCATTTGCAGAGCTGTATAAAGAATACCCCAGTTTTGCAAATGCACCATTTGAATACAGACACTATGACGGCACGGGTCGCGCCAGGGTCGATTATATAAACAAGGACGTTCAAAACGTTCTGCATCAACTGGAAATGTGTCCATAAAATAAAAACCGCCAGTTTGGCGGTTTTTTTATTCCCCCACAGAAAGCAAATTTTTTATTGCAAAAAGATTTTTTCCCGATATAATTTACGCGTCATTGGGGTGTCGTCTAATGGTAGGACAAGAGATTTTGGTTCTCTTTATCATGGTTCGAATCCGTGCGCCCCAACCAATATTCAAACGCACCCTTGTGGTGCGTTTTAATATTGGTTAAAAATGGGCGCACGGATCGGTCAGAGCACCCGGCGCATTTATGCGCCACACGAAAATAAAGTTTTCGTGTAAAATGGGTGCGCATGACCAATACGAGAATACACAATTAGAAAAATCTTAAAAAATCAACAGCGGGCAGATTTTTTTGATTTTTATTATTGTGTATCGAGGCGCCCAGCTGCGCCCCAACCACACTTCGAGCCTTGGCGAAGGCGGACAGGAATAAAAATCAAATGTTTTATGTCTATCTTATAAAAAGCATTTCTCATCCAGAACAAAAATACATCGGGCAAACTGATGATTTGAAAAACCGACTAAAACAACAAAAACGGTTCGGGATTTATACTGTAATCATGGACAGTGTTGGGGTTTTTGGTGCGGCCCCATTCTATATTTATTGTGCGTCCATTGATTGATACAGGTGATTTTCCCGTATAATGTATTTCATAGTGCAGGTGCGAAGCGTTTTTACTCATTGTTGGATGTGGATTGTTTTTAAATTGTTCTTTATATATCTTGGCCCCACCGGTATTACCAATCGTTGCGATTTGACACCCGGCGCGCACCCTATCACCCACGCGCACAAACATTTTATTCAGATGCATGTATTTTGTTTGAAATCCGTTACTGTGTTTAATTACGATATAATTTCCGGCCGAACTGCCCCGGCGATTTGACTGAACCCGTTCCACATAACCATCCGCCGGCGTAAACACAGGTTGATTATAATGTTTTATTGTACAACCAATATCAAATCCGTGATGAAAATCGTTTTTGGTGCCAAATTTACGCCAACCATATTTTGAACATTTTCGATAATCAGATGCACGCACAGGTTTGCCCAGCGGAATTTTTTGTCCCGATGGAATTTCGGCATTATAATTTGTGGCACAGTATTTATTTCCATCATCGTTTGATGTTGTTAAATTCTGTGTGTTTTGTGATGTTTGTAAATCGTTATCTTCATACAAATCAGGCACAAAATCATCCGTCGGTTCGGTCAATTCGTCCGCCGCAATTTCATCAACCGCCCCGGCATCAGCATCCATGATTTCTATGGCATTGTACGGGTCCAAGTCAAAAAAGGCCTCGTACCCATCGTGCGCGATTTTTGCCCTGTCGATAAAATCAACGTCTTGATATGTTTTTGGAAACATGGTTGGCAATAACAAAGATTCCGACATACAAATCCGGGGATTTATAATCACAATCATCAATAAAAGAACAAGATGTTTTTTCATATGTCATGATTATATCATATACGGTTAAAAGGGTAAAGTTTTTATATTGAAAACATTTTTTTGTTTTGTATTATTTGCCCATATTTCAAAAGGGAGAAAAGTATTATGCCAGGATTTTATGACCAGGTTTATGATGTTGTTGAAAAAATCCCGTATGGACGGGTCACCACATTTGGACAAATTGCGCGCATGATTGGGCGGCCGAAAATGGCGCGATTTGTGGGATACGCGTCTAATAATCAAAAAAGTTGGCACCTGCCGTGGCATCGGGTTGTATTCAAAGACGGGTCGCTGTGCGGGGAACCGTTTCGCGCGCAACAATACAACGCATTGAAAAGTGAAGGCGTCAAATTTACTCGCGATAAACGCGTTAAAATCGACGATTTTATGTGGCACCCGGAATCAGAATCAATGCCGGACGACATCCGCGATTGGCCATTAAAATTTTAGTGTTTATGGTGTGTTTTTATATTTTTATCAATAATATTAAATATATTTTCGCCTGACTTTTGTTGTTTATTAAAAACTATTGGCACCTTGGACAATCGTTCAGATTTTTTATAATCATCACCACGAATAATTACACGATTAAATTCATTTTGTAATTCTTGGGTATTATAAATTTGATAATATGTATTAATAAAAGATTTTGCGACGTCGTTATATAAACCTTGTGGATTTATTAAATGCAAGACAGGATGTTTTGACGGCAAATATTCCGCCAAAAAAAGAACAACAATCTGTTATCATTGCACTGGAATTAACAAACATATTTATGTAATCGCCACCTTCTTCAATTTTTCCAATTTTTTGCCATGCGTTATAATATTGTTCTATTTCATCCTGGGTCATAATATTGTTTATGACAACCGCGTGTTTGAATCGGGGATGCGGTTTAAAAACCCAATCTATTTTATCAGCCGTAGATTGTGCCAAATGTAAAATTTCCCGCCCATTAAATTGAAATGTTGCCATATTCAAACTATTTTTTTCGAACGAGTGGTGTGGCGCATAAATCACAACCGGTTTTTTTAGTTTTTTGTGAATTGCATCAAAATAAGCATCAACTTTTGGGTATCCTGATATATAAATATTTGATACATCTGGCGCTATACTGGTTAAATAATCAGATGTTTGTTGTGATGGGGTAAAAAAGAAATCCAACCATCTGTGAAACGAATCCATGTATAAAATTTTATCTGCCACCAATTCGAATCCATAAGATACATATCCGGTTATTGCATATTTCGATACATTAATCGGATGTTGTGAATCATCCAGTTCCCATGGTTGTTGATAAAAAACAATATCGATATTTAATTTGTTCAATGGAATATATTTATGATTTTTTTCATCATATGCCAATTCAACGTTATACCCCATATTTTTAAAGTAAGTATAACAATCTGCACCTGTTTTATAATATGTTTTTTGTCCCAAGTGTTCCAACGATAATTTTGTAATTAAAATAACCGGTTCATAATTTTCTGATTTTGCAAATGCATCATACACCGATGCATATCCCCATTTTGATTGTTCAGACACCAAAAAACCAACACGAATTTTTTTATGTTTGTTTATGCTTTTTAATTTTTTCTTCATACGATGCGACAACACATATTTGACAAACCGTCTGTAAAAAACAGAATCGAAATATACACGACATATCGACATACCAAACAGATATATTCTCATATACTTTTGTCTAGGTTTGTATTGTATCAAAAACATACTTTATCCTGTTTTGTTATTATTGTTTTAATTTCCATACCGGGATTTTGAAAATTTTTATTGTGTTGTTATCTATTCTCAATATGCAGCGGCCCAATTTTTTGAACGGCTTGATAATTTTTGATAACACAATATATTTTTTTGTTTCGGGATATTTCGCAAATAATTTTTGCAGTAATTTTTTATGCTCGGCGCGATGTTGATAATTGCGGGCGTCCGATTTATCCTTTAACCGATAGAAAAACAAAATTTCGGGCACACGATATATTTTTTTATTCAAACGAAAAACCATATTCAACCACAGGTCATAATCTTCCAATGCGGTTGAAAACGCCGTATCATATCCACCGGCCGCATCAAAATCAGATTTGCGAAACAATGCGGCATTTACCAAACAATTACCCGCAGACATATTTATTTTATTTGGCACAGGGTGCGCACAATAGTAATTATCACGACCAAAACATTGAACACGGCATGTAATTATATCGCCCCGACCCGCAATCATGGCATTGTATAATTTTTGTAATGTATCGGGTGCAATAACATCATCCGAATCAATTGGGTAAATATATTCCGATTTCGCCATGGATATTGCACGATTGCGCGCCACCACAACGCCGGAATTTTTTTGTGTAATTATTTTTATTCGTTTGTCGCGCGCCGCATATTGCCGTAAAATTTTTAAAGATTTGTCCGTCGAACCGTCATCAATACATATAATTTCAATATCTGAAAAAGTTTGTGCCAACACGGAATCCAAACATTCCGCCAAATATTTTTCAACATTAAAAACAGGAATAATCACACTGATTTTCGACATACTATTTCCATTTTAATTTGAACACAGGTATAAATTCGAATAAATAAATTTTATTATTTTTGATTTTTATTAATGGTATACCGAACATGCGCAAACGGAATACTGTGTTTGGATTTGCATGTTTGAACGCATCAAATGTCCCGGGGTGTTTATCGCGAACAACCAACTGAACCGCATTACGCGCATTATTTGTTTTGTCAGAAAAAACACCAGATGTATTATTGCCCGTCCAACGATATTTCACCAACACATCGGGGATATTATAAAAATGCGTCACATCCATTAAACGCACCCATAACATATAATCTTCCGCCGGGGTATAAAATTCTTCGTATTTTATATTATTATCGGTCAAAACAGATTTCCGTATCATTGCCGCCGTGTGGGCAACATAACAACTGTCGCACAACATAATGCGAATGTCCGTGTCGGATTCCGGCGTTTTCCAAATGGAATTATCTCGTCCAAAATATTGCAACCAACCCGACACAACACCAATGTGCGGATGCGTGTCCAGGTATGCAACCTCTTGTGCCAGGCGCGTTGGCACCGATATATCGTCGTGATCAAATATCGCAACATATTCCCCGTGCGCCATGTCCAGCAATTTATTGCGCGACGGCGTAATGCCCATATTTTTTTCATTTTTCGCGTATTTTATGCGCCTGTCGCGTTTTGCATAACCCAACACAATCTTTTCAATTTCCGTGTTGTCGGGGCTGTCGTTCAAAATTAAAAATTCAAAGTCCGTAAATGTTTGCGATAAAATACTGTCAATCATTTCGCGCAAATGTGCCGGATTTGTATTATAAATCGGTGTCAAAACAGATACGCGTGGTGTTTTTTTTGGCATTGTCTATCCCTTGGTATATTTTTTACTTTTTACTGCATAATTCGGCGACGGCGGTGTCCAATTTTTCCATACTGTCGGTTGGTTCAAATCGCGCAACAACATGGCCGCGACGGTCAACCAAAAATTTTGTAAAATTCCATTTTATATCCGAATTTTTATCGTAATTCGCATCCGCCGCACGCAACATTTTATCCATTTCCGCCGCCATTGGCTGGGTCATGTCAAACCCATGAAACGGCGCCACAGATTTCAAATATTTAAACAAATTTGATGCGGCGTCCCCGTTGACATCAATTTTTGCAAACTGCGGAAATGTCACACCAAAATGTATTTTACAAAAACGCGATATTTCGTATGCGGTGCCGGGCGATTGGTGTCCAAACTGATTACATGGGAAATCCAAAATTTCAAATCCGGTTCCATGATATTTTTTGTACATTTCCATCAATGGTTCATATTGTGGCGTAAATCCGCATTCTGTGGCCGTATTGACAATCAATAAAACATCACCGCGATATTTATCCAATTCGACCTTGGTTCCCGTGTTATCAACCACAGAAAAATCGTAAACGTTCATACAAACCTCCATAAACAATAGTTATTCTAGATTAAATACATGATAATTGCAATTTGTTTGTTTAATCAGATTTTCGTTAAATTTCCGGCATTTTTATTGTTGACGCGCGGTTTGTTCATGGTATTATACGACTTACTGAAACAAAAAAAGGTAAAACGCATGACAACACAAAATTATGATATCAAAAAGGCAGAAAATTTATCAAACCTGGTCCAAGGATTTGAATCTGAACAGGCCGTAAAACATTTGATGACACATCGCGACAGACGTAATAAATTGATGGCGATGGAATTAGATGGCATTGTTAAATTACAAGATGCTGTTTTGGAAGAAGATGATGAAATCAATCAAATAAACATCAAAATGTTAAATCATTTTCGCAATTTGCATAAAAAAATGGTTGCTGATTACAAAGTGTTTGATTTAATGGCACGCACATATAACACACCAATAATTTCGTATAAACCGCGTGAATATATTCCAATTGCAACAAAACATCAACTGCGTCAAATTATGAACGAATTTAACAATCAACATCGCATGTAAAAATCCGCCATTTGGCGGATTTTTTATTTTTTCGAACCAAATATATATTCTGGGTCAGATATGTGGCACAGCCCAACAATGAAATCTATCAATGCCCAAATTGCCGCCGCAATTCCCGGAATTATCAACAACCAACCTATCGTTCCCATTATCAACATCGCGATTGCAGAACCTGTTTTTTTTGCATAAAAACGATGCGCGCCCAAAAACCCCAAAAACCACGCCAATATCAAATACACAACCATAGAACGGTCATCAACCAATTTATTCATGCGACGCGTCAATGTATCATCCGATGGTGCACCACATTTGGGACATTTTTGTGCCCGGTCAGAATGCCTATATCCACATTCACGACAATAAATCATAGCCATATTTTAATCCTTATGTTTTTTATAATTATACTATGAAAAATTAGTCAAATCAATACCGGTTTTGATTGACATCACAATCAAATATCATACAATGCGGACATTATGAAAAAAAATAAATTTATCAATCCGTTGAAAATTCGGTCAATTTATTTGACTTTGTGTTTTGTGGTACCTGGTTTTATAACAATGTGCCATGATAATTCACACGAAAATTTAAACAATCAGATTTCTGAATTAGATAAAAAAATTTCTAAAGATTTGACGGTTGTGGATGTGCCACAAAAATTAAAACCTGTGCAAGACAGATATGTGCGCACAAAAAATTCTTTGAACAACATGTCTGATACGGTGGAAAATTGTTTCAATCAAAACGACAGTTTGATTGCCACCGCATTTAACAATTATGCCACGCGCGTGGGACGCGGGTTTCAAATATCTGAATTTTTATCGTCGCACGATATTGCAACTTTTCAAAAATATATCGCGGCATTGGATTCTGGCGATTTTATCATGGGCGCGGCACGCAATCGCATATTGCAAAATCGCGGGTCTTTGCATGATTTATCGTATTTTTTTGAAATGTTTGATTTTGATTCGATAAACCAAAAATTAGAAAATAGGTTGGCTTGGAATTTTTATCGGGACACAACCAACACAACCGATTCAACCGAGATTAGCGTTCTGAATTTCGAAAATGATTCTTTGAATAATTTGTTGATGCGCGAATCCAATTTATTAAATTTGGCATGGCGACAAAATATTATACGACGTTCTGTAAATAACGATACATTGAATTGCGTGGATTCCACCATGCATTTTGACAATGCGCAAATCGCGCCATCTGTCAATTTTACAATTCCGGAATTTGATTCTGTGCGCAGCCAGTATTTACATAACGACAGTATTATCCGTTCGTATCAAAACACAATGGATACAATGACCCGTGCCGAAGACAGTTTGCACAAATACATACAATCTGTGCGGCAACAACGCGATTCTTTGATAAAAAAAAGATATGAAATAACATTGTAAAACACGGGTCACATTGACCCGCGTTTTATCCATTTGTTAAAATTTGCTTTGCGGTTTGTAAAAAATCCAGCGCCGTATCAATCGCATCGTTTTGAGATTCATCCGCCACCACTGTGCGATTTTGCGATACCGTGTCACCGATGTTTGTTGGGTTAAATTCAGATGCCGCATTTGGCAATTTACCATCGTGTATCAATTTTTTAACACCCGCAATGGTTAAACCATTTTTATACAACAAATCACGAATAACAGAAATTTTTTCAACGGTTTCAGGCCGATAATAACGGCGTCCACCCGCACCCGTTACCGGACGAATTGCGTTTGTAAATTGTTTTTCCCAATAACGCAGGGTATGCGCCGGCACAGATAACCGTTTTGAAACATCGTTGATTGAAACAAAATATTCGTTATCCATGCCGTGCCCCCTAACTTATTCTGAAATTTGTTCTGTGGTTGCATCCGCGTTTTCATTATCTTCGCCATCAGCAACAATCGATATCGCCGATACAACCTTTTCATTTTCAGCGGTACGGAACAATGTCACACCCGCGGTTGAACGACCGGCAATACGAACATCACGGACCGGTGTGCGAATAATTTTTCCACCGTCGGTCACCATAATGATATCTTGGTCATTCGTCACCGGGAAAGAACCAGCCACCGCCGTATTTTTACCACCCAATTTGATGTTGGTAAATCCATTTCCACCACGGTGTGTCGTGCGATATTCATACGACGATGTACGTTTTCCAAAACCGTTTTCAGAAACCGTCAAAATAAATTCTTCCGATTTTGCCATGCGTTCCATTTGTTCCGGCGTCAGAACTAAATCTGTCACGGTTTCTTCATCCGCGTCCCCGGCATCTTCTTCGATACCGGTGGCGGCACGACGCGCGGCGCGCGATTGTTTAATATATGCCGCACGCACGGTTGCGTCACTTTCGCCGTGATTCAACATCGCCATACCGATGATTTTATCATCGGATGCCACATTTAATCCACGGACACCCGTTGAATTACGACCCGCAAACACACGGATTTCCGTGACCGGGAAACGGATGCAGCGACCACGATATGTTGTTAAAAACACATCTTGATTTTCGGTGCATGGCAAAACAGAAATCAAAGAATCACCATCGTCTAATTTCATCGCGATTTTTCCGTTTGCGCGAATTGAATCAAAATCCGACATACGGTTACGACGCACAGTGCCCGACGCGGTCGCAAACATCAAGAAATGTTCAACACCGGATTCTTGGACGCGTTTTACATCTTCTTCGGGAACCGGCAAAATCGCAGTGATTGTTTCATCTTTTTCCAACGGCAACAAATTCACCAATGGACGACCCTTGCCGGCGGCGGTTGCCTCGGGCAATTTGTATGTTTTTAATTTATAGCATAAACCCTTGGACGAGAAAAATAACAATGGTGTGTGCGTATTTGCAACAAACACATTTACAACATAATCGTCATCTTTGGTTGTCATGGCATTGCGACCCTTGCCACCGCGTTTTTGCGCGCGATATGTATCCAGCGCAACGCGTTTGATATATCCCGTGTTAGATACCGTCACAACCATATCTTCACGGGCAATTAAATCTTCGACATCAATATCAACGGATGCGTCCGAAATTTCCGTGCGACGCGGAGATGCCCAATTATCGCGCACAGATGTTGTTTCGTCGCGAATAATTTGGATGATGCGTTCGTGACTGCCCAAAATATCAAGCAAATCTTTAATCAAAGCACCCAACTCAACCAAGTCAGCATGCAATTTATCGCGTTCCAATCCGGTCAAGCGATGTAATTGCAATTCCAAAATTGCGCGGGCTTGATCTTCGGACATGTAAAACATGCCGTCTTTGTATTCTGTATTTGGGTCATCAATCAATTCAATGTAATTTTGAATATCCGCCGCCGGCCAACCGCGCGAAATCAAGGCGGCGCGTGCATCGTCAGGATTGGCACTGGATTTAATCAATTCGATAACCGCATCCAGGTTTCCAACCGCAACCGACAAACCCAACAAAGTGTGCGCACGATTGCGTGCCTTGTTCAAATCAAATATCGTGCGACGACGAATGACCTCTTCACGAAATTCAATAAACGCATCCAATACAGAACGTATCGTAAATAACATTGGACGACCACGATTTAATGCCATCATGTTCACCGGGAAATTCGTCTGCATTTCCGTATATTGGAACAAATGATTCAATACAACATCTGGTATCGCATCGCGTTTCAATTCAATCACAATGCGCAAGCCTTCCTTGGATGATTCATCACGAATTTCGGATATGCCCTCTATCTTTTTATCTTTGATAAGTTCGGCAATTTTCACAATCATTTGCGCCTTGTTCACCTGGTACGGAATTTCATCCACAACAATAGATTCATGGTCATGAATATTTTCAAGGTGCGTTTTTGCACGAACAATAATCGAACCACGACCCGTTGTGTGCGCACGATACGCACCCGCACGCCCCATAATCACCGCACCCGTTGGAAAATCAGGTCCCGGAATAATATCAAATAATTCATCGTCAGAAATATTACGATTATCCAAAATCGATAAAATACCGTTGCAAACCTCGCCCAGGTTGTATGTCGGAACATTGGTTGCCATACCAACCGCAATACCCGAACCACCATTTATTAAAAAGTTTGGAAATTTCGTTGGCAAAACCACCGGTTCTTGCAATGTTCCATCAAAGTTCGGTTGCCAATCGACGGTGTCTTTGTCCATATCCTCCATCAATGACGCACCCAGTTTGGATAAACGGGCCTCGGTATAACGCATGGCCGCCGGTTTATCACCGTCGCGCGAACCAAAGTTACCCTGGCCTTGGACCAATGTTTCACCCATCGAAAAATCTTGGGCCATACGGGCCATTGCCTCGTAAATAGATGAATCCCCGTGCGGATGGTATTTACCCATAACATCACCCACAATACGCGCAGATTTTACCGTTGATTTCGTCGCCGGCGCGACATCGTTCATAACGTACAAAATACGGCGATGCACCGGTTTACAACCGTCCCTGACATCCGGCAATGCACGGTCCACAATGACCGACATCGCATAGTCCAAAAACGATGTCCGCATTTCGTGTTCCAGTGACGATTGTGGAATTTTCATTTCTTTTACTTCATTATTTTCTGACATGCTTTATTTTCCCCTATTTTTGACAAGTCAACAATAGCAAAATTTCGCCCCGCGGGTCAAGAAATAAAGCCAAAAAAACGCATTGACAAAGCGTATATTGGTGTTATTATAAATAACATAAAAACAAAAGGTAAAAACACATGAGCAGCAAATTTTTCTTGCCAATATGGAAATTATTTTTGGCCATTTTTGTGTGGTACATGATGTTAGAGGCATTGAAAAAACTGGGTTTGGTAAAATCTAAATAAAAATGTTGCGTTTTTATAAAAATATGATTAAATAGTTAGGCAAAAGGATTTAGTTATGGCAACAAAAAGAACATATCAACCATCGAAAACCCGTCGTGTTAAAACACATGGTTTTCGTGAAAAAATGGCAACAAAAAGCGGACGCGATGTGTTGAATCGTCGTCGTGCCAAGGGTCGTGCCCGTTTGGCGGTTTCCGCAATCAATTAAAAAGTCGCCCAATGTGGCGATTTTTTTTCAGAGTTCGGTTAATAATAAAAACGCAATCAAACAGATTGCGTTTTTATTTAATCGTTTGTTTTCCAATGACACACAACGGTTGCATGTTGGACATCGCCCGTCATAATACGATGATATGATGTGTCGGGTTCTAATTTAACCTGGACAGAAACCTCGGGTGTCGTGGCAGGAATTTCGTGTTCGAAATAAATTTCAATACCGGACAATTTATGCGTATTACGGAATTCAAAACCAACACTTTCCGTTGCCCAAACCGCATAGACCGCGTTGTTGATATGTTGATTCACATCGATATCATCAAAACGACATTTTATTATATGCGTTTTTTCCGCATCAAACTTTGGCGCCTTGTTAAATGGAATATCCCATGTGCGTTCATCAATACTGCCCCACTCTGGCAATTCTTCATTCAGGCGCAACAGGCGACGCGTTGATAAATTTATCAATACCCATTGTGATGTTGCACGAATCATTAAACGGTTATCGTCCGCACTTCTGATTTCAAAATCACGATACGAACGCAGGCCGTTATGCATTGACGGCCATGTTTTTAACACAACCATATCTTTGAATTTTGGTAATTCAATAATATCAACCATATTGTGTGTCACAACCCACGCGATATTATGTGCCTCGCAATAAGTGCGCCCCGCCCCCAATTCTTGGGCGTGTGATGCGGCGGCACCCTGTAAAAAGTTCATCAACATAATTGGACGCAAATATCCGTATCGGTCACACTGGTACGATTTAACCAATATATTTTGTGTGTGTTTTGTAATCTCCATTTATTTTCCCTCTATATTTTCAGCAACAACAAAATCTATTCCGTTGCCCGGCACAATATTATTAGCACGCGCCGCAGATTTAATCAACCCATATGATTTGACCGCCCTTGTCATTTTTCCATTTCCATGCGGCGTCCAATTTTTCATCCAATGTCAAAGAATTTGGATTTATTCCACGTTTTGACAGGTCGCGTTCAATCAATAACTGGGTCGCAATGGCCGCATGGTCGGTCCCGGGTTGCCACAAAACATCAAAACCGCACATACGTTTATAACGACAAATAATATCAGTCAACACATTATCCAACGCGTGTCCCATATGCAAATTGCCCGTCACATTTGGTGGTGGCATCATTGTGCAAAATGATTTTTTATTAGATTTGACATCATTATCCCAGAAATTATTTTTATCCCAAAATTCTTGGATTCTGGATTCCATTTCACGCGTTTCGTTTTTGCCAAGTTCTATATTCATGGTATTGCCCCATATTTTTCATAAATTATTGCGTGGTAATTCTACAACAAATAATCGCAAAATCAAGTATTTCAAAAACTTTATATTGCATGCACAACACGGCAAAATGACACACCGGACACGCTTGCCGCGCCCGCACGCATCAAAACGCGACGCAGTTCGGAAAATGTTGCACCCGATGTCATAACATCATCAACCAACAATATATGCTTTCCACGAATTTTATCAGGATGCACCACACGAAACACACCGCGGATATTTTCGGCGCGTTGGCGTGCAGTTTTATGTCCCATATCGGGACGATATTTTCGACGCACAGAATCATAATCCAACACCACACCCATGGCGTGCGCAATCGGACGCGCCAACAAGGATGCCTGGTTATAACCACGATGAAACAGGCGACGCCATGCAAGTGGCACCGGCATAACAACATCTATGTTGGATACATCAATATCACGCAATGCCCAAATCATCGCGTTTGACATGGCGCGGGCATATTTTATTTTTCCCGCATGTTTAAACGGCAACATAATCTGTTTCGATGCATCATCATACACACATGCCGAACGTATCCAATCTAATTCAGATTTTCCCGCCGCACATGTCGGACACAACATATCGCCATCGGGTTCATATCCCGATGCAAACGGATAACCACATTTTGCACATTTGGGACCATCAATCCAATTTACCGCCGTCCAACAATCGGCACAAAACTCGCCATGTGTGGATACGCCCGCGTCACACAAAGGACAAGTGGGCGGATAAACAAAATTTAATATGTTATGAAAAAATTCACGACATTTTACCATGTCATATTTTTATAAGTTTTATTTGTCGTTTTACCAAATTGGTTTCGTTGTTGACGCGTCAATGTTTCGTATTGCGTACTGTCGATATTGCGCAACACCAATGCGCCATCATCTTCGCGATTAGATAACACCGGCATAATGCGTTGTTCTGGGATTCCGGTATCGCGTAAAACCTGTTCAATTATGGCCAGGCGACGCGCCGTCAATTTACGGTCATCGGAATCAATCGTCGCATCGTTCGGAATCAAAATCTGAACCGCGCGTTTCGGGTCGTTTACAACAATTCCCGCAAATGTAGTCAACAAAGTATAATTGTCGCGCGATAATGCAGAATCGGAATTACGGAAACCAACCTTAATCTCGAACGGGCGAATACCGCCACCCATTTCAGATAAATTTTGTTCCGCCGTAAATCCCGCCATATCCATTGTCACGGTTGTATCCATATCATCCGCCGATGCGTCACGCAACGCAGACAGGTGTTTGTTTTCAGACAAAAATGTTTTGCGAAATGCGTTGCGTAATTGTGCCGGTGATAATCCGGCCAAACTGTCGCGTTGTTTAGTTGTTGCACGTGGCACGGCATGTTTTTCAACACTGCGAATCAAAACATCGGGTTCATCCATTGGAACAACCGCACGCGAAATTTTTATATCGTCTGATGTTTCGGCGACGGCGACTTTTCGTGGTGCAACGTTTTTCACACTGGCATTCGCACGTTGTTGTAATTCGGCAATTTTATTTAATTTTGCGTCGATTTCCGCCATACGTTTTGCCGTGGCATCAATATCAAAATCATCATCAAGTTTTGCCGGTGTATTTAACGCGAAATCTAAATCTTCGTCCGGTAATTCAAAATTTGTATTTAAAACCGCAACCTCTGACGCCAATGGCATACGCAATGGCGCGTCGGCTGCCGCGGCATTTTCCGCCCATAAATTAGAACTGGGTAAATTTGGTGATAAAACATCAGTATTTGATTTCGACGCCGCATGTTTTACGGTTGCACCATTTGTAGCGCGACGCGCAACAATTCGTTTTGCCGGCGCAACAGACACCGCCCCACGCATTGTGGACGTGTTTTCACCAAACGCACTTGCCGCCGAAACCGACGCCCCAGACAAATTAACCCCCGGCAATTTAGCCCCAGCAACCCCGGGCAAAACCGCCAAAAATGCAAATACAGATATGAATTTGAATTGCATAATTCCTTTCCTTCCTGAACATATCATAGAACAATTTATAAAATTCACGCAAGCATAAAAATCCGTCTGCGTTCACTATCGTTCACTCCGTTGCGATTAGTCACATAAAACAAAATAAAAATCGGCCCATTTGGGCCGGACATTATTTTTTTCGTTTTTTTAATCGTGGGAATTGTATCCGCATATTTAATTTTCGACGAACATTATTCCGCAAATTTTCCATCGCAAAGAACAATGCCGGGGTCAGTGTAAATGTTAAAATCAAACTGGCCAACATGCCACCAATCATAACCGCCGCCATACCAGATTTCATTTTATCTGCCGACCATAATTGGGGCAACATACCCGCCATAACCGCAATAGATGTCATCAACACCATGTTGCGCTTTGCCATCAGTTCGTGCCACAATGCATTAAATGGTTTTTCACCATCGCGCACGCGTTTGACGGTCGGTTCCAGCACCAAAATATTATTATTCACAACCAAACCAACCAACATAACAAATGCCAACATCGCGCCAACATTCATCGATGCCCCCGACAAAAACAACAATATAAACACACCGATAAAACTGGTTATAATTGATGTTGCAATCGTTAATGGATGTGTCAAAGAATTCAAAATCGCCGCCAACAACATAAATGTCAAAACGGTTGCCAAAATAAACGCCATACCGATTTCAGATGTTGATTCACTTTGAATTTCAGACATGCCGGCAAATTTTGCACTGTATCCCGCACGCCATTCCATTTGTGCAATTTCAGATTCTATTTTTTGTTGAACCGGACCGATTGTAGATTTACCAATATTGATATCTATTTCTGTCACGCGCGATTTATCCAGTCGCGATATATTCGGGGTGGACGGAACATTTTGTATTTCACCCAATTCCGACAACGCAACCATGCCGCGCGGCGAATTTACGAACACACTGTTAAACATAAAGTTTGTTTTGAACGGACGCGCAAATTCCAAAACAATCGGGTATTCTTTGCCGTTTTCTTTATATTTATACGAATCGTTTCCATACAACGCCGTACGCAATACAGAACCCGCATAAGAATTTTTGACACCCCACGCACTCATTTGTTCTTGATTTGGAACAAATCGTATTTCATTGTTTGGTTTTTGTTGCGCCAAAACCGCACTTTGCACTTCGGTGATTTTATTTATGCGACGCACCAATTCATTTGCATATTGTTCACGCGTTGCGTCATCGTCACCATAAACATTTAACACCATATCTGACGCAATTCCCCCCGATGTCGATTCGCCGGCACGTATTTGAATTTCTGCGTCGGTTATATTTGCCATGTCACGCAACATTTTTTGTGCCAATTTTTTATCAGACATACTGCGTTTTGTGCGTTCAACCAAATTAGTTGTTATCGTGATATTTTGTAAACCGCGTTCACCAATTTTAACAACGGTAGATTCGACTTCGGGAAAACCGTGCAAAACCGCATCTATTTCATTTGCAACCGACAACGATTTTTCATATGTTGCGCCCATTGGTGCGCGCACCGTCAGTGTGATTTTATTCACATCGGTTGACGGTTGAAATTCATTTCCAACAAATCCCATCAGTTGCGCCGCCACAAACAATGTCGCCACCCCAATCAAAATAACACGACCGGCATGCGCAAATTGATAATCATACCAACGACGCAGACGAGTTTGTTTTTCTTGTTTTTTAACCTGGGTAATATTGATTTTTTCACGCACGTTATTTAAACGCAAAAATCGTGCAATCATCATTGGGGTCAATGTGAACGAAAACAGTAATGACAACAATGTCAAATACACAACCGTCATACCAAACTGAACCATAAATTGACCGACGATTCCACCCATAAATGCCAACGGTAAAAACACCACGACATTTGTTCCAACACCCGCCAATACGGATACCGCAACTTTTTTTGTGCCATTAATTGCGGCGTCTTCTGGTGATGCGCCGGTGCGCATTTCTTGCAATGCAGATTCAATCAAAATAATTGCGTTCGACACCAATGTTCCCAATGCCGACGAATACGCCAACAATGTCATCGCGTTGATTGTAAAACCACTGATTGATACAAAGAACAATCCCGCAACAAGGGATGCCGGAATCACGACACCCGCGATAACGGTTGAACGCCAATTTTGTGTAAACACCAATAATATGATAACCGTAAATATGATACCCAATACAATACCATAAATCGTGTCGTATGTTTCATCAGATACGGTTGTTGAAGAATCCGCCACAATTTCCATTTTCGCGTCTGGGAATTTTGTTTGCATTTGTTTTTCCAAATCTGGCAAAACATCGCGCAACGCATTTGAAATTTTAATTGCGTTTCCGTCAGACGCCTTGATAACCGATGCGATAATAACATCGCGACCGTTGTATAATGCGCCTTTGTCTATGTCACGTGCAGAATCCGTAATATTTGCAACATCAGACAATTTAAAATTTTGCCCTTCGGATGTGACGATTTGTAAATCACGAATTTCATCGACACTGGCAAATTCGCCGATGAAACGAACATTTGATGATGCGGTACCGGCCTCTATCTTGCCACCTGGAACATTTAAATTTTTATTTCCCAACGCAGATACAATATCAACAACCGTGACACCACGCGCCGCCATTTCATCAGGCGACATTTCAATACGAATTGCGCGTTGCAGCCCACCAAACACATTTACATTTGCAACACCGCGGATGGCCGTAATTTTATTAGATAACACTTCATCGGTGTATTCATATAAATCACGCGCATTATCGCCACTGATTGCGATATCAATCACAGATTGTTGCAACGGATTTAATTTTTCTACAACCGGTTGTTTCATGTCATCCGGGAATTCCGAAGACAATGCATCCAATTTCGATTTAACCTCGGACGCCTTATCATTTACATTTACCCCCAGGTTAAATTCCGCCATAACATATCCGCCATTTTCATACGCAGACGATGTTATTTTCTTTAACCCCGCCACTTCGGACATGGCATCTTCGGCCTTTTTTAAAATTTGCGATTCGATTTCCGCAGGTTCGGCACCGGGATAAATAAACGATGCGGTCACATACGGAAAATCCAACGACGGTGTGCGTTCGATATTCATACTGTTAAAAGAATAAAATCCCAACACAACCCAAAACAGGACAAACATTATTGTTGTGATTGGTCGTTTTACAAAAAATTTCAACATGATGATTACTCCCCTTGATCCATATCATTTTCTGTTTTGTTTTCGATTTTACTTTCTATGCGCACTGTTTCACCGTCGGCAACATGCGACAATATTACAACATCCCCATCGTGCAGGCCTTGGGTTATCAATGCGGTGTCGGCATCACTGTGTGCGACAATAACACGACGCAACACGGCGCGACCATTTTCATACACAAAAACATTATCATTTACCACGGCATACACCGGCACAAAATATCCATTACGAGTATATTCAACATATTGCAATCCATTTTCCACGCCAGATGTTTTTATCACATACATACCCGTATCCAGATTTATATTTTGCGATACAGATGTGATTTTACCACCGCCCACGCGTTGACCCGGACGAAACAACCCCACACGATTACCCGAAACATATGCGCGATTATTATCAATTGTTATTGGTTCGCGCAATATGCCCGATGTATTTTGCGCCGTCATCACGACAACCGGGGTTCCATTGGTTGCAACATCACGCGAAATATTAAACACGGATTGATTGTGTTGCAAAATCAACGACACGATTCTGAAAATCAACCAAAATGCCAGAACGCATACACAAAAAATATAAATCCATTTTTTGATTTTTTCTGGGTTTGAAATTTTAAAAAATCTAAAAAACCTTTCCATTTTATTCACCTAATTTTTTAACAGATTCCGCAGACATTAAAATTTTGTATTTCGCATTTAACAACGCAACATCCAATTGGTATAAACCGGACGCAACCTCGGACAATTCGACCGCCGATGTTTGACCCGCGCCAAAACGGTCCAACGAAAACTGATACGCCTTGGCCGCCAAATCACGCGCATTTTGCATGTTTGCCAAATTATCACGCAGGTGGTTATATTGGCGGATTGCGGTGCTGAATTGTTCAGACGTCAATTTTTTTGCCTTGTCCAGGTCTTGACGCGCCGCCTCGGCATTCATGGCATCGACGGTTGCATTTGCGCGATTTAACCCGCCGGTGAAAATCGGCACTTGCAACGACAATCCCCAATACGCCGATTGCGAACCCGATTTATCGAACAAGTGTTCGGCACGGTCCGACATTGATGTGTAATTATACGAACCGACCGCCGCCAATGTCGGATAACCATTTGCACGTTGGGACGATGCGCGCGATTCGTACATATTTACCTGTTCTTGCAAGACGCGCCATTGTGGCGACGATGTCAATGTTTTTTCATCCATCGGCGCAAATTCTGATGGAAAATTATCGGTTAAATTTAATTCCGTGTCGGCATCAATTCCGGCAAAGATTTTCAACATACGATGGGCGGTGTCACGATTAAATTCCGCGTCAGATAAATTGATTTCTTTGGATGCAATATCGGTTTCAATTTTCACCAAATTGCTACGATTTGCGCGCCCCGTCGCGGTTAATTTTGTTTTAGAATTTTTCGCGTTTTTCAAATCTTGGTCCGCCAATTTAACAATTTCGTCGGTCATTTTTGCGGTCCAATATAAATCGGCGGCACTGTATGCAACCTCGCGTCGGGTGACATCCGCGCCGGCATCAGACATTTTAATCGCACTTTTTACACTATCCACCGCATTACCGATTTTACCAAATGTATAAATCGGCTGCGAAACATTGACGCCCGCCATAAATAAATTATCCGGAATTACAATACTCGATGGATCTTGCCCAAAACTCTGTAAAATACCGCCCAGTTCCGGTGGTAATTTTATACCGTCGTGACTGGTTGGGCGGGCAACATCAACCATATTCATATACGACGCATTTGCGGTAATATTTACCCAACGATTTGCGTTCACCGCATCCAATTGCGCGCGCGCCATTTTAACATTGGCATTGGCCTTTTTAACATCGTTCGATTCGGCGATGATTTTTTCAATCGCGTCGTTTAATGACAAATCCATAGAATACGCGACACTTGTCATCATGCACGCACATGCAACCAACACGCCCAATTTAATTTTATGCATTTTGTTCCTCCACCCGTTTCAAAATTTTATTTATATGATATAAACATTCGGTTAATTTTTTTTCTTCCGCCGCGGTTAAACATTGGCAAAAATTTGTAATGGTATTAAAAACACTCTCTTTGAATTGAGATGTAATTTTTTTACCACGTGGCGTCAAAGAATACAAAGTGTTTCGCCGGTCATCGTCGTCAATCGTGCGAACAACCAACCCATCAGATTCCAATTTGCGAAACATAATGCACAGGTTTGGTGTCGGCATACCCTGGCGACGGGCGATATCTTTTAATTTTGAACGCCCCACCATCATCAAATCAACCAACACCATCAGTTGTTGACGATTATACCCAATCGTTTGCGACGGATATTGATTGATTCGCGCAAACATGCGTTCCACAATTTGCCCGTTTTCTTCGATTAAACCGATATATTCTTTTTTTGCCATTTTTATTCCCCGCGGAATTAAAATTCATTAAAAACTTTAATGATTATATATGTAAAGTTTTCATTTGCAAGTTTTATTTATTAAAATTTTTAATATTTATTTCTTGCAAACGATAATTTATAAAAATCTTGCTTGATTGGCGTTTGTTTTGGTGTATCATACCCGGTATGAACACATCAAAATTCAGGACTTTTTTAGCAAATGCGATTTGCGGGACAATTCCGGGGAAACATCGGCGCGACATTGTGCGGATAAAAATTAAATACGCCGGATATTTGGCGCGGTGCAAAAAATTTGCACGCGAACACGCGGATGGCACAAACAAAAAAATTAAAATTGATGTCGGCGCGCGCGGACACAATTTAATATTGCTGGTTGGGCATGATTGCGCGTTTAAATTTCCACTGCATGATAACGGTTATGAAAAATCGATGCGCGAACGGAAAATCGTGGATGCGTTTGCGCGCGTGTCACCAATAAAAATTCCAAAAATGGAAATTTTCCAATGGGATAATGTTTGGGTGCGGAAATACGAATTTGCCGATGGTGTGGTACTGAAAAAAATCAATCCAGAAATCGTGATTAAACACCGGGACAAAATCGCGACCCAGTTGGCAAAATTTATATTTGCAATCGGCGCATCAGACCCGGATTCCTTGCGCGATTTGAAGCAAAACAAAAATGCAAAACCAAAATTTATGTATGGGTGGTTTCACAACGACATCGCCGACAATTTTACGGTTGATCCAAAAACATTAAATATAAAATATTTTATTGATTGGGAAGATGCCCAATTCACCGATTACACATTGGGATTCATGTATATGCGCCGTAATTGGGAAAAATGTGGTTTTGACGGACTGTATGATGCGGTTGTAAAAAAATACCGCGAATTGTATGAAAAAAAATCAACGCAGAATAAAAAATAAATCGCATCATTTTTGATGCGATGTATTTTTGGCACTCCCAATGGGAATCGAACCCATGTTGCCGGAATGAGAATCCGATGTCCTGGACCGCTAGACGATGGGAGCAAATCAGAACCCGCACAGAATACCCAATGTTTTGCGAAATGTCAATATTGTTCAAAAAAAACTTGCAAAATATAAAACTCATCTTATATACTAATTGTTGAACATAATGGGAGTTGTGTTCGGCAAAGGCCTTCGAAAAGCCTAAATAGTTCCGGTGCAAAATTTGCGTCGTTACCCATGCCATTTTTATTTTTGTTTTTTTAAAAAATACCGGTGCCGATTCGATTCGCCCGGGATGGTTTGGTGTCCAATTCAGGTTTTGCGCCGACATTTTTCTGGCGCGTGATTGGATTTTTTCATTTTCACCCCCAGATAAAAATGTAATTTTTTTCATTAATGATTTTACAGCCCCAACAACCTACGTTGGCGGGGTGCCACGGTGTCGGACAACGCCCGTGGGATCATTGAACTATTTGATTTTTCGAACACCCTGCCGCGCGTTATCCATTGTGCGGTGTTTTTTATTTTTCGCGGATGCGAAAATAGAAAAACGCAGAAACGAAAAGAACGGGGAGAAAAATCATGGGAATGAAAAAGTTTTTATTGGGAT
>CADAKI010000008.1 GCA_902788485.1 uncultured Pseudomonadota bacterium | reverse complement strand
TAATTTTTTATGGCGATTTCGTTTCACTACATCGCCCGGCACAATTACCCCGTCTGGCTTCGCCATCCACCCCTTCTTTCATAAAGAAGGGGACGGACTCCGTCCGCACGGTGTTTTGTCCACGCAAAACACCGCGGCAAATTGCCACGTGCTAAAAAATCTCTATCAATGATATAAACCGGAATATTTCAGGAATTTTTTCCCAACATCAATTCGGTCGGGGTGTTAGAAAATCATAAAGTCAACGATCCCACTGCCTTGCGGTCCAGTGGCACCCCGCCAAATTTTTAATCATTTGGCCAACTATGGGATGGCCCATGAACGACAACGTCAGGGTTTCATTTATAAAAAAACAAATACATTTACATCTGTGTCAAAAATTAAATCATAACCACACAAATGCGGGATGCACCACGTATAAAACATTCGGCGTTATCTGCGTACACGCAACCGCGGCACGCCACCAAATATGATATACATGTCAGTGCAAAATCTGAATAAGTTATTTTTCTTGGGAAATTGTTCGACGCGTTTATGAAATATAAAAAGAATACGAATCGAATTTTTTCACCCACACGATTCGCCAAAACATTTGTACAAAAAAAAGTGTCTATCCGTCTATGTACAATGCGGTCGCGACACGCATGGGAAAATAACGATGCAAATTTTGCACCGGACTTTACTGGCTTTCTAAGGCCCGAAATCAATTCCCATTGATTTCAGAAATTATGATATAAATTCCCAAATTCATTTGCAAGGGAAAAAATTGAATTTTTACCCATTTATGAATATGTTCCCGCAAGCAGAGGAGTCCGGCGCCAGCCTCTCGGATATTCCCCGTCTTTTCTACCCGCAGGGTAAAAAGAAGGGGTGGCACGAAACCGCAACGCGGTTGAGTGACGGGGCAGTTATGATAATATTTTTTCTCTATAATCACAACCACACCAGCAGTTTAGACCTTTTCACAACTACCTCCCCCTCGCGCGCTGACGCTTGCTCGGGTACTCCTTCTTTCATAAAGAAGGAGAATGTCCGAAATAAGAATAATAATCGAACTGCCCCACCACCCTGCGGGTGGTCCCCCCCTTCTTTTTCGCTGGCGCGATAAAAGACGGGGAATGTCCCATGTGTGTGGCGTTGCGTTGCACGCAAATTGAACTCGTTCGCTCGCAATGACAAACTGCCCCACCACCCTGCGGGTGGTCCCCCCCCTTCTTTTTGCCCTGCGGGCAGAAAAGACGGGGAATGTCCGGGGTGTGGTTATTTTTTTAGAATATTTTTTTGATGTTGCATAAATGTATCAATGGCGAATAAACCCGCGCTGATGTGATGCAATATTTCGGAATTATCAAGATGCAAAACCGTTAAACCCAAACTTTGCAAATATTCATCGCGTTCACGGTCGTATTCATATTTATCATTATGTGATGAACCGTCTATTTCTATGACCAGTTTTAATCTGGGACAATAAAAATCAACAATGTATTTACCAAAAACTGTTTGGCGACGGAATCTGAATCCTTGTGCCTGTTTGTTTCGTAAATGTTTCCATAATACCGATTCAGCCAATGTTGAATTATTGCGCAAATTTTGCGCCAACACATGTAAAGATTTATTATCAGATTTCATACAAGGAAAATATCAAAACAAAACAAAAAATCAACACATTAATCCCTGGACATTCCCCGTCTTTTCTGTCGCGACGGAGCGTAAGCGAAGACGGACAAAAAGAAGGGGTGGATTGTTGCCGTTTCACGGCAACAAGACGGGGCAGTTAAAAAACCGGGCATCGCCCGGTTTTTTTTATTTCACATCGGCTTGTTGAAACAATTCCGTTGCCGGAACCTTTTTGTCACGTGTTTTGACATTTTTCAACATTTCGTCCAACGCCTTGCGCTCGAACAGCATCCCGCGCAACATCGCCATCGCATTTTGATTTTTGTTATAAAATTCAAAAATCTGTTTCGGATCCGGATAACGTGATGCCTCGGCCCAGATTGCCTGTTGCATATCGTCACGGGTGACCGCAACCTTGTTTTTGTTGCCCCACTCGGCCAAAATCAGACCCAATTTCACACGACGTTCCGCCTCTTTCTTTTCGGATTTTTCGTCCCATTTATGTTCGTGACCGTGTTCGGCGTTATGGTGTTCGTGTTCTTGACGCGCCATCGCCAATTCTTGGTCCACCAATGTTTGCGGCAAATCCATTTTGACCCGGTCCGCCAACACATCCAACAATTCGTTGCGCATCGCGCGTTGGGATGCATCCGCGTATTGTTCGTTCAAAATGTCACGGATGTGCGCGCGCAATTTTTCAACAGAATCAAATCCAACCGTTTTTGCCAATTCGTCATTTAATTCCGGCAAAATGTGTTTGCGAACCTCGTGCAAGACGATTGCAAAACGCGCCTTTTTGCCCGCCAAATTTTCCGCATGGTAATCGGATGGGAATTTGACATTTACATCAAATTTGTCGCCCGATTTGTGCCCGATGATTTGGTCTTCGAATCCCGGAATAAAAGACCCCGAACCCAACACCAAATGATGTTTCGTCGCCGCACCACCGTCAAACGCATCGTCACCAATGAACCCGGTGAAATCAATCACCACGGTGTCGCCATTTTGCGCCGCGTATGCGTCATCTTGTTTTTCGGCGGTACTGCGTGAACGACGGATGTTTTCGACGGCCTTATCAACCTCGGCCGGGTCCAATTCCGCAACCGGTTTTGTAATGGTGATTTTTGCCAAATCGATTTCCGGCAATTCTGGCAAAATATCAAATTCCAATGTGTATTCCGCGTCGCGACCCATTTCCCATTTCGGCAAATCCGCGCGTGGCGCCGCCGCCAGGCGAATATGTTTTTCATCCAAATACGCGTTCAAATCGCGGTTCATCAATTTATCAATCGCGTCCGCCGTCGCATTGGCATTAAATTTCTGACGCAAAACGTTCAATGGAATATGCCCCGCACGAAAGCCCGGCATTTTTGCCGTTTTGCCATATTCTGATAAAATTTCGTCCGCCGCCGATTGGATATCCGCCGCCGTAATAACGCCATTTACAGAATAATGTAAATCTTTGATTTTTTCTTTCTTTATCATATGTGTATCTCCATAAAAATCAGAAAATTTTCCCCGCCACATATTGCGGGGAAAATAAGTATAAATATTGAATTAACGTTTGCTGAACTGTGTCGAACGACGCGCCTTGCGCACACCATAGTGTTTACGTTCAACGACACGACTGTCGCGGGTCAAGAACCCGGCCGACTTTAACGCCGCACGCAATTCAGGTTCGCGTTTTTCCAATGCCTTGGAAATACCATGTTTAACCGCACCGGCCTGGCCCGATAAACCACCGCCCATCACGAACGCAACAATGTCGTATTCGGTTTCGCGATTTGTCACACCAAACGGTTGCGCAATAATCATTTGCAATACCGGACGACGGAAATATTCCATCATCGCAACACCGTTCACAATAATATTACCATGACCCGGCAATAAATATACACGCGCCACAGAATCTTTACGTTTACCGGTCGCGTATGTCGCACCCGTCAATTTCACATTTGCAGTTGCCGTCGCGGTTTTTGCCGCCGCCTTGACTGTTGTGGTTTTTGTTGCGGTTTTGGTTGCGGCCTTGGTCGCAGTTGTTTTTTTCGCAACAGTTTTTTTCGCCGCTGTTTTTGCAGTTGTCTTTTTTGCTTCTGTCATAACTTATCCTCTTTTATTTTTGGGATTCAGGCCTGCAAAATCGATTACAACTGGATTTTGCGCACTGTGTTTGTGTTCCGCACCGGCATACACATGCAATTTGGTCAAACGTTTGTCCGCCAAAGCAACCGTTGTCCGACGCCCCATCATGCGTTTCACCGCGTTTTTAACCAACAATTCTGGCTTTTCTGCACGCATTTGACCCAATGTGCGTTCTTTCAAACCACCGGTCCATGCCGAATGCCAATAAAATTTATCTTTATCGGCCTTGTGCCCAGACAATGCAACCTTGTCAGCATTAATAATAATAACATGATCACCACAATCCAAATTCGGTGTCCATGTCGGTTTGTTTTTCCCGCGCAAGATGTTCGCCGTAAACGCCGCCAAACGCCCCAATGTGCAATCGGTCGCGTCAATCAGATACCATTTGGCATCCAACTCGCACGCTTTTAAAGATTTTGTTGCTACCATATTTTAACCCTTTGTTTAATATGAACGACACGATTATGCCGCACACCCGCCAAAAAGTCAAGAAAAATCAATATGGTATTATTATACCATAAATTTTGGTTATTATTTTTGCACAAACAAACAATCAAGAAAATTTAGCATCACAACATAGTATTAGATTACGAACAATGCTACGGCGCGGCACTCAATTTTCTTAAATCAAAAACCGCCATATTGGCGGGTAAACTTCCAGACAACAAGGAATCTCGTTGCGAATCTCTAATAACTAAACAAGTAAGTTTTGTTGAATAATACTTTGCAAAATAAAACCATATTTGATTATTGGCGTTTCATCGGGCGCGACCAGAAAATCGTTTTTTGCAATATTTACATCAATCGTTTTATCAATTGTAATTTTTGTTGCCCCAACAGAGGCTTTTTTATCTGTTAATAAATCCAAACAATCTTTTGCGTTTATACGAACCAAACCAGTTACTTCGGATTCTTGAAAACTAAAATTGGAAAAACCAACAGGCAATTTATTCTTATATACATGCGCAAAGGCGCGATCATGCCAATTTTTTTGTGGTTTATCTTGTCGCCAGAATACAATTTCCAAAGGAATCGCATCAGCCCCATCTATATTCAATCCAATTTCTTCATAAATTTCACGTTGGAACGCGTCACGTACCGTCTCACCCGCCAACACATGCCCTGATGCGGTCGTATACAATTTTCCAGAATCTGAACGAATTTGAAAATATACATTTCCGTCCTCATCGTATATCCAACAATGAACCGTCTTGTGCCACAAACCACGTTCGTGCACAGTTTGACGCGATTCTGTCCCTATTTTATTCATATATTCGTCATAGATATCTAGTTTTTCCATAATTTGTTCCTTTCACACAACATAATATCAAACCATACAAATTTTGAAAAGCCAAAAAATTAACCCGCCAAAAACGGCGGGTAAATTTATGGCTACGACGGGGGCGCCTCGATACACAATAACAAAAATCAAAAAAATCTGCCCGCTGTTGATTTTTTAAGATTTTTCTAATTGTGTATTCTCGTATTGGCCATGCGCATTTCTTTGGAATGCTCTGGCGCATCCCCCGTCGTAGCCAGGTTAAAATCAAAAACGCCCGTAAAACGGGCGTTTTAAGATTTTAATTTCCTGGCGGAGATAGGGGGATTCGAACCCTCGATACGGTCGCCCGTATACACGATTTCGAGTCGTGCGCATTCAACCAGCTCTGCCATATCTCCTGAAAACAGACGAACCTGATTATATTCATTTCTTTTTATTTTTCAACAATTAAACATCAAAATTATAATTTTTCACAGATTTCACAATCGCTCGCACCAATTTATTCTGATGCGAATCCGATTTTAACAATTTTTCCTCTGTCGAATTTGACAAATGCCCCAATTCAATCAATGCACCCGGCACCGTCGAACGCAACACCGCAAACGGCGCATGTCGAATACTGGGGCCCGGCAATTTTTCAATCGACGCATTGTCCATCGCACGCGAACAAGTCGTCGCATATTCTTCGGACAATTCTGCCACCGCCCGTTGTTGCAGCGCCGATAACGCCACCCGAATTTCTTTGGAAAATTTCTCAAATCCCGAAACGCCGATTTTATCCACCGCATTTTCGGTTTCCGCCAACTTTTGCGCCTCTTCGTCTGACGCCTTTTCAGACAAAGTATAAACTGAATACCCACGGGTTTGGCGACTGGGGTTGGCATTTGCATGCAACGATAAAAACAAATCCGCATGTCGTTTTTCGGCGATTTCCGCACGATCCGCCAATTTCAAAAATGTATCATCACTGCGCGTCAGGTATGTCTTAAACCCGGCCGCATCCAACTCTTTTTTTAACTTTTTTGCGACCGACAATACAACTGTTTTTTCTTTTGTTCCGCCCCGCCCTATGCATCCGGGATCTTTGCCGCCATGACCCGCATCAATTACGATGATATATTTTTTATCCGCCGCATTTTTTGTTGTTGTCGTGGTTGTGGCGCCCGATGCCACATTTGCACCGGCCGCGAAATCAAACACCAAACGATATTCATTATCACCGTTCGGACTCAACACCATCACAGATGATTTATCAATCGGCATAATAGATTTTCGCAAATCTGCAACAATATTTAATTTATCACCATTTTGAACACTGGATATATTTTTAACCAATGTTCCATCCGCCAATTTCGGACTGAATGCACCACCGCCCGTATTGGACAAAGATATTAACAACTGATTTTGCGGATACGAAATATCATACGACGGTCGCGTCATTGTTTCAATAACCAGGCGCGTTTTCCCATTTGGTTGCACGCCTGTTCGCACAGATAACACCGAATTTTTCGCCGCAAATGCCACCCGCGGCATCATGGCAAATGTCGCAATTCCTATGCCCGACATCTTTAAAAGCATACGTCTGGAAACTTTCATCTCGCCATACATTATATCAAAAAACACCATATAAAACAAGTTTACAACACAAAAAAATACCGCGCATTTTTATATGCGCGGTGAAAAAAACAAGAATCTGTTATTCAATTTCGACAATTTGAAAATTGCGATGCAACCAATGTTGATTCCGCATCCGTCAGTGTTTGCACCGGCACGATATAGCAACGGGTTGTATCACGAATAATAAATACCTTGGTGCCCTTTTTATACGCTTCTTGCATTTGTGACATTTGGGAACTTGTTAAAAATGTATTTGCCGTTAACACAGAATTCGTCAGTCCTGCATTTACAACCTGACTCGCAGTGGCAGCATCCATCAAATTAGCATTTGATAAAACCTCCATCCAAAAATTCGAATACGCCCCCGGCGTCACAGCATTTTTTGCAACCGTCGCCGCATCCGGCAATTTTTTATCACCTGTCAACAAAGATGCCGCCACCAACAATCCGGCGGTTCCCGTTGTTGACACGGTTGCCGAACTGGGGTTCATTTGTAAATTATCACCACATGCCAAATTCATACGATTGGTATATCCTGCCAACACATTATCAACCGCCGATTGCCAATCAGCACCCTTGGCATTAACATCCAAACCGACAATTTTTTCGGCCCATCCCCAAACATTTGCGCCAACATTACCGGCATTTACAAAACGCAACACCATTTCGGACGAACCACCCGGGATACCCGCCCCACAATAATCCGTTAATTGTGCGGTCAATTTACTGGTTGTATCATTACCATACGCCAACGCCACCGAATGACAAGACATCGCCGCGTTTAATTCCTGGCGCCGTTGAATACACAAATCAGAACTGGATTTTGATAACTTATCCGCCATATTCGCCATAGACAACCATGACATCAAATTTTCTTGGACATACGCCGGGCACAAACGCGCCGCAGTATTCATCGCACCCGTACTGTATTTAGTATTCACATTATATTGTGGCAATAATTGCGAATTATCTTTTTGCAAACACAACAACGCATAATTATACAAATCATTTTGTGATACATATTGACATTTGTTTTGCACAATTCCACCCGCAACCGTTGTTCCATCGCAATATTCGTTCAAACACCGCATTATACGTTCAGAACACGCGGTTCCAACATCCAACTGGGTTGCCATATAATAATTTGCCAACTGATTTTGTTTATATGCGTTTGCAACACCCGCCATACCACGCAAACCATTACCATTCACATTTGACACCAACGCACGATTAACATTTGATGTTGCCACCGTTCCCGCAGACACCGCCATCGCACCATTTGCGCCAAACACAACCGCAATCAAACAACATAATGCAACAAATCTTTTCATATAAAAAACCTCTCTCGCTTATGCTAAATTTTATCACATTTATACGCCCAATGCAATTATTTATTGATTTAACAAACAAAACCTTTATCATAATCAGTATGATTACACAAAACGAAATCTTGTCCGAAATCCAAAACGATATAATATCGTTAAGGGGGTTTCTTTGACCCTGACAAAATAAAATCTGAATTGGCGGAATTAAACGAACGCGCCGCGGATGAAAACCTGTGGTCGGACGCGGATGCCGCACGTGCATTATTGCAAAAGAAATCAAACCTGGAAAAAACATTGGCTGATTTTTCTGCATTGGAATCTGATTATAAAAATCTGAACGATTTATATCAAATCGCCCCCGATGACACGGACGTATTATCCGCCATTGAATCTTTATCCGAACGCGCAAAGCGCGCAAAATTTATAACATTATTTAATGGTCCCAACGACAACACCAACGCATTTATATTTATCCAGGCCGGCGCCGGCGGGACCGAGGCCATGGATTGGGCACAAATGTTAACCCGCATGTACACCCGTTGGGCGGAACGGCACGGATTTTCATGTGAAATTGTTGACGAACACCCGGGCGATGTTGCCGGCATAAAAAGCATCACAATGAAAATCGATGGCACGCGTGCATACGGATGGCTGCGGTCTGAGGTTGGGGTCCATCGCCTGGTCCGCATATCACCATTTAATGCAAACGGCAAACGCCAAACCAGTTTTGCATCGGTTGATGTTTGGCCGGACATTGACGACAATATTGAAATCGAAATCAATGAAAAAGATTTACGCATCGACACATATCGCTCGTCCGGTGCCGGCGGTCAACACGTCAACAAAACCGACAGTGCGGTTCGTATAACACACATACCAACCAACACCGTCGTCACATGTCAAAACGAACGCAGCCAATTTCAAAACAAAGACATGGCGATGAAAATCTTACGCGTCCGTCTGTATGAATTGGAATTAAAAAAACGTGCCGATGCCGATGCCGCCGCCAAATCTGCCCAGAAAAAGATTGAGTGGGGCAGTCAAATCCGAAATTACGTTCTGTATCCATACCAAATGGTCAAAGATGTCCGCACCGATGTTGAAAAAACGGATGCAGACGCGGTTCTGGACGGCGATTTGGACGATTTCATGTTGGCATATTTGGAACAATATAAATAAAGAAAAAATTTATTCTGCGTTCATAAAATCCAAAACGCGTTTATCAAAAATCACATCACGCGGACGCAGTGGCGTTGCCACATGCATATCCGCCGCACTACGCGTGCGCGACAACGCGACATATGTCTGTCCATGCGCAAACGCACCGCGCGAAATATCCACCACCACCGCATCCAGTGTTTTACCCTGGGCCTTGTGAATTGTCATTGCATACCCCAGGTTCAGCGGGAATTGTTTATACGACCCGATTTCATGTTCTTGCAATCTATCATTTTCGTCGCGAATATATTCGATTTTTTCCCATTTTTCTGGTTTAACATTCACAACCGTCCGCGCCGCATTCAGCAATTCAACCTTTAACCCATGCACCCCCATATCGACAATCCGCCCCATTGAACCGTTGTGCCATTTATCACTGTTTTTCACAAACACAACCAGCGCACCAACCTTCAAATTTAATTTCATCGGCGCCGGCACATCTTTTTCAGAAAAATTTCCCTCTAACACACCAACAAAAGAAATTTCCGGTGCATTTATCGCACGCAACCGTGCGGCATTTATATATTCGGCCTGTTGCCGATATGGCGTAATTAAAACCGCATTTGCGCGCCGCGCCGCATCCGTAATTTTGCATTTATTAAAAAAATCCAACGCGCCCACATCGCCCCCGCGCAACCGCACCAGTTTATCCAACAGTTCCCCATCATTTTGCCGATAAACCCTATCAAAAGAAAATCGCACAAAATCGGACCGCGCATACACATGACTGTCGAAAAAATAAGAATTTTCGAAACCGTATTCTTGCCTATAATAATCCACGGCATCATTTGTAATAACCGGCGGCAATTGAAATAAATCACCAATGGCGACAATTTGAATTCCACCAAACGGGTCATTATTCCGCCGTGCCTGACGTGCCAACAAATCCATCGCATCCAATAAATCGGGCGCGACCATAGAAACCTCGTCAATAATCAACACATCTGTTGCCGTCAAAATATTGCGTGTTTTTGCCTTTAACTTTAAAAATTCAGGCATAATAAAATCACGCGGTTGAATTTGAAACAAACTGTGAATTGTTTGTCCCCCGATATTCAGTGCACTGACCGCGGTCGGACACGCGCACACAATCCGTTTTTTCGACGCACTTTTCAGATAATTGATAAATGTAGATTTTCCGGTTCCGGCCTGGCCCATGATTAAAACATTTTGATGTGTGCGCTCAATGGTATCGAACGCCAACTTTTGCACATCACTTAAAATCTGAACCAATTCTGTCATGGAACACAGTTTATACAAATATCATAAAAATAGAAATAAAAAAACGCACGAAACCGTGCGCACAAATTTTGTGGTGGGTTATGTAGGACTCGAACCCACGACCAAAGCGTTATGAGCGCTCCGCTCTAACCAACTGAGCTAATAACCCACGGAACGGATTATTACACCTTTTTTTTGGGTGCGCAAGTCAAAAAAATTAAAACTCTTTATTTTCTGGCGAAAATATGCAAAAATTATAATCATGCAAGAATTCGATATCATCATCATTGGTGCGGGGGCATCGGGCATGTTTGCCGCCGGTCGCGCCATGCGTGCAAAAAAATCAGTATGCATTTTGGACATGGGGCTAACCCCTGCCCGACGCGTTGCGGTGTCCGGCGGTGGCAAATGCAACTTTACAAATATGCACGCCGACACATCACATTATTTTGGTGAAAATCCGAATTTTACGCGTTCTGCCCTGACGCGCTTTACACCCGCCGACGCGGTAAATTGGGTTAAATCACATAAAATCCCAATTCATGAAAAGGCGCCGGGTCAATTTTTTGCCGACGACGCCCAACACATCGTAACCGCATTATTATCAGACGCGCATAGTGCAAAAATATTTCAAAACACAACCGTCACCGCGGTCGAAAAAACGGACAACAAATTCATCGTCACAACCACAGAACACAAAAAATTCACATCCACAAAATTGATTATCGCCACCGGCGGCATGTCTTACGCGCCCCTGGGCGTATCAGATATCGGATACAAAATCGCGAAACAATTTGGACATAAAATCATACCACCCCGCCCCGCCCTTTGCGGAATCAAGGCAAAAATTTTTGACACATCACTTGCCGGCATATCAATCCCGGTTGAAATCATAATCGGACGTGAAAAAATCCGTGACGATATGTTATTCACGCATTTTGGACTGGGCGGACCGGCAATATATCGCACAACGGTTCGTGATTGCATGTCGGGTTTTACAATAAACCTGATGCCGGGGATTGACGCATACGATTGGTTGCGCGAACAGAAAAAACAACACGGCCGCAAACAATTAAAAACAATATTGACGACAAAACTACCAAATAAATTGGCGGAATTTTTAACCCACGACACACGCAACATCGCCGACATTCGGGACATTGAATTACAAGGTTTGACCACCCGCATACAACAGATAAATTTAACCCCCACCGATTTTTCATTATTCGGCTTTGCCGGGGCCGAGGTCACCCGTGGTGGTGTTTCAACGACGCAGATATCGTCCAAAACGATGGAATCAAAATTGTGTCCGGGCTTATATTTCATTGGCGAATGCGTGGACATTGCGGGCGATTTAGGCGGATATAATTTGCATTGGGCATGGGCATCCGCCAATGCGGTTGAAATATAAAAAAATTTAAATTATCCGAAATTAAAACACTATAAAAAAAACACCAATCGCGGCTTTGCCTGTGGCAAAGACGGATGGCGCGCCCAGCAGGACTCCCTCGGCATAAATGCCTGCGGGGAAACCGTAACGATTTTGGTGCGTTATCACTTCCAAAATCTACTTGTTTTCGAACCAGCCAACAACATCATTGTTGGCGATTGATTCTCGTCAATCTTCTGGACACTTCACAAATTAAAACCGCCGAAATGGCGGTTTGAATTTGTGGCGCGCCCAGCAGGACTCGAACCTGCAACCCACAGATTAGAAATCGTCTGAACTCAAACAGGTTGTTTGCCCGATTTCCGCCCCTTTCCGCCATTTTACTCTCATACCAAATGCCATACTATGTAGCAAATATGTAACAAAACGAACTCCTTTGGCTTGTTGTTCTATATGCCGTAGATTTCGTTTTATTCAACTAAATAATATCTAAATAAAATTGCCGTTTTTACATATAAAACACTTGAAAACCAAGATTTTTTACCTAAATAAAGACCAACAGAAAAAAGGTGTGAACATGTATTTGGAAAAGATAAATATACAAAATTATGGCCCATTAAAACATTTTGTTTTGGATATGCCTTTCAATAAAGACGAAAATGGCAATAAAACGACCCCTAAACCACTGGTTATTGTTGGAAAAAACGGAACAGGAAAAACTGTAATTTTGTCTCATATAGTTAATGGATTGATTGCATTAAAACAAAATGCATATGACGATAATGAAGTAGAAAGAAATTTTGTGTATAAGATAAGGTCTCCATTTTACATAAATAATGCCAGATTTTATTATGCAAGGTTAGATTATACAAACAATGTCTATTCTGTTGAGTATCAATTAAGCAACACCAAAAGTAACATAGAAAAGATCGATGGTTTTACCAAACCTAATGAAGATTGGAATCTAATACAAAATGCTGCTACAGATTATTTTAGTTTTAATCCTAGAGATAAGATACGGGCAAAAGAACTTATTGACAACAATATATTAAAATATTTTCCTTCTGATAGAACAACGTTACCTGCCTGGTTAAACGAAGATGCTTTGATTAAGCCACAACGGTACTCTAACCGTCAAAATTTTTCAAATATTTCTAACCGTAACATTTTATATACTAATGATTTTGAAGACAACAAAAGTTGGTTAATGGATTTGTTATACGACAAGGAAGTTTATGATAAAAAATGTGGCGAATTGGTTTTGCCAGATCAAAAACAGCCAGATGGTACTATATTAAGAACCAGACAACAAATTTGTTGGTATCAAGGCTTGTCAGAAGATTTATATCAAGAAATATTGAAAATTATAAATGTAATATTTGGAAACACTGGAAAAAAACAGCGTATAGGAATTGGTCCTAGAAATAATAGACAATTATCAATTATAGATGCTGCCTCAAATGTAATAACTTTGCCAAACATATCGCAATTATCATTGGGAGAATCCTTATTATTAAATTTATTTTTATCGATAATAAAAGATGCTGATTATAATGGAAAGAACTACAAAAATTTAAATGAGATGGAAGGAATTGTTTTAATAGATGAAATAGAAAATCATTTACACAACTACTTGGTGTCTCAGGCACTGCCTAAGTTAATAAGATTGTTTCCAAAAATACAATTCATAATAACATCTCATTCGCCAATATTTTTATTAGGAATGGATAAGGAATTTAAAGAAGGATATCAAATAATAGAATTGGATAAAAATGTAGATAACGGGTACGAGACAAAAAGCGCGGAAGGTTTTTCTGAATTTAAAGAAGCTTTTGATGTTTATCAAAATACGTATGCATTTTATTCTCAAGTCGTTCAAAGTAATAAACCTGTTATATTAACCGAAGGGAAGACAGACCCTAAAATAATAAACAAGGCGTGGACAGAATTAAATCCCGGTGTAGAAATACCTTTTGATGTAGTTGGGTTATCTGAGGATACGGGTGGTAGTGGTGCCAATGCGCTAAGTAATTTGATGGCAAAAATGCCCAATATACCAAATAAAAAAATAATTGGAATATTTGATGCAGATGGTGAAGGGAAAAAGTATTTTGATGGTCTCGGTCAAAAACAAGGTTTCGTACCAACACCAGATATTCCTGATATTAAAACACAAGACAAAAATGTATATATACTGCAATTACCCATACCTCAGGCTAAAATTCATATGAAAGATAAAGCAGAAGGTTTTGAAATAGAAGACTATTTTCCAGATGACTTATTAGAATCAGTTGGAAAGTCGAGTACAAAAGTAAATCTTGTTAAAGATAATTTGGGTAATGAAACTGTAGATACAAATTTATCGTCTTATAGAAAGTTTCATGGGAATAAAGCACAATTTGCAGAAACGGTGATAAGTTTTGATAATGCAGACAATAAATTTGACAATTTTAAATGCCTGTTTGAAAAACTTGGCAAGATTATAGACGAACAGAGTTAAATGTGTTTTTTAACTGTCAACAAACACAATTCCAAACCATTTGCGTAAAAGGTTAAGGTGGGTGTGGTATGTTGTTGCGCGGGATTGTTCGAGTTTGAATTCGGCAATTTCTTCGGCCGACAAGCTAAGTTCCCGTATAAGCCGATTATAGCCGGCCCCATAAGATAGAAAACGTTCCCTTGGGGGCTTTTTAGGTCAATAATGATGCCTGTCGGATACTTTGCGTTGGGTATATTCTGCGCAAACAATGTCGCAAGCATGATAACAGGATAGTAGGAGAGCAAGAACTTAGTTATTATAGATATTTTATTCATTCAATTATATTTATTTCCTAATAACATGCGCATTTTGTTCGCTTTAATTTCAAGATGAACATAATCCAAATTGTCTAACAAAATCACATTCGTTAAATTAAATATTTCCAATTCGTTAATTTGGTCTATTTTTATATTGGTTTTTGCTCGAAAATTGTATTCTGATAATAAATCTACCAACAAATCGTTATGAACAGGATTATATAATTTGCAGAAATCTATCAAAGGGCTACCTATCATGGAATTACACCAATCTATAATGCCTGTAATTTGTCCAGAAGAAGTATCAATAAGTACGTTATTTCCAGTAAAATCATTATGTAACAGTACTTTTTGCGATTCGGTTTTTAGGTTGTTTTTTGCACTGTAATATCTAGTTTGTATGGTTTGAATTTCGTTTGGTGTAAAAAAATTAGCAAGATAATCCAAATGATCTGTGTTTAAAGTTATATCTACCGCGCTTTTGATACACAATTCAGGAACGGCTTTTTGTAGTTTAGAGATGTTTGTTTTTGCAAGATTTAACAATACATCTACAATGCTATAAATAAAATTCTGTCGTTGTTTTTGTGACATAGAATTGATGGTTTGAAAATTCCATTTATGCCCCTTTAATGCCCTGTGTTGAGAATAATAGATACCATTTGCTTGGTTAGTAAAAATCTCTGGAACCCCGACATTTAGCAAACATTCAGATTTGAGAAATTGAGTTAGTTTGCTTTCAAAAATGTAATTTTTGTAACCAGAAGGTTGTTTTGGAAATCTAAATATATCTTCGCCCACCATATAAGCAATAGAATCGTCGCCTTCCGCAAGATAAGATATTTTACAATTTGGAAAACTATTATATAAAAAGTCTGCTAAATTATCCATGTGTGATTATATTAAATCTCCAATTTTGTTTCATAGGTTTCGAAATCAAATGGTATTTTTATTTCTTTTCCTGGTTTAGATATGCTTTCTGCTAGTTTTTGTAGTAATATTACAGACGGTAGATGTGACGCCAAACTACTTTTTGTTTCTCTACCTTGTAACCATTCATCAAATATTTGTAGTTCTGCGGTAAAAGAGAAAGAATTGCCATATTCACGATGTATTTCTTTCTCGTGATAAAACTCTTGGTCCCCTAACAAGACGGCATTAGAACGGGTTATTATTCTTCCAAAATTACGCCCTCGTAAATCTGTAACAGAATTTCTAGCACTTATCGGAAATTTTACAACGTTACCAGAAATTGAAAAAACAGTTGATAATCTGACATCTAATTCTGTAGAGTGTAATCTACCATTTATATTATAAGGAACCTTTGGAAAGTTTTGCCAATGCCTAAATCCTGGTGTAGTTTGTTCCAATGCCAAAGTACCTAATGTTAATACCTGTTTTGTCGTTTCATCTTTAAGACATATATTTGCAACAATATCTGTTTCTCCATAATTTTTACGGGGCAATTTGGTGCTTTTATTTTTGTACCCAGTTAATAATTGATTTAATGTATTCGGTATTCGAATAGACTGGTCTTTTGGAGCTGCAGAATATGTTGAAATGTACAAAGAAAGTTTATGATTTGGATATATGCTTTTGTTCATACGTAATAAATTCATAAAAATATCAATGTAATGATAGGCCCCGTGCATTAACATGCCGTAACCGTATTTGTATGGATGGTCTTCTCTAGTTTCATATTCTGAAAACATATTCCATACACCAGACGCGGTTTTTAAATGTATAGATGTAATAGGAGCTTTTAATATATTCATTTTCTGTTGGATTGTTTCGCGTACATTCTTTTCATATATTTCATGATAACGACCAAGACATATAACTGCATGATTTGCAGAAGTATTTTTAGATAAATCAATAAGTTTTTTTAGCTCTTTGGATAATTCTTTAGGAGCAAAAACACCGTTATGGACAGGTGTTGTAATTGGTTTTGTGACAAGAGAATCAATGTTGTTTTTTACACAATATTCCAAGTATGGTTTATGAGCTCGAGCTTCTGTAGCAATAACAACCTTCAAGTCCATTTCTTTTGATAATTTTTTACATATATCATCAAATTCCTTAACGTTTTTTCTGTAACCAGAATTTGGGTTGTCGTCTGCTAAAAAAAACACTTTAAATGGCTTTATAGGCATTTTTTTTAATCTTTGTAAAATAGCGTTTTTTTGGCTTTGTAAATCTACCACAGAGTAGGAGTGAATATAGCCTTTTTCTATTTGACGAAAAATACATCTACAATACTTATAGTTAGCTACAGGACCAAATCCAATTATAATTAAATGTTTCGGTTTCATGTTTGTCCTTTTTAATATTAAGGTATAGATTCTAAACATAAATCCGTACAAAGATCATAATGGCGTTGTTCTGCCATTTTTATAGCTCTTTGTACGTCTGAGTTTGCGACATATAATAAATCTACAAGTCTATTTGGTTTATGTGAAATAACCAAATCAGCCAACTTATCTAAATTTTTTATGCCGTAAAAATCTTGAAATATTTTGCGGTTTTTCTTTATTGTTAAAAACGTCATTTCTTTTTCATCAACTGGTTGATTAGAAAGTCTAGGTACTTTGCCATGTACTCTATATAAATGGTAAGGAACATTAAGATATGCTATTTCGTTTTTTAATCCTTTGATGTATCTCGCATTCAAAAGAGCGACAGCGAATGACCAATCTTGCCATTTTTTTATGTTTATGTCATATGCCCCTGCCATAATAGCATCTTTTTTTCTGTATATTATATGTGTCTGGGCATGGTGTTTTTGTAAAATTAAATCTACTGTTACGGGATAAGCGGATATAGTAAAACCATTAAATTTATCAAACATCATACTTAAACCATGAACAAAAGCTACTTTCTGATTTTTACTTAATATATTAACTCCGTTATCCATATATGTACCAAATTTATCAAAGTCTACATTTGTGTTTAAGCAATCGTCAGCATCTAATGGCAAAATATAATCATATTTAGCTAGTTTTATAGCTGTATTACGACAGAACTGAGTTCCTCTATGCTTGGCTAACCTTTTGACTATAACATTATCATTATTTTCAATTGTATTCAAAGCGGCATATGTTTCTTTGTCATCGGAACAATCGTCAACAATTATTATTTCCCACGGACATTCAATCGGCTGAATCGCCACGGACTTATACAAATCTAATATATAATTACCAGCTTTATAGCATGGAATAATAATTGTCACGCCTTTCATAATTTTTATTCAAGCTCTAATTCTAAAGTCTTTATAGATATGTCTTCATCGACAACATCATAATCAATCTTTTCTGCTACTATATTTAATACTTTTTTTAAATCGTATTCCGCCGTAGATATAAGTTGCAAATCTTTTTCACGACCACAAACAGTTAAAGATAATACGGGTGTTTTAACTGATTTTTGTTGTTCTGATTTGGCTTTGCGAACTTTTTCTACCACTGACACAACCACGGTATACAAGTCATATTGATTCCCCATTGAAGCGTATGCGTCTGTGGTTGGATACAAATGTGTATGTATGGATTTTGTGTCTGTTCCCCAAGGGCGTGCTTGATACACTTCTTCGGTAATGAATACCAAGAAAGGTGCAAACATCAGACAGAATAAGTCTATTGATAACATCAAAGCCGATACAGCTGATACGTTATCTGTACTATATGCACGACCTTTTATTATTTCCAAATAATTATCACAAAAATCCCAGAATAATTTTTCTGTTGCTTCTAACGCACCAGCATAATCATTTGCACTAAATAAACGACGTGAATTTGAAATAGTGTTGGACATCTTCGCAATCCAAGCGCAGTCTAGTGCATTGGTTATATTGTTTGCATAACTGGCTGTTGTATCAATCCCGCTTTGTTCAACAATATTGAATACAAACTTTGACGCGTTAAAGAATTTATTGCATAACTTTTTACCCTGATCCATGACCTTTTCTTCAAAAGTTGCGTCAATACCCAAACGAGCACGACCAGCCCAATACCGAACAGCATCAGCAGAGTATTGTTCAATAAGATTTATAGGTGTTATAACATTGCCCTTAGATTTACTCATTTTCTTACGATCTGGATCAAGAACAAAACCGCTGATGTGCGCCTGATACCAAGGGATAGTATTATCTGTCGCATATGCCTTCATAATAGTATAGAAAGCCCATGTGCGAATAATATCATGTGCTTGCGGACGTACATCAAATGGTAACGAAATATGATGTCCTTTGGGTGCAATTTCCATTGCAATTTGTGGTGTTACAGAAGATGTAGCCCATGTGTCCATAATATCCTTCTCGCCAACAAAACCATTTGGCTGTCCGCGTTGCGATTCAGAAAAATCATTTGGCGCGTCCATCATCGGATCAACAGGTAATTGCTCATACGACGGATAAATTGGACGCGAATAATCAACAATACCTTTGTCATTTACATGATACCAAACAGGGAATGGGACACCAAAGAAACGTTGACGCGAAATGCACCAATCCTGATTTAGTCCATTTACCCATGCTTCATACCTTGATTGCATGTGTTGTGGATACCATTTAATTTTACGACCTTGGTCTATCAGTTCCTGTTTAATGCGCAATACATCAACAAACCATTGCCGCGAGGAAACGAATTCTAATGGGCGAGAACCTTTTTCATAAAATTTAACGGGATGCATCAGGGGACGTGGTTCTGCCAATAAATCACCACTTTCACGTAAAAAATCAACTATTTGTGCGCGAGCCTTCTTTACTGGTAATCCTGATATTTTATTATAATATTCGCGTGCACGTGGCACATCCAAAGATACAAAATTACCAGTTCCGTATTCTAATGGAATCAACTTGCCATCTTTACCGATAATTTGCTTAATAGGTAATCCCGATTGCTTCCACCACGCAACGTCAGCGGCATCACCAAATGTGCACACCATCATAATTCCAGTACCTTTATCCGGTTCTGCATGTTCTGATGGCACAATTGGAACGGGGATATTAAATAATGGAACAATAGCTGTTTTCCCAAAATACTTTTTATATCTTTCATCATCTGGGTGTGCAACCACTGCAATACACGCAGGCAAAAATTCTGGTCTTGTTGTCGCTATTTTGAAAAATTCGCCAGGTTCATCTTTGATGCCGAATTTAATATCGTGGAAAAATCCAGCCGTTTCCCTATCTTCTATCTCAGCCTGCGCAACAGCAGATTGAAAATCAACGTCCCACATCGTAGGTGCTTCTACGATTTTACAAAAGCCTTTATCTATTAACTCTAAAAATGATTTTTGAGAAACTTTTATTGCTTCTGGTGAAATGGTGCTGTACATCAAGTCCCAATCGTATGAATGACCGATACGATGAAATATATCTTCAAAAACCTTTTCATCATTTTGTGTCAACAAATGACATGTTTCTATGAAATTACGGCGAGATACAGGCTTCAAATCTTTTACGTCAGAAACATGTTCCGGAACAAAATTCTCATCATAAGGTAAATCTGCATCACATGAAATACCATAATAGTTTTGTACACGACGTTCTGTTGGCAATCCATTATCGTCCCATCCAATTGGGTAAAAGATGGCTTTGCCATTCATTCTTTGCCAACGAACGGTTATGTCTGTTTGCGTATAGCTCATGATATGACCAATGTGCAAAGAGCCGGACACGGTTGGTGGCGGAGTGTCAACGACATAGGTATTATCACGTGGTGCGTTTTTATCATAAGCATAGACGTTATTTTTTTCCCAAAAATCTATGCAACGTTGTTCCATATCAACAAAATTTAACTTACAATCCAACCCTTTTTGAGTTTTATATTCAGACATAACAGAATCTCGTTTAGTTTTAAGTTTAAATTTACCAGTGTAACTAGGAAATCATTATAAAAGAAATGAGGCTAAAGTCAAGATGTTTAGGGTATGATAAGATATATACATTTACCTTATTTTGTTTATATTTGCAAATTTTAAGCCCTTATAATAAAAATGGTTGTCGGGTATTTTTATCATTGATCGTCTATATGCAAGTGACTTAAATGTTGGCATATAGCTAAAAAGGGTAGAATCTAATGATTCATATTGGAAATTGTCATCTATACTAAAAAAACATATGAAAGGCACTTTCCCTTGTCCTAATACATTCAGACTGGCGGGTTCTGTCATGCAAAAGTTTTCTAGGGAATGATTTGTAGATTTTATGTAAGCTTTTAACTTATCTAACAACATATCAAAGTGCTCATCTTCAAATTCAAAGGGTCTTTCATTTAAGACTAATAGGGAGTTTTTATTAAAAAATGTTTGTGCTAAACATAATGCTTCTTCTCTAACATCGTTTATATGTAAACTATAATTTTCCAGCTTATACAAGGCCCTTATGTCTCGTTTGGCCTGAAGAACTTTTTCGAACGATTTGCATTCAAATACAAAAATTCTTAAATCGTTTTGACCAGATGTTAATCTGGCATGATCTTGAGCACCAGCAAAATTATTTGTTGTATTTCCTATCCATCTGTTTCTTGTTCCAAACCAGCCATAAGAAATTTTCTTTAAATTAACGTAGCCGTTAAAAGACAAACTTTTATATGTTTTATATCGTACAGAACCATATTCATTTAGAATATTTTCCACAATTACATCCTTGTCCGTTGGTGTAACAGAATGTAAAATAGCTATGTAACAATCTTTGTTCTTTTGTACATATCTTAACGCTGTTAAATCATCATTTATTTCAGTGTGCATTTTCTAATTGTTTCTTGATATTGTACCAACATATGCACATGTGTCAAGTAATGCGCACGTCGCATCGCAAACAATGTCGCAAGCATGATAACAGGATAATTGGGCGAATCAATCCTGGGGCTTGTCACAAAATTAAAACCGCCATTTCGGCGGTTTGAATTTGTGGCGCGCCCAGCAGGACTCCCTCGCCACAACACGGTTGTGTCTGCGGGCAAACCGTAACGATTTTGGTGCGTTATCACTTCCAAAATCTACTTGTTTTCGAACCAGCCAACAATACCATTGTTGGCGATTGATTCTCGTCAATCTTCTGGACACTTCACAAATTAAAACCGGCATATTGCCGGTTTGAATTTGTGGCGCGCCCAGCAGGACTCGAACCTGCAACCCACAGATTAGAAATCTGTTGCTCTATCCAATTGAGCCATGGGCGCATATGTCGCACATTTTAAATCAAACACATTTCAATTTCAAGTTTGTTTTTTTCGCACACATATGGGACATATGGGACACATGGGACATTTCCCTCGCTTTTGAAAGAAGGAGTACCCGCGTGAGCGCAGACGGACAAAAAATGCAGAGCATTTTTTGTCATTGTGAGCGAACGAGTTCAATTTGCGTGTATCGGGCCCCACGAAATTGCAAAATTTTGTGGGTGATGTTAGCGCAAAGCCGAACGAGAGAGACGTGGCAATCCAGTCAATAAAAAAGCCGTCGGCTGTGCCGACACTTTAATAAAACTGGATCCTTTCGACTGCGCAAAACTGCGAATGCGCGACATCGCAGTTTTGCTTCGCTCAGGATGACAAAACACTTTCGTGTTTTGTCGGTTTGGCAAAGATTCCGCCCCATTGGGGAGGGGGCAACGTCACCCACCCCGGATATTCCCCTTCTTTATGAAAGAAGGGGGGGACCGCGCAGCGGTGGGGTAGTTGTGAAAATAATTTAACTGCCCCGTCTGTTTCGCTGACGCTCAACATCCACCCCTTCTTTTTGTCCGTCTTCGCTTACGCTCCGTCGCGACAGAAAAGACGGGGAATATCCGGGGGGCGCGCAGCGGTGGGGCAGTTCAAAAATATTCTTGCAATAAATAATTTCCATTTTCTATAATAACATCAGAAATCACCAGGGAGTTGATTTCGGAAAGGACCTTAGAAAAGTCCGGTTGTTCCGGTGCAAAACCTGCATCGTTATCCCAAAGGTTCCATCATACCCGATTCGATTCGGGGAACTTTTGTTTAACAATTCATTTTTTGCACCGACATTTATTTATCGATTGTTTTTTGCATTGATTAAATAGATGTAAATTTTTATTCCCGACTAAATACCCGCCCAATAAATCTGTTTTTGGCTTGGCGTGGGTGCCGTATGTAGTAATGCATATGGGGTCATTGAACAACTGATTTTTCTAACACCCTTGCCGCGCATCTTCCCGTGATTTTGGCGGTATTTTTTTTATTTTTTCGCGGTCGCGAAAAAATAACAGAGTTCAGAGTGCAGAGTTCAAAGTTCAGTTAATGAATAATGATTTTGGCTGTGAACCCACCCCGGACATTCCCCGTCTTTTATCGCGGCCCCGCTGTGCGGGGACGGAAAAAGAAGGGGTGGCACGAAACCACGATAGTGGTTGAGTGACGGGGCAGTTGTGAAAAACATACCCGCCGATGTTTGGTTTTGCATGGGATGTTTTTCAGACCGAATTCAATTCCCATTAAAAAAAACTGCTAAGGCCTTTCTGGCATCCCAACGCAACCAAGGGGACGGTAATAAAAAAATCGAAAACGAAAAGAACGGGGAGAAAAATCATGGGAATGAAAAAGTTTTTATTGGGATTGGTTGGAATTGTCTGCGCATTATTCACCATATCGGCACACGCACTGCCGGCGGGCTATACGGAATTGCAGTATATCGAATCCACCGGAACACAGTATATTGATACAGGGATTACTGGTAATGTCACCATCCGTGCGACAGCACAACAAACACAAAACACCGGTAGCTCGCAAATTTTGTTTGGTACAACTCCTGGCGGAGAAGGTGGATCGTATTTTGGAACGTCTGGTGACTCAAAATATTGGGGATTGGGGGTGACGGCCTCGGTAGGCGCTTCATCTGTTTTAGGCACCACGAAAGCAACAATAGAAGTGGTATTTGAATCTACTGGTGCTTCGGCAACAATCAACAATGAATCTGTAACTCGTGGCGCATCATTGACACAAGGAAATTTGACTTTATTTTCGGCTCCTGCTGGAGCTTACATAGGAAGATTTAAATTATGGTCAACAAAAGTTTATAAAAACAACACTCTTGTTCGCGATCTTATTCCGGCGAAACGCAACAGTGATTCTGTCATCGGTATGTACGACACAGTGAACAATCGGTTTTACACTAATGCCGGCACAGGGTCTTTCGCCGCCGGTCCGATTGCATGTGACGGTGAACTCGTAACATATACCTCTGCAACCGGAACCGTGACACAGAACGGTGAACTCGTAACATATACCTCTGCAACCGGAACCGTGACACAGAACGGCACGCCCACACCCACCAACCCAATCACCCCAACATTCTATACCCAGGGCAACATGATTCTTCGTGCGGTTGGGAGTGGCGAAAATCTTGTTGCCGACAGTTATGATGCGTCAACTGGAAAGATAACCAGACGGGTTGGATACCATATATTCACTGGTGACGAAAATTTTGGTACATCAACCGCTTATGGAAAAGCTTTGCTGATTAATGCCGGCGCTCAGCCTTGGGGGGCTCAATATATAGATAAAGAAGTTCTATGTAACTATTTCAAAGGTATGGAAACTATCGAGACCGGAGACAGAGCATTAAATACTTGTTTCTTTAATGTTAGTTCGCATTTTTATTTTAGGACAGAATCTTCTGCTGCTGATTTTAAAACATGGTTAAAAGGCTTGTATGATGCAGGTACTCCAGTTATTGTGTATTACCCACTTGCCACGCCGGTGGTTGAGGATTGGACAGAAACATCTTATTGTTATTTGCCAATCAAAGTCGCATCGACCAAATATGTTGAATCGCAGTTTAGTGCGCTGAATACGGTGCTGGCGAATGCGGTGGCGACGGTGAATACTGTCGTGACCCAAACGATTGCCCAGGCGGCATCGATTGCGACCCTGCAATCCGGCAAACAGACGCGACCAGCGGACAACACGGAATGCCCGGCGTATAAGCAATGCCTGTTGGTCGAGGACGAGAACGGCACACCGCACTGGTACCAAATCACCGACCCGTTCCGTGATTTCGTCGCCCCCATCATCGCGAATAATGTCGCCCCCGCCAGCACCACAAACCAACCCGGCTACACGCAGTTGCAGTATATCGAATCAACCGGGACACAGTATATTGATACAGGGGTTATCGCGACAAATTGGGATTGGTCCGTTGAATTTGAAATGTCTGTTCCACAAGCTGGTGATATGTTTTTTGGTGCAGGAAGGGGGATATGGGCTTCTACAGATTGGGGAGCTCAGTTTGGCTTAGCAAATTCTTCTGGAAACACGAATTGGGGTGCTGGCTCAGGCGGAATGAAAGTGGTTGTATCTGTTTTGGGGGTGAGAACCAATACTTTTTATAAGTATAAAATAACCAAAGAAGGATTGTATGTAAATGGAGAATTAAAATCCCAAAATACTGCTACGGAATCATTCTCAAATTCGGACTTGTCATTATGGATTTGTAAAACTAATAATATTGGTACCAGTGGATATAATAATTCAGCTTCTTCTTGGAAATATGTAAGAATATATAATGCCAATAACGCGTTGGTGTTTAATGGTATCCCCGCTAAACGCAACAGCGACGGTGCGATTGGTATGTATGACACGGTGACAAAAACTTTCTTTGCGAACGCGGGCAGTGGCACATTCACCGCGGGCCCCGTCGTTGCGAATACAGATGTCCCCGCGAACCCGACTTGGACAGCAACATGGGCGGCAAACGCCACAACCGGTGTCGCCGCCGGCACCATCACCGGCGAGGGGTTGTGTAATGGGGTAAGTGGGACATATGGGATCGCCGCAACATCGAGTCAATTAAGTAATGCAAATTGGAATACAACAGGGGCAGGGTGTTGGTGCAAAGTGTCGGGATTAACCGTTGGTGAGGAATACAGTGCTGCGTCGTCCTCGTCCTGGGTGTTCTACTACACGTTCGGTTCGACCGCCGGTTGTGCGTCTGACTGTGCGCTCAACTGCGCGAACAACGTCCGTTCTTACGCGTCGTTTCGGTCTGCGGTGTTCGGGATGTGATGCAGTAATCCCCACCCTGTATCCCGGCGGGGCGCCGGGGCCCCTCCCCAGGGAGGGGAATGCCATCGGCTGCGAGTTTGCGCCAACGGCGCAAACCTGTGTTATTTGACATCATTACGCAAGTTTTGCGTTCCGCAAAACTGGATACCGCGCGACCGCGGTATGACGGCGGGGACCCCCGCCGGGGAACCGGATGCACGATTTTTCAGACAGACAGACAAAAAATGCAGAGCATTTTTTGTCATTGCGAGGGAGTTTTTTACACCTTGGCGGGAATTGGCCCGCGTTCCGCGTTTCGGCGCGAATGCGCCGTCATCCCGGCGTAGGCCGGGATCCAGTTGACGCTTTGCGTCAACCTGTGTCATTTGACATCATTACGCAAGTTTTGCGTTCCGCAAAACTGGATACCGCGCGACCGCGGTATGACGGCGGGTGAAACCCGCCGGGGAACCGGATGCACGATTTTTCAGACAAAAACACAGAATCTTTGGGCTTGATAATATTTATAAATGTGTCTATGATTGGGTGGATTACGATATAAAATCTCAAGGTGAAAAAGATATGGCAAATTTAATCGTTGATGGAAACTGGGCGGCGGCAGATGTCGCATACCGTTGTGTTGATTTCGCGGCAATTTACCCCATCACCCCCAGCAGCACTATGGGTGAATTGGCGGACGCGTGGGCGTTCCAACACAAGAAAAATATTTGGGGCGCAATCCCGGAAATTATCGAAATGGAATCCGAGGGCGGTGCCGCCGGCGCAATGCATGGCGCATTACAAATGGGCGCATTGGCAACAACCTTTACCGCGTCCCAGGGTTTATTATTAATGATTCCAAACATGTATAAAATTGCCGGTGAACAAACGCCGTTTGTTATGCATGTTGCGGCACGCGCATTGGCAACGCATGCGCTGTCGATTTTTGGCGACCACAGTGATGTTATGTCTGTGCGTTCGACGGGTTTTGCGATGTTGTCATCGCACAATGTACAACAGGCGCATGATTTGGCCGCCGTCGCACATGCGGCAACATTGCGCGCACGCGTGCCGTTTTTGCATTTCTTTGATGGGTTCCGCACATCACACGAAGAATCCCGCCTGACCCGCATATCCGATGATGTATTGCGCGAAATGATACCTGATGATTTGGTGTTGAAAAATCGCGCACGCGGCATGTCGCCCGAACATCCAACAATTCGCGGCACCGCACAAAACCCCGATGTTTATTTCCAAGGACGCGAGGCCGTAAATCCATTGTATCAAAAAATACCTGAAATCGTGCAAAATTGCATGGATGAATTGGCGACACATGTCGGACGGCAATATCATTTGGTGGAATATGTCGGTGATAAAAATGCCGAATTTGTCATTGTTGCAATGGGGTCTGCGTGCGAAACGATAGAGGAATCTTTGCCATTTATGCCGAAAAAATGCGGATTGGTAAAAATTCATTTGTATCGGCCTTTCCCGGTGGATGCGTTTTTGGCGGCACTGCCAAAATCGGTAAAACAAATCGCGGTTTTGGACCGAACCAAGGAACCCGGGTCAATCGGCGAACCGTTATACACCGATGTTGCCGCAATTACACCAAAAAACATTACTGTGTTCGGCGGTCGCTATGGTTTAGGCAGCAAGGAATTCGCCCCACGCGATGTCAAGGCGATTTATGAAAATATGATTTTGGGCACCATGCACCATAATTTCACGGTCGGAATCGACGATGATTTATCCGGTTTATCATTAAAAACAGACCCGGCATTTGCGATTGAAACCCCCGATGTCAAAACGGCATTATTATATGGCATTGGGTCTGATGGGACGGTTGGTGCGGTTAAAAACATTGTAAAAATTGTTGGTGAAAATTCTGATTTATATCCACAATCTTATGCGGTGTATGATTCAAAAAAATCGGGGGGACTGACCACATCGCACATCCGGTTTTCATCCCACCCCATCAAAAGTCAATACTTGGTCGAATCGGCGGATTTCATCGGCGTATCAAATTTTATGATTGCGACGCGGTTTGATGTGTTTCGTGCATTGCGCGCGGGCGGAATCGTTATGATAAATACGTCCCTTGACCCCGATGTGGCGTTTGCAAAACTGCCGCGCGATGCCCAAGAACAACTGATACGGATGCGCGCACGCGTTTATTTCTTGGACGCAAATACGGCGGCGGCGGAATTAGGTTTGGGCAATCGCATCAACACGTTTATTATGATAAATTTCTTTAATTTGATGCGTATTATCGACCCGGATGTTGCGGCAAAATCTGCGCGCGACGCGATTGAAAAAACATATAAAAAGAAAGGTATGGATGTTGTTCATGCAAACTGGGCCGCGGTTGATATGGCGGGAAAATATTTGCACGAATATAAATTGCCGGGGACGGTGTCAAAAAATGCGCCGGATTTCATTCCCGCAATGACGGCGGATGCACCCGCAATTATCGCCGGAACATTGGGCGAAATTGCGGCCGGACGTGGCGATGCAATTCCGGTATCACGTTTCCGCACAGATGGCGATTTTGCCGCCGGCGAATATCCACTGGGCACATCAAAATACGAAAAACGCGGAATATCGCCCCGCGTGGCATCTGTGGATTTGGAAAAATGTATTCAATGCGGAAAATGTTCCATGCTGTGTCCACATGCGGCGATTCGTATTCGCGCCATGACGGCCGCAGAGGCCGACGCGGCACGCAAATCGGGCGTAATTGTTGTTCCGATGAAAACACCCGAATTGGGACCGGATATGTATTATACATTAAATATTTCACCGGCCGATTGTACGGGATGTGGCGTATGCGTTAAAAATTGCCCTGTGCATGCGTTGGCGATGATAAATACCACGGATGCCGCGGGCGCCCAAGAACGGTTTGATGCCGCACAAAAAATTCCGGATTTGCCACGTTCAAAACTGAATTTAAACATTCCAAAACATGTTGAATTATTGCCGCATTATTTTGAATTCCCGGGCGCATGCGCGGGGTGTGGCGAAACACCATATATCAAATTATTGGCACACCTGTTTGGCGACCATATGATTGTGGCAAACGCCACGGGATGTTCGTCGATTTACGGTGCAAATTTACCAACAACACCGTGGACGGTTGACGCCGCGGGTCGGGGGCCGGCATGGTCAAATTCTTTGTTCGAAGATAATGCCGAATACGGCCTGGGGATGCGGATTGCGTTGAATCAAAAACGGAAAAATTTGAACGCATTGTTGCACGAATTAGATATTCCAAATGCGGATGAAATGTTTAACGAGACCGACATCGAAATCCAACGCAAAAATGAACAAAAATTGCGTGAGGTTTTGGCAAAAAATCCATCCCCGCGCGCGCGACTGGCGGAAAGTTTGGTTGACAATATTGTCGATAAATCATTATGGATTATCGGCGGCGACGGTTGGGCATATGATATTGGATACGGCGGTTTGGACCACATTTTACACAGTGGTGAAAATGTAAATGTATTAATATTGGATACCGAGGGTTATTCCAACACCGGCGGTCAACAATCCAAGGCGACGCCATTTGGTGCATCTATGAAATTTGCGATTGGCGGTCGCGAACATGCGAAAAAAGATTTGGGCATGATTGCCATGATGTCGGGCGCATATGTTGCACAAATCGCACTGGGGGCGAATCCGGCGCAATCTATGCGCGCATTACAAGAGGCCGCATCTTTCAACGGTCCATCCATCGTTTTGGCATATGCACCATGTATCGCGCATGGATTTGCCTTGCAAAACGGACCGGAACACCAACAAAACTTGGTCAAAACGGGTGCGTGGCCGTTGTATCGGTTTGATCCACGATTGATTGCAGATGGGCATTACCCACTGACATTGGATTCGGATGTGGACAATGTATCATCATTGGCAGAATTTGTGAAAACAGAATCTCGTTTTGGCGCGGCACGTTCGGCAAATCCGGAATTTGACAAACTGATTGAACGGGCAATGGCGAATAACAAATATAAAACAGACCTGAAAAAACACATCGCGCATTTCGCGATGAATAATGATGATGGGGGCGACAAATGAAAAAAATTATGATTTTATGCGCCTGTATAATAATGGCGGGTTGCACATTTCAAACCAAACACCGCGGGTATGTTTTCCCGGATGATTTGGAATCGCGGGTTGCAAAAATAAAAACAACAACCCAATTACAAAATGAAATTGGCGACCCGTTGGCAAAAACGGCGTACGGTGATGATTTGTGGATTTATTATGGATACGACGAAAATTATCGCGGACCCCTGCCCCATACATATGACAACAAAACGGTGTTGCTGGCGACGGTGCGCGGGAATAATGTTATAAAAACCACTGTTTTACATGATGCGGACCTGCCTCAAATTGCGATGGATGACGAAGAAACAGAAATCCCGGCGGCAATCGAATTAAACGCAATCCAGGAACTGTTTAATAATATCGGACGTTTTTCGCCGGCGGGCATGGGACAATAACGCCAAAAAATAAATAAAAGTTTGTTTTTTTGGTTTTTGTATGCTATAATGCAACCATCAGAGGGAGAATGGCAACTCTAAAAGGTGCATGGTATGCCAAGTAAAAAGTTAGATTTTAAAACCGGCCAATATGTTGTTTATCCAACCCAGGGTGTGGGTCGCCTGCAACGCATCGAAGAACAGGTTATTGCCGGTCAATCTGTAAAGTTATTGGTTATTGATTTTGAATCTTCACACATGACATTGCGCGTGCCGTTGGAACGTGCGGAAATTTCGGGTCTGCGTCCACTGACATCTGCAAAAAAAATGGACGAGGCCATTACATCCGCCAAGGGCCGTGCGGGTTCGAAACGCATGATTTGGTCGCGTCGTGCCGCCCAATACGAGGAAAACATAAATTCGGGCGACCCCATGAAACTGGCCGAGGTTGTACGTGACCTGCAACGACGCAATCCGACGGACACAATGACATTTTCTGCGCGTCAATTATACCTGCGTGCATTGGAACGCATGGCACAAGAATTCGCGGTATTACACAAAATGGATGTGGATGCGGCATCTGAAAAAATCGAAGATATTTTGGGTGTACCAAAAGAAATCGATTTAAATGCGGTAGAACCGGATGACGACGACGGCGACGACGATACATCTGACGCCACAGAATAAAAAAAATGCCATAAAAAAACGCCCAAACGGGCGTTTTTTATTTCGATTTTTTACCGGAACGTTTTGTCGCCTTTGCGGTATTTGCAGACCGTGCCACGTGTGTTGATGACGCACGATATTCACGATACAACAATTCACAGCATGTATACGCAATCAATGCAGATAATGCCGTTATCAATCCCGCCAACAGACCATCCGAAAATACCGCGAACAAAATAATTGCCGCAAACAGAACAATGGTCAGTCCCAAATTTGCACCCATCACATTGATGAATTTTTTTATTGATTCCATTTTTTCTCCTTTATTTGGTCGACAACATTATACCATTTTTTCACAATTAAATACAGAAAAAAAGACCGCAAATAATCGCGGTCTTAACACATATCAAAAGGAGATTTTTTCATGAGAAAATAATGTGTTTATAAAATAACCTGGCCACCGATACGCGCCGTAGATGGCACCGGTCCAAATGATGAACGTGGCGAAACATATATATTTCCACGAACGGTGAAATCACCACAGAAATTTAACATATTCACATCACGCAAGAACAGGTTTCCATCAATCACGATATCACATGGTAATGTATATTTACGTAAATCTTGGATATACAAATCGCCACGGATGTGCGCACCATTTTGCAACACACCACGCATATCATAATGGTCAATAATAACCGGCCCATACGCACGATTTTCTTGTTTTGCAATTTGCGCCACCGCGGTTTTATTCACCGGTGTTTTGGCCACATTGACGGGTGCCGATTTCATTTTACCACCAACATTATCATGTTTAATTGGCAAAGATGCGATTGGACGCGGTTTAACACGTGCGTTTGGTTTTTCCGCCGGTGCATTTGCATCTTTGATTGGACGCAACACAATCGGACGATTTGAATTTAACAATATTTCTGTATCACTGGCATTGGCCCCTTTGCGCAGGTCAATAATCAATAAAGAAAACAATACAATAATTGACACCAACAATGCCAAATTCAACAATGCAACCATATTTATACCAGCAACCCATTGCCATACACGAACAATGAATGCCCACAATTTTTTAAACGGCCAACAAATCGCATCCCATACACGACACGCTGTTGATTTTTTTTGTGTTTTTCTGACCATATTTTTGCCTTTTGGTTTTTATGTTCAAGTTTAATATAGTATAAAAAATAATTTTGTCAAGTTTTTTGTTTTGCAAAAATATTTAATTGCCAGCTTTCCTATTTTTTAAGTTTTTTCTTGCAATTTGCGTTTTTTAATATAAAATGTGTCCCAGGTTTGCGCCCATGGCTCAATTGGATAGAGCATCTGACTACGGATCAGAAGGTTGAGGGTTCGAATCCTTCTGGGCGCGCCATTTTTTGGGTATAATCATTAGGGATAAAATTGATCCTGTTTTTTAACAGGATATTTTTTTTCAAAAAAATCCCCAAAACGGGGATTTATATCGACACAGATTTTTTTGGTTTAACGATTGGTTGTGGGCTGGTCAATGAACAGCCATATCAACCACAATAATGCCGCAACACCGATAATTGAATATACGATGTTTGACGCCATGGTCGCAGAACCAAATATCCACGCAACCAAATCAAAACCAAATAACCCAACCAGCCCCCAATTCAAAGCGCCAATGAAAGTTAATGGTTCCAAGACATATGTTGTTAGTCCTCTCATCTGTTTTTTCTCCCTAGGTTAAACTACATCAAAAAGCCAAACTTTTTGATATTTTTATTATAGGGTATTTACACCCCAAATTCAATTACCAATCGTGTTTTAGGAATAAGTGCAAAGTCACGCTCACCCTGGGATTGCGCGCCTAAACATGTATCAATTTTTGAATAACATAATTTGCCAAATTTAACCCAAAACACCCTGTCACGGTAATCATTGATCCCAATGTATTTGTATCGTTTTTTATCGGTGATTGTGTTGAATACACCGTTGGAAAATCAGGCAAATTTTCCGAACGCACCAATTTACGAACGCGTGCCGCCAACGGACACATGTTTGTTTTTGAAATCGGCGCAATATGAATTTGTGAAACATCTGTTTTGTTGGCGGCGCCCATACTGGCAATGAACGGAATATTATGTGTTGCACACCAACGATACAACGCAATTTTTGATGACACAGAATCAATCGCATCCACAACAAAATCCGGCATCACATCGGGCGCAGAATTTTCATCCCAAAACATATTAAATGTCGTGACACGAATATCCGGCGATATTTCATGAATATGGGCGCGCGCAACATCAACCTTGGGCGCACCGACGGTTGTTGATAATGCGATCAGTTGTCGATTTATATTTGTCACATCAACCACATCAAAATCGACCAAAATTAAATGTCCGATGCCACTGCGTGCCAATGCCTCGATTGCCATTGAACCAACCGCACCGCATCCCACAACCATGACAGTTTTATTTTGCAGTGTTTGAATTGCCGTATCCCCCAATAAAATTCGAATTCTATGCAATCTGTCCATTGAAAAACACCCCCTGGGCATTGTGGAAAACATCCATCGCCGAAATATCATGACGCGTTGCACACAGACCATCTGCGGCAGTTATCACATTGGTTAAATCATCACTGTCACTTTCAATCAATATTTTTGATTTTGGAACACGCAATACAGATTCATGAACCTTTTTATATTTCGGATTTGCAATATTTGGCGAATAAGAAAAATATAAATTCGCATCAAAATCAATCGCATTCGATGTACCATCAAAACCATGTGCAATAATTGGTGGCAATTCATTACGGTATGTATTAAATATCTCTAAAACCCGGTCCCATGCGTGCACACAATGCAAATTTACAATGCGTTTGTATTTTATTGCAATTTCTAACATCAAAATAAAAATCGTTTCTTGGCGGGCAAAATTATCACGCGTTTTATCCATACCAATTTCACCGACTATTAAATTTGGATTTGCATCCAACATCGCAGACATTTCAGATTTTAAATTTTGCGGCGCGGCATCCGCAATCCACGGATGAATTCCAATCGCACCACGAATATTTGTGTTTGACGCGGCCAATTCTGCAATTTTTCCCCAATCATATTGATGCACAGAATTTACAACACAACCAACAACACCTTTTGAATTTGCGCGCGCAAACGCAGATAAAAAATCTGTATCTGGCGATAAATGACAATGTGCATCAATAAATTGCATATCTTAATGTTGATGATGACGATTTAATTGTTTTACCCATGTCGCAAATGTTTGTTTTGGAATTTGTGGACTGACAAAATACGTAGAAATCGTAGAATTCTCCGCTAAATCTGTCAAAATATCGCGCATTGTGTTAACACTCGGCAATGGTACTTGTCCCGATTGAGATTTTAATCTTTCGAAAATTTCGCCCTGGCCCGCATTGGCAATAACACGCACGCCATCGATTTTTTGGTTGTATAATTGCGAGACGCAATAATAAAAATTTCTAACTCTGTCGGTTTTGGTTTGGTTGGATGTCATACGAAACATGTTTTGCGGATTCAATTTATAAATGCTATAAAACCGAAACATCAAATGATTTTTCGTGTTTTCATCCATATTGCACATTACCGGCGCGATATATCTTTCAAATGTTTTTTGCATAACAAAATCCTTTTTTGTCAACAACAATAACACAAAACTCAACAAAATCAAGTGGTTTTATTATATCATAAAAAACCGGGCAACGCCCGGATTTTTTATTTTTGGATAAAATGAAACACGTATTGTGGTTTTTTTTCTGCGCCTAATGCCGCACGAACAACACGATTCGATGCGGTTTGTGCCGCCCGCGCCAGGTTATTTTTATCCTTGCGTTCAGATTTCGTCAATTCATCAATCGCACGTGTTATTTCAATTTGAATTTGACGTTTCATAAATCCAGTGTCATCGGTTTCAAAAATACCGGCACTGGAAACCTCTGGCGTGCCCTTTAAAAATCCGCGTTTATCGACCGGCAATGTCACAAACACCGCGCCGTTTGTTGCAATTTTTTTACGATTTTTATAAACCTGGTCATCGGCACTGCGTTCGGTTTCACCTTCCATAACGACGAATTTTGTTTCGATTGTTTCCGCGACATATGCAGGTTCGCCGTCACTTAACGCAATCATTTCGCCATTGTGCACAACCATCATTTGTTTTGCGCCACCGCGTTCCATTGCCATTTTACCATTTAACATTTCATTGATGTAATCGCCATGCATTGGAATTGAAACCTGGGGGTGAACCATATCGTAAAAACGTTCAAATTCAGGACGCCCCGCATGCCCCGACGCATGCACATGGTCGGTATCAAATATTGTATGGGTTTTTATTCCCATGCGCGCCAATTTGTTATACAGCGCCGATACATCTTGTTCACGCCCCGGAATAATAATTGCACTGAAAATAACCGTGTCGGTTGGTTGCAATTTTAATTCACGAACATTGCCGGCGCACAGACGCGTCAACATTGCGAATTTTTCGCCCTGGGACCCGGTCAAGAATATCGCCTGTTTTTCGGCGGGCAAATCACGAATATCACGATGCAGATATATATCGTCATCGTTCAAATATTTCATATCAATACCAATTTCACGAAATTCCGGCAACCCCACAAACGGCACCGGATTTGGATTGCTGCGTTCCTTGATTGCGGCAATACGACCGGCATTATGGGCGGCCATTGCAAACATTTTCAAACGCGCAATACTGCGTGAATAACCCGTCACAAATACACGCCCCGGGGCATTTTTCATCAATTTAGTCAATGTTTCACAAACCTGGATTTCGGTTGTTTGCGGTGTTTGGCGCGACACAGACGTTGAATCGCACACACACGCCAACAATTTCGGATCAGACCCAATTTCACGCAAACGCGCATAATCCGTCGCCGGCTCAATCGGATTATCATCATTAAATGTCCAATCGCCGGTATGTAAAACTTTACCCGCATCTGTTTTGATAATTAACATCTGGGCTTCGGGTATCGAGTGCGACACATGAAATGTTTCAACCGTAAACGGGTCCAAATTCAATGTTGCGCCCGCCGCGTCAAATTCAATAATGTCGTGTTTTTTATCATAATCCAATTCGATACCGTCAAATGTTTGACGCAAAATTTCCGCCGGGAAAGGCGTACAATAAATCGGTTTTCTGAATTTTGGCCAAATGAATTTTAATGCACCGATATGGTCTTCGTGACCATGCGTCAAAACAAACGCAACGACATCTTTTTTATGTTTTTCCAACCATGTTGTATCGCAATATTGAACATCACCGGCACCGATTTCTTCTTCTAAAAAACCCATACCACAATCGACGACCAGATATTTTCCACGATACTTATAAACATACATATTTTGACCGACGTGTTCCAATCCGCCCAACGCCATAAAATACATTTTATCATCGTTTTTGTCAGATTCATGTGCGGGCATATCCGCAATTTTCGCAGGTTTTGTATTTTTTTTCGGTGTATTTGTATGTTTTTTTGTATTTTTTTCTAATTCTTTTTTTGCCGGTGTTACCGCGGCATTTCTTTTGTGTAGTAATACCATTTATTATCCTTTATTAAAGTTAAACATTTGCATTACCACGCGAATTTATTGCAAATAAAGATTTAACAAAAATTGTCTTTATTGGTAGTAAATCCCCGGTGGTAATGCGCCACATCCTACATTTATCAGCCATAATAATGTAGTATTTTTTATATCAAAATCAAGATTTTTATCGCACGCCGTATTTGCCACGATTTATTGGGCGATATGATAATGCCTCGATTAAATCATCCATTATAATATCTTCCCGCCCTGCCAAATCGGCAATCGTGCGCGCAATGCGTTTAACACGGTTATATCCACGCGCGGACAAACCCACGCGTTGTGCCGCATTATTCAAAAATTCTGTCATGTCCGACGTCATTTTTACCGCCGCATCCAACCCCGCACCGTCTAATTGTGCATTAACACAACCCTGGCGCGCGATTTGACGGCGTCGTGCCGCAATAACACGGGCGCGAATTTGCGCAGATGTTTCGGCAACATTATCCGCATTTGGTTTCATATCCCATGGATTTACCGCATCAACATCAACATGTAAATCAATTCGGTCCAACAACGGCCCGGAAATTTTATTCTGATACGCCTCGGCACAACGGGGCGCACGCGTGCAAGATAATGCCGCGTTACCCAAATGACCGCACGGACACGGATTCATTGCCGCAATCAATTGGAATTTTGCCGGGTATGTCGCATTATGCCGTGCACGCGAAATCATAATTTTTCCGGATTCCATGGGCTGGCGTAATATTTCCAGTGTTGAACGATTAAATTCCGGCAATTCATCCAAAAATAACACCCCATTATGTGCCAAAGAAATTTCACCGGGCTTTGCATCCGAACCACCACCCGCCAATGATACAGGACTGGCCGTGTGATGAACCGCACGAAATGGGCGATGCGTCACCAAACCCGAATTTGGTAATTTGCCCGCCATAGAATAAATGACCGATGTTTCCAATATTTCATCCGTCGTCATATCTGGTAAAATTCCCGGCAGACGCGACGCCAACATCGTTTTACCCGACCCCGGGGGACCAACCATCAACATTGCGTGCCCACCCGCCGCCGCAATTTCCAATGCGCGTTTTGCCGCCTGTTGCCCATATACATCCGCCATATCGCCAACATCAGGTTGCCCCACCACAGATGAAAAATCATCCGTCGGAAATTCCAACGCACGCACGCCAGTAAAATGATTGATTAAATCCAACACATGGCGCGGCGCCAAAATATCGGTCAATCCCGACAGTTTTGCCTCGCCCCCTTGGGGTGCGGGACAAATTATACCCATACCGTGTTTTTTGGCCCAAACACTGGCCGGCAAGACACCATCGGTTTTTAATATCGACCCATCCAAACCAATTTCGCCCATAATAATATATTTTGACAACGCATCACGCGGCAATATATCCAGCGCACATAAAATTCCACATAATATAGACAAATCAAAATGCGAACCCGATTTTTCCACATCGGCGGGCGACAGATTCACCGTCAAACGACGCGGTGGCCATGGAACATTTAACGCACTCATCGCGTTGCGAACGCGTTCCGCAGATTCTTTGACCGCACGGTCCGCCAAACCAATAATGTGAAATTCCGGATCCGATAAACCGGTTGCCAGTTGAACCTGGACATCTATTTTTGTGGCATCCATACCATTAAAGATAATAGAATTTAATGAAATCATATTCGCATTATAAACTTGCTTTACGCGTTTTCAAGTTATAAAATGCGATGAATAAAGAATATCCAAGGGAACAAATTATGCCACTAAAAAATCCAAATGCCGTGCGCGAATGGTTTAACACAATATTTTATGGCGCACTGATTGCCATCATTTTCCGCAGTTTTTTGTTAGAACCGTTTAATATTCCATCGGGTTCTATGATACCAACATTAAATGTTGGCGACCATATATTTGTTGAAAAATGGACATATGGATTTTCACGTTATTCTTTTCCATTTGGGTCATGGCATTTATGGGACGGACGCTTCCTTGCGACCGAACCAAATGTTGGTGACGTAATTGTATTTCGTAACCCAATCAACGAATCCCAAGATTTTGTCAAACGCCTGATTGGGCGACCGGGCGATAAAATCCAGGTGCGTGACGGACGTTTATATATAAATGGTAAAATTGTTAAACGCGAAAACCCGCGTCACTATGTTGTTGCGGTTTTACCAAAATCTATACGCAGTGTCGGATTTTATCGTGATGACATGGTAATTCGCGGAAACAAGATTTGGGTAAATAATGCGCCGGCAACATTTAATTACACGATTGAATATAAACCCGATTCGTATTGTCGAATGGTGGCGGGTCTGTGTGGGGTATTTGATGCGACCGAATACACCGAAACATTACCAAACGGCGTCAAACACAGTATTATTGAAATGGCGGACAATGCGCCGTATGATAACACACCTGAATATACTGTACCGGCGGGACATTTCTTTTTCATGGGCGACAATCGCGACAACAGTTCGGACAGTCGCGCCGAAATTGGTTTCGTTCCACGCGATAATATATTGGGTCGTGTATGGTTTGTGTGGTATTCGCATAACTATTATGCACCAATGATTGCATTATGGACATGGGGCAATAAAATCCGTTGGGACCGAATTGGTATGGGAATAAAATAATAAACAAAATGGATAAAAAATGACAAAAGCAAAACCGGTTGATAATTTAACCATATTGGGATACAAATTCCGAAACAAGGGTCTGTTGGAATTGGCATTGACGCAAAGTGGTGCGGATTGCCTGCATAATAATGAACGGTTGGAATTTGTTGGTGACCGTGTGTTGGGTCTGGCGGTGGCCGGCATGCTGTTTGTGTTATTTTCCAAAGAAAACGAGGGCGAACTGGCGCGGCGGCATGCATCATTGGTATCAACCGAAACATTGGCGCGCGTTGCCGACGAAATTGGATTGGGCCCATATATTCGTCATGGACACATGACGGCGGGACGTTTGCAACATGTATATGCCGACACGATGGAGGCTGTATTTGGCGCCATGTATCTAGAGGCCGGATTCGACACCGCCCGCGATATTATTGTGACACGTTGGCGCGATTTGGCAAACGAGGAATTGGTTGCCCCAAAGGACGCCAAAACCGAATTACAAGAATTTGTCCAGGCCACCCGCACCGGGGATTTGCCGGTATACGAATATGTTGAACAAACCGGTCCTGCACATAACCCAATATTTACCGCAACGGTCACGGCAATGGGAAAAACCGCAACCGGTTCGGGCAGTTCTAAAAAAGTGGCCAGTACAAATGCCGCGGCAGAATTATTGAAAATTCTTGCAAATAAATAGTTTTTGATTTACATATAAATAATAAAGGATAAAAAATGTTTTCGATTTTATTGGTTATGCTGATTATCGTTGCAGTATTTATGATTGCGATTATTTTATTACAAAAATCCGAAGGGTCGGGTATGTCTGGCGCATCCGCGGCATCAATGTTTGGTGGCGCATTAACCGGTGCGGCGGCGGGTAATTTTTTAACCCGTGCAACGGCATGGTTGGCAACAATATTCTTTATTTTGTGCGCGCTGTTGGCATTGGTTTCTGCAAAAACGGCAAACAACAACAATGTCAGTGATTTGCGCCAGGAATTAACATCGGATGTGGCGACGCAACCACAATCGCAACCGACAACCGGCGTTGCGACCGAACCTGTCACCGTGACGGATAAATAATCAAACCGGGCGCCCCGCCCGGTTTTTTCTTGACATTTTTTATTTTTTTGTATATAATATACGCATCTTGATTTGAACAATTCTGTTCAATTTTTCCACAAAAGGATTTTTTATGAATATTAATGAATTAAAGGCGAAAACGCCCCAGCAACTGCTGAAAATGGCGGAAGATTTAGGTATCGAAAACCCGTCCCAATTAAATGTGCAACAACTGCGTTTTGCGGTTATGCGCGTTCATGCGATGGACGCGGATGTTGTTTTAATCGGTGATGGTGTATTGGAACGCTTGCCCGATGGTTTCGGTTTTTTACGTGCCCCCGAAAGCAATTATCTGGCGGGGCCGGACGATTTATATGTGTCGCCGACACTGATAAAAAAATATGGATTAAAAACCGGCGATTATGTGACGGGCCGTATCCAGGCACCACAAAACGATTCCGAACGGTATTTTGCATTGGAAACAATAGAACGCGTCAATGGCGAGGACCCTGAAAAATTGCGTCATCGCATTTCTTTCGACGATATGACACCATTATATCCGGATGAAATGTTAAAGATGGAGGTTCCAACCGACACCGATCGCGGACGTAATTTAACCGCGCGCGTTATCGATTTAATTTCCCCCACCGGCAAGGGTCAACGTTCATTGATTGTGGCGCCCCCGCGCACCGGTAAAACGATTATGCTGCAAAATATTGCGCACTCTATCGCGACAAATTATCCGGATGTGAAACTGATTGTATTATTGATTGATGAACGTCCCGAAGAAGTGACCGATATGCAAAGAAGTGTAAAAGGCGAAGTTATTTCCAGTACTTTCGACGAACCCGCCGCCCGTCATATCCAGGTTGCCGAAATGGTTATTGAAAAGGCCAAAAGATTGGTCGAGGCCGGACAAGATGTCGTAATTTTGCTGGATTCCATCACTCGTTTGGGCCGTGCATACAACACATGTGTCCCATCATCTGGCAAGGTTTTAACCGGTGGTGTTGACGCATACGCATTGCAACGACCAAAACGGTTCTTTGGTGCCGCCCGCAATATCGAAGGTGGCGGGTCGCTCACCATTATTGCAACCGCATTAATTGACACCGGCTCCAAAATGGACGAAGTTATTTTCGAAGAATTCAAAGGAACCGGAAACAGCGAAATTATTTTGGACAGAAAATTATCTGACAAACGTATTTACCCGGCAATCGACATCACAAAATCTGGCACACGCAAAGATGATTTGTTGGTCGACAAAGAAACATTGGCAAAAACATATGTTTTACGTCGCGTCATCAATCCGATGGGCGTGGCCGAGGCGATGGAATTCGTCTTGGACAAATTGCGTTTGACAAAAACAAATGCTGATTTCTTTAATTCTATGAATCAATAAAACAATCGGCGTAAAATAACAACACCCCGCATGGGGTGTTTTTTTTAAAGGAAAGACATGATAAAAACATATTTAATAATCGCGATATGCGGATTGATTTTTGCCGCATATACATTGGGCGCAACACACAGCACCGCAAAATGCAACCAACGCGCCGCCCAACAAACAATAAACACAATTACAACCCAACAAATAAAAACGGAGAAAATAAATGCAGAAATTTATCATACTGGGATGCGCGATATTCGTCGCATCTTGCACGAAAAATATACCATCGCCGAATAAAGCCACCTGCCAATGCGATATAATTTTTGGACATGCCACCGATTGGGAACATATCAGTGATGATTTGGCGCGAAATATTTACCGACACAATAAAAAGTGCGAAGACATCTATTCACTGTAAGTTTCCAATGCCGATTCCAACGCGGTCTTTAATTTCTGTAACGATTTTTCATAATTTGTGCAATCCTTGGCAATTTCAGACCGATATACATCACGCATATTTTGCGCCGCATACGAACAATTCAACAAATGATTCACACAATATTCGTGACCCGCATTATATGCATTTTGTCCCTGCATCCGCAAATCAGCATCCGGCCAATCAATGTTCAACGCATTGTCCAAATTTTCCCACGAATCCACACCAACATATTGCCCCATTTTGTCATACCAATATGCCGACATTTCTTCGTCCGTCCATGTTGTCGTGTCCGTCGCGCGTAAAACCTGTTTAATCAAAGAATCAATTTGCGGTTGGTATGTCGATTCAATTTGGGACAATTTTGCCGAACAAAAACAACGATTATATGGCGTGTCCGAACGCATACAATATGAATTCATACAATCCATATAATCCGCCAGGCACCGCCCCGACGAAACATACGCCCCCGATGTAGAATTTATTGTCGATGTTGCCGCATTGGAATTAATCAATCGCGAACTGCGCGCGATTGACGCACGTGGCGAAACGCGTCGTGATGACCCCACACGCGTGGTGGTTGGTGTCGGCATTGTTGCACCAAATGTTCCGGCGCGCGCCATCATCCCCGCCCCGCCCGACGTTGCCGCACGCGCCGCCGATGTTGTGGCACGGCCACTGCGCGCGACAACGCGTCGCGACGATGTATTTGTGTTTGCCATTGTTGGCATCGGACTGGTTTTAACAACTGCATTTATGGGACTGGTACTCTGGGCATTGGCATCACCCGGATTTAATGTCGTCCGCATTTGATTATTCATATATGGATACATGTAATTATATGTATATCCGGATGTCGGCGTATTTGTCACACGCGCCGCGCGCGATACGACATTACGCGCCAGCGCAATGTTTGGCACAATGCATAACATAACCAATAAAAATTTGAAAAATCCCTTCATTTCTATTTAAATTGTAAAACAAATAGACGCACCCACACAAGGGAAATTTTTAGGATTGGGCTTGCAATCAACAAAAAAGATGTTATAATACCCCCTGTTTCGGGGTGTAGCTCAGCCTGGTAGAGTACTTGGTTTGGGACCAAGGTGTCGGAGGTTCGAACCCTCTCACCCCGACCAAAAAATTCAAACCGTCCATTTTGGACGGTTTTAATTTTTTGTTTGCGGGTGTTTGGATTCGATACCTTGTCATTGCAACGCAATGGCCGGTTCGACAAGCAGTAGATTTCACAAATAAAATGCAGTGAAATCGTCACGATTGCCCCGCAGACACAACCTTGTTGTGGCGAGGGAGCCCTCTCACCCCGACCAAAAATTCAAATCGGCGTTTATGCCGATTTTAATTTTTGTTTGCGGGTGTTTGGATTCGATACCTTGTCATTGCAACGCAATGGCTGGTTCGACAATGAGTAAACGAAAACGAGTTTTACGAAGTTTGAGTGCTAACGAATGCCCCGCAGACACAACCCTGTTGTGGCGAGGGAGCCCTCTCACCGTTTTTTCGCGGGTTTTTTTTCATATATTTTTGATTCTGGTAAATCGCGAAATGTTAAATACCATGCCTGGGTATTTTTATTTTTTGCCCCCACCCGTTTATGCATATCGGCCACGGTATCGGGCAACGGTTCCAACACGGGCATTCCCGGCCACCAATCCGCCGGTGTTGATACACCAAACGCATCGTTTGTTTGCAACGCAACCAGCATCCTTAAAATTTCATCAATATTGCGTCCCGTGGTTTGCGGATAATACAATATTGCGCGAATAATACCATTGGGATCAATAACAAATACCGCCCTCACGGTTTTTGTTTCAGATATTCCTGGGTGAATCATGCCATACAATTTCGATACACTCAAATCCATGTCTGCAATCACCGGAAAAGTTATTTTAACATTTTTCCAACCATTAAAATCAATATCGCTATATATCGAACGAATCCATGCCAAATGTGACGATATTGCACCAACCGATAAACCGATAATTTCTGTATTTAACTGATTAAAATCCCGCAATTTTGATTGAAATGCCAAAAATTCTGTTGTGCACACAGGCGTAAAATCCATGGGGTGCGAAAATAAAACCACCCACCGCCCCACGTAATCTTTTGGAAAATGCACAATGCCATTGGTTGTCCGCGCCGTAAATTCCGGCGCCGCATCCCCAATCAGTGGAAAATTCATTTGACAATTTTGCATATATTCGGACATAAAAACTCCCTTGGTTGATATAAATCATAAAAACATCATCCCCATTTTTCACATAAGACAAATTTCTTGAGCATAAAACACTTGACAAACTGTCGATTTTGTATTATATTAGTGTTAACTATCAACCAAGGGAGTTTATAAAATGATGTACAGAGGTAATAGTGACGATAAAAAATATATAAAAAAAAGAAACCGTTTGACCGGTTGGGCAACCACTTTGGGTGTGGCGGGGTTTTTGGCTGTATATATCGCGGCCAGTACCGATGATGCGCGTATGATTTATCACGATAAAACCGCGGCATCTGAAAAGACAACAAACAAAATGTTGGCGGGCGGCACCGCATCATTAATTGGCGCAATCGCATTATTGCAAATCCGCAACAAAAAATATCCAGAAAGATAATAATTTATTGTTATTGAACATATATGCCGCCAAGTTTTGGCGGCATATATTTTTGTAAAAAACACTTGATATATGCTGAAAATTTGGTAAATTATTGGTATAAAAAGGATTTAATCTTATGAAACGTTCTGATGTTATTAGAACCATCCAGGTCCAATTCAAACACATGCGCGCAACCGACGCGGCGGCAATGTTGGACACGGTAACGGATTCCATGATTGACACCGTTGCACACGGCAACCGTATTGAAATCCGTGGTTTTGGCACATTTCAACCGCGCGCCCGTGCGGCAAAAATTGGGTATAACCCATCAACTGGGCGACCACAATCTATTCCGGCGAACACAACCGTGTTATTCAAACCCAGTCGTGAATTAACAAAAAAAATGAACGGATAATTCAATGCTTTTCAAATCAAAACGGGGTATTCAAACCCAAGACCGCAATCGTTATGACCGCGTGCCCAAATTGATGTGGATAAAATGTGAATCATGCGGGAAATTGGTATATTACCGTGATTACAAGGATAATCATTATGTATGTCCGCGTTGTGGCCATGTATTTATCATGTCGCCAAAACAACGTTTTAACCTGCTGTTTGACGATGCAAACTGGGAAAAATTGAATTTACCAACATGCACCGATGACCCATTGGAATTTGTTGACCGGGAAAGTTATGCGGACCGTTTGGTGGCGGCACGCGCAGACACCGGCGAACACGACGCGGTCGCGGCGGCGGACGGGAAAATCGGTGGCATAAACACAACAATTTGTGTGTTAAACGGATTTTTCATGATGGGTTCTATGGGACGTGCGGCGGGTGACGGAATTATATCTGCGATGGAACACGCGATTGAGTTAAATCAACCGTTCATCATGGTCACATCCAGTGGCGGCGCCCGTATGCAAGAAAACATTTTGGCATTGATGCAAATGGCACGCACGACGGTCGCGGTCAACAAATTACACGAGAAAAAAATTCCATACATCGTTATTTTAACCGACCCGACATTTGGTGGGGTGACCGCATCTTTTGCGATGTTGGGTGATATTCATATCGCAGAATCCGGCGCCCGCATTGGCTTTGCCGGCCGTCGTGTTATTGAACAAAACATTCGTGAAAAATTACCATCTAATTTCCAAACGGCGGATTACCTGTACGAACATGGCATGGTTGACATTGTGTCTGCGCGTGCTGATTTGCATGACAATGTTGCGCGAATATTACGCGTATTGACACATCAAACGATTGAACCGCATGTTATAAATGTCCAGACACCCAAAAACGACCACGACAAAAAAATCCGTGGCATGGGCGAAACCGACGCATATGACAAGGTTTTATTGGCACGCCATGAAAATCGTCCGCACTTTTTGGACTATATAAACGGCATTGTTGACGATTGGACATACCTGGCGGGCGACCGTTGTTATGGCGAGGATCCTGCGATGGCATCCGGCATTGGTTTTTGGCGTGGCATACCGGCGGTCATCATTGGGCAAGAGTCTGGTCGCACGATTGAAACGCGACAAAAACATCGTTTTGGGATGGCGAACCCCGACGGTTATCGCAAGGCGGTTCGCATGATGCGTTTGGCGGAACGATTCGACCTGCCCTTGATATCTTTGTTTGATACGGCGGGCGCAAACGCCGGCCGCGAAAGCGAGGAACGCGGCCAATCCCAGGCGGTTGCCAACGCGATTTCAACGGGTCTGGCCATAAAAACACCATATGTCGCCGTCAATGTTGGCCAGGGTGGATCCGGCGGCGCGATTGCGATTGGAACAGGCGACCGAATTTTAATGATGGAAAACGCGATTTATTCTGTGATTGCACCTGAATCATGCGCATCAATATTATGGCGCGACAACAAATTCCGCGCAACGGCGGCGGCGGCGATGAAGTTAACGGCGCGCGACATGGCGGCAATGGGTGTGATTGATGGAATTATATCTGAACCGGCGGGGGGTGCACACAACGATTGGCAAACAACGATGGAATTGGTGGCATCGGCGGTGACACGCGCATTGGAATCTTTGCGTGATATTCCGGCATCTGAATTACCCGCACGCCGTGCCGATAAATTTATATCGATGACACGCGACGTTGAAATTTATCAACCCGAACCAACGGAAGAATAAAAATACAGGGGACCACAACATGAAACTGACCAAGGATATTCGTGAAAAAATTCTGCACAATATGTTTGTTGAAAATTACAAACGCATGTGGCCATACATGAAACCATTTTGGTTTCGTGCATTATTGTCGGTTTTGGTTGCGATACCTGTTGGCTCTTTGGATGCGGTAATTGCATTATCGTTAAAGCCATACATGGACGTGGTTATGATTGATAAAAACCTGCAAACGGCATGGTATATTCCATTGATGATTATTGGTTTTACTATTGTCCAGGGCGTCCTGCGTTATATGGCGGAATATTTGAACACGTGGGTCGGTGCCAAGACAACAAATTTATTAAAACTGGATTTGTATAAAAAAATGTTGGCATTCGAAACCGAATTTTTTAACAAGAAAAATTCTGGCGATGTGATTTTCATGTTTAATAACAATGCAGAAATGGCGTGTTCGGGCCTGTTAAATAATTTGAAATCTTTTGTGCAAAAATTTTTCACGGCGATATCATTGATTGCGGTGTTATTTTATAATTCGTGGCAACTGGCATTGGTCTGCGTTGCGATAATGTTGCTGTCGATGATGCCGATGACATTGGTTCGCAAAAAAATCAACAGTATTATGAATCAAACGATTGTTGCGGATTCGGCATTATTGACGGCATATAATGAAACATATAATGGGAACAAAACGATTATTTCATATAACCTGGACGGGAACCAACGCAATAAATTCGAACGCGTTCTGGACGGGGTGTTTCACCTGCGGATGAAGATGTTACAACGCACGCGCTGGCTGACCCCGGTTATGCATGTAATTTTATCGGTTGGTATCGGTTTGGCGATTTGGTTTGGTTCGTATTTAATTTTGCACGGCATAATCACCGCGGGTAGTTTTGTGTCGTTCTTAACCGCATTGATTATGTTATATACACCAATTAAATCAATCGGCGGAACATATAATTCGGTATTGATGTCATTTTTGGCAATCGAACGCGTGTTTGATATTTTGGATGCGAAACCCGCAATCACAGATAACCCGGGTGCGCGCGATATGTCGGGTGACATCCATGAAATTGAATTTAAAAATGTGAATTTTGAATATACGCCGGGCGTGCCGGTTTTACGCGACATAAATTTCCGGGTTAAACGTGGCGAAACAATCGCATTCGTCGGCAATTCTGGTGGTGGTAAATCCACGGTGGTAAGTTTATTGCCCCGATTTTACGATGTGACATCTGGCGCGGTTTTGATTGACGGCGTGGACGTCCGCAACATAACATTAAAATCATTGCGGGCAAACATCGGCGTCGTATTCCAAGACAATTTCTTGTTCAGTGGCACAATCCGCGAAAACATCATGATGGGCAACGAAAACGCCACGGCGGATGATTTAGAACGCGCGGTCAAAATGGCATGCCTGGACGATTTTATCAAAACAATACCGGGCGGATTGGACGCGCAAATTGGCGAACGCGGGGTGTTGCTGTCGGGCGGTCAAAAACAACGCGTTGCGATTGCACGTGCATTTTTGAAAAACGCACCAATTTTGGTTCTGGACGAGGCTACATCCGCCCTGGATAATAAATCCGAGGCCGTTGTCCAACGTGCGATTGAAAACCTGATGCGGGACAAAACGGTATTTGTGATTGCACACCGTTTATCGACAATTAAAAACGCGAACAAAATCATGGTGATAAACCAAGGCGTCGTTGTTGAATCCGGCACCCACGAAGAATTGTTGCAAAACGAAAATGGCGCATACAAGGCACTGTATGACATGCAATTCAAAACCGACAAACGCGTGAAATAATTTGACTTGTGTTTGATAAAAAAAACTGTATAATACCAACCATTCGGAGCGTTGGCAGAGGGGTAAATGCAGCGGATTGCTAATCCGTGACCGTGGTAACGCGGTCCGTAGGTTCAAATCCTACACGCTCCGCCATGAAATTTAAATCACCCTTTGGGTGGTTTTAATTTTATCGTGAATGTGTCGATTGGTTTGAATCCTGTGGATTAATAATCCACGCACACGGTTCAAAACAAGTAGATTTTGCAAATGAAATACAGCAAAATCGTTACGGTTTCCCCGCAGACACCAATGGTGTCGAGGGAAATCCTACACGCTCCGCCAGAAAATATAAACCGCATTTTGCGGTTTTTATTTTATGTGGTGCGTGTCTTGTTCCCTTCGTTCCTGGATATTCCCCGTCTTTTCTTGCGTAGCAAAAAAGAAGGGGTGGATTGCAACGAAGTTGCAAGACGGGGCAGTTGCCTGCCACCCGAAGTTTTAACGAAGGGCGGTGGGGACTACGAGTAGGTTTGATAAGCATCGCGCAATCAAACCGTCAGGAGTGCCCCGCAGACACAACCATGTTATGGCGAGGGAAAACAAGTAGATTTTGGAAGTGCCAACGCACCAAAATCGTCACGGTTTCCCCACCCCAAGAACAACAATTCGTTCAACACGATTACGCACAGACATCCACCCCACAGTTCGTGGGGTTTGTGGGACTACGAGTAAAAGAGCCCAGCGCAAGCGCAGGCGATTTGTCACGAGTGCCCCCGAACAAAGCAAACCACACCAAGCGAAGAAATTACGCACCATAATAAAAACGAACCCCCACAGTTCGTGGGGTTCGGGGAATTGTTTTCGGTGACCTTCATCAGGCCTAAAGTTTTTGACATACTTTCATATGTCGATTTTTGATTTTATATGCCGACATACATCAGCACCAAAATCAAAACTTTTTTTGCATCACATACCGAACACCGCAGACCGAAACGACACGTCATTACGGACGCGGTTCGCGCAGTGGCCCGGACAGGCGTACGCACAATAGGTGGCCGAATTGTACGTGTAGTAGAAGACCCACGCAGAGGACGACGCGTTTACAGGGTATACATCCCCGTTTGCAGCCGTTCCATCCTCGCCAGGAACACCCACCGCCGTCATCTTGCACCAGCAGTTTTTAAAGTTTTCCCGTTCATATCCCGTGCGGTCCGTTTGACCCACCGGTGCCGGTAATTCATAGAATGTCGCCTCTTGCGCCGATGTCAATTTTGTGGCAAATGTCCCCGCCACAGACGTGCATTTTGCAATGCCGTACACCGCGCCCGCGTCGATGTCGCCCTCGGTGCCGTCCCACTCAACCGCCCAAGTGCCGGCGTTTTCAATATCACCCGCAGGCAGTGTTTGATACATGCCACCGACCGTGCGGGCGGGCGATGCCGCCGTCCATAGCCGAACATAGACATCGCGACTGCCGTCGATGTATGTTTCGCGGAAATTCGGATTGCCCTGCCACCGGCTAAAATCAACACCATTTTCTTCGTATTGTCCGTTCGGGTTTACCTTGAAAAACTTTTCCATCCACCGGTTTATCGGGTCGAATATTTCGTACCAGTGGGGGATGTTGTTTTCGTCGGTCACCAGCAGGCACTTTTTCCCGGCGGGACATGTTTCGTCTGGTCGCGTCTGTTTGCCGGATTGCAAGGTTGCAATCGATGCGGCCTGGGCAATCGTCTGGGTCACGACAGTATTCACCGTTGCCACCGCATTCGCCAGCGCCGTATTCAGCGCACTAAATTCCGTCTCCACATATTTCGTGGTTGCAACTTTGATTGGCAAATAACAATATGATGTTTCTGTCCAATCTTCGGTGGTTTCCGTCGCCAACGGATACCAAATCGTAAGAGGTGTACCAGCCCGATATTGTTGCGCAAGCCACGATTTAAAATTCTCAACTGTTAACATATCATTTGATGGTTGAACAAAA
>CADAKI010000007.1 GCA_902788485.1 uncultured Pseudomonadota bacterium | reverse complement strand
AACCGCATCAAAATTATCTGGAAAATTAACCGGATTGTATGCGCCTGCGGATTCTGTATCTGCATCCAATTTGGCCACAAAATTAAACGGAACTTTTGCTGCGAAATCAACGGTGGATACACTGTCTACAACCATTAATAATCTAGATGGCGACATCAGCAACCAAAACAGTTTGTTATATAAGATAAAAAACAATTCTGAAATTCGCACTGCATTAAAAGGCGACCCAGGAACATCCGTCACCATACCTGATGTGACAAGCGCATTGAAATCCGACCAAAATTTCTTGGATTCTGTCAAAGGCAGAGATGGAACCAGTTATACATTAAAAGGCAGTGTCCAATCATATACCAATTTGCCAACAACAGGCAATATCAAAGGTGATGGATGGTATGTAAAATCAAATGGATTATTATATGTTTATTCATGTGATTCTAATAATACAAATTGCGCATATCCTGCTGAAAATGACGGATTGCCATTCAAAGGCGATGATGGTGCAACATTTGTCCCGAATTTGGCATCCGACGGAACACTCAGTTGGACCAAGGGTTCTGCCAATGCAGAATTACCAACATCCCAAAACATCAAAGGACAAAAAGGTGATGATGGCGCAACATTTGTCCCCGCATTTAATTCAGAAACCGGAAAAATCACTTGGTCTCGTGGAACATCTGGCCAAACACCATCTGATATGAAAATTGCGAAAACTGATTCCGAATTGGGAACATTGGTTGCGAACAAAATTTCTGCGGATACAACCCTCGCAAGAAAGACAGATATATTTAACGATGGAACCACGACATTAAAAACGGGTCTATTGCCGTCCGACCTGGTGACATCAGATGTTTTGACAACCCGATTGAACGGATACGCCACAACCGACACAGTATCCAATTTAACAACCCGCACGGCATCATTGGAATCGAACGCATTGACCGCCGATAATTTATCTGCAAAATTATCTGCGGAAAACAGCGCGGTAAGACAGGCATTATCAACCGCCGGATTTGCACAAACGGGCGATATTACAACAACATTGAACAACACATTAAATGGCACAGGCGAGGGCAGTTTCGCCAGTCGCCTGACCAATGCAGGTGTGATAACATCCGGAAACATTGCAAATAATTTACCATCCAATGTTATTACAACATCTAATATTGGGACAGACAACAATATCAAGACCGCTTTATCAAACGCAACGAATAATTCTTTGAAAGATTTGGGATTGGTAAACATTGATTCAACCACAGGTGCCGTCACATCCAAAGTGATTACATCGGATAATATTGCCACCCAGGTTTCTGACAATTTGCCATCAACTGTTGTGCGCAGCGATAGTTTGCCATCCAATATTATCACCACAGGTAACTTGGATAACGCGACAATCAAAAACGCCTTGACTGGCGCCGGATTCGCACAAAGTTCTGAAATTACATCAATGCGTGATACTTTGTTAAATGGTGATGAAAATACGACCGGCAGTATCGCAAAAAAATTAAAAGATGCAAATGTGGTCACATCCACCAACGGGAAAATTGCCGCGTCCGCATTACCTGATACGGTTGTCACAACATCGAATATTACAACCGATAACAACATAAAAACCGCATTAACAAATGCTGGATTTGCCCAAAGTGCCGATGTTTCTGCATTGGCATCCAGAACAACTTCGCTGGAAACAACCGCATCCAAAGCAATTACAACAGATAATTTAAACAACACAACAATAAAATCTGCATTAAGTGATGCCGGATTCGCAAAAACATCTGATATTAATTCCCAGGTCAACAACCAGGCCCTGACCATGTCTGATTTAGGTAATATTTTAAGCCAAGGTATATTGATGGTTAAATCAGACGGAACATTGGGTCTGGACCCGGCAAAAACAACATCTGGGGTTGGAACGAAATTGAGTCGCGTCGGTAATATATCCAGCATGACCGCATCAACCAGCATTGCAACATCGGTTGCGGCGGCGACATCTGCCGCGGTGGCCACAGACAATATTAACAACGCGACGGAATGTAATTCTACGGACTATATGTATTGGGATACAACCAAAACAAAATGTTTAAAATGTCCCGACACAACCAAATTTATCGGGGGCAGTGCGCGTTGCCAATGCATAGATTCGATGACAGAGTTTTCTGACGCAGGTGGTGTATGCAACAAGGTTTCTGAAACCCAGGCACGTTGCAACCAAACAGAAAACATGTATTGGAACATTGGACAAGACAAATGTCTGGCGTGCCCTGGCGATTCTTATTACAAAGATTCAACATGTATATGCCAAGGAGACAACATGATGTTGAACACATATGTCGGAAAATGTCTGGAATGCCCACCAGAATCGATATATAACCCAGAAACCAGAACTTGCACATGCGCCAACAAAAACGCAATCAATCAACAACTGTGGATGACCGACCCGGCCGCCGCATGTGCCAACCAATAAAAACACCCCGGATTTTCCGGGGATTTTTTTACACACAAAATTCATGATAATATACTTGCACGAATCGTTTAAAATATACAATATAGCCATGTTATAAAAAAACATAACAAGGGAGAAAAACAGTGATTATCGGAATTGGAATTGATTTGGTTGAATGCAACCGTTTTTTGGATTGGTCTGCATTTAAAAAACAACGCATATTTACCAAGAACGAATTAGAATACGCTGACAACGACAACGCAAACGCCGAAAAACATTTGGCAAACTTTTGGGCCGCGCGCGAGGCATGCTTAAAAGCATTACATACCGGTTTTGGTGACGACATCAGTTTTTCAGATGTATCGGTTATCCACAACGATATGGGCGCGCCAGAATTGTTATTAAACGGCGGTGCCAAGGTCGCATTAAAAGAATTATGCAATGGTGCAACCCCAAAAATACATTTATCAATTACGGATCAATCTGATTATTCTGCCGCAATTGTTGTTATAGAAACCATTGAAAAATAAAATATACAAAAAAAACGCCCAAATTTGGGCGTTTTTTTTACATTAAAACATTGGTGGATAACAATCTATTCCGTCATCTGGACAACAAACCTTTTGCCCATTTACCGTTGAATATGTTTCACCGGGGCAACAACCATTTGCATCGGGCGCAACATCACCCGCGCACAAATTACCACCACCGTTATTACCATTTGTAAACACATTTTCTTGGGATACATTGTATTCTGGTTTATTCACAACCGGCGCAACATCCGGCACCGCATCTAACACGGGTTCTGCTGGCTGGGGCATGGCAACATCCGGATTCACATCTGGCGCACTATCTGTGACATCATCATCTGTATCAGATGTTGTTGGTACATCCGCCGCATCCGCAATCTTGTTCAAAGAACTTTCCACTGTTTGGGTCAATATTGGTTGTGGCGCCGTCACAACATTGCCACTGGCAACAAAAGGATTGTCGTCATCCGGTGTTTCATCCATGCGAACATCTGTAATGGTTGGGGCATTTTCCGCAACGACGGTCGGCATTACATCATTTGACACATTTGAACGATGATACAACCACAATGTAAATACAGACAAAGCAATCAAAACCAACAACAACACATAATACAAAAATCCGGGTTTATGCGTCGCACTTGTTTGTTTTGGAATATCATTACGCACAACATTTTGCGCCGTTCCCGCCGGTGTCCCGGGACGTGTAGCAGGCGTTAAATTCACCGCCGGCGCAGCCATCAGGGCAGGTTTCTCTTCAACATTTTGTTCGACAAGTGTTTTATCTGTGATTTCTGACACACCATCTGCGCCATCTGGTGCTTTCGATACATTATCCGTCGTTTCCGCCATTTTATTTGTTCGATTGTCGTCTAAACCGTCTGCATCAGGCGCAACAAACTCTATATTTTGCAAAGAATCCAACACAGGTGCCTTGTGCGTATCATCCGGTGTGGTATTATCAGGAGTATTATCAGATTGTTCTGTATCATCTGACACATCCGTTGTCAAACCATCCGCCGGCAACGCATCATACGCGACATTTTCATCCAAACTTTCCGAAAAAACATCATCCAATTTAACATCATCCGTATCATATTTATCCGGCAATTTCACCGCATCCATAACCGCGCGTGGCGGTTTAAATGCAACATCCGGCGCATTATCAACATCATCCGCCCCAGAATCCACAACAACATTTTCTGCATCCTGTTCCGCATCTTCCGTCACCACATCATCGTCAGATGTTTTTTCATCATCAATTTCCACATCGGAAATATCATCAGACGTCCCAAAATCAATTGGTTTAAATGCGATTTTGTCATCCAATATATTCGGGTCTTTATCAAATAACGGCTTTATCTCAGAATTATTTTCATCCATATCGTAATCCGCATCTATTTCCGTTTCTTCATCCAAATCTGACACATCGTCATCCGATTCCGTGTCATCATGCCGGTTTTTACTATTACCATGCATTGTCACAACCGGCACCACAACACCGGAACGCATTGCCTCAGTTTTTTTATTATTGTGTCCACGTGGCAACAAATCCAAAACCGCACGCGCCGCATCCATATCATCCTGGGCAGATAACAGCCGTTTGTTTGCATTTTCCAAACGTTTTTGTGCACGCGCCAACTTATCATTTAACGCATCCAATGCGGCCTCGGCCTTTAATATTTTTGCCGCAGATTCCTTGGTTGGTTCGCGCCCAATACCACGACGCAGGCTTGCGATTTTTGCACGCGCCGCCTTTATCTTGGCCTGTAATTCAACGATTGTATCCGATGTTTTATCAATCGTTTCGCGCGCATTATCGGCAATTGCACGGGCGACATCCATCCGTTCTGTCGCAGAATTACGCGCCGCAACCACGCGAAAATCCGTTAAATCGTTCAAATACGTGTCTAACGCATCACCATTTTCATATGCGCGAATCAAATTGTCATAAACGACCAATCCGTCATATTCCACATCTAACTTTTGATATTTATTATCTTTTTTAGGACGCACATTTTCCAAATTCATACCATAATCATTTGCCAACACATCGTCCCATTTACGATTACCACGCGACGCCATAACCAATAAAACATTTGGCTTTATATCATTTGTTGTCAAATCCAGAACAAACACCAATTTACCATTGGCATCATAAAACGCACGAACAGAATTTCCCTCGATTTCATAATCGGTTGGTTTTAACACAACATTTTTCTTCTCGCTTGGCATTTTTATCCCCCAAATGTTTCAGTTATTTTTTCTTAGGTGCCGTGAATTGATATGCCTGGCGGCAATGTTCATAACAATATGGTTTACCCACAAACACCGGATCCCCACAAAAATGGAAATTTTCAGAATCCGGATCACCAATCGGCCAACGGCATTGATTTGGCTTTAATGCCGCCATTTCCAACGAATGTTGAATAATCCGTTGATGCATTGCCAAATTCGCCCCAGATTTTTTATTTGATTCAACCGCACGTGGCAAATGCTTTACCGTTGATTTTTCAGGTGCGACCGGACGTTTTGCCGTTTTTGATTCCTTCACCGGTTTTTCAACCGACTTTTTTGACGCAGATTTTTTAACCGGTTTAACCTTGGGCATAACAACCGGTTTTACCGGTGCAATTTTTTTAGAAATTGGTAATTTAGATTTTTTTGTTGCGGGCTTTTTCGCAACACTGGCACCCGACGCCGATGTTTTACGCACGGCACTGCCGGTTGTGGCCTTTAAATTCCAACCCAAACGGTTTAATTTGCCGACAACGGCGTTCTTACTCATTTCCAAGCGTTTACCAATTTCCGATGTTGATAACCCCTTGCCAACCAGTGCTTTTAATTTTTTTAATTTATTTGCGTCCCAACCTGTTGCCATCTTATAAAAATCCTTGTTTTATATATATGTACCAGTGTATCATACAACCGAATCGCAATGCAAGGGGGAATTGATGTTTTTTTATACTTTTTTTGGCGCATTATTAATTGGGGCAATTTTTTGTGCATGGCGCATATCTGTGGCGGATTTCCGGCGCAGAATCATCCCCGACGCGTATTTATTTCCATTAATGTTAATCGGATTGGTTGTGACACATTTTTTTCCGTGGATATGCAGTACCGCCGAATCGGTTGCCGGTGCCGTATTGGGGTATGCCATGGCGGCAATCGTGGGTATTATTTTTGAACATTTTTCGCACGACAAAACAAACACACCAATCGGCATGGGCGATATAAAATTATTGGCGGTTGCCGGTTTATGGTTGGGAACATTTGGATTGGCTATCGGCTTGGTGTTTGCATGCATATTTGGCATGATTTGGGGATATAAAAAACATCAAAAATTTATTCCATTTGCACCTTTTTTGTTTGCCGGCGGATTTTTATCTTTCATTACAATTTTGTTTTTGTTATAATCGCATCAGAGGGAGCAGGGAAAATTGTTTATTAAACGCTGTTTTTTACCGGTTTTCTGCATGATTGCGACAACATGCGTCGCGACACAAACACATGCCGCATCAACACCATTTTCGCAATATGGTCTGATTCAAAACGCCCAAAATTATTCATCGAACCCATTTTACACACCTGGCACATACGGTGCATCATATCCAAAAATCGTATATAATTCTGGTCCGGCGCTGAAACCTGCTGATTGCCAGGTTACCATTGCCGCATTAATACAAAACATATGCGCCACACGTAATAATTGCCGCAACGCGACATTACCGGATGTTCGCCCGGAAATCATGGTCGCATTGTCGAAATTACCGGTATATAATTACGCATCCAGTTGCGCCGGCTATATCGATGGTGAATATCAAAAATATATAAATCCAAATTCAAATACAACGGTGGCGGAATCGGCGCGGCGTGTTATGCCAACAATAAACGCGACCACCAACGCCACACAAACATCATTTCCAACCGGCACACCAACCGCGCAAACCGCAAAAAAACAAACCGAATATGAAAAACGTGCGGCGGAATTAAAATCTTTACAAAACCAAACAAAAACATCGTCAGATAACATCACATCCGCGGAATTTCCGACGGCATTTGACGATTTATCTTTTGAACAAAAAAACGAAATTAAACGCGCCGGGTACGAACCATATAAAAACGCCCAAACCTATATTCCATTAAACATCGAACGCGACGATAAATTATACCACAGTGCGACCGACGCCCTGTGTAATGAAATTGCCACCGTTCGCGCATGCATTGCCAAATATGGCGAAGATGAAGAATCCGCTGAAACCATGATGTTTAACGAGGCCAAACGTCAAATCGACGGCACCAGCAATCAAACCGCCGAAGAGTTTGTAAAGAATAAAATGAGCACATACGGTAACGCATTGGGCGAGGCACTGGAATCCCCGTGTACATGTACACGTAATTCACGCTTTCGTGATGAAATACTACAAATTTTGAGTATAAAAGCATGCGATGAAGATTTTGAAAAATATAAAGAACAGGTTCGTGACAAATATTTTAAAGATTTAGAATCAACATTTCACGAAATGGGGATGAATTAAAAATGAAAAAAATATTTATGGTTTTTGCATTAATGGAATTTATTGTTTTTCCGTATACTGCATGCGCCGACCAAACAAGCCGTGCCTATGAATGGCAATGTATAAATAAACAAACAAACGGTTGGGAATGGGGCAACGATTATTTTTGTTATGTAAAAAATAACAAACCACATTGTTTCTTAGCAGACAGCAAGGCATGCAAAGTTAATACAACTATATGTATACTGGGAACAGAAACGAATCCAAAAAACACAACCAGGGTGATATACGACGAAAATTATGCAGATGGTAAAAAAATAATTTTACCAGAAAAACTACCAACAAACGCCTATACATTAAGCAATTCACTATTGGGCTACCGAACCTGTGCCATCTCTTATGAGGGCTCTGGCAGTGATAATTGGTATAAACATTACAGTCCAAAAACAAAAGCAATTACAGATTGCACCGATACAAAATGGAAAAAAAATGATACTATAAACAAAACCAACGAGGTTATGGTATGGAACAACAAACCCGTTTTGGATGACGATAACACCCCTAGCGAATATTTGGTAAAACATTACGACAGCCCAACATATCCAAACATCTGCGTTGGTTATTATTGTGTGGGTGCCAACGGTAAATACACCGAACCATGTGATGATGGAACATGTGCCGCGGATTGTAAAAAAACATCTGATAACAACTCGGACGGTGGCAATTCTGGCGATGACTCGTCCGGCGGCAATTTCGAAAACGACACTTTTAATAATGATGTATCTGGTGGTGCCGGCAAAGATAAAAAAGACGTTATTCATCGACACACAGTGGACCCGTGGTTGAAAGCATTGGATGCATATATGAGTTCATGTAAAAAATAATGATAAAGAAAATTGTATTTTTTCTGATAATTTTACTTATACCATTGGTATCGCGTGCCGCCGACACATATTCGGTGGATGAATTATTACAACGCAATCCGACCAATACAAAATGTGCAACCGCGGTTTTTGCCGATGCGTTGCGCGCAACGGTTGATACATTAAAAAACACCGGCACCCCCGATGAACAGTTGGCACAAGACGCCGACGGTTCTGAAATCGATACATGGGTTCATTTGGCGTTTTCTATGCCGGCAACATTAAACAAAATATTGGAATGCCCAGAGGTTAAATCCGCCACCGACAACGACACGATTGTTTTTGAAACGGTGTCTTATACTTTTCCAAACGGACGTATAATTGATATAAATTACGAAACACAAAAATCCATATTAAAACAAAAATTATTACTGGCAACAAAACCCAAATTGGCAACCGATGATATCAGTCCCGATATCGCGGCCGACGCCGAAAACGGCATCGTATGGGTAAATGTTGACCCGGCATGGTATGCGATTTTGGTGACCGAACATGGTGCACTGTCAAACTATGTTGCACCGGGTAAAACAAATGTTGTGGCACTGCGATATTTGCAAGATAACATAAAAACATTATACCCACGTGACCACGATGGTATATTTGGCACACAATGCACATCGCGCTCTGCGATTGCGGGTGATGGCGACATGATAAATCGCGCGGTCACACGCACGGTTGGTGGCGGACTGCCACATGATGCGGAAATAACCGACGCCGAACGCGAACAACAAAAAACCGCCGAAAGCAACGATTATTTCGTATATGGCGATGCCGATTTGCGATGGATTACCGCACTGGAGGTTGCCGCCGACGTTGTTTTAACAGTTGTCACATTTGGCGGATATGAAATTGTGAACGGCGTATTAAAATTTGCACGCGCCACACGCGCATTTAATAAATCGCGCGTCGCATTACAAACATTACGTAAATCACGCGATGTAATGCAATGGATAAAAACATCCCGTCGCGCCGACGATGTTGCACGCGCCATAAAATATGCCGACACAGCAGAAGACGCATACGGCACCATCGCCGGTGTCAATCGCACCGCACAACAAACATTAAAGCAAGTATCACACAAACTGGATTTATTACGTGCACGCAATGCCGATCCAAAAACAATTCGCGCCGTGGAATCTGAATTGGAAACCGCAAGAAAACAGGCCGCCACCGCTGAACGCGCCGCGGGTACCGCCGAAAAAATAAAATCTGCCGAAAACATGTTAAAAAACGGCAAACCTTTGTCGGCATCAAAACAAAAACGCATGCAAGAATTGGAACAACAAATTAAAAAATTAGAAACAGAAATCACCAGTCGCCCCCACAAATCAGGCGAGGCCGCAAAATTGCAATCACAATTAAAAACCGCACGTCAAGAACAAAACACCATTCGTAATCAGGCGAAACTTTCCGCCGACGAGGCAAAACAGGTTGAACAAGAAATTGCAAACTTGAAAAACACATACAACACTGAATTACAAGAATTGCAAAACGCGCATGCATCTGAATTGGCAAAATTAGAAAAATTGGATGATGTGACAAAATATAAAGAATTGGTCAATGCCGAACGCGAATTGGCACACACCGCATATTTATTACGCCAGGGCAAGGTTGCATGGCGTGCAAACCGCGGATTGTTGCCGGTGCGCGCATATCGTGCGGCACGCGCAACACGCACAGGTATAAAAAACGCAAAAAATATGGACAAGGCCGTCCGTATTGTTCGCGCCAACACCAGTGGCATATCATCCAAAATAAACGATTGGTTGTTTCACAATACAATGAAAAATATCACCGCAATTTCCAAGGTTCCCGCCGCAGTCAGTGGCATGACCATGGCGATAAAATTTGTGGGTGATGTGTACGATTACACCGAAACATCCACCGGCGATTACACAAATAATATTGAACTGGAACCATTTTTATTATTGGCCGCAGACGATTTGCCGGGATTTGAAAATGTTGTAAATCATGGCATGTGGTTATTCTGGGCTGGATCATCCACATCCGCCACCGACGATGATGCCGCGTTTTTACAGGCAATGAGTTTTGCCGAAAAATTTCATCAAGACCTGGTTGAAGTCCAAGACGAAACCGGTGTCACCGCATGCGATGTTGATATATATGTCGTGCGACCGATTATCCGCAACCCGGGAACCGAAAAACAAGAACTGTATTATTTATTCATGAACGATACACCGTGGACAACCAATGGATATAACGAAACAACAAACACGGAACAACAATCGGGCACCGTCCAAACCGAAATAAATGGTGACATGGCATTCCAAGAAAACATCGATGCCACCGGTGGCACATCAGGCACATCAAAAAACCTAAAATGGTATGAGCCACCATACGACGGAACAAAAATTGGCATGGCGTGCACAAAACCATCATCGTCCGGCGGAACATTTAAATCAGATATTTTGACAACCGGACGTTATGCGAACATATCACCCGCATTTGAAAAGGCAATGATTACAAAATTCCGAACCGAAGGTAGATGCGGATCACACCCCAGTGACCCCGCAGGATATACGTGTTATGGCGTTTCATCGAAATCTTTCCCCGAGGTAAAAAGAGCCGGTTTTTCACGCGCCGATGCCGAGGATATCGCATATAATAATTTTTGGAAAAAACATAACATTGGCAAATTACCCGACGCAATCAGTGGCGATGTATTCATGGCATTATGGGGCACCGGAAATACAAAAAACTCAATCGGATTATTGCAAGACATATTGGGGTTAAAAAATACCGGTATAATTGATGCAAAAACAATCGACGCTGCAAAAAACTATCAAGGTGATTTAAGAACAGAATTTTTAAATCGTCGCGAGGCCCAATTCCGCAGGGGACAACGTATATTTCGCCAAGGATGGCTGAACGCGTTAAATTTATATCGCGCAAATGGTTGCCATACCATATCAGAATAAAAACCTTGTTGATTTAATATATAAATCTCGTTTATAATAAATCCAGGTTAGGGGACATTATGAAAAAATTATTTATTTGTTTGTTTACACTTTTTATATACAACAACGCATTTGCGTATCAAAAAATATCGTCTAATGAAATTGGTGTGGGCGACGCTCGCAACCAAAATATTGTGGTAAAATGCACAACACCAACGGGACAAATATCAAACGAAACATGCGCATTACGCCGATATGCGAAATGTATAAATAATAATTGCACAACATGGGACGTATGGCGCGATTTACGCAACACAAACACCACATATCAAACATGGCAAGATGCCGCAAACGCATGCTGTCGTAAAATGGGATTACGATAAAAATCACAAAACAAATACCGCCGATATGGCGGTATTTTTATTGGTGGTGGATGAGATTGGACTCGAACCAACGACCTCTTCGATGTGAACGAAGCGCTCTAACCAACTGAGCTACACATCCAAAACTTTATTATGGCCATAATCTGTGGCCTGCCACCCATAGCATTGGCAAAGGGTGGTGGGGATAGTGGGACTTGAACCCACACGATCGCAATGATCAAAGGATTTTAAGTCCTCAGCGTCTACCATTCCGCCATATCCCCAGGACTTTTTATATTATTTTTTGCCGGGCTTTCGATGACATGCCACCAATAAAACCGTGACCTGCCACCCAAAGCTTTAGCGAAGGATGGTGGAGCTGATGGGACTCAAACCCACGACCTCTACGATGCGAACGTAGCGCTCTATCAACTGAGCTACAACCCCAGAACTTTTACTTTTGGTGGGCATAAGAAGACTCGAACTTCCATGGGTTGCCCCACCAGTACCTGAAACTGGCGCGTCTACCAATTCCGCCATATGCCCATAAAACTCGTATGCTGCCATATGACCCACGCATACAAATGCGTTGCACATAATAACCCATCACAATAAAAAAAGCAACATTTTTTTATAAAAATTTTTCACAAAATTATAAATTATTACCAAAAAACAATGATAATTTGCTTGCCACGGTTTTCTGAAATTTGCTAGAATTTTTATCAGATATGAGAAGGATTGGAATAACATTAGTTTTCTGCTTGGTTTTCACAACGGGCGGCATTGCCGCGCCGCGCGTACAAAGCACACCACAAACAATGCGGGGTGCGACAACGACCCAACGGGTAAAAACAAAAACTGTCACATCACGCCCATCTGTCCGGGTTGCAACACAAAAAACATCTGTGCGTGCAACACCAACCACATCAAATACCAACTCCACATCGCGCATAACATCCAACCGGACGGCATCCACATCCGCACGCACAACAACAATTGCGCGTGCCACAACCGACACACGGACGGGCGCCGAATACGAACAATGCAAAACCGCATATTTTGCATGCATGGACCAATTTTGCCAATTAAAAAACGACGAATACCGTCGCTGTTCATGCAGTGACCGTATCACATCACTGCAATCTGCGCGTGAAAATCTGACCCGCGCGGGCGAACAATTAACGGCGTTTAACGAAAACTTGGACATTGTTGGCAAAACCGCCGCCCAGGCCACGGCAATGAACACCGCATCCGAAGGTGAATTGGCATTAATGCGCGACAAATCCGCATCTGCCGCATTATTAACCGCGATAATGAATTCAATCCGTGGTAATGACAGTCGCGTTGAAAATAACAAACTGTCTGATTTAAACAGTATTGATTTATCTTTTGATACCGCCAATTCGTTTGGCACAAACGATGTTGGTCAAACCATCGCATTGTATAATGGTCGTGCATTATATTCGGCGGTATATCCACAATGTCGCACGGCGGTCGCGAAAAATTGCAACAATGCATCATTGCAACGTGCGGTTAACGCATATCTGATGGCAATCGAACAAGATTGCAACACGGTTCAAACCGCAATTAACACCAAACAAAAAGAAACACATGCGGCAATCCGTGAAAGTGGTGCAATGCTGGACATGGCACGCGCAGAAAATCATCGCACACATAATTCTGATGACATTGCCACATGTATTGCAAACATCGAATCCGCAATCATCAGTGAAGAAGTATGCGGAAAAAATTATCATAAATGCCTGGACAACGGCGAATACATTGATGTTTCAACCGGTGCACCAATCGCCGGTGTGGTTGATTTCTATAAATTGGGAACGATGTTAACATTCAGTACCGGCCGCAGCAATGCCGACCAAAAATTGGCACAAAATCCGAATAACAGAACATTTGTCACAAACTTTGAAAAGCGTGTTAAACAATTTGCCGAACCGGCATTGGACAAATGTTATGACGATGCCGACACCGCATGGACTGATTATTTGAACAAGGCATTATTGGATATTTACTATGCCCAACAGTCCAAGGTTGACGAGATAAAGCAAGGGTGTTTTGATTTTGTATCGGCATGTTATATGAACGGTTCTACCGCAATGACCAATGCAATGCAGGGATTGGTTGCCGCACAAACAACCGTATTAAATCCAAACATATTAAAATTAAACAGCAGTTTATGTTCCGATTACATTTCGTCTTGCAACAACATGTTTGACGGCAATATCGTCCAAGATTACATTGCACATCGTCATGATACGGATTCTTTGACCGCGTGTCGCGCCGTTGTTCAACAGTGTTTTGACAATTATGGCGGTAAAAATTATGAAAACTTTTATAACCCATCTGGCGGTCTGTTTGCATCGGGCGACGCACCAAAATGGTTTGCACTATATGAATATGACGCGGGTGGTAATAAAAAACCGGGATATGTATCTGAATGTGCAAAACAACTGGCGGAAATTGATGCGTGTGTCGAAAACATAGATGAAGTATTTGGCGGATTCGATTATTATCCAGATGCGGCAATTTATCAAAAATATGCATATAACAGTCAATCGCGTTTATTGCGTTCAACAGGCATTGCAACCGAGGTTTATAACCAAGTCATTGACATTTTACAAACCGGTTGCACGAACCTGGACGGCGCATTTATGAATATTCAAAATCTTGCATTATACAGTGATAATTACAGCAACACATCATTTTGCACCGCAACATTTAACGATGCAAACAGCCGGTATAATTATTTATATCAAGATTACAGCATCGGCAAAGAAATAACAACATATCCGTATGTTGGTAGAATAACAAACAACAATTCATCTTTAATACCCATACAAGATTTGCCTACATCTTCTCCGGTATCACTAGCATTTGAACCTGTGACAACAATAAAATACGAAAACATGTGTCCACGCGATTATAACACAACCGTCGATGTGCAATCGTGGGGTGCGTGCCTGTGTTGGGAAAACGGTGGCCGGCGCAGCAACAACGGCACAACAACGCGTTGTGTTGCAACATTCCCATCACAACCATTGGTAAACTATTTGGTATCTGGTCGGGGCAATGGCTCTTATACGATTGAACAAATAACCACAAACGGTTTAAACAACGATTGTTCTATTGCTGACACAAATACATATAATTGGTATATAACAGATGCCAGCAACCCACAAACCCCAACACGAACAAATGCGTTCACAAAATGGCCATACAGTGAAAACACCACATCGCCAACCGAACAAGATTGGTGCAACGCGAACGTTAACAATAAAAACCAGGTGTGTCCGTTTGGTGTGCCACTGACATCATCGGGCGAATGTGCAAATTGCCCATCAAACTGGACAGAAACAAACGACATATGTTGTCCGAACGATTACACATATAATGCTGGCACAGAACAATGTGAAAAAACAGAAAACGGCACCACAAAATCTGTACCGCCACAAAAGACATCAACCGAACTGATGAACGACAATTTTCCAAATGGCTAAAAAGGGCAACTATTCATTAAACACAACAAAAAAAACGGCGATTTTTTTCGCCGTTTTTTATATAGATTTTTTTATATCCATGGCAATTCGCGCACCCACAGATTTATTGTCCGGTCGCCACAATTTATCCGCAGATTTTAATTCATCTACCATTTGCCGGCGCGCCACACCATCCGTTGCGATACGGTTAAATTCGCGCAAAATATTTTTTGCCGACGCCGCCGCACCCAACAATTCTGGATATACCGAACGATTCAATAATATATTCACCAACGACACCCATTGAACATGAACCAATATTTTTCCGATTATTGTCGTCAGCCAATTCATCCGATAAACAATTATCGCCGGCACATGCACCATCGAGAGTTCCACCGATACAGTCCCACTGGCGGCAACAGCAATATATGTTTTTTCGTATAATTTATACCTATCTTGTGACGATATAATCTCGGGTCGTACCGTCCAATCAGCAACCATATCGCGTACAATAGTATCGGTGGTTTCAACCGTTGGTATAACAAATTTATATTTATCGCCAATCATCCCAACAAAATCACGAAATACAGGCATTAATTTTTTAACCTCGGACCTGCGACTGCCAGGCATCAGTGCCACAATCTTTTTCCCTTTTGGGTTTTTTGCCGCATATTTTCCAATTATATTATCTGCAATCGGATGCCCCACGGCAATCGTTTCCAATCCATACCGCGTGAAATAGGGCACCTCGAAATCGAAAAACGCATATAATTTATCAAATGTTTTTGCATATTTTTTCGCGCGTCCCGGACGCCAGGCCCAAACCTGGGGCGCAACAACATGATAAAAACGCATTCCATCACGAATTAAATCACGACCCGCACGCGATTTTTTTAAACCATCTATCACACTGCGCGCAAATCCCGGCGAATCAATCGTCAGCACCAGACAGGGGCGCACATCAATAATTTTTTGAATTGTGTCGCGTATGCGGCGTTTCAATGTGCGCGCATTCGCCAAAACTTCCACAATACCCATAACCGCCAAATCAGACATTGGAAATATGGATTTTAATCCGGCATCACACATGTTTTGACCGCCAACACCAACAAAATTAAACCCGGGCAATTCGCGCATAATATTGGCGCCCAACACATCCCCAGAAACTTCGCCCGCGATAATGAATATTGTTTTTTTATTCGGCATGTTTAGATGTTCCAATTCCACGTTTTGAACGATTTTCTATAAAATCAATCGCATCCATCGCGTATTTATTATTTTTTACTTCCTTGCGAACACGATTTAATCTTTCTTCAACTGTGCCGTCTGTATCACGAAATACCGCCGAATACACAGAGTGAATCGCATGCATATCTTCATTGGTGAATCCATGCCGCATCAACCCCACACGATTGATTGTCCGATAAACCGCGCGACCACCCATACCTTCATAAATCGCATAAGGCAACACATCGTTTCCAACCCCGGACATCCCCGCAATAAAGGCATTACGACCAATACGCACAAATTGCAACACCATGGCGCCACCCGATAAGATAACAAAATCTTCAACCTCGACATGACCGGCAACCTGAACCAGGTTAGACATCACAACACTGTTTCCAATTTTGCAATCGTGGCCGACATGCGCATTTACCATAATTTGACAATCGTCACCGATTTCCGTTCCGTCCGATGCCGGTGTTCCCGAATGTATAGTCACATACTCACGAATTTTACACCGTTTACCAATACGCAAACCGGTCATTGTGGATTCGTCTTGCCATTTTAAATCCTGGCTCATCACGCCCAACACCGCAAACGGATAAACAATAGAATCATCACCAATACTGGTTTTTCCATCAATAATAACATTTGCGACCAATTCAACACGATCGCCCAAAACAACATTTGGACCAATCACACAACCCGGGCCAATTTTACAATCCGCCCCGATAACTGCGCCATCTTTGATAATTGCCGTTGGATGAATATCAGACATGCTTTTTTACCTTACTTTTATTATTAAACACGCCAATATTACACTAATTTGCAACAAATTGGTATTCAAGAAATATAACAAATTATAACAAGAACCGAACCTCGCGGACGAAATCCCCGTGTGGCATGGCGCACCATCCCAAAATCGCCAAAATCGACACAACCGGCATAACCGTAATCACGCCAAAGCAAAACAATGACAACATTAATAACCTGTCTGCCAAATGTTCGGGAATATCACTACTATGCGCATGCACAATCTTTAACCATGCCAAACACCCCGCCAAACACGTCAATCCCACAAACACCGGCACAGATTCCGTCATAACAAATAAAACCCCAGACAACGCAACCAAACACCGCAGCATCCATTTTAATTTAACAAATGCACTGTTATAAATTTTGCCGCATGCCCGGGTATTTCGCAAAACCATCATATCAACAATCGGCAAACCAACCAACAAAACACCAACCAAATGTAAAATTGTTAAATTTCCCAACTGGCCATATCTGAAAAATTCGGGTTGCATCAGAATCATGGTCACAAATAAAAACAAAAACACCGACACAAACGGCACAACCCGCAAATTATACTTCATACGGCGCCCAAACCAAGCCCCACCAACAAACGCCACAATTTGCAAAACAGGTCCCCACCATTTATGCGTATCTGTCAATCCAATAATTCCCAACAAAACCGCACATAAAAATAAGAATTTAATTTTGTCACGACGGGTCATATCGCGCCATTTTGGCAATTTTATATCGCGTGTCATAAACCCAAAAAAACACATTCCCATAAACGCAACCACCCCCGTCACAAACGGCAGCACAGTTTCCGCATCGCGCAAAACATTATAATTTCCACCAAACAAAACCATCCAAACAACGGACAATCCAACCGTCCATTTTATAATACGTAATTGCAATGTATTGCGTTGCCACCCAATCATATCCAGGATTTTATTGCCGTATTTATATACAACAAAAAACAACGGCGCCATCAATACAGCCCACCAAAAAAATGCCGGTGCCGCCAACGCCGCATTGTTAAATGCACTGATTGCACTTTGCACGATTAAAGATTCTTCAAACATACGCTTGCCTTTTTTGTTTTTTATTATTATGATACAGGCATGATTGAAAAACAAGAAATATTTACTTTATTAAACGGCGCAATAAAAATGCGCACATCATGTTATAATCCAACATCTGATGCCGTATGGTTGGCGGCATTACCATGCACAGAACCCGAAACAGTATTGGATGTCGGCATTGGGTCGGGGGGCGTATCATTATGCCTGCAACATCATTTTCCAAACGCAAAAATCACCGGCATCGATTTGTCACCTGCAATGTTACAGGCATGTGCAGATAACATGAAATTAAATAATTATCATTTTGATTTAATAAACGAAGATATTTTTGCATGGTCCACCGAACAAACATTTGATTTGGTTATAACCAATCCACCATATTTTGTTGGGACACCATCGCGTTCGACCCCGGACGCACACCATAACGCCGATTTAACCCGTTGGATTCGACGGTCTTTGGCACGCGTAAAACCACGCGGATATATTTGCGTCGTAATCGATGCCGCCCGCATGGCCGAGGTTATACGCATCATCGCAAAAAGTTGTGGTCACGTCACAATAATCCCGTTATTTGGCACAAAACAGGTTGCCGAACGCGTCTTGGTTCGTGGACGTTTGGGGACAAACGGTGGTTCTGTGGTGCATTTGGGGTATCCAATGAATTACGACCCGATTTTACGTGATGGCTTGACTATCGAGAAAATTTTGTCTAACATACGGGCATAATGTTAAACTTTATCGCCAGATATTTTACATCTCTGTGGTCATTTATAACATGGCCGTTTCGTGCGTGTTGGAAAATCATTGTAAAAATATTTCCGCCACGCGAATTTACCGTGATGGATACGCCCCGTGGCAACGTATACAGTTTTAATCAAAGCAGTTTTTGGCGATTTACAAAATTTATTGGCAAGGTTGGATTGATTTTATGGGCATCTTGGTCAACATACGTTTTTGTATATCATCGCCCAATGTTGCAAAAAAGAACAATGCAACTGCAACAAGAACGCGAACGCCACGACCGTCAACTGATTGATTTACAGGTGTATTTAACAAAATTTAATGATTTAACCCATAATTTAAATGTAATTGACGACAAAATATTAAATTCAAAAAAATTATCTGATGCCGAACGCGAACAACTGACAAATTCACGTGTCAAGATTTGGGGCGAATTGGACTTTCTGAAAACCCGCGTTTCTGAATTGTTTGCCGACCGCGATTATTCCCCAGAATACACAAAAATGGCTGATTTATCGGTCGCATATGACATGGTGCGTGCTGAAAATGATACAATAAAACAGCAAAACGAACAAATCATCGAAACCATGACCATAATATCCGAGGCCGACACAGAAATCGTAAACGCCGTCACAACACTGACATCTGAACACACCCAAGAATTACGTCAAAAATTAAATAAAATCAGTTCGACTTTATTATCACTGGGCATCCAAGAACAATCATTAATACAAAACGCGAACAAATATTCTAACCCCATTGTGAACACAATATTTACACCGATAAAATTTGATGCAAAAATTGATAATAAATATAAAAAATTGGCAAATGATTTGGAAATGTGGGCGGGACTGGCCAAACTGTCCCAGGTTTTGCCATTGGGGGCGCCGGTCAAAAACGCCCGCGTAACATCCAGTTTTGGCATGCGCAATGACCCATTTACAAAAAAACCAAAACAACACAAGGGTATCGATTTTGCCGGAAAAATCGGCACAGAATTATCTGCTGTGGCACCGGGACGCGTGATATCCGTGGGCGAACGCAGTGGTTATGGATTGACCGTAGAGGTTGATCACGGTCTGGGATTTTCAACATTATACGCCCACCTGTCCAAGGTTTTGGTTTCGCGCGGCGATTGGGTTCGCCCCGGAACAATTATAGGTTTGGGCGGATCGTCGGGACGTTCAACCGGTGCACATCTGCATTATGAAATAAAATACAAAGGAAACCAGTTCAACCCGGCAAAATTTGTAAAAGAATAAAAAAAACTAAAAAAGGAAGAAAGGAAAAAAACAATGTTGGCATTTACAAACGCGGACGAAAAACAATCACCAACCGTCATCGGGGCAGGTTGCAAGATAAACGGCGATATAAATTCAGATTTAACCGTCCAAATTCATGGCACCGTCAACGGCAATGTGAACGCGTCTATCGTTGTAATCGGGCGGGGCGGACATGTTATTGGCGACATAAAATCAGACACGCTTTTTTTGCATGGCGAACTGTCTGGATCCGCATTGACATATACCGCCAACATATTTAGTAATGCAAAAATGAATGGAACATTGACATATCGAACATTGAACATAACCGCGAACACTGAATTAGAATGCAAATTAAAAAAACGCAAAGGTGACAAAAATGACGAATAAAATATCAAAAGTTTTTCTGGCGGCGGACCATCGTGGGGTGGGGTTAAAATTATATTTAATTGAAATGTTAAACGCGGCCGGGTATCAAACCGTTGATTTGGGTACGTCTGACCCAACAACACCGGTTGATTTTCCCGATGTTGCCGCCGATTTGGCAAACGCGATGTTGGGCGACAACGCCGCCCGCGGTATTTTAATTTGTGGTACGGGGGCGGGCATGGAAATCGCCGCAAATCGTTATCGCCACATCCGTGCATCGCGTTGCGACCACCCCGAGCAAGCCCGTGATGACCGTTTTCACGACGACATAAATGTTTTGGCATTGGCCGCCGACGATATTGATATCGAGGTTGCATACCTGTGCGCCCAGGCGTTTTTGGAAAGTCCATTTGACGACATTGAACGCCGCCGCCGCAGAATTGAAAAAATATCATAACAAAGCAATATCTATGCCCCACACAATAACATTATCACGACCATTATACAGTCCAATCCAAGAACTGAATTATGCCTGTTATAAAAACAAAAATTACGCATTTCGGTTTGACAATGTGCGGGACAGATACGATTTTTTACTTTCCAATAACCTTCTCGGCCACGAACAATGTACCCCGTCATTTATGATAAATTGTATTGATTTGCTTAATTCTAATTGGTGTATGAAACATTTTCTGGATATCCTTGGCGAAGATAAAATCCCAGAATATATTAAAATCTATGCCGCCAAAAAAGATTATGACGGAAACATATTATCACTCTTAAAACAACCATCCGCCCGGGTTATAACCACCGCACTGACAACCGCAGGACAAAATTTAATTCATTTATCAAACCCAACCACACAACAAATATTATTGGGGCTGTCACACGAAACAGAGACACCGTGGCTGATAACAAAAATAAAACACCCAACGGTCAAAATGCAAATTACCGCGGTGACACACGACATACAGGCGTACAAATATATAACAAACCCATGTGAATCTGTAAAATTGGCTGCGGCCCGGGCACACGGCATAGAAATATTACGTTATATAAAATCCCCCAGTGAACAGGTAATATTAACCGCAATCCGTCACACACTTGATACAACGGGCGAATTATTATTCTATTTTTTACCACACCCAAACCATAAAATTTATAATGCAATTAAACAACAAATAAATTCCAGCAAACACTTAATCAGCACAAAACCACAGGAACAAATTTCCGCAAAAACATTACAAATTAATTCATGGCAAAATGCGGATGTCCAACATTGTCAAAAATTGGCAAAAATAAAACAAGAAATGACAAATTTTTCTGCGGATATGTTTTTAATTCCAACGCGATAAAATTTATTTTGTATATAAATCCTGCAATTTTTTAGATAACGCCGGATTATATTTGAAATACTTTGCCGTTCCAGGAATAACATAATCAGTCAATTTTTCACCCGCCGCCAATTCGTCTTCGGAAATTGTATTTTCAAAATCGATGTTGGGGCGCGTCAATTTATTCGGACCAATAAACTTTTTAACATACGGGCAAAAACCCGGCACCACATAATCATGGTGCAGGGTATCAAAATTCACCGGGCTGCCGTTGCTTTTGAAACAACTGTCGCAATCTTCATCCACGCGCGCCGAAAAATCAGTATTATAGCAATCACACAAACGATTTTTACCCAAATGCCGACAACGAACGCGAGTCAAACATATACGCCCATATTCATCCGGGGTTTTCAGCAAACAACACAATCCGCATTGTTCACAAATGCGTTCCCACGCGTCGGTTCCCGGCAAAATTTGATTTTCTTTCTTCATACTATGAATATAGTATAAAAATATTTTTTGTCAAGTAAACAACTTGATAAAAAAACCGCCCAGGAAGCAGGGCGGATTGTATTATTTTGTGCGACACCAAATACGTTTTTTTGCCGCATCAATTTTCTTATTCAAATCGAACAATTCGTTCTGTAATTTCTCTTGTATAAAATGGTTTTGGTTTGCTTGATAGTGCATACAATCACACTTTGTACATGGTGTGTCTTTATTAAAATTAGGGCAATAAAATTCATAAGAATAACCCGACCAATCACCACTAAGTGCAGAAAGCCAAAAATCAATTTCATACCCCTGTTGAATCACCATACATGGCCACAAAGCACTTCCCCAGCTTGGCAAAACTATCCGTTGCGGAAATTTCATATTCTGTCTAACATCCACTATGCATGATTTTCCATACAACTGATAGTTTTCCTCATATTTGATATTATATTCTTTTCTTAAACGTTTCAGTTCCTGAACCTGGGCAATCTTTTCTTTTAACCAGACCATACGACACACCTTTTTTACTTTTTCACAACAAAGTTAACCAATTTTTTTGGCACCACAATTGTTTTAATAATCGTTGCGCCATCCAATTGTTTGGTTGCGTTTTGCTTTGCCTGTTCCACTAAATCAGATTCGGCAATATCTACCGGGACAACAAAGTCACGCACGCGTTTGCCATTGACCGACACAACAATCATCATGTCGTTATCCACCAATTTAGACGCGTCCGCCACCGGCCACGGCTCAAACACCAACATATCGGTATGCCCCATGCGTTCCCACATTTCTTCGGTCAAATGTGGCGCAAACGGATTCAGTAATTGAATCAACACGGAATAGGCCGCACGCGGCATTTTACCACCCGGGAAAGCATTTATAAATTCCATCATACCCGAAATTGCGGTATTAAATTTCATATTGTCCAACCGTTCCGTCACATCGGCAATCAAACGATTGACCAATTTTTCTTGGGATTCTGTTAACGCATCATCGGTCAAATTATCGGCAAATGCCTCGACACGTGATAAAAACCGTTGCACGCCGGCCAATGCGCCATCAGTCCAAACGACATTGTTTTCCCACGGCCCCAGCGACAAAACCGCAACACGTCCCGCATCGGCGCCGACACGTTCCAACAAATCAACGACCATAAATCCATTGCCACGAGATTTTGACATCTTGTACCCGTCCGATCCCATCAACAACCCTTGTGCCGTGCGTTTGGCATATGGTTCTGGGGTATTTACCAATCCCAAATCGAACAACGCATGATGCCAAAAACGCGAGTAAATCAAATGGCGTGTATTATGTTCATGTCCACCATTATAATGCGTGACCGGCATCCAATTTTTCATCTGTTCGCGAGAGCAAAATTCTTTATCGTTCTTTGGATCCAAATAACGCAAATAATACCACGAAGACCCCGCCCATCCCGGCATAGTGTCCGTTTCGCGTTGTGCGGCACCACCACATTTAGGGCAGGTCGTTTTAACCCAATCGGTGGCACGTGCCAATGGACTTTCGCCATCATCGGTTGGTTTATAATCCGTCATATACGGTTGCATTACCGGTAATTGATCATCCGGCACCGGCACCCAACCACATTTATCACAATGAACCAGTGGAATTGGTTCACCCCAATACATTTGGCGCGAAAATCCCCAATCTTTTAATTTATATTTTGTTGTGCCGCGCGCAAACCCATGTTCGGCACCATATTTAATTGCCGCCGCAATCGCATCTGATTTTCCCATACCATTTAAAAATTCAGAATTGATATGTTCGCCGTCACCCTCCCAAACTTTATCAGGTTCACCACCCGCCAAAACCGGGATAATATCCAAACCAAATTTCTTTGCAAAATCCCAGTCACGCGAATCGTGTGCCGGCACCGCCATAATTGTTCCAAACGCATAATCAACCAACACATAATCCGATGTAAAGATTGGAATTTCGCGCCCATTAAATGGATTTATGGCGGCAATACCTTCCAGTTTAACACCGGTTTTTTCACGCGTTGCGTCCGTTCTTTCGATTTCAGATTTTGCCGCAGATTGACGGACATAATCTTCCACCGCCGCCGCATTTGTGATGCGTCCATCGTTCAACCATTTGCGCAACAATTTATGTTCCGGCGCAATTACACAAAATGTCACACCAAATATAGTATCAATACGCGTAGTATAAACCGTCATAATATCATCGCCAACACGGAAATCAACATCCGCACCATACGATTTTCCAATCAGGTTTATTTCATCTTTTTTAATACGTTCATCAAATTCCAGATCTTTTAATCCATCCAGCAATTTATCCGCATATTTCGACAGTGCCAAATTCCATTGTAATTTTTCTTTTTTTTCTATCAATCCGTGACAGCGCGGACATTTGTTATCTTCCAATTCTTCGTTTGTAAATGTCGTTCTGCAATTCGGACACCAATTCATGGGCAGGGCGGATTTATACGCCAAACCCGCATTAAAGAATTGAATAAACATCCATTGTGTCCATTTGATATATTCCGGATCCGATGTTGCAACCCGTGTATCCGGCGACACCGACCAACCAACCCGATCAATAACATCCGAATAAGATTTCACCAAATCACGCGCCACATCCGCCGGATGCCGACCAATTTTTGTTGCATAATGTTCCCCCGCAATTCCCATTGCATCGAACCCCATCGGGAACAACACATCATATCCCAAATGACGACGATAGCGCGCCAACACATCCATACCCGAATAATTCAACATATGCCCCGCATGCATACCCGCACCAGACAAAAACGGAAATTCCACCAAATTATAATAACGCGGCCTAGAACCATCATTTTTTGGCACAAAGGCCTTTGCGTCGCGCCAACGGCGTTGCCATTTTGCCTCGCGTTCTTGGATTTTTTTCATATTGTCTGTCATCAATTTATCCTTTGTTGAAAACATCGCACCAACTGATTTTATACAGATTTCCCCAAAAATTCAAGATTTTTATAAGGTTGTTTTTGCTAAAAATTACCCCACCCAGCAGGGCAAGGCAGGTTTTTACCACAAAAAACACCCAAAAAACCGCAGAAATCCGCCATTTTTTGCAAATTTTACCGGCAAAGTAGGGCGATTTTTGCAAATTTTTGGCGCTTTTGCGTAATTTTGGTTATTTTTATAATCACCAACGCTTTACAACAAAACACATCTACATATTGCCGCGACAAAAATTTATCGCACACACAAAAAAAATTAAAAAAATCTAAAAAAAATATAAAAATTTTTATTTATAAAATTTACACAAAACAAAAAAAATAATTTATAAAACAAACCATGCCAACAACGCAGGATTCCGCCAAAAAATCACAGAGCCGGGCACCGATTCCAAAATTACAAATATCGCCCTGCGCCCAGATTTCTGCGAAAAATTTGCAATTTTGCGTCAATAAATAACACCACACATCAACCAAAATATTTATCAAAAAACACAATCGATTTTCAGCGACCTGAAATATAAAAACCATATAATTGGATGTTCAGCGCGCCCAAAATCGACCGATTTTGAAACACATAAACATATAAAACCATACGATCAAAAACATTCATCAAGCCAATCAATCGATTGAATACAGTTTATTTGCATAAAGCTCAGAAAACCGCACTTCATAATTATATTATGTAAGTCGCTATGGAACACAAACTTTTATATGTACTTTGGGTATATTATGTCTGTTTGGGCTGTTTATACACACTTTTAAGCACCTTATATTATGTATAGTTTCGTTGGCATGAACACAAAACTCCTTGCAGTTATATTATGTATAGTTTGCCCAAACGAGCATTAGCGAGTATGGCAAACTATACATAATATACATTATGCGCCTTTTATAAACCAAAATTACACCCCATATATTTATGACGGCAACCACTCCCCCGGTTGCCGTCGCCCTATCAAAATACACAAAAAAAATATCGCGCAGAACAAACGCCGCGCGACATAAATTTTTCTTTCATCACAAAAATTATTTTTTAATTTTTGCAACCTTTTTAATTTTGCTAACACCAACGCCCGCCAATTTAGTCAGGTTTTTAACACCCTTTTCCAAATCACTCTCTTCCCCCGCAACATTTTCTATCGGTTTTACCGCCGAACAGCAATATGGGCATTTTGTCGCCGCATTACTGATTGTCGATTGGCAATATGGGCACGCATGCGTTGTGACGGGCTGTTTTGATTTGGCCTTGGCCGCAATACGCACAACCAAGAACACCGCAAACATCGTAATCAAGAAACTGATAATCGAATTCAAAAACGCACCAATGCCGATAGCCGAATCCGCCCCCAGAACAATTTTCCAATCAGAAAAATCAATTCCACCAATCAACAACCCAATCGGCGGCATCATAACATCTTTGACCAACGAATTAACAACCGCAGTCATCACCGACCCAACGATGATACCGACCGCCATATCAATCGCATTACCACGATTTATAAAAGATTTGAAATCTTTAATCATACCCATTTTTTACTCCTTTTTTTGTTTTGTTTGTTGTTTTAATTTGTTCGCATTTTTGTTTTCTGTTGTTTTTTGATATTGTGCAACCGCACGCAAAACCGCATTTAATGTTTTACGCAAACTTTCATCATGCGTTTCGACCATAATATTCGCCATTGCATATGTATCATAACGTTCATTTATTAACTGTGATAAAATCACCCTGCTATCATTATTTAATAACTGTGGGCGCGTATTTCTAAAATTAGTGCGTTTAACCAACAAATCCAAATCCGCCTTGAGCCAAACACTAACCGCGCGTTTCAACACCATTTCGCGCACTGCCGGTGTGATAAATGCCCCCTCGCCCGTAGAAATAACCTTTATCCGGGGTTCTGAATCCAACAATCGTTCAATCACCGATGTTTCTGCGCGACGAAATTCTTGTTCGCCATACATAGAAAAAATATCAACAACCGACGCACCGGCGGCGGCCTCAATCTCGGAATCAGAATCAACAAACGGAATATCCAATGCGCGCGCCAACGCACGACCAACCGACGTTTTACCCGCCCCCATCAATCCAACCATGACAATTGGTTTATCTAAAATAATTTTTGGCGCCCTTACCATGAATTAAATCATACCATAATTAAAATTTATTCACCACAACAAAATTTACTCCATCGCCGCCAAACGTTCTAATTGGTCCGCAGATATCAACGCATCAATCATTTCGTCCAAACCATCACCCCCCGCCAAGATATCATCTAACTTGTACAAAGTCAGTTTAATACGATGATCGGTAACACGTTGTTCAGGGAAATTATACGTCCTTATCTTTTCGCTACGGTCGCCAGAACCAACCATAGAACGCCTTGATGAATTACTGGCATTTTGTTGTTCAAGTCGTTGTTTTTCGTATAATTTTGACCGCAACACCGCCATGGCCGACGCCTTGTTTTGAAATTGACTGCGTTCGTTTTGACATGTCACAACGATACCGGACGGAAAGTGCGTTATACGAATTGCACTGTCGGTTTTATTAACATGTTGCCCACCGGCACCCGACGCACGGAACACATCGATACGAATATCTTTATCTTCGATAACAACATCGATTTCTTTGGCCTCGGGCATGACGGCAACAGACGCCGCCGATGTATGAATTCGACCACCGGCCTCGGTTTCTGGCACGCGTTGCACACGATGAATTCCCGATTCAAATTTCATACGCGCATACGCCCCAACCCCATCAATTTTGAAAACAATTTCTTTATACCCATGTAATGATGTTGGATTTTCTTCTATAACCTCGACCTGCCAACCGCGACGCAAAGCATAAGATTTATATTGATTAAACAAATCGCCCGCAAACAACGCAGATTCTTCGCCCCCAACACCCGCGCGAATTTCCATAATCACACTGTTGTCGTCCGCCGCATCGCGTGGCAATAATGCAATTTGCAGTTTGCGTTCAACATCCGGCAACCGATGATTTAATTCAACCAACTGTTCTGTTGCGATGTCACGCAATTCGGCATCATTTTGCATCTCTTTCGCATCCGCGATACCTTGGACCGTTTGAAAATACTCAGAAATTAAAGGCAACAATTCGTTTAACCGGGAATATTCGCGCGCCATCTTTGACAACTCGTCACCCGCAACCGTCCCAGAATTCATTTGATCTGCGATTTCCGCCGCCCGTCGTTGAATATCGCGCAACTTGCTTTCAATAATCATAACTTACGCCGCCTTTATCTGTTTTATTGCGTCCGAAATTGTTAAATTTTCTTGATTACCAGACACCATATTTTTTAATGCAACAACTTGATTTTTTAATTCATCATCACCGATTATTATACTGAATTTAGCCCGAATTTTATCGGCATACTCAATTTGATTTTTGAACTTTTTATCGGTATCCAGATACGATACTGTCGCGATATTTTCATCACGCAACGCACGCACCACGTGCGACGCATACGCAACATTGTTATTTCCCATAACCAGCACCGCGACATCAATCGGTTGTTCAAATTGCGTCAAATCCAACTGATTATTTTCTAACAACGCGGCAAATATTCGCGAAAATCCGATTGCCGCCCCAACCCCAATAATTTTGGTTTTAGAAAACTTTTCCGCCAAATTCGCATAGCGCCCACCGCCGGCCGCCGTTCCCAATTCCGGATGATTTAACAATTTAAATTCAAACACCAACCCGGTGTAATACGCCAAACCACGCGCCACAGACAAATCAACGACCGCGTTCTTAACCCCCATTTCACCCAGTATTTCCATAAAATCATCCAATTCCGCAATCGCCGCATCCAACCTGTCATTTTTATTTACAAAATCACGATAACCATTTGTAAATACGGATTTTATAACATTTTCTTTATTTTCGTCGCCCAAAAAATCGCGCAACCCTTCGGCAAAATCATCGTCACCCATTTTGTCGCGTTTATCAATCAAGACAAAAACATCTTTTTTTTGCGTATCCGTCAATTCCAACCAGTCAAAAACCGCATCCCAAAACGGACGAGACCCAATACGAACCTGGTTTGGACCAATAAATTCCGCCACCGAATCCAACGCACACCCAATCACCGAAATAATTTCCGCATCATAATTGGTGGACAAAGAATTTATTCCCATAATATCCAAATCCATTTGATAAAATTCGCGATAACGCCCCTTTTGTGCGCGCTCACCACGATACCGTTTTGAAAATTGCGACGCACGAAACGGAAACACCAAATCGTTCAAGTGCCCCGCGACATAACGCGACAAACCAACCGTCCCATCATATCGCAACCCCATTTTCGTATCACCCTTTTGAAACAAGAACATCTGGGTTTCAATTTCGTCCCAGTTATCTTTATCGGTCAAAACCTCGGCCCGTTCGATTGCCGGCAAATCCAACATAGAAAAACCCGCAACCCGCAACACATTTTGCATTTTTGCCGCACAATAATCGAACAATCGCTGCCCGGCCGGCAATAATTCTATAAACCCAGACAATGGTTTCGTTGGTTTCAAATCCATGACAAAATTCCTTTGGTTAAATTTTTAACAATTAAATTATATACGAAATAAAAAACAATATCAACGCTAGAAACATGCCGCCCAACGGGCGTAATGCAAAACATGATTAAAAAACGCATTTTCAAATTTCATATTTCAACAATACCAACAACATATAGAAAAATCAACTAAAAATACCGGTGCAGTGATGCGCCATTTTGCGTCAACCACCGCTTTGCCCGTTCGACCCCAAAACCATATAATTCTGAAACCTGGTGCCAAAATGCCGGCGAATGGTCCATATGCTTTTTATGCGCCAATTCATGCATCACAACATATCGCATAACATCCCGTGGTGCAAACGCCAACCGCCACGAAAAAGACATTGTTCCCGTCGATGAACACGACCCCCACCGCGATGTTGTATCACGTAACGCAATCCGCGCCGGCCAAAATTCCCGTGGCGTTGTCCGAATAATATTTTTAATTTCCGCCAACAATTCTGCCTTTATCACATCGCGCACGCGCCGTTCAAACATGGACGCGTCACCCCCGACATACATTGTCCACACGCCATTATCATTTAATTCTAATTTATTAGACCGCGCACCCGGCACGCGACACAACAAAACCCGCCGGTCCAAAAATTCGATTTCATCACCATCGCACACGACACACTTTTTCGGTGCGCGCGCAAATATACCATTAACCCATTTGCGTTTAGATTCCAAAAATTTCAACGCCCGCGCATCCGACACCAAATATGGTTTTGACATATGAATTTCAAATTCGCCCGCCGTTTTCGGACGCAGTGTAATATTACGCGCGCCCCGTCGCGATTCAATTACAACCGGGATTTCACCACCATCATCCAAAACAAAAATATACCCAGACATAAAATAAAAATTATTTCATCTTGCGACAGATGTCAACCGCAATCGTATCGGCATCCATACCCATTGCACGCATGACATCCCCACCATCACCCGACATACCAAATCGGTCGATACCAACAACCGCATCGGCAAATTCAAACCACGCCGCGGTCGCCCCAGATTCAATCGCAACAACATATCCGCGTAATAAATCGCGCTGGTACCGCATTGGTGATTTACGGAATAATTCCACACATGGCATCGACACCACACGCACAGACGGTCCAATTTTATCCGCCACCGCAATCGCCAACGGCACATCACTGCCGGTTGAAATAATTGTCAATCGCACACGGCAGGCGGTTGCATCGCGAATAACACACGCGCCATACGTCAAATCCGAATTTGCCGGGGTTGGTATTTGTAAAAATTTCTGGCGCGATAAAATAATTGCCGACGGACGCACAACATCCGTCAATGCGGTTTGCCACGCCCACGCGACCTCGCGCGCATTACATGGGCGCAACACATTTATATTTGGCATTAAACGTAAACCGGCCAACTGTTCAATCGGTTGATGGGTTGGGCCATCCGGGCCAACGGCGACACTGTCGTGACTGAATAAATAAATCACCGGCAAACCCGATAACGCCGCGATACGAATACTTGGGCGCATATAATCAGAAAACACCAAAAACGTCGAACCATACGCGCGCACACCACCCTCACACAACCCGTTCATAATTGCAGACATCGCATGTTCGCGCACACCATAATTGATATAGTTTCCATTAAAATCCCCCGGCACAATATCACGCGATTGTTCAACACGTGCACCGGTATTTTTACCCAAATCCGCACTGCCCCCGATTAAGTTTGCACCCGCGCCCAACAACAAATCCAAATATTTTGCCGACAATTCCCGCGTAGAAATTTCCGTATCCCGCACATTAAATTTTGGATTTGGCACAATAGTATATGTTTTTTGAATATTTTTCTTAACCGTGCCAGCGGCAACCTGAGCCCACGCGGCCTCGCCCCGTCCCGACACATATTGCCGCATTAATTTTAATAATTCGTCGTCATTTAATGCCAAACCATGTGCCGCCGCCGTGCCCGCCAAACGCGACCCCATCCCAATCACAGATTTAACCTGGACAAACACCGGATGGTGCGACCGTTTTGCATCCACCAACACACGATTTAATCTATCAAAATCATCTGCCGAAACATTATCCACCACGCGCCATCCACACGCACGCACGACACCCGACACATCAATTGGCGTTTGCGCCGCACCATCGATAGTAATTCCATTATCATCCCATAATAACACCAGGTTATCCAACCCCATCCGCCCGGCAAATGCAATTGCCTCGTACGATATCCCCTCACTCAAATCGCCATCAGAACACAGGCAATAAACCCGACCGCCCATGCCGTTTATTTTTGCCGCCAACGCCAAACCAACGGCATTTGCGACACCCTGGCCCAACGGCCCCGTCGTTGCATCAACGCCATCAATACCATATTCCGGATGCCCCGGCAACCCACCGATTTTACGAAAAGAATCCAAATCCGGAATATCATACCCGGCCAATTTTAATACCGCATACAACATTGCCGACCCATGCCCCGCCGACAGAACGAACCTGTCCAACCCCCGGCGCAAAAAATTCGCATAAACCGTTGTGATAATACCCGCGGCGCCCAACACAATACCGACATGCCCACTGTGTGCAGAATATATTGCATACAACGCATTTGCGCGCACGGCATTTGACATATCTGTTAAATCTCTCGCATTAAACCTCATAATGTGATATTATATCATAAAACAAAGGCGAATAAAATGATAAAAATTTGGACAGACGGTTCATGCCTGGGTAATCCCGGACCGGGCGGATGGGCATTTGTTGCAACGGACGGGACCAACACCGCGGAACGCAGTGGTGGCGAACGCAACACAACAAACAATCGCATGGAATTAATGGCGGTGATATCTGCGTTAACGGCGGCGCGCAAACACAACAGTATTGAAATTCATACCGACAGTCAGTATGTCAAAAACGGCATGCAATCTTGGATGAAAAATTGGAAGAAAAATAATTGGCGCACCGCGGATAAAAAGCCGGTAAAAAATCAAGACCTGTGGATAAAATTGGACGAATTATCCCAAAACATTGAATTGCATTGGGTATGGGTCCGCGGCCATAACGGCGAAGAATTCAACGAACGATGTGACGAATTGGCACGCACATACGCCGAAAAATTAAAATAAAAACACCGACAAAATGTCGGTGTTTTTAAATTCATGGTGGGTGGTATTGGGCTCGAACCAACGACCTCCACGATGTCAACGTGACGCTCTAGCCAACTGAGCTAACCACCCAGAACTGTTTTGCTTTGTTTTTCTGCAAACCATCCAAAGCCCACGCATTATAACACCAAAATTCAGATTTGCAAATACTTTATTGCATCACATACCGAACACCGCAGCCCGAAACGTTATTGAACCTCTGGGCCACAGCACCCCTCTCGGATATTCTCCTTCTTTTCTACCCGCAGGGTAAAAAGAAGGGGGGGACCACCCCGGGCCCCGCGAAATTCCAAAAGAATTTCGTGGGTGGAACTAGGTGGTGGGGTAGTTTCCCGGCGGGGTTCCCGCCGTCTCCTTCTTTATGAAAGAAGGAGTACCCGAAGCCGATTTATCGGCGTAGGGGGAGGTAATTGTGAAAAACTATAAACTCTGGTGTGTTCAT
>CADAKI010000006.1 GCA_902788485.1 uncultured Pseudomonadota bacterium | reverse complement strand
AATTATATTTGTATAAAGTATCCATGGAAATATTTTGCCAACTTGTTTCGCTGTTTCTTCCATACACCAATTCCACATTATGTTTTTTGTTTTCTGGTTTCACCGGGTCTTTTTCACAGCCGCCAAATGCAAATGGTAATGTTGCCAAAATTGTGCCGGCTAAAACTTTTTTAATATTATAAGAAACTGTTTTTTTCATGGAATACTCCTTAGGTTTATATACATGGATGTTGACATAAAAAATCGGTTTTGTCAAGAATTAAGTGTTGGGAAATAAATCCAAGAATTTTTTAAAACTCAACCATCCAATGGCCATTGGTATTGGTGGTGTTGCAATCCCAACCGTTCGCGGTGCGTGTGCATGTTTGCGGGTTGTTTTCGGGACAGTAATCTTCTGCGCAGTCGTGGTTGTCATTGCCGCACGCCAGTGTGTTAACGGTTATACTGTCGTGACCGTTGTTGGTGCCGGACACCGTTGCACCATTGGCGTTTATGAAATAGTTCATACTGTAATCATAATCAAAACCGTTGTTCGTTGGTGTTGGTTTGTTGTATGTGCATGTTGTCCCATTGCATGAAACAATTATATAATCGCCGCCGCAATTTATGGATGCATCGTTGTCGCCAATCGTGCCGCCCGTGACAGAATCCGTACAGAATATATATGTTTTATTGTTGTTCGCACCATATTTCGCAACCAATGTCATTTGTGTTGTGTTGTTGTTTGGTGTGCAGATTTTGGCATCCTGTGTTATTCGTGCATTTGGGATAGAATCAAACAAGTCGTCCAAATATTGCGTAATGCCAGATGATGTCACGCCGCCGTTCATGCAACAATTTGACCATTTGTCAACCACATTTGTTTCGCAACAATTTGTTGTGTTGGTTGGTGTGGTAACTATTGTTGTGCACAAAATGTTTCGTGTCGCGCATTTGACAATTTTGTCTGGTGCAACACACATAATTGATGTGCCGACGGTGTAATCCAAACTGCCCGCGGGACATATTGATGTTGCACATGAATTGTTGTTTGTATCGGTATGTGTGTTTTTTGCAAACCATGACAATAATGTTGTTGTTGTCGGGTCGGTTGGAATTAAAATTGCGTTGTCATCTAAATTATCAGGCTTGTGTTGGCAATTACCCCAGATTTGTTCCGCCAAACGGCATTTATAGCATGCAACAGAATCCGAATTGTCATAACATGGGTGGTTGATTGATGATTGGTCACTGCATATGTCGTAATCCGGTGTTTCAGGATACGTGTTGTTATATAAATCTGTGGTTGATTGTCCGTTTAATAATGCGTGGATGTCGTTTATGGTTTTGTCACTGGCGCCACTGACACAATTCAGGACGTCGTCCCAACATGCCGCGCGTGTCAATATTGAATGACGATTGACCGAACCGTTTATACTTTCACACAGACCAAAATTACCCGTGATTGATTTACAAGAATTTATTATACAATCGCGCCCAATTTCGCGGCATGTGTTCAATATTCTGTTATATGTTTCGGTTGCCGAAATGTCGCGCACGCCGTCCGACCATGCGTTTATATCCGCGTCGGCAATTTGTATCGCATCGTCCGCGTTATATTGCATGATTGCATTGCAAGATGTGCGGACATTTTCACATAATGCGTTTACGGTTTTGTCAGATATCACCCCAAATGTCGATAATGCACGCGAATCAAATTCAGATAAATTTTCGTTCGCATTGTCCAAACATTCGGTCAGTAATGTTGTGCAAGATTGGCGGACTTCTTCCAATTTGGCGTTTTGTGCCAATTTGATTTTTGCCAATGCGTCGTCGATAAAAGAATCCCATACATCGTCGGCAATGGATTCACAATTTTTTGTCGCAGGTTCAATGTATTTTTTCTTGGCATTTAAATATGATACAAACGATGCGTTTTTCGGTATCTTTGCCCAAGAATCGGTTGATGTGGGGCGCATAATCAATGTTGATATATTCACCAATTCGGGTGATAAAAATGCCGCGCCGGTTGTTGGGTTAATGTATCGACCCGATATATCCAAACATTTTGTTAAATTTTCGCCACATACATTGGTGTTGGTCAACATGTCCAGCATTTTTGATTTGCACGTCAAAATGTCGTCCGCGTTGTTTTCTTGGTATTTATTCAAACGCGTCATGTCCAACAATGCGCCCGATTCTAATATCTTTGTGCGGGTGGCTTGGACCTGGGTTTCAAATGATTTTTTAACGGTGTTGCAATCCTGTTCAATCGCCATATTATAACTGTTTTCGACCAATGTAATGTCGGTAGCGTCACAAACCTCGGCCGCCATTTCGCGACAAATTGGTAATGCCGCATTGCGCAGTGAGATGCCACTTTTTGCCGTTGTTGATGCGCCCGATAATGGATCAATACTGTCAAATGCCGAATCAATGTCCAATGACCACGACAGTGCCGACATGTTGTTGCCCGCATTATCAAAATTGGCATTTAATTTTTTTGCAATTTCATCCAATGTTTTTTTAGATGCGGTTTTGTCCGCGGTTGCGTAATACGCCGCTTCGCCTTCAGAGGCACGGTTTATTACCGCGGCATCATCCGGGTCCATATTTACATGGAGTAATCTCTGACTGAAATCCAATAATTTATCTTCGGCATTATCCAGTGATTTTTGTGTTGCCGTAAATTCATTTGCGCGGGTTGAACATGCGCATCGTTTCAGTTGTGCATCTTTGTTCGCGCAAAATTCATCCATACAATCAAAAAATACAGTTTTACATTTGCCAAAATCGCGCGTCATTATTGTGTCGCGTGTCATTGTTGCCGCACGCGATATTCCGCCACGTGTCGTGCGTGATTGCGGGACCGTTGCCGTGCGGGATATGGTGGATTTATTTATTGCCGTACGCGGGGTTGTGGCGCGTGTTGTTGCCGTGCGTGATATTGTTGATGTTGGGCGTGATGTTATATTTTTATTTGTTGCCGTGCGCGATGACACCGTTGTGTTTGATTGTGTTCGTGATTTTGTTGTGTCGGTGTTGCGTGTGGATATGTTTTGTGTTGTGCGTGCCACAGAATTTTGCGAACGGGATGTGTTTTTTGCAACGGCGGCAACTGCGCCATCACAGATTGGCACAGCGAAAAACACGGCTAAAAACAGATTTAGAGCCCTCATTTCCTTTCTTTGATTCAAATGGTAGCAAAATTGTTTTTGCTGGGGCAAGGATATTTTTATTTTTTTGGTGCAGCCAGGGGGACTTGAACCCCCAAGGATTTCTCCACAGCATCCTTAGTGCTGCGCGTATACCAATTCCGCCATGGCTGCCCGAACAAAATCCGGATATATTTTTGCAATAAGATGTTTCCTTTTCAAGTTTTTTGTGTTATAATGACGGCGATAATATTTAAAAGGTAAGGTAAGATGACAAGAAATCTGCATATTTTATTACATTGTTCGATATTTGCATTGTTGTGTGGCGTGGCAAATGCGGCGGGAACTTATTACGATTATAATGGGACTGTCCAGAGAAATTACACTTCGTCGGCAAACCCGTTTTACAATTATGGTACAAATAACGCAAACGCGGTTGCGTCGGGATGCAAGGGGACGGCGTGTCCGAATTCTGGGGCGACGATGAATAATGTCGCATCAAAGCAACAAAATACGCGTTCTGCGAAAAAAAGCGCGCCTGTTTATAACAGTACCAATCAAAATGGTGGTTTTGGGTTGGATGTTGGTTTGTCACATCAATTTGCAGATTGGAATTTCGAAATGAAAACCGCGGGATCTAAATTACATTATGATAATTTGCGGTGGAATGTGTTGGATGGTGCGGCAAAATATGACTTTAATTGGGGAAATAGTTTGGTGCGCCTGCAGTTGGGCGGACAATATGGTATGCAATTTGGCGATTCGCCAATGGTTGATGATGATATATCAAATGGTGGTTATGCGTTGCAAAGTTGGAATGTTGATTTAACAAACGATGGTATTGCGGACCAAATTTGGGTACAACAGGGGCGTGCGTTATCGGTCGGAACATCAAATGATGGTGATATGATGGGGCTGTTCGCCGGTGTTGGTTTGGTTGATGTGTGGCATTTGGGTGGGCTCAGAATTACGCCGTCGGTTGGTTATCGGTATTTGAAATATAAATTGGAAACCAAACAAAATTATGGCGTGTCTTTTGATACGGTTAATGGTGCGGATAATTATTGTGTGACGCGTGATGGTGAAACGCAATGTTTGCCGTTCTTGGTTTTTGTTGATGGATCGGGTAATCCGGCGTTGGGAACGATTGACCCAAATAGTTTTTATGTTGTGATACCAAGTGGCGCCGATTATGTCAGCACCGAAAACAACTATTATTATTATCAAGATGGCGTCAGTCATTCTTACGAGGCCGAATGGGCGGGGCCATATTTGGCGTTGGATATGATATATGATATTTCGCAAAATGATGCCATAAATGCACGGTTGGAATTTGGTTTGCCAACATATAATGTGACGGCGGATCAACCGTATCGTCCGGATTGGCAACATCCAAAAAGTTTAGAAGACAAGGGCGGTTTCGGTGATGCGTATCATTTTGGTTTGGGGGCAAATTGGATGCACGCGCTTACGGATTCTGTGATGATGACTTTGGGAATGACATTTGATTATTATACTGTGTCGGGTGCGGATGTGACATCGTACCTGAATTCGTCATATTATATGAATCGTTATTATAATCCGGCGGTTGCAGAAAACAATGCGCTAGAGGCAACATACGGTAATTCAGATTATAACAGTTGGACGGGTGCAAGTGCCACGACAGACGCACAAACATATGTCGAAAATTTGGAAACGATTGCCGCGATAAATGCGATGCAGGGCGCGGGATGGAAACAAGAAATGTCTGATGAAATCGAATCGATTTATAAATCATTGGGTGTTCGTTTGGGTATTCAGGCCAAGTTCTAATTGGGGGATAAATATTTATGCGCAGAATTAAATTTTTATTCGCGTTTTGTTGTGTGTTCGCGGTTTATGCGTCATCGGCGGTTGAAATTACCGGGACGGTGCCGGTCAATGTGACGGCGGATACCGCCGCGGCGGCCAAGGCGCGTGCATTTAATTCGGCGCAACGTGATGTTATCGCAACCGAATTGCGTCCGTATGCCAATGTTGAACAATTAAATGCGGCAATTAAACAGAGTTCTGATGATGAATTATCAGATATAATTTCTTCGTCATCTGTGGCGGGGGAACGTGTGTCGGATACAACATACACGGCAAATATTTCTTTTGTGATTGATGGGGATGCGGCGAAAAGTTGGATGGAAAAATATTCGGTTGTAAATTCGTTGCCGTCATCAAATGCGACCGCGGTTGTGGCGCCGGAAAATTATGTGGTGGCGGTTGCGACATTGTATAATCCGATTTATGATTGGGCGGCATTAAATGCGGTTGCGCGGACCGCAGGTGTTGATATTGCAACAAAAAATGTAATTGGATCACGTGTTTCTTTTGTGGTGTCGGATATGGATGCGTCAAAATTGTCGCGTACGTTGCGTGATAACGGTTGGCGTGTGGTGCGTGACGCGTCGGGTATAAAAATTTCCAGATAATTTTATTGAATTTTTGCGTTTTATATTTTACATTTTTTCACATGATGTTTTTTCTGTATATAAAGGAAGGGCGATATGAAAAAGGTTGCAATTATATTGGCGTGTATGGTTCCAACGATGGGTTTCGCATTGGATACACCACATGAATCTAAATTTGATTTGAATATTCGTCGGATTGGTGTTGATTGGTCAAAAACACAAATCGGGCATGCCGAAGAATACGCGTCGTCGCCGGTGTCGGCATTTACCGCCACATCCCAAGATTGGTTTGTGGGGGTTTTTGATACGGCATTAGAATATGGTTTTGACCGGTTTCGTTGGGATAATTCGTTGTTTATGACATATGGTAAAACAACATTAAAACCGTATAACGAACCACGAACAACGGACGAAAAGGCGGATAAAATTTTATTCACGTCTGACCTGTCTTATGCGGTGTGGGATTGGGAAAATGTAAAATTGGGTCCAATCGTCAGGGCTGAATATGAATCTGAATTTGTGGGTAATCCGCATATTCGTAAAATTGCCCGCCCATCTGCCGGTATCGCATTGTTTGACCACAAGGTTTTCAAAACTTTGTATTTGACCGCGGTGTATGAAAATGATTTCACAGATGTGCATGAACCGGTCAGTAAATTCGCAGTCGAGGCCGGATGGCGCGCAGAATACGAAATCAGGGACGGTGTAAAATTCACCAGTGATGGATATTATCGTGAATATTTGGATTATTCACGTTATGTTGCAACTGATTTTCGCCGTGATTTGAGTGCGAATGCCCGGTTGGATACGAACCTGTGGGGGAATTTTACATTTGGTCCGTATGTGAATTATCGGCGGGCCCTGGCGCGTGCCGCAGAACATTACGGTTCCAATATGACCGTTGGGTTATCGTTTAACTATATAAACAAATTTAATTTGAAACGCGCAGAATCTTTGCCAACAGAAAAATAAATTATTCACAACGGCGCATCTGCATCGTTCTTACCAATTTGATAAAAACGCCTGAACCCACCCAAAAAATTCGTTGGAATTTTTCGGGGCCTGGGGATGGGCGTTTTTTTGTGCAAAGGGGCGATATCGGGCCCCGCAAAATTCTGAAATTTTGTGGGTGATTAGTTCCCCAGGATGGCGAAATACTTTTTTGTCAAAATATCTTGATATTGCCGTTTTTTTTGGTATTTTGACTGTGAGTATAGTGATAAAAAAAGGTAAATAAAATGTCTGGTGATTTTTATAGCATTATCGAACACGAACCGGAAGAGATACAGGTTGCGACAATAACTGTTCCGCGGACAAAACATAAAGAAAGTAAAGATGATGCATCACATAGTGGTGATGATTTTTCTTGTCCTTATGATTTAAAATATTGTGTTGAAACGATAAATGCGTATCAAAAATTTGAAGAACGTGTTAGGAATGCTTTTGAAACAGGCAGTGAAGAATTGATTTTTCAACAAGATGGTTTTAGTGTTGATTATCCACCGTGTGATGATGTGATGCGTGCGAATTGTGCGCGTTATAAAAATTGGTGTAATGCCAATAAAAAAACAAGATAAAAAGGTAAATAAAATGTCTGGTGATTTTTATAGTATTATTGAACATGAATCAACGGAAATACTGGTTGTGACAACAACTGTTCAATTCTCATTTTTTTATTGACAAGTTGACTGTATGTGATACTCTGCTCGGCGATTGTGTAATCATAACAAAGGGGCGACCATGAAGAATAGTATTGTTGTTAGTACGTTTGACGAAATCAAGCGGGTTGTTATATCGGAAGCTGCAAATCATTTCGGTTATCATGAAAAAGACATAAGATTAGATGTTTCTGTGTATACATTTGGTGACTCTTTGGATGTTATAGAATTCTTTATGAACATTGAGGGTGTGTTTGGTGTGTCTATTTCTGTTGATGTGGAAGAAGACAGAGCAACAACGCTTTTGAAAATTATAAAATGTGTTGCAAATGAAAAACATATTGATATTCCGCAAGGGACAAATCGTGTGGCGTCAGAAAAAAAAGAAGTTCCGAATTTGGCTTCGTCGGCAACTGCACCAGATGTTGCCACGGCTAAACAATCGTCGGAACCAAAAGTTTCTGACAAGAAAAAAACACCGTTGCGTGATGCGTCGGGACATTTTATATCTGCTAAAACACGGATTGCCAATGCAAACGGCAAACAAAATAAAAGATAAAAGAAGAGAACAAGTCGTGTCCATGGAATCGTGGCAGATAATACGATATCAAAAAAATCCTGCGAAATGCGGGATTTTTTTATAAAAATACTTGATTTTCCGATATTTTTGTGTCAAAATCAGGGCACGCTATTTCAGCGAAGAACACAGTTTTCGTGGTTGATTCTGTCCATAACATATTGTTTTTGGCTAAATCCACGGGAACGAGGAATTAACAGAAAAAAGGATAAAATTATGGCATTGCCTACATTTACTATGAAACAATTGATGGAGGCCGGCGTTCATTTTGGACACCACACCCGTCGTTGGAACCCATTGATGACCCCATACGTTTATGGCGTCAAAGATAAAATTCACATTATCAATTTGAACAAAACTGCACCCCTGATGCATCGTGCATTGGTCGCATTAGAGGCCGTTGCCGCCGCCGGTGGTAAAATCTTGTTCGTCGCAACCAAGCACCAGGCCAAAGATATCGTTCGCGACGCCGCCGAACGTTGCGGTCAATACTATGTGAACAATCGTTGGTTGGGTGGTATGTTGACAAACTGGACAACGGTTTCGCAATCTATTCGTCGTTTGAAAAAAATGGAAAATGACATCGCAAATGCTGACAAATTGGGACTGACCAAGAAAGAAGTCGGCGTTATGACCAAAGAAGTCGAAAAATTGCGTTCTGTGTTTGGTGGTATTTTGGAAATGCATGGCACGCCCCAGGCGATGATTGTTATTGATGTGCCACGTGAAATGAACGCTGTGCGCGAGGCAAAAATTTTGGACATTCCAACAATCGCAATTTGTGATACAAATGCGAATCCGGAAATGGTTGATTATCCGGTGCCGGGTAATGATGACGCGGCACGTGCGACACAGTTGTATTGCGATTTGTTCGTTGATGCGATTTTGTCGGGTATTGAAAAACGTTTGGGCGGTGCGGCGGCCAAAAAGGCGGATGCTGACACGGATGCGGCCGATGAAATCGAGGCCGATGCCAAAGATTCTGCGGCCCGTGAAAAGTCCAAGGCGTCTGTTTCACGCGCGGAACGTCGTGAAAAGAAAGCCGACAAATAAGAATTAGACGCTGTTCGGGGATGCGTCCCCGAACGCAGAATTTTTAATATTATATAAAAGATAAGGAAATTACAATGGCAGAAGTGACAGCAAAATTGATTCAAGAACTGCGCGAAAAAACCGCGGCGGGTATGTTGGATTGCAAAAAAGCATTAATCGAAAACAATGGCGATATTGATGCGGCGGCGGACTGGTTGCGTAAGAAAGGTATTGTCAAGGCGGCATCCAAGGCCGGTCGTGTTGCGGCGTCGGGTTTGGTGACAGTTGTTAAATGCGATAATTTGGGCTGTGTTGTTGAATTAAATGCCGAAACAGATTTCGTTGCCAAAAACGAAAAATTCCAAAAATTGGTTGCCGATGTTGCAAACAAAGCATTGGAATTGTCTGGCGATTTTGATGCCACATTGGCGGCGGTCAAAGATGATATCGCGGCAACAATTTCCACAATTGGCGAAAATATGAACTTGCGCCGTATTGCCAAGGTCAATGGTGACCATGTGTATTCTTATATTCACAATGCATTGGTGCCGGGTATGGGACAAATTGGTGTTGCGGTTGCTATCAATGGTAACGACCCAAAAATCGATGAAATTGGACCAAAAATTGCAATGCACATTGCGGCAAACAAACCGGAATATATGACCGTTGCGGATGTTGACCCGGTGGCGGTTGAACGCGAACGTCGTGTGTTTATTGAATCGGGCGCAACAAATGGCAAACCGGAAAACATCGTTGAAAAAATGGTCCAGGGTCGTTTGCAAAAATACTATGCGGAATCCGTTTTAGAAGAACAACCGTTCGTTATGGACCCAAGCAAATCTGTAAAACAGGTTGTGGCCGAGGCCGGTGGTAAATTGGCCGGGTTCGCATACTATGTTTTGGGCGAAGGTATCCAAAAACGCGAAGATAACTTGGCGGACGAAGTTGCAAAAATGTTGCAATAATGGTTGCATAAATAAAAATAATGGAGAGAGTCGCACAGATTTTATTTGTGCGACTTTTCCATCGAAAAGGGGGTAAAAATGGCGAACATTCCAAATACAGAATATATCACTGTAAATGCCAATGGCATTTTTGTTGGGGGAAAACCCGCAACAACATATCGTGGTCAGAAAACGTATGATACAGATTATGTGAAATATAATACAGATTATATGAAAAAGGTATTTGCATGGATGCAGAAACAAAATCCAAAAATAGAGGAATTTCATATTGGCGCATTTGTGACGCCGGGTGAATATGCAAAGCCGGGTAATCCGGATGGTGTGTTTGGTCCAAATGCATGGTGTCGTGTGAAATATAAAAATGGTAATTTGGGTGCGTGGGTCTTCCTCCACACGGACGGTTCGGCCGCCGATTGTGCGTACTACTGTGCGAACGACTGCGCGGACAGCGTCCGTAGGCACGCGTCGTTTCGGTCTGCGGTGTTTGATTTGGGTGATAAACAAAAAACGCAGGAATCAAAACAAAAGGGGGTAAAAATGTATAAGGATGTTAAAGATTATCCAATTCAAAATACAATCGTTTTATGTGATAAAAATGGAAATTATCATGTCGCATTTGACACGCGTGCGGGACATGAAGAATTTTCCGGCACACGTGCGGATGTTGTGGTGCAAATGACACGACGTGTGAAACGAATTTTGCATGTTCGATAAAATCTGAATCCGCGTTTCGCGGATTTTTTGTTTGGTGTTGCAACGCATGATTTTTCGTGGTATGATTTCCGTGATATAGAGAAAGGTTTTGTGATGAAAAATAGTTTAATGGATGAATTGACCCAACGTGGTTTTATCAATCAATGTTCCAATATGGATGCGGTGGCGGATTTGTTGGATAATGGTCAAATCGCCGTGTATTTGGGGTCTGACCCAACGGCGGATTCACTGCATGTGGGACACTTGGTACCGGTGATGATGATGCGTTGGTTGCAAAAATATGGGCATAAACCATTGATGTTGGTTGGTGGCGCAACGGGGCGCATTGGTGACCCGTCGGGCCGTGATACGGGTCGTCCCATGATGACCGAGGATGTTTTACAAAAAAATATCGCGGGGTTAAAAAAATCTTATTCTAAATTTTTGAAATTTGGTAATGGTGCGTCCGATGCGTTGATTGTTGATAATTATGATTGGATGCGCGGATATTCGCATCTGGATTTCTTGGCGCAATATGGTTTGGATTTCACAATTCCGCGTATGTTGTCGATGGAAAGTGTGAAAAAACGTTTGGAAAATGGTATGACATTTTTGGAATTTAATTATATGACTTTCCAGGCGGTGGATTTCTTGACACTTTATCGTGAACATAATTGCGTGTTGCAACTGTGTGGTGCGGACCAATGGGGCAACGCGATTATGGGGGTGGAGTTAATTCGCAAAAAAATGGGCAAGGAAGCGTTCGTTTTATCAACATCGCTGATTACGGATTCAAACGGAAATAAAATTGGGAAATCTGCGGGTAATGCGGTTTGGGTGAACGAAGATAAAACGACGCCGTATGAATACTATCAATATTTCCGCAATACACCGGACGAGTTGGTTGAAAAGTTTTTGAAAATCTTTACCGAAATTCCATTGGAAGAAATTGCAGAATTGTCGCGTAAGCAAGGCGCGGAATTGAACGAGGTTAAAAAAATACTGGCTTATTCCGCAACCGAAATTGCGCATGGGGCGGACGCTGCGCGGGATGCAGAATCTGCGGCGGCGGCGTTGTTTGGTGGCGGTGCGAACAGTGCCAATGTGCCGTTCGTTGAAATTGATATGCGTGAACCAATGAAAATTTTGGATTTTTTGGTCGCAATTAAATTGTTTGATTCAAAATCTGATGCGCGTCGTAATGTCGAACAGGGTGGAATTCAAATTGATTCACAAAAAATTACCGATAAAGAATTTGTTGTGTCAAATGCAGAACACATGGTTCAGAAAGGAAAGAAAACATTTTTGCGTGTTGTTGTAAAATAACATAATGAAAAAAATACTGATTATTTTAATCGGTTGTGTGGTTGTTTTATCGCCGGCATTTTGTGCCAGTGAATTGTCACGCATTCAGACCGAGATAAAACAGGTCGAACAAAAAAATAAAAAGTTGGCCGAACAGGTTAAACAATCTGATAAAAATGTCGCACAAACAAAACAAGATTTGGTGCGAACCGCGGACCGGGTGAGTTCCTTAGAAGAGCAACGCGGCAAAATGCAAAATAAAATTGATGAATTGGATGCACGGCGTGCCGAAATATCCCGCGAGTTGGATGCAAATAAATCGCGCGTTCTGGATTCGGTGTCGGGAATTTTATATATGGCAATGCGTCCCAATTTTGATGTACAAAATATGCATGATTATGTTTTAACTGCGTCTGTGTTGACCGGCGTTACCGGGCAATTTGATGCCGAGATACAGCGCGCGTCGCAACAATTGGATGAATTGGAAAAAATTCGTAATGCACGCAGTGTGGAAAAAGAAAAGTTGGACAGGTCTGCAAAAAAATATACTCGTGAACGCAATGCGTTGGACAAATTGTTAAAAACACGCAGTGCGCAAAACGAAAAATTAAAAACCGAACATGCCGCATTACAGAAAAAATTAAAGGCATTATCCGAACGCGCAAAAAATATTTCGGAATTGTCAGCCGGCGTGGGCAGTTCGGAAATGTCGGCGGATGCGCGGTTTTCAAAACGTAAATTAAATTTGCCTGTGCGTGGGCGTATTGTTGTGCGATTCGGTGAAAAAACGGCGTTGGGTTTGACATCGGATGGTTGGCGAATTCGCACGTCGGGTGATGCGTTGGTGACTGCGCCGGCGGATGGTGTTGTAAAATTTGCCGATACTTTCCGTGGATTTGGTCGGGTTGTTATTATGTCGCATAAAAATGGTTATAATACGGTTATCACAAATATGGGACGCGTGGATGTCGTTCCAAATCAAGAGGTTTTGGCGGGCGAGCCAATCGGTCGCGTCAGTGCGGATAAACGTGAAATGTATATGGAGGTTCGCCGTGGAAACAAAACGGTTGATCCGGCGCGTTTGTTCCGCGAAGAAAATTAAAATTCTGCGAAATTTCGTGTTGCAGAAATTGTTTTTTTATAATATGCTGGTGTTGATAGTTTAGAGGAAAGAGAAAGGGTGTTTTTATGTTGAAAAAAATCCTGGTTTTTGTGGTAATGGCGACGGTGTCGGTGAATTGTTTCGCGGGGAAAAAATCTGAAAAAAATGAACCGGTTGTGCATTTAACCGATGAAGAAATTTATACGGAATTGCAAAAATTGGCGTTGGTGTTTGAAACTGCACGCGATAATTTTGTCGAAGAAGCCGATGAAAAGAAAATGTTAGAGGCCGCAATGAACGGTATGTTGGCGGAATTGGACCCACATTCTTCGTATTTGAATTCTGATGATTTCAAGGATTTTAATGATAAAACCCAGGGTGAATTTGGTGGTTTGGGTATTCAAATTACATCTGACCGTGGGGCGATTCGTGTAATTTCGCCGATTGATGATACCCCGGCGGCGCGTGCGGGTATCAAGGCGGGTGATTACATTATGAAAATTGATGATGAACCGGTGTTTGATATGACGTTAAACCAGGCGGTAAAAAAAATGAAGGGGCGGCCCGGGACACGTGTGACATTGACGGTTGTGGATGAAGATCACGAAACCAAAACATTGACATTGAAACGCGATATTATCAAGGTTAAATCGGTTAAGCATCGTGTTGTGCAAATGGCAGATATGGACGAGGATAGTCCGAAAATCGGTTATATCAGAATTTCTGAATTTGGGGCAACAACGGTCAAGGAATTACAGGACGCAATTAAAAAGTTAGAAAAAGACAAGGTTGTTGGTTATGTGTTGGATGTGCGCAATAATCCGGGGGGGTATTTGACCGCGGCAATCGGGGTGTCTGATTCGTTTTTAGATGATGGCGAAATTGTGTCAACGCGTGGCAAAGAAAAAACAGATATTGAACGCAATTTTGCAAAGCCGGGTGATTTAACAAATGGTAAACCGATTGTTGTTCTGATAAATCATGGTTCGGCGTCGGCATCGGAAATTGTTGCGGGTGCGTTACAGGATAATGGTCGCGCGTTGGTTATGGGATCGCAATCTTTTGGCAAGGGCAGTGTCCAACAACAAAAACCGTTGGGTGATGGAACGGCAATTCACATCACAATTGCACGGTATTTTACCCCCAGTGGTCGTTCTATCCAAAACGAGGGTATTACCCCCGATGTTCAGGTTTTACAATCCAAGGTAAAGGTTTTGGAAAAACGCGATAGTGATTATTCCGAGGCATCGTTCAAAAATTCGCTGAAAAATGAAGATGCGAAAAAGACCAAAAAATCAAAATCGTCGGACGATTCTAAATCGCACAAAAATGATGATGACGATGATGATGTTGATTTTAATGATTTGTCCGAAGAAGAAAAAGATGCACGTGATTATCAATTACAACGCGGAATCAGTATGGTTATCGCCATGACTAAATTGCAAATGACGGTTGATGATCGTCGTGCCGAGGTTGATGCCGAAAACGCTGAACGGGATAAGGCCAAAAATGCGGCGCGGGAAAAATTGCGGACAGATGCAAATACAAAAAAATAAAAATCGGGGGATTGTCCCCCGTTTTTTTATGCGGAAAATCTGCCTGTGGATGGGTGGTGGTGTATGTGATATTATTGCAAATATGAAAATAGGAGAGAAAAATGAAATCTTTTTTTACTTTGATTGCCGCAATACTTATTTCTTTTATTCCAGGCGCAATCGGGGTGTTATTCACACCGGTCACGGGTCATACGGATGCGTGGTACAATACTTTGGCAAATTCAAGTTTAACACCCGCACCAATAGTTTTTAGTATTGCGTGGACGGTTTTATACACGATTCTGGGCATTGCGTTATTTATGATTTGGCGTGCAAAACATCGTGCGCGTGAAGGTGGTGTTTCGGCATCAGAGTGGCTGTTTTTCGCGCAAATGGTGTTAAATGCGTTGTGGTCTTATGTATTCTTTGGATTACATATGGCAACATTAGGGTTGTTCGTGTTGTTTGGTTTAATTATTGTGTCGATTTATATGGCCGCAGAATTCAAAACCGTCAGTAAAACCGCATATTACCTGGTGTGGCCATATATCGCATGGTTGGTATTCGCATTTTATTTAAACGGTGTTATTGCGTGTATGAATTAAATTTTTAATATCTTGGTTTTGGCATCGCCCATATTCAACCGTTTCAGTCCCAGTTCTTCGATGTAATCGGGACTGTTTTTTTGGACCAAATCGATGTGCATTTGTAATTGATGTAATTTTGATTGTTCCGATGCCAGTTGTTCATTTGCCGCGTTCAGTCGCCATATGTTTATAATGAATCCCTGAATCGTGGTTTTGCCGGTGAACATCCCCACCGACCAAAATATTGCCACAATCGTCATTATAACACCCATTTTGCCATGGATGCCGGCAGACCATGCGGTTGATATAAATGTAAATAAATTTTTGATTTTTTCCTTCATGCATGTCATTATATCACAAATGATGAAAAAAAATAGTTTTTTTGTTGCGCCACTGGCAGGGATTACGGATAAACCCTTCCGGATGATGGTGCGTGAATTTTCACCAGATGTAAATTTGGTGACGGAAATGATTTCATGTCATTCTTTGGTTGGGCGGCATAAAAATTGTCCGCGAAATTTTGATGATTATGGCGCAGAGGGTAATATCGGTGCACAAATTTTCGGCGCAGATGTGGAACTAATGGCGGATGCCGCCCGTATTTTACAGGACGCAGGTGCAAAATGGATTGATATAAATATGGGGTGTCCGGTGCCCAAGGTCGCAACACGTGCCGGCGCCGGTGCGCATTTAATGCGCGACCATAAATTGGCGGCGTCGATTATGCATGCCGTGGTGCATGCGGTTGGTATTCCGGTGTCGGTAAAAACGCGGCTGGGGTGGGATTCGGCACATGCTGATTGGCGCGATTTGGTGAATATTGCCGCAGATAGTGGCGTTAAATTTGTTGCGTTGCATGGACGGACACGGGCGGCGGGATATACCGGGCAGGCCGAGCATCCGGATGTTTGGGACGCACCGATTCCAATTATTGCAAATGGTGATATTAAAACCGAAAGTGATGTAAACGCGATGGAAAAATTGGGTTATGCGGGCGTTATGGTTGGGCGCGCAATGTTGGGTGCCCCATGGAAAATATCAGAAATAATCACGGGGGCGGCACCGGAAAATATCGGACAAATTGTATTGCGACACTTGGATGCGGTGATTGATTATTATGGTGAACGTGGTGGTGTGCCATTGTTTCGCAAACATGCCGCGTGGTATTCTGCCGGAATGCCGGATGCCGGTGCGTTTCGTGTGGCGGTAAATCAAATAACAGATGTAAATGAATTAAAAGATAAAATATCTGAATTTTGGGGTTGCGTTGCCAAAAAATGACGGTATCATAAATGTATATAAATTATCAATAACTGGGGGCGAATATGAACGACGAAAATACAAATTTAACAGTTGGCGAAATTCTGCGTAATGCACGTACAATGGGACGCAGAAAACGCGAAATTGGAACGATTGCAAAACAACTGTGTATCGGTGAAGAATTTTTAGAGGCATTGGAAAACGGTGATTATAAAAAAATCCCTGAAATTGTGTATGTTTTGGGATTTGCTCGCAATTATGCAATGGAATTGGGTTTGGACCCGGATGAAATCGTGAACAAGGTAAAGGACGAATTGGGAATCGAGGCGGAAAATGATACGCCGGTCACGATAGAAGATTTGGCGGAACGCGATAAAACCGCTGAATACAAGGCAAAATTACAAGAAATCGTTCGGGTGTCGATTGATTATGTTCGTCGTCATTGGTTGTGGTTCGCGATTGGTGCGGGCGTGTTGGTGTTGGCGATGTTGATAGTTATTATTTTTGGTGGGTCGAATAATGTGGCGCCGGATGCGCCGGTCGCGGCGACGGCCCCGGTTGTGGCGGCGGCGCCTGTGGTTGAAGAACCGGTATACAATATCCCGGTGCGCGAACGTTTCGGTAAAGAAAACATGGCAAAATCGCATGTTATTATCCAGGCCGTCGAAGATTCTTATGTCGGTGTTGAAGATGCCAAGGGCAAGGTTATATTTGGACGTTCTTTGGTTGCGGGTGATGTGTTCTATGTGCCAAATGGCAATGGGTACAAGGCAAAATTTGGTAATGCCGGCGGTGTCGATATTTGGGTCGACGGTGAATTGGCACCCAAGGTTGGCGCAAACAAAACATCCAAGAAAGATGTATCGTTAAATCCGGATTCTTTGATGAAGAAATCCAAATAGTGATATGTTTGTTTGGGGGCGCGGTGATTTTTTCATCGTGCCCTTGTATTTTTTAATAAATTTTCTATATTTTACTTACTATGAGTGGAACAATAAAAATTCGCGGTGCGCGCGAAAATAATCTTAAAAATATTGACCTGGATATACCAAAAAACAAATTGGTGGTGTTTACCGGTGTGTCGGGGTCGGGAAAATCGTCGTTGGCATTTAATACCATTTATGCCGAGGGGCAGCGTCGTTATGTCGAATCTTTGTCGTCATATGCACGGCAATTTTTGGATATGCAGAAAAAGCCAGATGTTGATTTTATCGAGGGTTTGGCACCGGCAATTTCTATTGAGCAAAAAACAACATCGAAAAATCCGCGTTCGACCGTCGGAACGGTGACAGAGATTTATGATTACCTGCGTTTATTGTGGGCGCGGATTGGTGTGCCACATTCGCCGGTGACCGGATTGCCAATTAAATCACAAACGATTGCGGAAATGGTTGATTGGACCATGAAATTGCCATCTGGGGTGCGGTTTTATGTTATGGCGCCATTGGTGCGTGAACGCAAGGGTGAATATAAAAAAGAATTGGCTTTTTTGGTAAAGCAAGGGTTTACCCGCGCGATTATCGATAATGAATTGGTCGATTTGGGCAGTGCGCCACAGTTGGATAAAAATAAAAAGCATAATATTTTTGTTATTGTTGACAGGTTGCAAATGATTGCGCCGGATGATGATGTCGCGGATGAATTTCGTTCGCGTCTGTATTCTTCGTTCGAGGCCTCGCTGCGCCTGGTGCCGGGTGTGGTACTGGTGCGGCGGTTGGATACAAATGAAGATGTGTTGTATTCGCAAAACTATGCGTGTCCCGTCAGTGGTTTTACCGTGCCAAAGATTGAACCGAGGTTATTTTCTTTTAATGCGCCGATTGGGGCGTGTCCAACATGTGGCGGGTTGGGCGTGCAATTAAATGTTTCGCCGGATTTAGTTGTTCCGGACCCAACAAAATCTATACTAGGTGGGGCGATTGCACCATGGTCGCGTGGGGGAATGTTGACCCAATATGACCATTTATTCGAGGCATTGCATAAAAAATATAAAATATCGCTGTCTAAACCGTGGCATACATTGAGTGCGGAACATCGTAATATTATTTTGTATGGGACGGGGGACGAAGAAATAAAAATAAATTGGAATGGGTTTGTGTATTCAAAACCGTTCGAAGGTGTTGTGCCAAACCTGGAACGGCGGTTACGCGAATCTGATTCGGATATGGTACGAACAGAGTTGGGAAAATATCAATCTGAAACAGAATGCCCAATGTGTCATGGCAAACGATTAAATATTCATGCCTTATGCGTAAAAATAAATGGGTTTGATATTATTGATGCGTGTGATTTGTCGGTATCTGATTCATTGCGCTGGTTCCGGGATTTGCCTAATCATTTAACGACCCAGGAAAAAGATATCGCAAAAATTGTCCTGCGTGAAATTACCGACAGATTGCATTTTTTGGAAAATGTTGGGTTGGGATATTTGACTTTGTCGCGTATGGCGGGAACATTATCCGGTGGCGAGGCACAACGTATTCGATTGGCGTCGCAAATTGGGTCGGGTTTGTCCGGGGTTTTGTATGTGTTGGATGAACCGTCGATTGGTCTGCACCAGAGTGATAATGACAAATTGTTAGATACATTAAAAACTTTGCGTGATAAAGATAATACGGTTATTGTTGTTGAACATGATGAAGACGCAATGCGTGCGGCGGATTTTTTGGTTGATATTGGTCGTGGCGCGGGTATAAATGGCGGTAATATTATAGCAAGCGGCACACCACAACAGGTGATTGAAAATCCGGATTCTTTGACGGGACAATATTTATCGGGTGCCCGTCGTATAGAGGTTCCCACCACGCGTCGTGCGGGTAATGGAAAATCCATAGTTATCAAGGGCGCGCGTGCGAACAATTTGAAAAATATAGATGTTGAAATACCGTTGGGTAAATTTGTGGCGTTGACCGGGGTATCTGGGTCGGGAAAATCGACATTGTTATTGGATACATTATATCCGGCATTGATGCGTGCGATTTATAATTCAAAAATGGAAATAGGTGCGCACGATATAATTCGTGGCATGGAAAATGTCGATAAAGTTGTTGATATTGACCAATCACCAATCGGGCGCAGTCCGCGCAGTAATCCGGCAACATATACAGGTGTATTTTCTGATATTCGTGATTTCTTTGCCAATTTGCCCGAGGCCAAGGCCCGTGGTTATGCATCGGGCAGATTTTCATTTAATGTCAAGGGTGGTCGATGCGAGGCGTGCCAGGGTGACGGTCAAATCAAGATTGAAATGAATTTCTTGGCGGATGTGTATGTCGAATGTGAAAAGTGTCACGGAACACGTTATAATGATGAAACATTGGCGGTTAAATATAAAGATAAATCGATTGCGGATGTTTTGAATATGACCGTGGAAGAGGCATATCGTTTCTTTATCAATGTGCCAAAAATTGCGCGGAAATTGGAATTGTTAAAACGTGTTGGGTTGGAATATATCAAATTGGGACAGAGTTCTTTGGATTTATCCGGTGGCGAGGCCCAGCGCATTAAATTGTCCAAGGAATTGAGTGCGGTTAGTACCGGTCAAACGATTTATATTTTGGATGAACCAACAACAGGATTGCATTTCGAAGATATAAAAATGTTGTTAAATGTTCTGCAAGAATTGGTTGATGCGGGTAACACGGTTATCGTTATTGAACATAATTTGGACGTTATTAAATCTGTGGATTGGATTATTGATTTGGGTCCAAATGGCGGTGATGCGGGTGGTCGTGTCGTGGCAACCGGGACGCCTGAACAGGTCGCCAATGTGCCGGAATCTTTGACAGGAAAATATTTAAAGAAGTATTTGAACAAATAACAATATTGTGTTATGTTTTAATAAACAAAAGGAGTATGAAATGTTTGGTTTTGGCAAAAAGAAAAAAGATGACGCAACAATAAATGAAAATGGTGTGGATGATGTTAAAATGCCATCTGGTATGAAAGAGACCGCAGAACGCATGATGTCGGGTCAATTTGATATGAACGACATGTTGGCGCAATTAAAACAAATTAAAAAGATGAGTAATTTTAGCGGTTTGCTAAAAATCGTTCCGGGTATGTCGGGTGCGGTCAATGCCATGAAGGAAAAAATCAAAGACGGCAGTGTTGATGCGCAAATTAAAATTTTGGAATCTATGACGGCGGCAGAACGCGCAGACCCAGAAAAAATATTTGCAAATGCCAAGGCGCGTATTGCGGAAAGTGCGGGTTGTTCGGTGCGTGATGTGGAACATATCATCAAACAGTATCTGAATATGAAACGGCAAATGGCGATGATTCAACGCATGGGTGGGATGGAGGCCGTAATGCAACGCATGCAACAATCGGGCGGAATGCCGGGTGCAATGCCGGGAACACCAGGTGTAAAATAATATAATTTATTGGAATCAAACCAAATGTCAGAAATATTAATGTCTGTATCACCGGTGGAACCTGCGTATAATAAAAAAGGTAAACAGGTTGGATGGAAATTTAGTGCCAAATATATGGTGGCGTCACCCGAGGGCAGACCCAGTAAATTATGTTTTTATTCAACCAAGGTTCAAGAATATTCTTTTTATAACTTGTTTGGTTTAGGTTATAATTTGGCACAAAAATCATGGACAAAAAAAGTGTCACAGTTGGCCGAACAAATCAAAGATAAAATAAATGAAAATATTAAATAAAAAAATTGCATCACATAAATCGTCCGTCGCATGGTTGCAACGCCAGGCGGCGGACCCGTATGTTGCACGTGCGCACCGTGATGGGTATCGCGCGCGGGCGGCATATAAATTGATTGAAATGGATGAAAAATATCATTTTTTGAAAAATAATCAGGTTGTGGTTGACCTGGGGGCGGCGCCGGGGTCTTGGTCGCAATATATTGTGCGCACATATCCAAAATCAAAAATTTTTGCGATGGATTTGTTGGAAATTACACCGATTCCCGGGGTTGAATTTTACCAGGGGGATTTTACAACCGACGCGGCGTATTCTTGGTTGATTCATAAATTAAATTTAGAAAACGCGGGTGCGGGCACCGTGGATGTTGTGGTATCTGATATGGCGCCGAATACGGTGGGACATAAAAAAACCGATCATTTGCGTCAAATGGTGTTGTTGGAATATGCGTTCGATTTTGCGTGTCGTGCGTTAAAGCCGGGTGGGGCATTTGTGGCAAAATCTTTTACCGGTGGCACAACAAATGAATTGTTGAAACAAATCAAAGAACGTTTTCAAAATGTTCATCATATGAAACCGCCTGCATCGCGCAAAGATAGTGTTGAAATGTTTATTGTTGCGACGGGTTTTCGGGGGTGATTTTTTATGAATATAAAATATAAATCTGTGGTGTTGAAATTTGGTGGTTCGGTGATTCCTGATATTAATGCGGTGGGTCATGTTGCAAATGTTATAAAAAAACTGTCAGATACATACGATATTCGTGCGGTGGTTGTGTCGGCAATGGGGAAAACAACAAATAATTTGGATGCCATGGCGCATGGTGTTGCGACGCGTCCTGATACACGCGAATTAGATGCATTGTTGGCAACCGGTGAAATGCAATCTGCGGCTTTGTTATCAATGCGGTTAAACGCAATCGGTGTCCCGGCGCGCAGTTATAACGCATGGCAATGCGGTATTAAAACAAATGATAATTTTGGCAATGCGATTGTTCAACATATGGGAATGGAATATATTAATGCATTGTATGGAATTCCGGTTGTCACAGGATTCCAAGGGGTCTCAGAACATGGTGATATAACCACATTGGGACGCGAAGGGTCCGACATTTCGGCGGTTATGGTTGCGGTGGCGTGTAGTGCAGATTTTTGTTGGTTTTTCAAAAATGGTGGTGGTATTTGCGATAAAAACCCGAACAAAGACGCAGGCGCCGAAATGTTTCAAAAAATTTCTTATACGCGGATGCGTGAATTGATGACGGATGGTCGTGGTCAGGTTTTACATAAACGCAGTGTTGGTGTGGCGAAAAAATACAAAATGCCGTTATATGTGTCGGGAATTGATGATTTTAATAATGGAACATGGATTTTACCGCGTGTGCATGCCAAACTGCGTTAGTTTTTATAGTATTTTTTGTTTTTTTATGGTATAATTTGCCTGAAAATAAAAGGATAGATTATGCCAGAAATTGATACAAATGCGGTTTATAAACAATTAAAAAAACAAAATGGCGAGGGTGTTGCCCGCGTTATTCGCGAAGCGGTGTTGTTGGATGTGCCAAATATTGTGCATATTTTGGAATTTGCCGGAAATAATCCAGATGAAGTACGTGCGTTAATTCCTTTTATTCGTGAACGTTATAAAGCCAAAACAAAATCAGAAATTTTTGTAGATAAAAATCCGTTGGAATTGTTAAGTGATGCGGGATATGACGCTTTTGTTGTCGATACATTAGAAAAACAAAATTCAATTAAAAAATATTTCCGGGCGGGCGAAGAGTTATGCACTTTTAGTGATCCCGATAGGCATAAAAAATTTTATATAATTCACGCGGTTAAACGTGGTGCTGATAAAATTAAACCGGCGGCAAATCCGATGCGTCAAGATGAATACGGAACGTCTGTGATATCAATTCAAATTGCCAAAGAGGGCGGGTTGATATCAATAAAAAATCGTTATAATCATACGGTGAATGACCCAGATGCAACATTTAGTAATTATCCTGATAATATTATTCATGGATTAACAAATTCATTAAGACAATTTTTTAATGTTGATTTTGATGTGACGGAAAGTTTGTTGCCAAATGGTTTTTGTTCTATTAACGGACAAATATTTAAATTTAATTACAGAATATGGGGACGCCTTCCGGGAACGACGGAGTCTGGATATTATGGATATGGTGATGGTTTTTATTTTTATGGCGATAATGTTATAAAATTAAATCGTGATTATGAAATAATGCTGGAAAATTATGTCTTGAATCTTCGTGAAGGGACATTAAAAGATTTGATAATACATGAATCCACGGGCCCAATTGAATGGGAACAACAACGGTATCAAAGAAAAGAGAAAACCAGGATTTTATTAGAAAGGTTTTTCAAGGGTAAAAATATAAAAGTCACTATTAATCCAGAAAATAAACATGAAAAAATTATATCTGCGGATGGTGTTTGGGTGGCCAAGGTTGTTGATGGCAAAATGATTGAGCTGAATTTACCAAATATTACAGAAGTTGGAGATGATTTTTTAAATGATGCCGGACATTTAAAAAAATTGTATATGTCAGATTTGGAAAAAGCAGGTGACATGTTTTTGTGGAATGTTTATTCAATAACACAGGTGCATTTGCCAAAATTAAAAGAGGTTGGCTGGTCGTTTATACCTAGTGGTGCGTTGAGTCACATAGAATTACCAAGTTTAGAACGATGTGGTGGTAGTTTTTTGGAATATAATAATTCTTTGACGGAATTGTATTTGCCAGAATTACAATATGCCGGTGGTAGGGAATTTTTACCTGACAATTGTGTGTTGCGTCGTTTGGATTTGCCAAAATTGAAAAAGATACCAGAAATGTTTTTATTAAAGAACACAGTTCTGGAATATTGTAATTTGCCCAGTGTGCAAAAATCAGACAGAAAAAAATTACGGCATGTGCGTTATGTCGTTGCCAAAAATAAATTAAAATTTGGATTAAAGGGTGGTTTTTTGCGTCGTGAAAAAAATATTAATGGACAGAGTTCGCGATAGGGTATTTATTAAAATATTCTTTTGTGTGTGAATTGTCATAAAAAGTGTTAGTTTTTTGTCATAATTTGACTTTTTTTATGGTATAATCCTTTAAAAGGGGTTTTTATGTCGGAAATTGATACAAATAAAGTTTTCAAACAATTAAAAAAACAAAATGGAGAGCGTGTCGCCCATGTTATTCGCGAGGCACTGTTGTTGGATGTGCCAAACATTGTGCATATTTTGGAATTTGCCGGAAATAACCCGGACGAGGTTAAACAACTGACACCGATTATTCGTGAAATTTATAAAACACAAAAAAAATCTGAATATCAAACAGATAAAAAACCATTGGAATTATTAAATGACGCCGGATATGATGCATTTGTCGCGGATACATTAGAAAAACAGAATTCTATTAAAAAATATTTTCGACCGGGTGAAGAATTATGCACATTTCGTGACCCAACACGGTATGAAAAGAATTATATAATTCATGCAATCAAACGCGGTGCGGATAAAATTGAACCGGCGGCAAATCCCGAACGCCAAGATGAATATGGAACGTCCGTTATATCAATTCAAATTGCAAAAACGGGTGGATTTATTTCAATCAAAAATCGATATAATCATACGGTGAATGATCCAGATGCAACTTTTAATGATAATCCAGATGAAATAATACCGGGATTGACCAATTCTTTGAAAAAATATTTCAATGTATTTTTTAATACATCGGAAAGTGAGATGCCGAGTAATTTCCGCATGGTAAACGATCAACTGGTGCGGTATAATTATGAAATACATAATATTTATTTTGGGGCTGATTATTATTTTTCAGGCAGTGAGATTACCAGGTTAAACAATGATTACGAATTGATGTTGGATTGTTTTGTTTTGGATGTGCGTGATGGTAAAATAAAAAATATCGCAGAATTAGATAAATACGGATATCCCGCGGATTCAACATATGATTTTTTATCTGATTTATTTAATGGAAAAAAAGTAAAAATAGAATTGGATTCACAAAATAAAAAAGAAAAAATTGTATCGGTTGACGGGCAAAAATTGCTGCATGTTGTTAACGGACAAATAACTGAATTGTTTGCGCCCGGTGTCACAAACACAGAAAAAAACTTGTTGACATTTACCGAGGCGTTGAAAAAATTAGACATGCCTGATGTTCGTGAAATTGGTGATAATTTTTGTGTTAGAAATACCGTGTTAAATTCGTTGCATATGCCGAAATTACAAAAAACAGGAAAAGATTTTTTAACCAGTAATCGAGATTTAATAGAATTGAATTTGCCAGAATTGGTGAAAATGGGACCGTATTCGTTGCAAAACAATCATAAAATGGAATCTATTTATGTGCCAAAATGTGAATCTGATATTGGATTTTTGCAACCAACACAGCCAAATTTAAAACATTTTTATGCACCATTATTACAGGATGAACGGTTAAATTATTTTGCACTAAACAGTACGGCGATTGCAATGCAGATTGCGCGGATGCGTGTTCATAAATTTATTGACGATATGGCAAATGATGCCCGGAAAAAATTAAACATTCGCGTCGTGGCGGACAAATCACAAAATGCAGTGGACTGATATGGTCAAAGAACAAAAAACAAATGATAAAAAAAATAAACCGTCACTCAAACGGCGGTTGTGGGCATTTGTTTTTAATTTGGGGCTGATTGGGGTAATTTTTATTGCGGGATATGTTGGTGTCGTTTATATGCGGATGCCGTCACTGGATTCAATTTTACATGAAAAACGTTTGCCGACAATTGTGTTCTTGGATGATGCAGGAATTGAGATTCGCAGTTCTAATCGTATTATGGGAACGCCTGTCACGGTTGAAAATTTGCCGCCACATGTGTGGCAGGCGATTGTTGCTATCGAAGATAAACGTTTTTTTGAACACGGTGCCATTGATGTGCGTTCGACAATACGCGCCGTTGTTTTGAATTTATTTCGTGGGCGGTTTGCGGCCGGTGGTTCAACCATTACTCAACAAACCGCAAAAAATATATTTTTATCACGCGATAAAAAAATTTCACGCAAGGTGCAAGAACTGATTTTGGCGCAATGGTTGGAAAATCGTTTTACAAAAAATCAAATATTGGATTTGTATATGAACCGTGTGTCTTTGGTTGGTGGTATGCGCGGAATCGATGCGGTGGCACGCACTATGTTTGGTGTCGGGGCCGATAAATTGTCGGTTGCACAATCTGCACAAATCGCCGCAATGTTAAAGGCACCCACATTATACAGCCCATTAAAAAATCCGGAAAAAAATATTGCGCGTGCCCGTGTTATATTGGCAGAAATGGTGCGCCAAAATTATATCAGTTTGGATGTGGCGCGACGTGCGGCGGCGGAATTAAAACCGGCGCCGGGGGTGCGCGACACAAATATATATCGTTATTGGACGGATTTTGTTGCCGATGAATTGGATTCTGTGGTTGGTGTGTTGGACAGTGATATTTTTGTGCATACCACAATCAATCGCGCAACCCAAGAACATGTTGCCGCGGTGTTGCCAAAATACACATCTGGATTCCAAGGTGCGGTTTTGGTGATGACGCGCGATGGTGCAATAAAATCTATGGCCGGTGGCACGGATTACCAGGTCAGTCAGTTTAATCGCACATTGGCGGCGCGCCAACCCGGCAGTGCGTTCAAACCGGTGGTTTATTTAATGGCGTTGGAAAATGGATTGACGCCGGAATCTTATGTGAACGATTCGCCATTTGCAGTTGGGGATTACAATCCGAAAAATTATAACGAGCATTATTATGGCGATATACCATTGTCCGTCGCGTTCGCGAAAAGTGTGAATTCTGTGCCGGTGAAATTGACCAAAATTTATGGAATTGATTCTGTATTAGATATGGCGGGACGATTGGGGGTTGGAACAAAATTAAAACGCGAATATTCGACCGTTCTGGGCGGGTCCGAAATGACATTGGTTGATTTAACAAATATGTATGCGGTGATTTGGAACGATGGACAATCTGTGCGACCGTATTCTATTACGAAAATTACGCGCGCCGATGGCACGATTTTATATGCACGCAATCCATCGGACGCAATCCAGGTTTTACAGCCACAAACGGTATCTTTTATGACCGAGTTGTTGGCAGATGTTGTTGCACCCGGGGGAACCGGTCATCGCGCCGCCGCACCCGGGGTTTTGGGTGGTAAAACCGGCACCAGTAATGATAATCGTGACGCGTGGTTTATTGGTGCAACCGATAAATATGTTGTTGGTGTTTGGGTTGGTAATGATGATTTTTCATCCATGGGTGCCAAAGTTACGGGCGGTACAATTCCGGCCGAAATATTCAGAGAAATAGTGAGATAAATTGTAAAACGGCGCATCTGCTGGTTGTTTGCGCGTTTATGTGGCATTCGTACACTGCACTTGCAAACAACGTCGCATTTGCACCGTTTTACAATTTGTTTGTTGTTGGGCGGTTGAGATAAAAAACTCTTTTTTTTAATATATGATTTGTGATATAATCTGTGCGATAAATAAAATAAAGAGAGCAGAGATGAATAAATGTATCACCAGTTTTTTTGCGTTTATGTTGTTGGGCATTGGCATGGCAAGTGCAAATTGGCAATACCCGGTGAATGGTGTGCGTCGCGATACATGGCGCGGGGATGATGGTATGCGGTTTGTGTTGTCTGTGCGTGGCGGGGCATCTTTTGGACATGCAACAATTCAAAATGATATTGGTGGATTGACCGCGAATTATATGGTCAACACAACCAATGGCGAAATTGTGACCCAGGCATGGTACGATTTACAGGATGCGTCGGTTCAGGCAAATTATGCATATGCCGGTTATGCACAGTTGGGGGATTTGCCCGCCGCAAATGATTATTCGGAATTCGCGTTTGCCGCCGGAATTAGTATGGGATTTACCGTGCCGGATTCGCCACAATGGCGTATTGAATTGGGATTTGACCATATTGCGGAATCTGATTATAACGAAAATCCGTTGTTCCAAGGTGGATTGATTACGTCCGAGGGATATGTGGCGGACGCGCAAAGTGGTGGCGTGCAATCAACCCTGTCCAGTGATATTTACAGTGTGATGGCGTTTTATGATTTCTTTGACGGAATACAAAAACCGTTAAAACAAATGATTCCGTATATCGGTTTTGGTGCCGGATATGCAGATACGAAAACCGTGTTGCAATTAACGGATTCTTATGGCGATTTATCAGATGTATATGAATTGATGGGGTATGGTACGGTGGACAGTGCCGGTGTTATTCAATTCAACAAATCTGATACACGGACATCAAATTTGGCGCCGGTGTTGGCGGCAGGTTTTTCGTATGGGGTGTCTGATAAAATATTTTTGGATGTCGGCGCGCGCGCCATGTATTTGCCAAAAATAAAATGGCAGTTGTCCAGCGCAGATAATGAATTGCGGCGTGATTGGTTCAGTGCGGACAAAATGTTATATATAAATGCAATGGTTGGTTTGCGGGTAGAATTTTAGAAAAAAATACTTGCAAACCCAAAAAATGTATGTCATTATATGCACACATTTGCGAGCGTAGCTCAGTTGGCTAGAGCGCAACCTTGCCAAGGTTGAGGTCGAGGGTTCGAGCCCCTTTGCTCGCACCAAAGTTTTAACACCCGAAAGGGTGTTTTTTTATTCGTGGCGAAGGGGCGAGAACCCGCAGGGTTGCGAGGCGAGACGGCGACAGCCGGCGAAGTACTTTGCTCGCACCAAAAATTTTAAAACCGTCCGAAAGGGCGGTTTTTTTATATTGTTGCATTTGGTGTGAATTTTTGGCTATATTGGTTGTGAAAAGGAGTTTGTCATGACACAGGTATTGCCCGAAGTTTATTTGGATTATTCTGATATTTTAATTCGTCCGAAAATGGGTATAAATTTGAATTCACGGCGTGATGTCAATTTGCAACGCGTGTTCAAATTCAGACATGGTTGTGTGCGTACTGGGTTGGGGGTGTTTAATGCGAATATGGCAACGGTTGGTAATTTTGATGTCGCCAAAAAATTGTTGGCACGCGGAATGTTTGCAACACTGCATAAACATTATTCAACAGATGAAATAGGGCAATTTTTGCAAAATGCAAATGTGCCATTGGATAATTTATTTATAACAATCGGGTTAAAAGATATAGATGCGGATATTCAAAAATTACATGCGTTGGAATCCAAATATGGTTGGACAAAATCCCAAAATATCTGTATAGATGCACCAAATTTTTATATACCGCGTGCATTGGAAATTTTGGCGCGTGTGCGGCGTGAATTTCCGAATTCTGTGATTATGGCCGGTAATATTGCAAGTCCTGACATTTGTATGAAAATGTTAGATTTTGCAGATATTATAAAATGCGGTATTGGTTCGGGGTCGGCTTGTTTAACGCGGCGCCAGACCGGGTGTGGTGTACCGATGGTGTCGTTGATTTTAGAATGTGCGGATGTGGCGCATTCGGTTGGCGGACATATTTGTGCCGATGGCGGAATTGTTGATGTTGGGGACATTTGCAAGGCATTTTGTTTGAATTCTGATTTTGTTATGGCGGGTGGTTTGTTCGCCGGGACAGACGCGGCCGCCGGCGAGGTATATGAACGACAATTTGAAACAACAGAAATTGTTAATGGCGCGCATGTTATCGAAACAAAACAGTTTAAACAATATTATGGGATGTCGTCTGTTTATGCCAATAATAAATTTGCCGGCGGAATGCAGGATTATAAAACATCCGAAGGACGCGAATTAATGATTCCATATACCGGGGCCATTGATAATGTGTTGCAAGATATAACCGGGGGAATTGCGTCATGTTGCACATATATCGGTGCGGCATCTGTTAAACATATGTCGAAATGCGCAACCATTATCCAGGTGCATAATCAATTAAACCGTGTGTTTGAAAAATATTCTGTGTAAGTGATGTTGGTGGATAATTGTAAATTATCCTTTGACAAATTGGTTCTTTATGGTAATAATTGGTCTGATACCTGAATAGAGTAATTTATATGATTTTGAATATAAAAAAATTTTTACTGTAACGGGTGCGATCCAAAATTCAAAACGGACGCACTTTTTCGGCGTCCGTTTTTAGTAATACAAACATAAGGGAAAAACAATGGCGGAAAATATAGATTACAGTCAAATAAATACATGGCCGTTTCAAGAGGCACGCAAAATATTGGCGCATATTGGCAATAAAACCCCGGCCAAGGGTTATGTGTTGTTTGAAACGGGTTATGGGCCGTCCGGGTTGCCGCATATCGGTACTTTTGGCGAGGTTGCACGTACCAGTATGGTTCGTTGGGCGTTTTCTAAAATTTCCGATATTCCAACGCGTTTGATTGCTTTTTCTGATGATATGGACGGACTGCGCAAGGTGCCAACAAATATTCCAAATCAAGAGGAAGTCGCAAAATATATCGGTTCGCCATTGACTGCGGTGCCGGATCCGTTTGGCGAATATGACAGTTTTGCCGCACATAATAATGCCATGTTGCGCGAATTTTTGGACAGTTATGGTTTCGAATATGAATTTATGAGTTCTACGGAAATGTATAAATCCGGTGCGTTTAATGATGCATTAATCAAGGTTCTGGAAAATTATGATAAAATTATGCAAATAATGTTGCCAACATTGGGTGAAGAAAGACGTCAGACATACAGTCCGATTATGCCGATTTCACCGAAATCAGGTCGTGTTTTACAGGTGCCAATGTTGTCTGTGAACCCGGACAAGGGAACGGTTGTGTTCGAAGATGAAGACGGAACACGTGTTGAACAATCTGTATTAAACGGTATGGCAAAATTACAATGGAAGGCCGATTGGGCAATGCGTTGGTTGGCGTTGGATGTTGATTATGAAATGTGTGGCGCAGATTTAACGGATTCTTATAAATTGTCTGGGCAAATCGTTCGTGTTTTGGGTGGACGTGCGCCGGAAAATTTAACATATCAATTATTCGTTGATGAACAGGGACAAAAAATATCTAAAACCAAGGGTAATGGTATCAGTATTGAAGAATGGCTGAAATATGCAAATCCAGAAAGTTTGGCCTTGTTTATGTATAATAAACCAACAACAATTAAAAGATTGTATTTTGATGTGATTCCACGCAGTGTGGACGAATATTATCAACACTTGAATAATTATGATAAACAAGACGATACTGCAAAAATCACAAATCCGGTGGTTTATATCCATCGTGAACATGGTGTGCCGGATGGGCGCATGCCGATATCTTACAATTTATTGTTGAATTTGGCCAGTGCGGCAAATACAGAAAGTATCGAAGATATGTGGGGGTATATCACGGCGTATAATCCAAAATTAAACCCGCAAAATTGTCCGGATTTGAACAAAATGGCGGAATGTGCGGTTCGTTATTATCATGATTTTGTTAAACCAAATAAAAAATATCGCGCCGCAACCGAGCAAGAACGGATTGTCTTGCAAGATTTTGCATCGGGTTTGGCACAATTTATCGGTAAATCTGATATAGAAAAAGATTTGGAAACATATTGTTATGATATTGGTAAAAAATATTACGCCCAAGATAAACTGCGTGATTTCTTTTCAATGTTTTATAATGTTTTGTTGGGGCAAGAAAGTGGTCCGCGTTTGCCGAATTTTATCATGATATATGGTATTGAAAGAACGTGCGATATGATAAATAATGCGTTGGCGAACCAATAATAAAATGTGAGGGCTATGTCAGATAATATGGATGCGTGGGCGCGGACGCGCGCCCGGGATGCGGAAAATTTGGCGGTAATTGATAATGCGTTGCGTGCAGGACGCATCAACGCCGATGCCGCAGATTACCTGAAATTGGTCTATTCCAATGGGATGGATTGGTTCCGCGAGGTTTTTCATTTTTTGGGAAAATGTTTGGGTGCGCCCAAGGCCGCCGTTGTTCCGTATGATAAAAACACTAATTCAGGAATAAATGTCCCGATGAAAATTGCGGATATTAATCCGTTGGAATCTTATTTGGTTCAACATCGTTTGGATGCCGATCCGATGAGAAACCAATTTTTTACATCACACGAAAAATGCCAGATTGATTTGTCTGTGTCATCAATTGTGACGGTGATTGTTGCGGCACAAAAAGATGTCAATCGTGCCATTGATAAAATCACCGGTAAATATTATTCTGAATTTTTGGAACGTGTTTTGGATGTTGTTAAAAACACGTTGGGTTCGCATTGTGATTGTGAATTCATGTCCAATCTGGAATTAAAAATCCGGGAACAGTTTGCCGCACAATACATAACTCGCCCGGCCGAGGTTGTATTGGATTTAATTGGTGAAATCGATAAAAAATTGGTTGTGGATTTGGTTCGTAATTTGGACAAAATCAGAAAACCTTATTCGCGTTTGTGTGATGTTTGGCGTATTAAATGTTTGTTTGATTTAATCCCCCAGGCGCGAACTTTTATCGAAAGAATGCAAGAGTTAATGCCGGAACGTGTTTTGGAAATTCGTGATAAATTTTATGATATAACCAATCCGCGCAATTATCGTGATGCCAAAATTATTATCAATATTGGCAAAGATGGCGCGGTTGTTCCAATGGAAATTATTTGCCAAGTTCGTAAGTTTTTCGAGGCCGAAATAAAAACCCATGCAAATTATGAATCGATACGTGTGTCAAAATCATGTGCATCGGATAAAGAGCGTGAATCGTCGGATTTTATGGAATATGGTGTGTTGCAATATAATTTGATGATTGTGGAATGCTTAAAAGATTTATTCGACAGGGTGGGGTGGAATATTTTGTATTCGCGTGATCATGACATTTCCATGTTCGAAGGTTTCCCAAAAGATTGCAAATTATATTATCCGCCACGTGTTATGGAATCTATACGTGGTAAATTGACATTGGCCGTGGAAAATGAAATTTTCCATATGGTTGAGGTTCCGGCAAAGTTAACCAAAGAACAAGAATATAAAATTTACCTGTTTATGGCGCGTTTTATATTGGTTGCGGCAATGCCGTATTTGCGGTCTGATTGGTCGGTTCCCCAAGATACCGATGCGGGAAAATTGTTTAATTTTGTGCTGAAAGAGGTTCAGCGGTATTACAAAAAATAATTTGGTGTCGGAATTAAAGCCGTATGTATTTTCTTGCGTTAAATACCAAAACTGTTTAATATTATATCAGGTCTTGGGTGTGGACTTTTGTGGCCTGGGACCATAACAAGCATAAGGAAAGGATTAGTTATGCGTCAAGGAAAGGTTAAATGGTATAATGGTAAAAAATGTTTCGGTTTTATTGCGCCGGATGCGCCAAATGCGGATGGGAATACAGATGATGTATTTGTTCATTCGTCTGCGTTAAAGGATGCCGGAATAAAATTCTTGAACGAAAATGATATTGTTGAATTTGATGAAGAACCACGCAATGGTAAATTATCTGTGACAACGATACGGGTTGTGCAACGCGATGAAGAATCTGCGGCGCGTTTCCAAGAACGCAAGGCCGAACGTCGTCGTGCCCGCGAGAGCAGAAAAAATCGCGAAGAACATGATGAACATTCTGAAAAAAAGCGCGGATTCGCATTTTGGAAAAAATAAAATAAAAGTTTCGTTGAAAAACAAACCGTCCAAAATTTGGGGATTGGGCGGTTTTTTTGTTTTTCAATGTCTTGATTTTTTTTGTGTGTTGTATTATATTTGTTTCATGAACAAAGGAGTGTTTGCATGACGACTGTTTTAATTATATTGGGTGTTTTGGTTTTGTATATTGTGTTTGTTTATAATGGTTTGGTTGCCCGCCGGAACCAGGTGCGCGAGGCATGGGCGACAATTGATACCCAATTAAAGCGTCGGTATGATTTAATTCCAAATTTATTAGAATCTGTTAAGGGGGCGGCAAAACATGAAAAGGAAACATTAAACGCGGTAATTACGGCGCGTAATGCGGCAATGACGGCGACCGGTGCGGCGGACCGTGGTGTGGCGGAAAATGCATTGACGGGTGCATTGAAAAACATTTTTGCGTTGGCGGAAAGTTATCCTAATTTGAAAGCAAATGAGAATTTTTTGGAATTGCAACGCGAATTGACGGATACAGAAAATAAAATCCAGGCCACGCGTCAATTTTATAATACAGTTGTTATGGGATTAAATACATCGATTGATCAATTCCCAACAAATCTGATTGCCAATATGTTTGGTATTACACATGAAAAACTGTTCGAAATCGATGATGCCGAACGGCGCGCACCCCAGGTAAAGTTTTAATAGTTGCTCCGCAAGTTTTGCGGGGAATTTTTACGAAGAATAGGTTGACAAAACAAAAAGTTGGGCTATAATAAGTTTGCTTAAAAAAATAAAGGATTTATAGTGATGAATAAAGTTGTTGGTAAGGCCAAACTGTTAAAACAAGACATTGATTTGACAAACAAATATTTGACTGTGTTGGATGCCGGTGAATCCGTACATGTTCGGTTGGTGCACGAAACCATTGTTTATAAGAGATATATTATGGATTGGCAACAAGATGTTCATGGATATCGCACCGTGATTGAGTTTAATGGTTCTGTGGTAAAAATTACAGAAAATGGTTTTGTTCATATGTTTGATGCAACAGGATATATGAAATGGAAATTGGGTGTTTTGCGTCGTGCGTTGGATAATAAAATAAAATCCCAAAACAAGGCGTACGATAAAGCCGCAAAAAAGCAAGAGCGGGCGCAAAAGCGGACGGAAAATGTTCAAAAAATGCGTGATGCATTGGCGAAATTCGTTTTTGACCAAGAAAAAGATAAATAAAATCATAAAAAAACTTGATTTTCGGGTAATTTTGCTTTAATATATGCACCGCTGGGTAATCAGAACTGATTAAACGGCGGTGCTTTTTGGTCCCGCCCGTGATAAGGATTCTGTGAAATATCTGGCACAATAAAAACCAAAAAATAAAAGGATTAATTATGGCAAGAGCCGGTGCAAAACGTAGCACACGTAAATTAAAAATCGCCCGTTCTTTGGGCGTCAACCTGTGGGGCCAGGCAAAATCCCCATTTAACAAACGCAAATATAAACCGGGTCAACATGGACCAACATCCCGCGGCGGAAACAATTCTGCATACGCACAACAGATGCGCGCAAAACAAACATTAAAGGGTTATTACGGCAATATTGGCGAAAAGAAATTCCACAAATATTATGCCGAGGCCGACAACATGCGCGGCGATACTCCGGATAATTTGATTGGTTTGTTGGAACGTCGTTTGGATGCGGTTGTGTATCGTGCAAAATTGGCACCAACCGTGTTTTCTTCGCGTCAATTGATTAACCACGGTCACATTATGGTGAACGGCAAACGCGTGAAAATTCCATCATACCGTGTCAATCCGGGTGACGTCATCACCGTCAGCGAAAAAGCAAAACAAATGCCATTGGTTGTGTTGGCGTTGGAATCGGGTGAACGCAATTTCTGTGACTATGTTAATGTCGACAGTGCGAACTTTACCGCGACATTTGTTCGCGTGCCTGCGTTTGCGGATGTTCCATACCCCGTGCAAATGTCACCGGAATTGGTTGTTGAATTTTATTCTCGGTAATCGTGAATATATTCAAAATAAAAACCGCCATTTTGGCGGTTTTTATTTGTTGTTATCGGTGTGTGCAAAAGGATGGGCGTGGGCGTAAATGTTATTTATTTCCGCCATATTAACCCGGGTATACAGTTGTGTTGTTGACAATGACGAATGTCCCAATAATTCTTGCAAACTGCGTAAATCTGCGCCACCCGCCAACAATGCCGTTGCAAAAGAGTGTCGCAATGCGTGTGGTGTTACGAAATCTGGCAACTGTAAATACGCGCGCAGGTTTTCAACAACCTTTTCCGCCATGCGCGCCGTCATTGGCAAACCGCGAACACTGCGGAACAATGGGCGGTCGGGGGCGTCGGCATATGGGGACGCGGCGATATATTTTTCAATCGCGTCGTTTACCGCCGGCAATACAGGCACAATCCGTTCTTTTTGACCCTTGCCCATGATGCGCAATGTGTCGGGACGGCTTGCAAAATCCCGTTGGCGCAGTGATAATGCCTCGGATATTCTAAGTCCGCATCCAAACAACAATGTCACCAACGCCCAATCGCGTGTGGCAATCCATGGATTTTTTGTATCGATTACATTTATGGCATTTTGCATGTGTGCGACATCGGTTGGGGCGATTGCTTTTGATAATTTGCGTGGCATGCGTGGCGCAGAAATCAAACCGATTGCATCATTTTGAATGTCGTATTTTTTTGCGATGTATTTGTAAAAACTGCGTAAACTGGATAATGCGCGTGCGGTTGATTTGTGTTCTAATTTTCGTCGTGCGCGGTCCGCCATCCATGCGCGAAACGCGATTGTGTCGATGCGCGACAAATCATCAGGTATCGGTGCATCGCCAGACCATTGCGTATAAAACGAAATGAAATCGTGCAAGTCCGATTCATACGCCGTTGCCGTATGCGTTGAATAATTTTTTGTATTCAATAAATAATTTATAAAATCCGTAACAATTTCGTTCATTTTACTTTATTTCAAATGTCGCAGAAACGACCACCGAAACATTTGTATCTTTGGTTGACAAAGTCCCAAATGCGCCGGCATCCATGGATTCTGCCTTGGCCATGGACATCAATCGATAATTTGCGGTTGGGGTTGCAACATTTGGCGATGTGCCGTATGACACAGATAACATTTTGCCGACATACGAATTGTCACCCGCCGCCAACGCCGTTGCGCGTTCCCGTGCGTTTTCCACCGCCGCAGACATGCAATCTTGGATGATTGGTTGTAATGTTTCGGCACTTGTGAACATTTGCAGGTTGCCGACATAAATATTTTCCTGGCCGGCGAATTGGTTCAAAATTTGTTCGATAATGTCCATGTTGTCGGACGAAACCTCCAATGCGATGGTGGTTTCGGTTCCTTGGCTTATTGATTTTTGTGTTGTGTGATTCCACTCTGACTTTTCATACGAGTTAAATTCTGTTGTTTGTGTTTTTACATCCAGGTTTGCCAAATATGCATTAATTTCGGCAATTTTTGCGGTCGCATCACGCATAGATTTTAATGCGTTTTTATCCAATGTTGTGACACGCAGGGTAATTGCCGTCCGGTCGCGTGGTGCCGTGGTCAGGCATTCGCCCGATGTTGTAATTGTGCGCGGTGTGACCGGGGTTATAAAGTTATAACCCAACAATGCTAAAATAATTCCGATAATCCACAGTGTTGATTGTTTCATGTTCTCTCTCCCTTTGGTTTTTTAACCCAACATTGCGTGCATGACGCGTTCGATTGTTTTGTCGGCGATTTTCCGTGCGCGTTCCGCGCCAGATGCCAAAATTTCATCCAATTCGCCCGTGTGCGACATTAAATATTTATATTTTTCGCGTGGCGCGGCAAGTGTCGCATTTATCGCATCGAACAACATTTTTTTTGCGTCGCCATAACCGATTTTGCCGTTTTCAAACATTTGGCGCAATTTTTCAACATCGGTTGAATTCGCAAAATGTTTATACAGCAAAAATATCGTTGATTCATCAGGATTTTTGGGCTCGTCCGGCAATTTACTGTCGGTGATTATTCGCATAACCAATTTTTTTAATTCAGATGTTTCGGCGAACAAAGGAATTGTGTTGTTATAAGATTTACTCATTTTGCGACCATCCAGGCCCGGAACCAAACCGGCGTCCGCCCCAATCTGTGGTTCAGGCAACCGGAACACATTGCCGTATGTCCTATTAAAATATTCTGCGATATCACGGGCGAATTCGACATGCTGTTTTTGATCGGCACCCACCGGCACAATGTCGGCATTATATAATAAAATATCCGCAGACATTAAAACCGGATATGTATATAAACCCATGTTTACGCCCGCATCCGCATCATCACCCGCGGCGGCATTTTTTTCCAACATTGCCTTGTAAGAATGGGCACGATTCATCAATCCCTTGGGCGTGATGTTCATTAGCAAAGTGTTTAATTTATATACCGCATCAATATCAGATTGCCGAAACAAAATCGCGTTATTCATGTCCAACCCCATCGAAATCAATAATGCGGCGATTTCATATGTGTGCATTTTAATTGTTTTTGCATCATGAACCGAATTCAGTGCGTGCAAATCCGCAATAAAAACGAAAGTTTTATTATGCCGGGAATTTTCAATCAATGGTTTTAACGCGCCGATATAGTTTCCGATATGTGGCATACCGGTTGGTTTAATACCGGTTAAAATAATTTTCTCAGACATCAAATAACCTTTATATATGTTGGTGTTATTTTATCAGATTTTTTCCTGAAATGCAAGGATTTGCGACAAAAAACCGGGCATCACCCGGTTTTTTGATTCCGCCCCAAAGTTCCCCTCCTCGGAGGGGTGGCACGCAGTGCCGGGGTGGGGGATTCCGCCCCATTGGGGAGGGGGACCGCGTCACCCACATATGGGACATTCTCCTTCTTTATGAAAGAAGGAGTACCCCACGCAAGTGGGGGGAGGTAGTTGTGAAATGGTCTAAACTGCCGGTGTGGTTGTGATTGTGGAAAGAATTTATAAATCACAACTACCCCACCACCTCCGGTGGTCCCCCCTTCTTTCATAAAGAAGGGGAATGTCCGGGGGAAACGACGGTCCCCCCCTTATTTCGCTCGGCGCGGTGCGCCTATGCGGCACTCCTGACGATTTGACTTTGTCAAATCTACTCGTAGTCATAAAGACGGTAAATATCCGACGGAAAAAAAACATTGCAAAAACGCAAAAATATTTTCTATACTAACAAATGAATTCAATGGGATTGGATTCGGTATAGGTCTTCAAAAAGCCTAAAACAACCGGTGCAGAACTTGCGCTGAGACCCTTTTTTTACTGTTTATAATACTTGTGGGAACGAATCGATTCGGCCCATGGTATTTTGGTGTCCAATTCAATTTTTGCACCGATATTTATTTTCGTCGGTGTGTTCACGCGTGTTGTTAAAGCGGTGTAATATTTGATACCTGTTCTGAGCCCAGAACGGGGATGTTTGCCGATTGGAAATAAATATAAATTTTCCCGAAATGATGTTTCGCCCTCTACAATAATTTGATTATTGGCGGGGTGCCACGGTGTCGGACAACGCCCGTGGGGTCATTTGTTGTTTTTGATTTTTTGAACACCCTTGCCGCGCATTTCCACCATTGATGGCGGTTTTTTTTGTGTTTTATTTTTACCGGGATTTTTACCTCGAACTCAATTCCCTGTAAAAAATCTAAGGCCATAAAAAGTCCCGATAAAACAAAACACATCAACCGCAAAGTTCCCCTCCACCGGGCCCCACCGCGGCGCATTTATGCGACGGGTGGGTGATGCTTGGGGGGGACCGCGTCAGCGGTGGCGGGGGTTAACAAAAAAAGAAAAGGACGGGAAAATGAAAAAAATATTGGGATGTTTATTTGGATTGGTTTGTGCATTATGTGTCATGCCGGTTTTTGCGGATGATGGTGGTCCGATTTCTGCGGTGACGGTGGCGGGATTGGTCGAACAAAACGGAACCCCAACACCCAATGCACCAATAGACATTGTAAGTAATAATGGTGTGTTGAAGGTAAGCCCGAATTTGTTTGATGGGCAATGGCAACAAGGCACTTTCCAAAATACAGGCGAAGAAGCAAATTCTAGCACTCGTATTCGCAGTGGTTTTATTCCTGTTAATTCTGATCGTTATACAATATCGACTCCCACACAAAATGTTGCTATTCACGAAGTATATTGTTATGACTCATCTGAAAATTTTGTATCCAAACTTAGCGTATCAGACATAGTTGTTCCAGCAACAGCAAAATATTTAAGGTTTTCTGCAAGATATAACGATAATAGTAACATATCCCCAAGTTCTGGAGTGTTAGTACAACTTGAACAAGGTTCAACTGCGACCGCATATAGACCTTATGGCGAAATCTACACAGACGGTACGGTGGAAACCATTGCGGACAGTGCGAATCATACGGCGACCGTGGCGACTTTGTTGGGCGTGGGCGATTACCGTGACACACAAAATATCAACACTGGCGCAATCACGAGAAAGGTTGGAGTAAAGGTATTAGACGGGGTAAGTACTGGGGCAAAAGCAACCGCTGTCAATGTCAACGAAGGAAAATATTATGCTGTTTGTGGTGGACAAACAAATATAACTGGAACAACAACTGATTTATTGTCTACACACTTTAAGGCAGGTACTTTTGCAAGCGGTTATGATATATTTTATTTCGTAGCAACCAATATTGTTTTGGTAAGCAGCGACCAATCTTTAACAACGGTTGATTTGTATAACCAATGGCTTGCCGACCAATATGCGGCGGGAACGCCTGTAATCGTTGTCTACCCACTGGCAGAACCGACAACGGAATCTGTTGCGGGACAAACGATGACTATGGCGCCGGTCAGTAACAAAACCGGCGGTGTTACCGGCATGACGATTACAACATTGTTGACCAGTGGCGCAACCCTCATTACCAACATCGTGGATGGTATAAAAATCGCATCCACGAAATATGTTGAATCGGAATTTAGTGCGCTGAATACGGCGTTGGCGAATGCGGTGGCGACGGTGAATACTGTCGTGACACAAACGATTGCCCAGGCCGCATCGATTGCGACCTTGCAATCGGGCAAGCAAACCCGCCCCGCGGATGACCCAACGGATGCGAACAATGCCGAAAATTGTCCGGCGGGTAAAAAGTGCTTACTTGTCGAGGATGAATCCGGCACCCCCCATTGGTACGAAATCTTTGACCCGATAAACCGCTGGGTGGAGGCATTTTTCAAGGTAAACCCGAACGGACAATATGAGGAAAACGGTGTTGATTTCCGCCGGTGGCAGGGCAACCCGGATTTCCGCAAAACATATATTGATGGTTCAACATCGGTCTATGTTCGTCAATGGACGGCGGCGACACCGGCACGCACGGTCGGCGGCATGTATCAAACATTGCCCGCGGGTGATTTAGAAAACGCGGGTTCTTGGGCGGTTGAGTGGGATGGCACCGAGGGCGACATCGACGCGGGCGCGGTGTATGGCATTGCAAAATGCACATCCGTTGCGGGGACATTCGCCACAAAACTGACATCGGCGCAAGAGACGAAATTCTATGAATTACCGGCACCGGTGGGGCAAGAGGATAATGCAAACTATCCGCGCGAGAGTTTCAAACAGTGCTGGTGCAAGATGACGGCGGTTGGTGTCCCTGGCGAGGATGGGACGGCTACAAACGGGGATGTGTATCCTGTAAACGTTGCGTCCTCGTCCTGGGTGTTCGGCAGCACGTACAGTTCGGCCGACAATTGTGCGTTCTACTGTGCGTTCAACTGCGCGTACTTCGTCCGTTTTCGCGCGTCGTTTCGGTCTGCGGTGTTTGGGATGTGATGCAATAATCCCCACCCTGTATCCCGGCGGGGCGCCGGGCCCCTCCCCAGGGAGGGGAATGCCGTCGGCTGCGCCGTCATCCCGGCGTAGGCCGGGATCCAGTTTGCGCCAACGGCGCAAACCTGTGTTATTTGA
>CADAKI010000005.1 GCA_902788485.1 uncultured Pseudomonadota bacterium | reverse complement strand
GCACTTATCACATCGTCTAAATTACTGTCGGTTATGATGCCGGATGGTAATTTTGATGCAATCAATTTACCATTTTCGAATACATCAGTTGTTTTTGCATAATCGTTTAATGTATTGGTTCGAACAAGGTCGGACGGTAATAGACCTGTTTTTAATGTTGTGGTTCCGTCGGTAAATATATCTGTCTTTTTTGCAAATGTTGTATCCTTGGAAATTTTGTCTGTGACCAATTCGCCCAATTCTGAATCCGTTTTTGCAATTTTCATGTCAGACGGTGTTTGACCAGATGTCCCACGGGTCCAACTGATTTTGCCGGTTTCTGAATTAAATATTGGAACAAATGTTGCGCCGTCTTGACCGGGTGTTCCTTGTTGTCCGCGTATGTTTTTTGTGCCCAACGATGTGATAGTTGCGCCTTTTTCATCTTGCCAAGATAAATTGCCATCATCATCCAATACAGGTATGTATGCCGAACCGCCAGTACCCGGGTCACCTTTTAATGCGGTGCGAATTTCAGGGTTGTTTTTTATTTTATATAATAAACTGTTTTGATTTGTTATATCGCCATCCAGGTTTGCAACGGTTGATTCCAATGCTTTTGTTGCATATTTGTCTTTTAATACATCGTCGGCATTATCTGCGGTAATAACCTTGGCATCGATTGCGTCTAGTGCCGCCAATTTATTTTTCAATTTGTTGTTTTCTGTTGTTAAATCTACGGATTTTATGGTGTTTTCAACATCTGTACGCGTTAATTGGTTGTTGGCGATTGTGTTGGCCTGGGTTTGCAGGTTTGTGATGTCGTTTTGTACAGATGAAATTGTTGCATTGGTATTGTTGATTTCATCTTTGGTTGCCACCTGTAATGTTTCGTTGTTGTCATTACTTAAAATACCTTTGCGTTTTAATTTTTCAGTGACGATATTATTTACTTGGTCGGCATTTGGTCCAATTTTTCCAGATAATGTTTCTTGGGCGGCGGAACTGCCTGCGATTGCGGTTGCAATCTTTTCGGGTGTCACATCAATCTGTTTTGCAAAACGCTTGTCTAGTTCAGAAACCTCGGTTTTGGTTGCCAATGTATTAATTGTGTCAGATATTCTGTTTGATAAATCATTTAAATTGGAACTTGTTGCAAAATTTTTATTGCTCAATTCTGTTGGTGTGACAAAAATGTTTTCCAATTTATCGGATAATGCGGTTGGTGTAATCGCACTGGGGCGAACATATACACCATCTAACTTTTGACTCAAAGATTCCGGGGTGATATCAGATATGCTCGCAAATCCAGCAGTTTTTAATTTGTTTGCGATACTGCCGGATGTATTTTCGTCGCCGTCTTGGATTGTTGATAAACGGTTTGACAGTGTTGTTATGTCGCCGGTTTTTGCATATTTGGAATCAAGTTTTGTTGCCAAAAAATCCGGTGTAATTTCAGATTTTTTTATCAGTTGTAACTGATTGTTTGCATCATAAATGCCCCGGTTGGTCAAATTTTGCGTGACCAAATTATCAAATGCAGGTGTGTTTTGTAATACAGCAGACACAGTTTCTGTATTAATAACCGGCAATTCAGATTTTGTCGCAACTTGTAATTGATTATTATTGTCGACAATTCCGCGTTTTTGTAAATCTGATTTAATTAAATTTTTAACGGTATTTTCATCTGTGCCGATGCGATTAGACAATGTCGTCACCGCCGTATTATCGTTCGCAATATTTGTTGCAATTTTACTTGGGGTTAAATCGGCCTTTTTAGCAAACTTTACCGCCAAAGTACTTTCTAGTTTTTGTGATAATGGAATCGGTTGAATTTCATCAGTTGTTGCGACCAATAAATTACCGCCGGTATCAACGATACCCTGTTCTACAAGTTTTTCGTTTATTTTAGAATCAATGGCAGAATCCGAAATAACAGATTCTTGCAGTTCAGAAATAGCATCGTTAAAACTGTCGTTTTTTGTTAAATCTGAATTTTTGATTGCGGTTTGAACGGTTGTTGGCAAGTTGTCCTGTATTTGAGTTTGTTTGCGAACCAATTCGTCAATTTGTCGTTGCATGGCCGCAATTTCTTGTTCTGTATTTGATGTGTTTGGTGTGACTGTGCCGCCACCAGAATTAGAACCCGGGACATGATAACGGTTTGTTTTTGCCAAAGGCGATGTAAATGCAATACGCGATGTGTTGATGTCAATGTTGGAAACATTTGATTGTTTCTGGCTTGCATCCGAATCGGGGGTTGTTGATATTGTGGAAACCGTGACTTTGGGCGTGCTGACACTTGTTCCGCCGGACAATGGAACGGAACTTGCACGGATGCTGGCCGCGGCCCACGCAGCCCCACACAATCCGCAGAAAAACGCAAAAAATCCAAATTTTTTCATAACCTTCCCTCTTGTGCTTGTCACAAAACAATCCTTTCTTGATATAAATGGTAGAAAAAATCAAAACATCAACGCAAGCGTAATTTTTGTTTTATTTATGATTTTTTATTGCTTTTTTTAGGGTTGTGATTTAACATGCGTTTGTTTGTCGGGGTGTAGCTCAGCCTGGTAGAGTACTTGCATGGGGTGCAAGGGGTCGCAGGTTCGATTCCTGTCACCCCGACCAAAAATTCAAACCGCATTTTGCGGTTTTAATTTTTGTTTGTGTGACGATTGGAATAGGTTTTCGTCATTGTGATAAAAAATCCCGGTAAAAACCGGGAATAATATTTATTATTTGCCACCACAAGACGTTTTTCTGGCCAGGCCCGTAGTTATGGTTGTTGTCGACGTCCCCGTTTGACCGACCGAACATTGTCCCAAACCATCGTCAATATATATTGTCCCGTTGGTTTTTCCGGCAATTTTTTCAAAGCTGGCACGTTGGGCACTGTTGACGGTTATTGTGTTGGTTGTATCAAATTTTAATTTGTTATTTGAATCCATTACCAACAATCCCGCATTGATATAATTAGCCAGGTCGTCCATAGTTATCGCTTTGTTTTGGACCAAATCGGACAGGTTGTCCGTAGATGATCCGCCCAGGCCGGTTTTTACCGCGGTCAATGCCAATGTATTCAATTCTGAATCTGTTTTGGCGACTTTCATTGCGGCCGGTGCCGATACATCGGATTTACTGGATGTCCACGATAATTGCCCGGTTGTGGCATTAAACGATGGGGTGAACGTTGTGCCGTCGGCACCAGCGGCGCCTTTGAGATATGTGTCACGGAAACCGCTGCGGTGGGTGCTTAATCCACTGAACGCGTTGGCCAATGTGAATTTGCCGGCCTTGATTTCAGACACCTGTATTTCATTGTATTTTGTGTCGGCTTCGGATTCGCCACCCATCAAATCAGGATCGGCGGCAACCGCGGCCAAACAAGCGTTCATATCTGTGAAATATCCATTTCCGGCGTTTGTATCCAATGTAATTTTATTGGCGTATGTAGAAGAAATTTTGGATAATTTGTCGTATGCACGCGCCATTTTTGCCGGAGATAAACGAACATTTACAGTGCTGTTTTTTATGATATGTGCCTCGCACCAGATTTCGGCGGCAGATTTTCCGTCATCACCCGGCGTACCATCGTCACCAGACATTATTTCGTTGTATTTTGCCTCGCACGCAGAAACAAAATCCATGTTTTTGTTGGGGCCAAATGTTTTTAATGTCATCCTTTCTTTCAGTGTCGATGTATTTTTTAACAGATTAATTGTGCCACTGCCCAATGATGTTTCTAATTTTCTACCAATACCATCGTCAACAACCAATTTTGTCGGCGATTGAACCAAAGATAAACAGTATGCACGTGCGCCACCCATGATTGCGTTATATTCTGTGGACGAGAAATTATCACATGTTTTGTCGTTGCCGTATAAAGGTCTGATTACCGCATCCAGGTTAATAATGGATGAATCTCTTTCGCTGGGGGTATTGCAGTATGCATGCCATGCGGTTTCGCCGTCATCGCCATCTTCGCCCGACATAATTGCGTTGTAATTGTCAATGCATGCCTGGTTCAAAGATGTTGTTCCGAATAATCTTTTAGATGTATCAAAACGGTCTAGGACAGTGGCGTTTTTGATATTACCTAATTGTGTTTTTGCGGCATCCAGTGTGACAGAATTTTTCGTCGCATATAATTTTGCCATTTTCAATCCGATACCATTGTTCAAAGATACGGTGTTGAAATTTTTGGTCAAAGACATGCAGAACGCGTCAGCACCACCAATAATCGCGGCATATTGTGCCTGGGTAAAATCATCACATGTTGATATGTTTGCGTCTGGATATAATTTTTGTATCAACACCAAATTCTTGGTATTGGTTAAACCTTCGGCATTGGCCTCGCAATACGCATGCCATGCGGTTTCGGCATCGTCACCGGCCATGATTTCGTTATAACGGGCCTCGCATGCGGTCATAAAGTCGGTTGTTGTGGACGCGTCTTTGGATGCCTTGAATCCGGGTAATTTAATTCTGTTTTGACTGGATGCATTGTTAAAATCGGCCATTTTTTCAGAACCAAATGTTGAAACCAATTTTTTACCAATGCCCGTTGATAAATCCAATCGCGTTTTCTGGGTTAATGACAAACAATATGATTTTGCACCACCCAAAATGGCCGTGTAATGTGCGTTCGTAAATTTAGATGCACAATCCGATTCGGATTTTATTATATCGGAATATAAAGCGGATACGATGGCGTAATTCTCTTCGCAATATGTTTGTTCTACGGATTTTGCAGGTGTGCCAGGATCGCCTTTTGCGCCACGGAAATTTGTACTGATATAGTTACAAACATCATTGTCATCGCAACCGCAAATATATAATAATTCATCAGTTGTGTTATAATATGCGTGGCTTTGTTTTGCAGTTGTGCAGGTTGGCAATTCACTTGTTGATGAAATATTTCTTTTGAGCGAAAAAGAAGATCCTGCGTCGCCCTTTTCGCCTTTGACAGCGTTCAAAAAGTTTGCGTCGGATTTTAATGCGGATGTGACATCAGATAAATTTACCGATTGACCCGGTTCGCCTTTTAAGGCATTACGTAATGTTTCATTATTTTTTATGTTGTACAGCAAACTGTTCGGTGTTTCTATATCACCATCAACCTTGGTCCGCAAATTTGATACCGTGTTGGATAAATTAGTAAACGATTCGTCTGTGGCGACCTCGCCTTTTAATGCAAATTTATTATCCAATGCGGCGACTTCGGTTTTGGTTGCTAATTGTAAAGTTTCATTGTTGTCATTACTTAAAATGCCTTTATCTTTTAATTTTGTGGTAATAATATCATTTACCTGGGTTGTGTTTGGTCCAATTTTGCCAGACAATGTTTGTTTAGCGGTTTCGTTGCCTGCGATTGCGGTTGCGATATTTTCCGGTGTAATATCTCTGTTTCGTGCAACATTTAATGTGCCCGTCGTGGTCAAAATGTCATTGTCTTTTAATTTTTGGACAATCATGTCGTTCACTGCGGTTGCATCAGGTCCGACCTTGCCGGTTAATGCGGCGGTTGCGGCATCATTGCCCGCGATGGACGTTGCAATTGCAACCGGTGTAATTTCAGATTTCGTTGCTAAATTCTTGATAGTATCCGAATCAGATGTGACGAATTTTTTTGCATCTAATGCGGTATTTGTCACAAAATCACGGCTGTTTAACGCAGTTTCTGTCACATATCCCTTGGTTGCAACTTCGTCAGAGACCATGTTTTTAAAGTTTTGAGAATCACGCAGCGCGTTTGTGACGGTGGCTTCGGATACAACGACTTGACCTTTCTTTTCTACATCCAAAGTGCCGTCGTTTTTTAACACACCAACATCGGTCAATTCATCCGTGATGATGCTGCGAATATCACTGTCTTTGGGTTGTATTTTATCGGCCAATGTGGCGGTAGCGGCCGTGTCTGCAACAATGTTTTGTGCCAATATGGTTGGTTCAATATCCGATTTTTTCGCAAATGGAATTTGGTTGTTATTATCAATCAATCCGCGAACCTTTAAACGATTATCAACATCTTGGTTCAAGGTGTTTTCGTAATCGTTCGTCCGTTGTTGTATTGCGTTCACCGATTCAGACAGGTTTTGTGTTGTGGATTGGATATCTGACACGGTTGTTCTGATTGCGGGCACATTTAACCGGGATATATTTGTTTCCACGGTTTCTTCGACATATTCGCGTGTGACCTGGTTTTGTTGTGCATCAATCAAATCGTTTATTTGATTTTGTAAATCTTGCAAATCTTGGGACGAAACACCACCCGATGTGCCGGGGTTGTTGTTGGTGTTACCCGCCACCGTCACAACATTTGGCGTGAATTTAGATACCGCAGAACCACGGTTGGTATTTATGTTGATGTTGCCAGATGCCGCAGGCGTCGATGTTGTTGATGTAACGGCCGTTGACGCAGGTTTTACACCGGCATTCATACTGATTGACCCGGCACGAGATATTGGTTGTAATGCATTTGCCACAGAACATGCGGCGGCACAAATGACGGCAACGAATAAACGCAAACGGTTTAACATGATTATCCTCCTGACCCTTTTTACAAAAAAATCCTTTCTTGTAAAAAATGCTAGCAAAAATAAAAAATTTGACGCAAGGACTTTTTTTAATTGTCTGCACATGTTTTATCGATTGTGTCAGAAATATGCTGAAACATTGCGCGTTTGCGGGCAGAATTTTTTGCACATGGATCACACGACGAACGGACATCACCCATTTTGCAAATAAATTTTTGACCGTTGCAAACACCTGTCGTTTTGACAGGAACAATTCTGTCGGCATAATTTTTTTCTATCAATAAATATTGTTTTGGTATTTCGTGCGGGCGCATTTCCCACATAGATGTTATTTGGTCTGCGGCGGCGCGTTGGCATGTTTTGCTTGATTGTGTTTGGCGATTTAATATTTTATCGTTGATGGATGCCTCGCGGTTGTTGGCACTGATTAAAACCCATACAACGGCAACCGTGCATAATGTTGAAACCAAAAATAATAATACATAATGCGCCACAGAAAACGCAGATGGTGTGTCGTTCATAAAAAATCTCCTTTGGTATACATGTTGGATATGTTATGCGTTTTGATTTGTTGTGATGTATAAGTTTATTTTCATTTGAATATTTGATTTTTAGATAAATTTGATGTAAAATATAGTTCTGTGCTGCGAAAAATTATAATCGTATTATCAAGGAGGTTTTGAAATGTTTGTCACCGAAAAATTAAAAACATTTTCTTGGGTAAATGTCGGCAATCCGGACCATGACGATTTCGAAAGATTGCAATCAGAATACAAGATTGATGAAGATAACATTATCGATATTTTAGACCCCGATGAACAACCACGATTAGAAATCGAAGATGATTACAAGGTTATAATCGTTCGTTTCCCAATTATTAATCGTGAAAATGATACTTTGTGGCATACCGAGCCATTATCAATTATTTATTCGTCAAATCGTGTAATTACTGTATGTAGAAAACGGTGTGATTTATTGGATAAAATTAAAAAAGATGAAAAAACATCGCGTGAAGATTTTATTTTGAATATTTTGTTTTATATTGCGGAATCTTATTTGCGATTTTTGAAAGAGTTAAACAAGCGGGTTTTGGCAACCAAAAAAGGATTACAGAAAAACATTTCTAAATACGATTTGATGGCGTTGTTAGAGGTTGAAAACAGTTATACTTTGTATATGGCGGGCATCAAAGGTAATGTTTCGGTGTTGGATAAATTGGAAAAAATGCGTGGTTTTATAAAAAATGACGAGTCACAAGATTTGGCCGAAGACGCCAGAATTGAATTAGGTCAGGCAACCGAAGTTGTGACAAGTTATAGTAAAATGTTAAAATCTATTAAAGAAACCTTTGAAAGTATTATAAATATGGAATCCAACCGATATATTAATCGATTAACCATGTGGAATATTGTTTTGGTAATTCCAACCGTGATAGTTGGGTATTACGGTATGAATGTGGCGTTGCCATTTGCAGAATCTCCGTTTGCGGCAACCGGTATATTTATCGCGATAATTTTACTGTTGATTAGTTTCGCGTTTTTAAGTTGGTTTAAAACCAAGAATTTGCGTTAAAAAAACCGCCCAAGTGGCGGTTTTAATTTTGTTTTTTTACATTTTGTCCGGTATTTTTAACCCCATTAAATCGGTGACGGTCACCAATGTATCCCGGGCAATTTTTGTGATGTATAGCCGGGATTGTTTTGTTTGGACATCTATATCATCACGCAATATTGGACAACTGTGGTAAAACGCGTTTATTAATTGACATAGGTTGTATGCATAATTTGCAATCATGTCTGTTGCACGATTTTCATATGCAGATTGTATTGTTCTATCAAAATCCATAACGGCCATCAACAAATTGCGTTCATCTGGTGACAATGTATGGGTGTTTAATTTTGGTGCATCTGTGGCGCGTTTTAACACAGAATTTAAACGCACCGCCGTATACAAAATATACGGACCGGTTTTGCCTTCGAAACTGGTGACGGAATCCGGATCAAATATATAATCGGAACGTAAATCGTGTATCAAATCATTAAATTTTAATGCGGCAATCGCGATTGTATCGATTGTGTTACTGTCCAATTCTTTGTTATTTTCGGATGCGCGTGCACGAACGGCGTCGGTTACAATTTGGATAATGTCGTCCAAATCTGCGGCGTTACCACTGCGGGTTTTAAACGGTTTTCCGTCAGCGCCATTAATTGTTCCGTAACCAATATGTTCCAAATTTTTTGTATCAAAAAGGCCGGTAAGTTCCGCAATTCGAAACAGTTGTTCAAAATGCAAAGATTGCCTTGAATCAGTAAGATATATTATTTTATTTGGATTGTCTGTTAACTTTCTGTAATATATTGCCATAATGTCGGTTGCGTCATATGTTGTGGCGCCGCGGGAATTATGAAACATTACCGGCGGCATTGGTGCGGTATCGGTATCTTTTTTAACAACAACAATTTCGGCACCATCGCTTTCGACCAACAGGTTTTTATCACGCAATAATTTTTCAACTGGCGCCTCATAAAGTGCTGCATTTTTTTCGCCTAAATTATTATCAAAAGGCAAAATATTTAATTTTGTTATTGTGTCGTGCATGGATTTTAATGATACAGGCATGAATATATTATATAACGCATTATAACCCGGATGTCCCCGTTGCAATTCGGCGGTAATAATATGAACGTCGTCCATAAATTTTTCATCTTGTTTTGCCAAGGCAGATGCCGCCGGGTAAAAAGTATTTAATTCCGCCGCATCAAATGTGTATTGCGACAAATCCATAGTTGCATCAAAATTATCTTGGAAAAATGGCCAATCAGGATGGATTCTTTTTATCCATGCAATAACCATACCCATTGAACGCCCCCAATCACCCATATGGTTATATGAAATTGTTTTGTGCCCCATAAAACGGAATATTCTGTTTAATGTATCACCAACAATAGATGTGCGCAAATGCCCAATATGAAGTGATTTTGCGACGTTATATGCACCGTAATCCATGTCGATAACCAATGGCGTATTGGCAGTTTGTGGTTGTGGCGTAGATGCGTTTTTCAAAATAAAATCATCTTTGATTTTTATATTGATAAAACCGGGTCCGGCAATATTTGCATTATCGACAAAATCTAATTCTTGGATTTTTGGTAATATTTCCGCCGCCAATTCACGTGGATTTTTGTGCGCAATTTTTGCACCAACCATTGCGGCATTTGTTGAAAAATCGCCAAATTCACGATTGCGCGGGATTTCCAAGTTTGCAACAAAACCCAATTTTTCGTTTATTGCATCTGATACATATTTATATAAATTCATTGCATAATTCTCTTGTTTTTTTTTAATTACTAAAACTTTATTCAATTGGTAAAACAACACGGACGCGCAAACCACCCAAGTCGCTGTCTTCTAAAAATAATTGTCCACCATGATTCTCGATTGCGGTTTTTGCAATGGACAACCCCAACCCCGTTCCGCCGGTGTTAGTACCGCGGGCGTCATCCAAACGCACAAATGGGCGCAAAGCATCTTCTTTGCGGTCGTCAGGAATTCCGATACCGTCATCTTCGATTATAACCTCGATAGATTCTGGATTGTCGTGTTCGGTGATTTTTATTTTCTTTTTTGCATATCGCGCCGCATTTTCAATTATATTTGCAAATGCGCGTGTCAACGCCATTGGCCGTGCATAAAATTGCACAGGCGTATCAGGTAAATCTAGTTCTATTTTTTTATTTGGTGCCGCATCGCGTGCAAGACGTATTAATGTTGGCGGCAATTCTGTTGTCTGTTCAATTTCAGGGGTTTCACCGCGTGCAAACGACAGGTATCCATTTACCATTTCGGTCATGCGATCAATATCTTGCAACAATGTTTTTTTATCCGCACCGTCGGTTTCAACCGCCAAACGCATGCGCGCCAATGGTGTTTTCAAATCGTGACTGACCGCGTTTAACATGTCTGTTTTTGTGCGGTTATAACGGTCAATTCGTTCCTTCATTGTTATCATGGATGCCGCCGCATTGCGGATTTCCAGCGAACCACTGGGCTTAAAACCGGGTGCGTCCAAACCGCGTCCAAAACGGTTGGCGGCGTTTGAAATGCGACGTATACTGCGCGAGTGCAAAATTATAAACGGTGATATCAAAATACATACAATCAGCATAGAACCAATCAACCACAATATAAATACTTCGGTACTGGTGGAATAAATGCGATACAGGGATGTTCCAAATGTGGCGATTTGTCCGCTTTTGGTTGGAACATCAACAAAAACCAATCGTTCGCCACGGTCGATATAAATATCCGCAGGCCGTTTTAATTTTAATTGCAAATGTTTTGCCAAACGTCCCGTGACCATGGATTTGTTGTCGTTTTTCGTAGGTCTATTTAATTTTTTATTGATTGAAACATTTATACCAATATCGCCCGCCATTGTTTTCGCCGCAGGCAAATTATCAGAATCAATAAAATTCATCATCGTGGTTATTTCCGCCGATAAACCGCGTGCCAATGTGTCATGAACACGCGCCCAATGATTGCCAAAGAAAAATTCAGCAATAATAACCTGGGTCACAATCAAAGGCACCAACACCATTAAAATCGTGCGGGCAAGAAAACTGCGTGGTATCAATCTCATTTTTTTTACCGTTTTGTTTGTTGTGGTGCGGTCACTAATTTATAACCGCGGCCACGGATGGTTATAATGTCCAAGTTTGATAATACACTATTTATTTTAGTTCGCAAGCGTTTTGCAACCATTGGGGATGCCGCCACAATGTTTCCAATCGGCGATGTCAGATTTTGCAATAATTTTTTTTCTTCGCCAGATAACGCAAAAAGTTTACCAGTCGCGTCGGTGGTGCGTTTTATAAAAAATTCATTATCCGCAAAAACTAGCCCTTCTGGCATTGTTTGTGTAGGTTTTGGCACATTTTTAATAATATTTTTTAATCGCAATACTAATTCTTGTAATTGAAACGGTTTTGCCAAATAATCGTTTGCGCCGTTTTCTAATCCGTCTATGGCATTGTCCGGTCCCGACAGTGCGGTTAACATTATAATCGGTGTTAAATTTCCGGATTTACGTAATTTTTTTAAAAATTCCAGTCCATCCATACCAGTCATCATGCGGTCTAATACAATGGCATCAACCGATACACGCGCCAAGATTTGGGCACCCTGCTCGGCCGAGGCGGCGGTTAAAACAGAAAAATCATGTTGTTGCAACCCGCGTTTCAGGCCCGACCTTAACAAATCGTCGTCATCAATAACCAGAACAGTTTTATTCATTTTTTATTGCATAGGTTCCACCGCGTATTCGCCCGGTTGAATTGTTAAACTGGAATCATTGTCATACGATGCATTGCCACGGCTTTGACCGTTAATGCGTATGCCACGGGTTGAATATTCGGTTTTAAACAACGCATATCCGGTACCACCGCCGGATGTTGAACCCTGGGTCCCGATGGAATAATAACCACCCAAAATACCATAGTCCAAATCAATATAATCCAGGTTTATCAGTAAAGACATACTGCTGGTGCCGTCACTGGTTAAATTGCATGAAAATTCACGGTTGGATAATGTTGCCTGGGAATTTACGGGGATTACAATATCCATAACGGTTTGTTCGCATCGACGATCAATTCCGTTTACCAATAATGTATATGTCATACCGACAGACGCGCGTGACAGCCCGGTTGATAAATTTACCTGGGAAATGGATGCCTTGGGGATTTTGACAATCGCGTTGGCGATACCACTGCGTACAGGGAAAGAAATTCCCGATTGCAAACAATCGCGCGAAAACGGGTCGGCCTCGCATATATACATGCGGGAATAACCGTTCATCATAAACATCTGGCTTAAACTATTAAACAAGAAATTGCGCGTAATACGGTCGTTCAGACGCGTGCAATTAAAATTACGACAAATAACCATTGGACGTTCGGCAAAACCAACACCGGGATGGGCGCATGCCTGGACATCGCGATTGTTTATTATGTTTTGATCGTAATTAAAATCGTCGTCTTGTTGCATGAACACCGTTTCAGGAATAAAATTCGGGTCGTTTGGATATGCATAATACGACGCCACAGGTGTTTCTGTGTATATTGTTTGTGTGTCTTGATAAATTATGTTGGCCATCGCAGATTCCGCGAAAATCAGCCCAAAAATAGTTATAAAACCGGGTTTGTACATTTCTTCTTCCTTGGTTCCTTAGTTTAAGTTTAGAATTTTTTTATACTCTATGTCAAAGCAAAAATATTTTTATTGAAAAACAAAATCGATTTGTATTATAAGTTATGTTGTATAAATTATAGGCAAGGTGAAAATTATGGTTGATGTTATTATTACAGGTGATGGCGGAAAATTGCATGCGGTATATCATAAATCAGACATACCGGGCGCGCCGGTTGCGGTGGTTTTATCGGGAAATCCGCGTCAAAAATATCATATGAATGACCGGGTTTCTTATGCGATGTTTCGTGCATTTATGGATATCGGTTTTTCGGTTGTGCGATTTAATTACCGTGGCGTTGGTGATTCCGAGGGGGCAATTGGAACCGCATCTGAAAATATGTTGGATATTGCAACGGTGATTGATTGGATTCAGAATAAAAACGAAGACAGTGACCGTATTTGGTTGGCGGGAAATCAAATGGGTGCATGGTATGTTTTACAGGCCATGATGCGCAGACCTGAAATTTCGGGTTTTGTATTGGTGTCACCGGATACAACGGTTTCTGATTTTCAATTTTTGTCGCCCCGCCCTAACCGCGGATTGTTGTTGCAAGGCGCCGCCGAGGGTGATGATGCGCGTGCATTTGGGACACATTTAACACATGTATTAAAAAAACAGGCCGATATAGATTTGGAAACAATTTATGTCAAAAACGCCGATGCAACATATTCTGCCCCGGCAGATTTGCGCCAAATGTATAATGATTTCAAGGCGTATGTTGGCCGCGAAGATACAGAAATGAAATTGCTGTAAGGTTGAGATAAAAAATGGATGCGAACGACAGATTTTTAGACCCGAATATTCCTGACGAATTGGCGGTATCTATTCGTCCAAAGGTTTTGTCTGATTTTATCGGACATGATGCGTTAAAGAAAAATTTGTCTGTGTTTATTGCGGGCGCAAAATCTCGGGCCGAGGCCATGGATCATGTGTTGTTATATGGGCCGCCGGGATTGGGTAAAACAACACTGGCACATATTGTTGCAAACGAATTGGGAACAAATTTCCGCGCAACGGCGGCGCCCATGTTGACCAAGCAAGGCGATTTGGCGGCAATATTGACCGCGTTGGAACCAATGGATGTTTTGTTTATTGATGAAATTCATCGTTTGCCGACCGCGATTGAAGAAGTTTTGTATTCTGCAATGGAAGATTTCAAGTTGGACATCATGCTGGGCGAAGGTCCGTCGGCAAAAAGTGTCCGTATTGATTTGCCACCGTTTACATTGGTCGGTGCAACAACGCGAACCGGTTTGTTGTCTAATCCGTTGCGCGAACGGTTTGGTATTGATTTAAGATTATCTTTTTATTCACCCGAAGAATTGGCGCAAATCATCCGGCGCAGTGCGCGTATTTTGGGCATGGATGTCGATAATAATGGGGCGTTGATGTTGGCACGTGCGTCGCGTGGAACACCGCGTATTGCAAATCGTTTGTTAAAACGGGCTCGCGATTTTGCAAATGCATTACACAAAAATATTATCACAGACGACATTGTCAAAACCACCCTGTTCCAGTTGGCGGTGGATGATTCTGGGTTGGATGCGGTGGACCGCGAATATATGATGACGATTATTAATCATTATGCGGGTGGACCGGTTGGTATTGATAATTTGGCGGCGGCACTATCGGAACCGGCAGACACAATCGAAGATGTTATTGAACCATATTTAATGCAGTTAGGGTTTATTCAACGAACACCGCGTGGTCGCATCGTGACCGAAAACGGATATAAACATTTGGGGTTGGAAAAATGACGGTTCATAAATTTCCTTTTACAATTGCGTATGCGGATACGGATGCCGGTGGCATTGCGTATCATGCGCGTTTTATAGAAATCGCTGAACGCGCCCGCATGGATTGGTCGCGCGGTATTAAATATCCGGATTCTGATTTGGGATTTGTTGTGCGTCAATTAGATATTAAATATACCATACCTTTATTGGTGGGGGACGATATTATAGTTGAAACCACACCAACAGATATTGGGGCGGCATCTGTGAAAATTGAACAAAAATTTTTACGCGATGGGGTGATTTGTGCTATAATGCATATAACAATTGCGTATTTGGATAAAAATTTGCGCCCACGCGCAATTCCGGATTCAATTATAAAGTTTTTTGAATAATAAAATAAAAACGAAAGGAAGGGAAAAATGACGAATAAATTTTCATTATTGAATTTGTTTACTGGCGACATAATGACAATTTTTGTGTCGATTGTGTTGGTGGTTTTAAGTGTTTTGTCTTGGGCGGTTATTATTGAAAAATATCGCATTTGGAAAATGGTTAAACGCAACCCGGTTAAAATTAAACCGGGCGATAATTTGGATACAGTTGTTGATAAACTGATACGGCCATTTGATAAAAATTTATGGTTTTTGTCGATGGTGTCTTATGTGTCACCGTTTATTGGTTTGTTCGGAACGGTTTGGGGCGTGATGGATTCTTTTGCGTCGATTGGTATCAATCAATCGGTCAGTATTGGTGTTATCGCACCGGGGTTGGCGACCGCATTGGGAACAACCGCATTGGGGTTGATTGCGGCAATTCCGGCGGCAATCGCGTATCAATATTATGCGAAAAAATCTGATGAATTATATAATCGGTTGGATGAAAATCGCACAGAATTAAAATCGCAACATAAATAAAAAGGTTTGATTATGCAACGCAGGACCAGACGCTTTGACGCGGGAATATCGTTGACGCCAATGATTGATGTTATGACAACATTGTTGGCGGTGTTTATGGTGACAACCCCAATGATGACGGCGGGAATTGATTTGGAATTGCCACGTGCGGGGAAATCGTCCATGACCGGAAACGATCATGCAATTCAAATCAGTGTGGATAGTGCCGGTCGATATTATTTGGCACGGGATGCGATGCCGTTGGACGATGTGGTAAAACGCGCCGCGGCCATGCGCACGGAAAACCCGAATTTGGCAATCACAATCAGTGGCGACACACATGCGGACTATGGTGCGGTTATGCGTGCAATGGGCCGATTAAAGGATGCTGGATTTCAAAAAGTCGGATTAAAAACACAGATAGATAACAAATAATGAAAAACCGCGCAAAACAATTTTATTCGGAAAATGTTTTGATGTCTGTGATGGGACATTTGGTGTTGGTTGTCGCCATGATAACATCTGTTGCGATATTTGTCGAACGCGCGGAAATGGTTGCACCGGACCGTATTCAAATTATGGAAATTGATTTGAGCAATGTTAAAATTACGGGAAATGATACGAAATTATATAATACTGATGCGCCACAGGCAAAAAATAAAGATATACAAAAATCTGACCCGGTGCCCGCACCAACACCGGACCCGATTGCCGCAGATTCAGACAAAATTGCGGATTCGATGATTGACGATACAGTTGATAAAAAACCGCAAAAAACTGCGGCGGCGGACAAAAAAACAGATACACCCGATGTAAATGCACCAAAAAAGAAAACCGTCGTCCGTGTTAATCGCGAGGTTTTATCACTGGACAGAACGATGACTGTATCGGTGGTTGATGCGTTGCGTGTGGCAATGACCCGTTGTTGGGTTATCGACAGCGCGCGCCCGGGGTTGTCCGATATTCGTGCGGTTGCACATTTGAAAATGCGCCCCAATGGGACGGTTGCGGATGTATGGTTTGAAAGTGCGGCACGTGCCGATAACGACCCATTATTTGCGTATGTTTTGGACACAATTCGTGCGGCAATACAGACATGTGAACCGTTGTCTATGTTGCCACGAAATGAATATAAGCATTGGGAATCGATAACACTTACATTTTATCCAACATCACACAGTGTTATGTAGTTATTTGTTGTCAAATTTTTTTTGATATTATTTTTATATTTTTTATTTGCCTAAATACAGATAAATGTTCTATGCTGTTTTCATAGGGAAAGGATTTTGAGAGTTTTATCACGGATTTTTGGCGGATTTATTGTTGCCGTGTGTGTGGCTTTTGCCACCGTACCTGCCGTTGCGGCAACTGATAAGGCGACTTGTTTGGAAAGTGGTTTTGCATGGGATGAAAACAATCGTCAATGTTGTTGGCATTATTATGTTAAAAATGCCCAGGAAACAATTTGTATAAACGAAGATAATTTCAATAATTTTTTTTCACAGTTGGGCTGTGGATATGCTGAAACGGCGTTATACATTGATGGAAGCGGCAATCCACAATGTTGCCCAGAAGGAACCGAACCAAACAGTAAAACACACCAATGCGATTGTAGTAATGGCGCCAGGTTAGACACGGTAACCGGTCAATGTTTGCTGTATGCGCTGAAGCGATCACCGTTTTGTGATGATTGGAATAAAGAAACCAATGACACCTATGGTTTTTTCTTTAATTATTTGATTAAGGATAGTTTGGGTAAATTAAATCAATACAGGTCGGCTCATACGTGTTCGGCACTTATGAATCAAATGACCCAAATCGGTTTGCCAAATGTTGTGACGGGCGTCGAAAATTCTTGTTTGTGTAAATGCGAAGATCCGATGTTGTCGTTTAATCCGTCGGCGGCAGAACAGTGTGCCGATGGTACTGTTTCAGAATGTCAAAATGTTTGTGTTGATTCGTCCGAAGGCAAGAATTATGCATGTCCGTTGGGTCAACAAAAATATTTGGTTAATGACGAATGGACATGTTGTATTTTTTATGATCCAATTACAGGACGTTGCATAACCAGTGCAAACGAGTGGATTTCTTATATTGGATCATTAGGGTTTGAATCCGGTGGCGGTTATGTCAATGCCGAAGGTTTGCCTGTGGAATGCCCGACCAAAACAGATCCAACGGTTGGTGTAAATAGAGAAACAGGTCAGTGCATATGTTTAGAGGGTGGTTGGTTCGATGTGACAACCGGGACATGTATGCAACAATTAAATGTGCGTCACACATGGCGTCGCAGTGCCGGGGGCGTTTTGACATATAATTATACCCAAACAGGCACAGGTTTTCCTGTATCACAAACTGTAAATGGATATTTAGATACTTTTTTTCACCAGGCATATAATTCAAATGGGACATATGTTTATACACCGTTGCCCGCAAATACACCTGCAAACACACCGTATGTTTATACCACAACCAGTCCTTCTTTCCCGGGCCAGGTTGAAACATTTTATTATGTCACATTGACATTTATGGGAAATGGCGGAACATTTACTGGGGGTGGAACATCTGCAACGGTAAATTTACGCGTTGGGGCATATAACGCGAACGAGCCAACACCAACCCGTTCGGGATATACTTTTAATGGTTGGTGGACCGCCGCCAACGGTGGAACCCAGGTTACAAGTGCAAACTTGACCGATGTGACGACGGATACCGTATATTATGCACATTGGACACAAAGCACACCGACAACATCAACAATCACATTGAATAAAAATGGCGGAACCGGAACATGCGGTGGTGTCAGTGGCACATCCGCCGGCACGTTGACATGCACAATTGGCGGAACATGCACCTTGCCCAGTTGGAATTCCAGCACATGTAATTTAACAAAAAGCGGCAATAAAATATTTGTTGGTTGGACAACAACCGTGCCGGCAAATCATACATCCAGTACGACCGGCACCACGGGAAGCATATCATCACCCGCCAGCAACACAACATATTATGCCGTATGGAAAGACACAACATGTGATATTACAAATGGTTCTGGTTCGGCCACAACACCATCAAACAATGCACCACGATGCGTTGTGACGTGTAATACCGGATATCAAACATCGGACACATATACAGGGTCCGCAAATAACCCGACACTAAGTTATACATGTAGTAAAAATTGTTATAAATTTGCTGTTGATAATACCACAAATGGCGGTAATAACAGTAACGGCGCAACAACAGAATTTTGGATGTATTTGAATACTGGCACATACAATGCAAAAAATTGTAATATTTACCCCTCTGCCAACGATTGTAATAACGGCACAAATGTGATGAATAGTATAGTATTACCAAACGCCCCGACCAATGCATCGTGGAATGGTCTATATTCTACGACCGGTCAATATGCAAATACCCCGTTTGACGAAGGTTGGTTTTTTAGCAACGGGACTCAAAATATCGCACCGGACTACAACCATTGTAGTAATTTGACAAATACCCAGAGTTATTATAATACTTTGGTTTCTTCATTTGGTTTTCAGGCGAACAGCACACCATCAATAACCTTGCGGACATTGTATGCGTGTAATTCGGGGTATCATATGGATAATGGCGTATGTGTGTTGGATACGGTGACGGTTTCTTATGATGCAAATGGTGGCAGTGGTTCTCATGCATTAAGCACAACATGTACCAATGGGCAAAGTTGCGCGTTACAGACATGGAATGACAATCCACAAAATCCTTGCAATATAACAAATGGCAATAAAATATTTGTTGGTTGGTCGACAAATCCAAATGCAACCACGGCAACATACACAACCAGTGGAACATTTACATCGGATACATTGTTGTATGCGGTGTGGGCAACGCCAACATGTTCGGTGACAAATGGAACGGGCGCAATTACAACCCCATTGAACAATGCCCCACAATGTATTGTGACATGTAATACCGGATATCAAACATCGGGCACATATACAGGTAATGCCGGTGACACAAGTATCAGTTATTCATGCGGTATTGGACAATACATATTAACATTGACGGATACCAAAGAAACATCTAATACCCGTTCATTATTTGAAGTATACGGGAATCGTTGGGCGTCAAATAATGGCGGAACCCCAAGTGTTAATTCTATTACAACGGTTCCAGGAAACACGCGCACCGGATATAAATTCCGTGGATATTACACATCAGATTTAAATGATGTTACAAGTAATACATCTTCGACAACTGGATTTAAAATGAAAACCAACTTGACAACTATAAATGGTTGCGTTGGCACAAATTGTACAGAAACATTAACCAGTGATACCGAATGGTTCGCCGCATGGGCCCAAGATTGCGAAATCACCAACGGAACATGCAGTGTCACAATCGGAACATCGGGCCAGGTGACATATTCTGCCGAATGTAATGAAGGGTATATTTTGTCAAACGGCACAACATCCCGACCAATTTGTACACCAAATTCATATACGGTGATATTTGATGCAAATGGTGGTTCTGGGTCCCCCAGCGAGGGCGAGGTAACATGTGCGTATGATGAAGAATGTCCCCCGTTTGCCGCCCAGGGAACATTAAGCAAGACAAATTATACTTTTGGTGGTTGGAATACCGAAACAGATGGGTCCGGGACAACATATGCAGAAGGTGCAACACCAACAAATTTAACAACAATAGACGGTGCAACAATAACCGTATATGCAATATGGTTAACATCTGGATGCCCGGCAGGTCAGTATTTATCTGATGGTGTATGTGTAAATTGTCCGGCGGGTCAATATTGCAGTGGTGGTTCGGCAACACCAATAACATGTGCCGTCAACACATACAGTACCGGTGGTGCCGCGTCTTGTTCATCGTGCACGGGTGGTTTGACCACATCGAACGTCGCCGATACCCGTTATCATGACGAGGCCGCTGATTGTGGACGCGTGTTGCATGTTGGTGCGTATGAAATACGATTAAAATCAATTCCGTCAACGGGGACATTATCTTCGTTGGTGCCGTCGCCATCTTTGCGGTTTAATTATGCAAGAAACGCAAATGGTCGTCCGGATTTTTATGCAAACATGTCAACCATTGCGTCACCCATGCGTGTGACCGCAACAGGCGCAATTTCAACCGCCGGCAGTGGAAATAAATTCAAAACACAATACAATAATACCAATTATTATGTTTGCGATGATGTGACATGTGTCACCCAATAAAAAAACGCACCAATTGGTGCGATTTACCCATTGTTTCGTCCAGGTCAGATATATAAGCCGGATTCTGTATCGCCATTTGATGCGGTTGCGCCGGGTCAACGCAGACATTTAATGGTGACAAGCATAATTAATCTGCACAATACATTGCTGTAAAGTGTCAAGCCCCCTACCCGTTATCCATAGCCCTGGGACCGGGCGGAAAACCTTTTCGGGGTTGCTGCACATAGAGATTGCTCGTTTCACTCTGAATTTAATCAGCTCGTCTCTGTAGCTCTAATCGTCGGATTACTCCGCGCGGCCGTTAGCCGCTATGCGTCCCAATGCAGTCCGGACTTTCCTCCATTATGACATTATATCAAAACGGCTATGCTCCGTCTGCCTGAATCAGAAACGATGGTATTATATTTTATTATATCGAAATTTCAACAAATTATTTTTTATCGTTTGCGCCCATATACCGTGCAGATTTCAACGCGTTTTGCAATGCACGCATGGCAATTTCGCGAATTTTTGGCGCAAATGCACGCATATTCATGTTGTCGGCCACCGTATCACCAATTGTTTTGGCAATATATTCCATTTGTGTTGGCGCAATCGTGAAAACCGTACTGGTTATTTCAGATGTTTGTAATTTTGTAATTGTTTGTTCATGCATAAAAATTCACCCTTTTTTATAAAAAATATGAATAGTTGGACTTGTTTGTTTGTCGTATTTGATTATATCATAAAGTGGCTTGACCGCAAAATATAAAATTGCTATAAATACGGTGATAAAAAAAGGTAGAGGTTCATGAATATTATAAAGTTGTTGTTGGGTTCTGCAAATGACAGAATTGTTAAATCGTATGATAAAACCGTGTCGTTGATAAATGATTTGGAACCAAAATATGTCCAAATGTCTGATGATGAATTGCGTGCACAAACAGATATTTTGCGCCAGCGGTTGGCCGCGGGTGAAAAAGAAAAGGCCATTTTGCCTGATGCGTTCGCCGTCGTGCGCGAGGCCGCAAAACGCGCCATCGGACTGCGTCATTTTAATGTTCAACTGATTGGTGGTATGGTGTTGGCAAACGGTCAAATCGCCGAAATGAAAACCGGCGAAGGAAAAACATTGGTTGCAACATTGGCATTGTATTTAAAGGCACTGCATGGTCGTGGCGCGCATTTGATTACCGTGAACGATTATTTGGCATCACGCGATGCGCAATGGATGGGCCAGGTTTATAAATTTTTGGGTCTGTCCATCGGTATTATTCAGCATGACATGTCGGACGAAGAACGCCGGGCGGCATATAATTGCGATATTACATATGTGACGAATTCTGAATTGGGTTTTGATTACCTGCGTGATAATATGAAATTTTTCAAAGAACAACAGGTTTTGCGCCCGTTGTTTTACGCCATCGTTGACGAGGTTGACAGTATTTTAATTGACGAGGCACGAACCCCATTGATTATATCGGGACCGTCCGAAGATATTAGTGATTTGTATAACAAGGTTGATGCCGTTGTTGCCAAATTTTCAGAATCTGATTTCAAAAAAGATGAAAAAGATCGCCATGTGACATTGACCGAGGCCGGTGTCGATACGGCAACGCGTTTATTAAAAGAAGCCGGTTTGTTGGTTGGGGATAATTTGTATGCGTCTGAAAATGCCCAGTTGGTCATGCATATTCAACAGGCGTTGTTGGCGCACCATCTGTATCAGAAAAATGTCAACTATGTTGTCCGTAATGACGAAGTTTTAATCGTTGATGAATTTACTGGACGCGTGATGACGGGACGGCGATTTGGACGCGGGCTGCACCAGGCGATTGAGGCCAAAGAGCATGTGACCGTCCAACCGGAAAATCAAACAGTATCCAGTATTTCTTATCAAAATTTGTTCCGTTTGTATGAAACATTGTCGGGGATGACCGGAACCGCCATGACCGAGGCCGCCGAATTTGAAGAAATTTACAAACTGCGCGTGGTATCGATTCCGACAAATCGCCCGGTGGCACGTGTTGACCATCACGATGAAATTTATCGCAACAAAAATGAAAAATACGATGCAATTTTGAAACAAATTTCTGATTGCGTGGCACGTAAACAACCGGTGTTGGTTGGAACAGTATCAATTGAAAAATCAGAAGAATTGGCGGCGTTGGTTCGTGAAAGATTGCATATTACACCGGCGGTATTAAACGCAAAACAGCACGAGTCCGAGGCAAAAATTGTTGCCCAGGCGGGTGCACCCGGCGCGGTCACAATCGCGACAAATATGGCGGGACGCGGGACGGATATTAAACTGGGCGGAAATGCCGAAGAATTGATTGCGGCATTGGATGCAACGGCACCTGATTTCGAGGCACGCAAACAAGAAATTTACAACGACATAGAAAAAAATAAAAAGTTGGTTTTGGATGCGGGTGGTTTGTATGTTATCGGAACCGAACGCCACGAATCACGCAGAATTGACAATCAATTACGCGGACGTTCTGGACGGCAAGGTGATCCGGGTGATTCTAAATTCTTTTTGGCGTTGGACGATGATTTGATGCGTATATTTGGTGCCGCCCGTTTGGATGGAATGTTGACCACGTTGGGATTAAAAACCGGCGAAGCAATTACCCATCCATGGATTACCAAGGCGTTAGAAAAGGCACAAAAACGTGTCGAGGCCAGGTATTTCGAGGCCCGTAAAGAGTTGTTAAAATATGACGATGTTATGAACGAACAACGCGGTGTTATTTATAAACAACGCAACGATTTAATGACGTCCCCTGATTTGGCGCCATTGGCACGCGAATTGATTGGTGATGTTGTCGAAATGATTTGCGAAAATAATATCGCGGAAAAATCTCACCCGGCTGATTGGAATACGACCGGTATACACGACGCAATGTTGCGCGTGTTTGCGTTGGATATTACGGATATAGAAAGTTGGAAAACAGATATTGATATCACAGAACGCAAGGCATACGAATCACTGTATAACCTGGCAATTCGCAGATATAATCAACAGGCCGAAAAATATGGTATTGAATTGATGCAGATGGCAACGCGCCAGATGATGTTGGGTGCGTTGGATACGGTATGGAAACGGCATTTACAACAAATGGATTATTTGCAAATGTCAATTGGTCTGCGTGGCTATGCCCAGAAGAACCCGTTATATGAATACAAGCGCGAGGCATTAGATTTATTCCGCAATACGGTCAATAATTTCAAATTGATGTCTGTATCATATATTTGCCGTATGGAATTGACACGCGAAGATGTAAATAAAACAGATGCAGAACGCGCGGCACATGATGCGGCATTAAATGGCGATGCAAACATTCATCGTAATGCGCCCTGCCCGTGTGGTTCGGGATTAAAATATAAAAACTGTCACGGTAAATTGCATTAGAATATATTTGAAAACCAAGGTAAGGAAATGGCGGGATTTGTTCATCTGCATGTGCATTCAAAAATATCTGTCGGTGCCAGTACTTTGTCCATCGCGGCAAATAAAAAGGCGGGTATTTTGGTTGGAATACCGGAATTGTGTATTGCCGACGGTATGACCGCATGTGCATTAACAGATACAAATATGATGTCGGGGTGTGCAGAATTGTCTGATGTTATGCCCGCCAATAAATTGCAACCAATTATCGGTATCGAAATTTCATTAAATCAGCATAATGCTGACCCAAAGGTATTGCGCGATTCTTCGTTATCAAAAATTGTATTGTTGGCGCAAAATCATGATGGGTATTTGAATTTATGCGAACTGACCCGTATTATGTATATGAGACCAGATAATCATCATTTGGGACCATATATTACATTTGATGATTTGGAACCTTTGTCACAAAATTTAATATGTTTATCTGGGGCGCATGTGGGGCCAATTGGTATGGCAATTTTGGGCAATCAAAATGATACAGCCAAAACATATGCAAAACGTTTGCAGGCAATGTTTGGTGACCGGTTCTATATTGAAATACAGCGGCACGGATTGGAAGACGAAATTAAAACAGAACCTGAATTTTTGCGAATTGCCGAAAATTTGAATATCCCTATTGTTGCGACAAATGATGTGTGTTTTGCGGCACCCGAAAATTACGAGGCCGCCGACGCATTGGGTTGCGTTTTGGGTCAAACCAAGGTTATCGATCCAAATCGTCCACGCAAATCGTCCGAACAATATTTCAAATCAACCGCACAAATGCAAGAATTGTTCAGTGATTTACCCGAGGCGATTGAAAATACCGAAATAATTGCATCACGATGTGGATTTTTGGTTAATGTGCACGAGAAACCTTTGTTGCCAAAATTTGGTGATAATTTTGAAACCGAATGTCAAATGCTGCGCGATAATACTATGCGTGGATTGGCGGCACGGATTGCCGAACATAATATTACCGATACCCAACCATATTATGACCAGGCCGAATTTGAATTAAATGTTATTATTGGCATGGGATTCCCGGGATATTTCTTGATTGTTGCTGATTATATTCAATGGTGTCGCGACAATGATATTTTAACCGGGCCGGGCCGCGGTTCGGGTGCGGGTTCCATCGTGGCATGGTGTTTGGGTATTACCCATGTTGACCCATTGAAATACGGTTTGCTGTTTGAAAGATTTTTGAATCCTGACCGTATTTCTATGCCGGATTTCGATGTCGATTTTGAACCAACGGGTATCGAACGCGTGTTGGCATATATTTGCGACAAATATGGACATGATTCTGTATGTCGCATTATTACATTTGGCAGTTTGCAGGCCCGTGGTGCAATTCGTGATATTGGGCGCGTATACGGAATTCCGTATTCTAAATCCGACAGATTGTCAAAACTGATACCGGCGGACGCCAAAAAATTAAAAGATGCGGTTGATTCTTCGCCCGAGATGCAGGCGGTATTGGCGGCGGATGCCGACATGGACAAGGTTGTACGTGTTGCCGAAGAATTAGAAGGGTCTATACGAAACCTGGGGCAACATGCGTGCGGCGTGGTTATTGGCGACCGTCCCACAACCCAAATCGCGCCGGTATATCGCGACCCATCAAACCCATTACCATCCAGTCAATATGACGGACATTATTTAGAGGCAACGGGCCTTATTAAATTTGACTTTTTGGGTTTGGAAACATTGGTCGTGTTAAAGCATGCGGTTAAATTGGTTCAACAAACACGCGGTATAAATGTTGATTTGGATAAAATTCCAACCGATGACGATGTCACAATGAAATTGTGGCAACGGGGACTGACCGAGGGCATATTCCAATTCGATGCCCCGTTTGTTAAACAAACACTGCGCAAAATGCAACCAACCAGTTTTTTGGAAATATCTGCATTAAACGCATTAAATCGTCCGGGCCCAATCGCATTTATTCCACAATTTATCGCGCGTATGCATGGCGAAGAAAAAATCGAATATGTTCACCCCAAGGCCGAACCAATATTAAAAGAATCGTATGGTATTATCGTGTATCAAGAACAGGTTATGTTATTGACGCGGGCCCTCGCGAACTTTACACGCGGTGAATCAGACACCGTGCGCAAGGCCATGGGTAAAAAGAAGTTGGATTTGTTGGCTAAATTAGAGGTCAAATTTTTAAAGGGATGTGAAGAGCAAGGAACATTGGACAACGCGACCGCCAAAGATTTGTGGGAAAAATTCAAAGAGTTTGCAAAGTATGCGTTTAACAAATCGCATGCGATTGCGTATTCTATTGTTGCAAACCAATGTGCGTATTTAAAAGCACACTATACCCCGGAATTTATTGCCGCAGCAATGTCCAGTAATTTGAACGATACAGACCAGTTGGCATTATTTGTTGATGATGCAAAATCAAACTTTGGTATTCAAATTGTTGCGCCCGATATAAACGAAAGTGAATCTTTGTTCACGGTGAAAGGTGGTAAAATCATTTATGCATTGGCCGCAATCAAGGGTGTTGGAACGGCGGCAACCGATGCAATTATTGCCGAACGCAACGCAAATGGTAAATTCAAAAATTTAACGGATTTTGCAAAACGATGTGCGCCGATTATAAATAAAAGAATATTAGAGGCATTTGCCCGCGTTGGCGTTTTGGATTCTTTGGAAAAAAATCGTGCCGCGATATTTATGAATGCAGATATGATTTTGTCTTATGCGTCAAAAAGTAAAGATAATGGGAATTTGTTGTCTTTGTTTGCAAACACAACCCAAGATGATGTTATTGAAGACAGATTGCATTCTAATTTACCAAAAACAGAGCCGTGGACATTTGCACAAAGATTAGACAATGAATTATCTGCGTTGGGCTTTTATATTTCGGCGCACCCGTTGGATCAATATAAAAATTTAATTGCGCGTGAAAAATTAACGACCAGTAGCACACTGGAAACAGTAGGCGACAGAAAACCGGTGCGTATTGCCGCAAACGTTGGGTCTTTTTCACGGCGTCGGACAAAAACAGGCAAAGAAATGATTACTATCGCGGCATCGGACAGTTTTGGAAATATTGATGCGGTTGCATTTGGTGATGCATCCATTGAATTTGCAAATATTTTATCAAAAGAATCTTTGGTTTTAATTTCGGGCAAATCGTCAAATCGTGATGACCGGGTGTCGGTGTTTGTGGATTCAATAACACCATTATCACAATGGGTGGCGCAAATCGCCAAGAAAATCACATTGGATGTATGGAATGGCGCGGTTTTGCCAGATTTGAAAAAAACATTATCAACCCTGGCCCATGGTTCTACGCGTGTGATATTAAATCTGCATGGGGCGGATAAAATTGCGACAATGGCGTTGCCTGGCGGGGTTGAATTGGGCGAACACACGGCAACCGATATATCGGCGTTGGGGGTCAAGGTACAAATAGAATGATGAAACACATACCGGTTCTGATTGATGCAATTATGCGCGAATTGGGCGATATTCACGGCCAACGTGTTTTGGATGCGACATTTGGCGCGGGTGGATATACGCGTGCGTTTTTAAATGCGGGCGCATCGGTTGTCGCATTTGATCGTGACCCAAATGTCGTGGCAGACGCAGATATAATTAAACAAGAATTTGGCGATCGGTTCCGTTTTGTGGCCGCACCTTTTTCGGAAATGGCAAATTTAGACGAAAAGTTTGATGCGATTGTTTTTGATTTGGGAATTTCATCAATGCAAATTGATATTCCTGAACGCGGTTTTTCTTTTCGTGGAGACGCACCATTAGATATGCGTATGTCGGGCGTTGGCCCCACCGCCGCAGATTTAATTGCAAACGCAACCGTGGCGGATTTGGCAAAAATTTTGCGCGATTATGGTGATGTGTCGCGTGCGGGTGTGATTGCGCACGCGATAGCACGGGCAAAACCCAAAACCACATTTGAATTAAAAAATCTGATTTATAATCCACGCGATGTGGCGCCTGTATTCCAGGCATTGCGTATCGCGGTAAATGATGAAATGGGCGAATTGCGACGGGCTTTATCGGTGGCGCCAAAAATGTTAAATCCGGGTGGCAAATGTTTGGTTGTGACATTCCATTCAATCGAAGACAGAATTGTAAAAAACACATTTCGCGATTTAACCACGGTACCGGGCAATCCACTGATACCTGTTGCCGCGACGGCACAATACAAATTAATTCGTGCAACAACCCCGGACGCAAATGAATTAGAACAAAATCCGCGGGCACGGTCGGCGCATTTGCGTGGCGTGCAAAAATCATATTGACCGGGGCGCGCAATTTAATGTAATCTAGAGTGGTAAGGAAAGGTTTAAGATGAAAAAATTATTGATGTTTTTATTTGGTACAACAATCACATCAAACGCGTTTGCAAATCCGGCGTGTGCGGTTTGCACGGTGGCGATTGGTGCAACATTGACAATTTCGCGGCGGTTGGGCGTGTGTGACAACGCGGTTGCGATTTGGTTGGGTGCGTTTTTGGTGATATTGGGTTATTGGGCAATTAAATGGTTTGATAACCGTAAATGGCATTTTTGGGGTCGTGACACCGTTTTGATGTTATTGTCTTTTTCAATGATTGGTGGATTATATATAAATCAGTTGCATTACAGTCCGTGCTATTGGTTTTTGGATGCATTTTTATTCTGGGCAATTATTGGTGGTTTGATATATGTGGTGTCACAAAAATTGTACGAATTTATGAAACGGCGTAATAACAATCACGCACACTTTCCATTTGAAAAGGTTGTTATGGCATTGGTGATGTTATTGATTGCCAGTTTTTTGGTATCAAAATTTGCAATTTAAATAAAGGAAACTGATATGAAAAAAAATATGAAAAAACTGACTATGGAAGAAATGATTGAAAAGGTTGACGCCGCAAAGAAAGCAAACCCGTTGGATTTGTCGTCTGACCAGGATTTATCCATTGCGTTGATGAATTTGATTTCATTAGAAGAACATTTCTTTTTCAGTGGCGCAAAAACCAAGAAAACCGGTTTTTATGATTTGTTAAACACGGTGCGTTCTATGCGCAAAGAATTGATGGAACGCATTGTTGATAAATCATCCACCGAAGGTGCCGAGGTTTGGTGTATTTCAAAACATTTGTTGGCGGCATCCATGCGTTTGATGGAGGTCGGAACCAAGGCATTGGGGGCCGGCAACAAGGCGGACGCAATAAAAATGTTCGACAAGGCGTATGATTTATATTCTTTGTTTTGGGGATTAAATATGCATCTGATTGATTTGGATGGCGTGCATGAATCTGTGCCGGCATTTTATGATGGCGCGATGGATGCATGTAAATTAGATGCACAAAAAAAATCGGCTAAGACAAAAACTGCGCCGGCGACAACAACAACCGCCGATGTGTCAACGGTAAAAAAATTGGGCAACTGGGTTAAACGCGCGGTAAATTGTTGTATTGAATAAAATGGTGTTGATTTAAATTTTTGAAAAATGGTATAATAGACCCAAGAGAGAATGATGATTAAAAATTTGCGATATATTTTCTGTGGTTTGTTTATTACATCGATAATGGTTCCAATGTCGTTTGGTGCCACGCCTGCGACACAGCGCACGGCGACATCATCCGCGACACGCGTGTCGGGCACATCGGCAAGTGGCGCACGTGTCACGGTTCAGCCGATTGTTTTACAACGCGGCACGGTATCTCGTGATGCACGCACGGTGGCAAAACGCGCATCGATCACGCCGAATCGTTCGGCAACAACGGCAAATTCTATATCCAGGGCGGGTAATATTATCAGTAATGCGGGCAATGCGATTATTCGTCGTGCGTTTGGTATGTCGCGCAGTGCCACACCAACAACGACGGCGCGCACATCAACGGGCGCACGAAATGCACGGTCGGCGGTGCAAATGGGTGGCGCGTCACGCGCACGCGCAACGGCGGTGTTCGGTGATATATCAAAATTGGGTGATGGTTATAATCAATGTCGTGATGCGTATAACACATGTATGGATCAATTCTGTGCCGGGGCAAACGAAACATATCGCCGGTGTTATTGCAGTAATAATTACCGTGATTTCCGCGACCGCGAAGACGCATTGGATGCGGCAACAACATTGTTGGCACAATTTGAAAATAATAATTTGAACGCGGTTAATTTGTCGGCCGAAGAAGTCAACGCGATGTACACGGCAACGGCGGGCGAGCAAGCAATTAAAAACGACACGTCTGGCGCGGCGGAATTATTGAGTAATATCGATGATTTGTTGTCTGGCAAGAAAAAGGCGACAGATACAAAAAATAGTTTATCATCCTTGACCGGTATGTCGATTGATTTTTCAACCGATTTTGGCGATATTTGGGGCGCGCCATCAACATCGTTGTTTAACGATTCGTCTGCGGCCGATTTATCAACCATGGACGGTGTGGAATTGTATAACAATGCACACACACAATGTATGCAGTTGGTTGGCGAAACATGCGATGCGGGCGCAATGCGCAACATGGCGAAAAGTGCATACAGCATTTTAATCACCCAGGATTGCAACGCATATCAAAAGAAAATCGATGCCAAGGCCGAACAAATTAAAACAACCGTGCGGACGGCGGAAAAATACCTGCGCGAGGCCAGATTGGAAGAATATCGTTCGCATAATTCGGCGGATGTGAACGAATGTCTGGACCGGGTCGAGAGCGCCATGACACAGCCAACCGCGTGTGGTTCGGATTATGCAAAATGTTTGGATTATACCGGTGTTTATATAAATTCCAGTTCGGGCGAGCCGATTTATTCCCCGCGTTTATTCAAATTAAATGAATTAATTAACCTGAACGGGACATCGGCGGATGTGTTGGCGCAAAACCCAGATTTTAATAAATTTTTGGATTCAAAACGCGTGTATGCGCGGACTGCGTTGGAATCTTGCCGCGATTTGGCGGATACGGTTTGGTCTGAATTTAAGCGCAATGCGTTGATTAAAATTTCTCAGGCCCAAGATGAAAAAATCGAAGAAGTTAAAATGTCTTGCGTTTCAACAATGAAGGATTGTTATGATACGCAAAGCGATGCATTAAAAAGTTTCGATGACACAACCGCTCAGGCGTCTGGCGCATTGGCGGCACGCGCGTCGCGCGACATGTGTAGCGACAAAGTTTTGGCATGTGCGGCATTGTATGCGCGCGATGGTGCCGAGGTTTGCAAGGTTGATGCCCGCGGTAAAATCACAAATGCCAGCACATGTGGTTTGGCATCATTGACTAATTTTGTTGGCACGGTTGACGATGTTCGTATTGCCGAGGGATGTGGCACAGCCGTTGAAAATTATCTGAAACAAATTTGCACACCATCAACCGGGACCGAGGGTTATCCGTGGAATTGCCGTTTGCGTAGTTTTGGAAATTTGAATGGTAATCACAGTTGGGCTGATTCTGCACAAAATTCTGGAAAAGATTTGGTTAGTATGGTTATAAATTACGCAATCGATAATTGTGGTGTCGGAACAGACGGAAAACTTGAAACACGTTCACAAAACGAAGTTATTCAACAGTTGGAGAATTTGCGTGAAGAACTGGGTGATTTGATTGGTGAAAAATGCGAGGCCGCAGATGGTATTTGGGTGGATGCCGACGATACAGACAGCACCGGATTGTCCGACGGAACGGTAATAGATAGTTTTTATAGTGTGAATTTTGGGAAAAGTCATACCCAGGCACAATCTGATTACGGCGTTGACACATGGGGTAAATGCATCAGAAACAGTGTCAAGGCGCGTTGCGATGCGGAAAACAAACGCACTGGAAACAACGGGTATGCAACATACGATGCATCAACCGGACAATGCAATTTGACAATAGAATATTATAAATATCAATGCGAACAAGTGTTGGGTATTTGGGCAGATGATAATAATTGTTATATAGAGAAATAATAGGTATGAAAGATGAAAAGATTTATACATATTTTATTGGTATGCGGAATGGTTGGTAATTCGTCTTTGTTGTATGCAGGTAATTTCTATAGTAATTCTAATGTAGAATGCTATGTTGATACCGAGGGAAATGATTGGTTTTGGTTTTGTGGCAAACAAAGTCAATCTTGTCGGGGAAATTCGGTAGCAAAATGGAATGAAGTAACTTGGCTTTATCATGGTCAAAAATTTAATTGGACAAAACGTGGTGGTAAAGGGAATTATTGGTGTTGTGGTGGCACAAGTAGCGGTTCTGGACGTTTTTATCAGGGGGAAAAATGGATTACAAAATCAGAAACAGTGACAGAAACATTGCCGAACGGAAAGTGCACGTGGATTCGTAACACCAATATTTGCGGACAAATAGATAACCCTGACGATAAATGTACCGAGGCAACAGGCGAATGCACAACGGGTTTTGTATCACATAACGGAAAATGCGTCGCCGCGTGTACTGAAGGTCAGGCGTTTGCAAGTGCTACTTCGTCTGCATGTGTTGAGTGTGCATCGTCATCCACACAAGGAATTAGAAAAAACGTTTGTATAAAATGCGAGGCAAATCAATTTTTTGATAGAACAACTTTATCTTGTATTGCGCGGTCCAGTAAATTGCAAGTTTCTGTTCAGGCATTTAATGATTGTTGGATGTGTGTCACACCGGGCGCAATGTATAATTGTATGAAAACAATATCAAATAGCGGGACTTTGAGTGACAATTTACAACAAGTTTGTTCTGTGGATGGTAAATCCAGCGATGCGTCTGTGTTTAAATTGCCCGAAACCGCATTTGTATTAAAATTTGTGCCCGCGGCAACATTGAACATTCGGGATGCCACGACTGTTTCAAAAATTCCACGCCAGTAATACTTATAAAAAAAATCCCGAATCTTTCGGGATTTTTTTACAATGTTTTTAAAATCACAACACGATTGTGCCGTCGGGTTGTTGTTCGGTGACCGATACCCGGTCGCCCTGGTTCAATGCGGTTAAAATATCCATCACGATTGCACGTTGTTTATCACTGGATAATTTCCAATACAAATTTATCAGGCGTAATGTTTCCGTTTTGCCCATTGGGTCACCCTCGTCCTGGTCAGATACGCGACGGGATTTTGTTGCCTTGGTTTCGTCGGGTAAATTTCCCGGCAGTCCGCAAAAGAAAAACGATACCGGTGTGTCCAATGCGCGCCCAACCTGGAACAGGCGGGATGCCGATATGCGATTTGTTGCAGATTCATATTTTTGAATCTGTTGGCACGATACACCGCACAAATCCCCCAAATCTTTCTGGGACAGGCCCAGCATACTGCGCCGTAATTGCATACGATGGCCGATATGGTTATCCACACTGTTATGAACATATTGTTTTCCCGCCATGTTTTTCCTTCTTGGTTTTATTTGTTATCAGATTAATTTCAACATAATATTTTTTTGTTTGTTTTGCAATAAAAAATACTTATAATGCAATCCGGAAATAAATGGAGATATTCATGAAAAAACCTGTAATTTTGTGCATTATGGATGGTGTGGGAATAAACGCCAATCACGAACACAATGCCGTGGCAAAGGCACATATGCCATTTTTCAATTCTTTATTGGAAAAATATCCGCATTCTGAGTTATGCGCCAGTGGCGAGTGTGTTGGTTTGCCAGGCGGCCTCATGGGTAATTCCGAGGTCGGACACATCACAATCGGTTCGGGACGTGTTGTGCGGCAATATTTGTTGCGGTTTGCCCAAGAAAATTGGAACACAAATAAAAAATTAAACGATTTTATCGCGTCTGTGCGTGAAAAACATGGTATTGTGCATTTTGCGGGTTTGATGTCGTCGGGGTGTGTACATTCGAATATTGATGACGAAATAACCATTATGAAATATATTTTGGATTCTGGGTTGCGGGTGTGTATTCACTTTGTTGCCGATGGACGCGATGTGCCGCCGCAATCGGCCGGTGAATTTATCGATTTGATTGAATCTGAATTGGCACCATATTTGGCCGACAATCGTGCGTTTTGGGGAACTTTGTCGGGACGATATTACACAATGGACCGCAACCATAATATGGACCGGACCGAAATGGCATTTAATGCAATCGCGAACGGGCGCGCTGAATTTTCTGCGCCAGATATTCGCACGGCATTAAATGATGCGTATGCACGGGGCGAGACAGATGAATTTATAAAACCCATTGTGATAAACGCAACACCGATTACCGCACACGATGGTTTTGTTTGGGGAAATTATCGGTCGGACCGGTCACGTCAAATTGTGCGTGCAATGGTGCAATCAAATATAGGCGCAAAAATTTTATGTTTTTCCCAATATGGCGAAGGATTAAATGAAGTATGTCCCGCACTGATTGATGATGAAATTCATATAAATTCTTTGGGTGCGGTATTAGCGGCGGCCGGGAAAACACAGTTACGTATTGCCGAAACAGAAAAATACAATCATGTGACGTATTTCTTTGATATAGAATCAAATGACGAATTGGCGGGTTGTAAAAAAATTTTAATCGCGTCCCCAGATGTCGCAACATTTGATTTAAAACCAGAAATGTCTGCCAAGGAAATCACCGATACTTTGTTAGCTGAATTACCGAATTTCGACGTTGTAATTTTGAATTATGCCAATGGCGATATGGTGGGACACACCGGAAACAAATCTGCGGCAATACGTGCCATGGAATTCTTGGATACGCAACTGGCACGATTGGTGCCACGGGTTTTAGAATTGGGTGGTGCAATACTTATTACCGCCGATCATGGTAATGCCGAAGAAATGTGGGATTATAAAAATAATGCGCCCTGCACTTCGCATACAACAAATCCGGTGAATTTTATTGTTGCGGGTCTGGGTGATGTGGCGGTCGCGGATGGCGGATTGGCGGATATTGCGCCAACGATGCTGAAAATCTTGGGATTGCCAAAACCCGCGGACATGACCGGACACAGTTTAATTTAGTTTTTGCGACGAAGTTTGAAAAAATCGCGTAACAATTTGGCGGATACATCCGCGTATTCTGGCATTTGAAGAACATGTGGTTTCCACAAGTGTTTATCGGTTTCGAAAATGCGTGCGTTTGCGGTTATGCCCCCACCCTTTGGGTCGGGTGCCGCAAAATATATGTTTTTTATTCGTGCAAAAGAGATAGCGGTCGCGCACATGGCGCATGGTTCCAGCGACACATAAATGTCACAATCGTCCAAAAATTTTGTGCCTAACTTTTTACATGCACGATTTATCGCAACAATTTCGGCATGTAATGTTGGATTTTTCTTTTGTTGAACACGATTTTCACCACGCGCAATAATGCGACCATCACGCACGATTACCGCGCCGATTGGAACATCGTCGTGTGCAAATGCGCGGCGCGCCAAAATGATTGCTTGATTCATAAAATCCATATTGTATACTGTAATACATGGATTCAAATTTACAAGTTATTTCTGGGGAATTCCGTGGGCGCAAATTAAAATTGCCCAATGGTGCGCGTCCAACACAGAATTTGGCGCGTGGCGCGATATTTAATTCTTTGACGGCGACATTGCCGGGGATGATTTCTAAAATCCATGCGTGGGACGCGTTTGCCGGGTCCGGCGCATTGGGATTAGAGGTTTTATCACGATATCGTAATTCGACCGTTATTTTTACAGATATATCAACAGAGTCAGTGCGCGCCATCACGGAAAATGTTCGTGGAATTGATTTGGCACGGCGCACCATTGATAAATCTAATGCGGCAATACAGATATGTAAATACGCACACTTGGTGAATTTGGTTTTTGTTGACCCGCCATATGATAATCCGGATTTAGGGATCCGTTTTGTTGACGCATTGGCGGATTCTGGGTTTCGTGGCATCGTCGTGCAAGAGATTGAGGCAAATGTTGATTATATGCCGGACACCACAAAATGGACACTTTTGCGCGATAAAACATATGGACGCGCACGGTTTCTGGTTTTGCACCGGATTTAAATTAAAAACACTTGATTTTTCGAATATTTTATTCCATAATACGCCCTGCACGACACCCTTGGAGGTCGCGCAATAACAAAAAAAGGACAAAAAAATGGCTATTGAATTAAATGCAGAATTTCGTAATGTTGCTGGCAAGGGGGCCGCACGTGCAATTCGTAAAAATCAAAATATCCCCGCAGTAATCTATGGTGAAAAAAAGGAACCAACCGCAATCGTGTTAAATATGCGCGATTTTGAAATGTTGTTGAAACGCCCTTCTTTGCGGACAAAATTGTTCCAAATCAAAACACCAAAGGGAACGGAAGACGCCATGTTGATGGATATTCAATATCATCCGGTGTCTGATCGGGTTATCCATGTGGATTTTAAACGCATTGATGTTAAATCGCCGGTCGCGGTCAGTGTGCCGTTGGAATTGGCAAATATTGACACATCACGCGGTTTGAAAATGGGTGGTGTATTGAACTTTGCGGTGCGTAAGGTTGCACTGCGTGGATTGGTTCATGACATGCCGGAAAAAGTTGTTATCGATTTGACAAACCTGAACATCGGTGATGTGGTTCACGGAACAGATTTGGTTTTGCCAAAAGGTATCGAATTAGGTCTGCACCAGGCAGAATTGGCGTTCGTCACAATCGGCGGTAAAATGCCAGATGAAACTGATAATAAACCTGCGGCAGCCGCAGCGGCAGCACCTGCAAAAAAATAATAAAAACAATATAATTTTGTTTTACCGTCCATGTTTTTGGACGGTTTTTTGTTTGATTTAATTTTGTGTATATGTTATATTTCCTATTGAAATATAAAGGTTTTATTATGAAAGGTCTGCGTCGGTTTTTTGCACATGTTATCGCAACATTTATCCCATCCAAACGTGTGTCGCGCCGGGTAAAATCGTTGATTGAATATGGCGTTTTTCGCAAAATGCGCGAAAATCGTGATTTTAGAAAATCTGTGCAAACACCCACAAAATTCAAATATAACCTGGCCATTGTGGCAATTATGAAAAACGAGGGACCATATTTGGCGGAATGGATTGAATTCCACAAATTGTTAGGGGTTGAAAAATTTTACCTGTATGATAACGAGAGTTCGGACAAAACCCGCGATGTGTTGAAACCGTATATTAAATCTGGGTTGGTGGATTGGACTTTTTTCCCGGGCGAAAAAATGCAGTTGCCGGCTTATAACGATTGTATCACGCGACATAAAAATGAAACCAAATGGTTGGCGGTAATTGATTTGGATGAATTTTTGGTGCCGGTAAAATATGATAATATGACTGACCTTTTAGCGACAATTCCGGAAAATGTTGCGCAAATTATTATTCCATGGGTGATTTTTGGTTCAAATGGGCATAAAACAAAACCACAAGGACTTGTCACAAAAAATTACACAATGCGCGCAAAAAGAAACTGGCTGTACAAGGCGATTGTAAATCCACGATTGGTTATGCATATGGGATGCCACGAACATGATGTTGCGGGCGCGACAAAAAGTATTTTGATGTCGGTGTGCCGCGTACATCATTATCATTGTAAATCATGGGAAGAATATAAATTAAAGGCGATGCGTGGTGACGCGTGGGACGGTGCGGATGCCGGGGTTAAAAAATATCAAATGGATTGCTTCAAAAAACACGACCTGAACGATATTTATGATGATAATGCCCTGCGTTTTGCAAATCAAATTGATGGGATTTTAAACAAATAATTTTTTATATTTTGCCACTTGAAATTATTTTGATTGACCTTATATCTGGGTTAGCAAATATTTTTTAAGGAGGCATAAAATATGGCAAAAGTATTAGGTATCGATTTAGGTACAACCAATTCTGCAATGGCATTTATGGATGGGTCAGATCCGAAAATCATCGAAAATGCCGAGGGTCAACGCACAACCCCGTCGGTTGTGGCATTGACGCAAAATGGCGAACAACTGGTTGGAATTACCGCAAAAAACCAGGCGGTGACAAACCCAGAAAACACAATTTATGAAATCAAACGTTTGATGGGCCTGCGTTATGACAGTCCGGCCGTTAAAGAAATTGAAAAACGTGTTCCATACAAAATCGTGGCCGGTGATAATGGCGACGCATGGGTTGAAATGGATGGTAAAAAATATGCCCCGTCCCAAATTTCGGCCATGATTTTGGCAAAACTGAAAAAAGATGCCGAAAATTATTTGGGCGAAACCGTGACGGATGCGGTTATTACCGTACCGGCGTATTTCAATGATTCACAACGTCAGGCAACCAAGGACGCCGGTCGTATTGCGGGGTTAAATGTTTTGCGTATTGTGAACGAACCAACCGCAGCGGCATTGGCATATGGTTTGGACAAGGATAAAAACGGCACTATCGCGGTTTATGATTTGGGTGGTGGAACGTTCGATGTATCCATTTTGGAAATCGTTGATGGTGTGTTCGAGGTTAAATCAACCAATGGCGATACGGCATTGGGTGGGTCTGATTTCGATGCGCGCATTTTGAAATATTTGATTGAAGAATTCAAAGCACAGACCGGTATCGATTTGTCAAATGACAAATTGGCATTGCAAAGATTAAAAGAAGCCGCAGAAAAGGCAAAAATTGAATTATCATCCAAGACATCTGCGGATATCAATTTACCGTTCTTGACGGCGGACGCAACGGGTCCAAAACATTTCAACACAACATTGACACGTGCCAAGTTGGAATCTTTGGTTGATGATTTGATTCGCAAAACCATTGAACCATGCGAAAAAGCGTTAAAAGATGCGGGTATTTCGAAATCTGACATCAATGAAGTGATTTTGGTCGGTGGGCAAACCCGTATGCCAAAAGTTGTCGAAACGGTTAAAGAATTCTTTGGTCGCGAACCACACAAGGGCGTGAACCCGGATGAAGTGGTCGCCATGGGTGCCGCAATCCAGGGTGGTGTTTTAAAGGGCGATGTAAAGGATGTTTTGTTGTTGGATGTGACCCCATTGTCGTTGGGTATTGAAACATTGGGTGGTGTGTTCACGCGTTTGATTGACCGCAACACAACAATTCCAACAAAAAAATCCCAGGTATTCTCGACGGCCGAAGACAATCAATCGGCGGTGACAATTCGCGTATTCCAAGGTGAACGCGATATGGCGGCCGACAACAAATTGTTGGGACAATTTAATTTGGAAGGTATCGCACCGGCGCCACGCGGTATGCCACAAATCGAGGTTTCTTTTGATATTGATGCAAACGGTATCGTGCATGTGTCTGCGAAAGATAAAGGCACCGGCAAAGAACAGGCGATTTCGATTAAATCTGATGGTGGATTATCCGAAGATGAAATCAAACGCATGGTTGACGAGGCCGCAGCCAACGCCGACGCGGACAAGAAAAAACGCGAATTGGTCGAGGCGAAAAACCAGGCAGAAACCGCAGTATTTTCGATTGAAAAATCTTTGAAAGAACACGGTGACAAGATTTCTGCCGACGAAAAGAAAGCAATCGAAGATGCCAAGGATGCATTGGCAGCAGAATTGAAAAACGAAAATGCAACGGTTGAATCATTGAAAGAAAAGACAGACGCATTAACAGAAAAAGCCATGAAGTTAGGCGAAGCAGTTTATAAAGCCGCACAAGCCGAACAACAGGCAAATGCAGGAAATTCTGAATCGGGTAATGACAACAACACAACCGACGCAGATTTTTCTGAAAAGAAATAATTTGTTTGGTTCTTTTGATAACACCGCCAAATTGGCGGTGTTTTTTTTTTACATTTGATTGTTATTATCTTTATATTTGTGCGCATAAAATAGTTTGCCGATGTTTTCTATGACAAATGCATCTTTGCACTTACCATTTTGGATATTAGCAATACATTGATCCAAACATTCATCAATGTGTGTTAAATTCTTTTTTGGGCACATTGCACCACAAGGACAATTCATATAACGTGAATTTTTAACAACAATATACAAACATTGCCGCACACGCATTTCATCATGTATTTTAAATGGATGTATATGCATATCAAAATACACATGATGTGGCATACAATGCCCTTTTGGCGGAACAAAATGCCCCGCTTTGTTCACATAATCCACAACCTGACTATGTGGAATATAACCACACATGAAACGTTTTCCTTTCACAGGTTCATCAAAACTCAACCACACTTCTGTAGAAGTATAATTATTATCAAATGGCATTTTTACCTCGCTTTTTGATGCAAGTATAATATATTTATTCGCTTTTTCAATAATTTTTATTTTATTTCGCCAATGTATATTCCCATTTCGTCTGCGGCAACCAATAGTGGGTTATCGTCACTGACCATGGCGTCCGATATAGTTAATCCAGTTATATTTGGATCACGACTTGGGTGACCAGATGACACAACACGGTCAATTCCGACGGTCGTGATTTCGCCATTTTGCAGTGCCGTCATCACATATGTTTCATTATTTTCAATCGCATCCAATGCGGCATCCGCCATTGATATTGCCAATATTCTGTCGTTTGGGGTTGTGCACCCTGCCCGTTGGATATGTTCGGGGAACGCGGTTCGATTTGCGATGCCGGCGGCGGTGAGTTTTCGTGAAATCATCTCCGCAGATTTTCCAGAATGTCCGCGCAATGTCACACCTTCGGATACCATAATTATACCGTAATCGTTTGGTGCGTTTTTAATGTGTTTAATCAATTTGTCGATATCAAATTTTATTTCCGGTATTAAAATTGCCGTGGCGCCACACGCCACCCCCGCCGTCAATGCCAATATGCCACTTTTGCGACCCATAGATTGCACAACAAACCAACGATGGTGACTGCGTGCGGTCAACATTAAATCATCACAAAAACCGGTCAGTTGACTTACCGCCGTGTCAAAACCAATCGTCCGGTCGGTTAATGGTATATCCATATCAATCGTTTTCGGAATACAAATCAGTTGCAAATCAGAATAAATATCACGCGTATTCCACGCCAGCGAAATACTGCCATTGCCACCAATTAAAATCAGTGCGTCCAGTTTTGCCGCCGCCAAATTTTTCTTTAATTGTTTTGTGAATTGGGGCAATTTACCCGATTGCACAGCGTGTTCAAAATTGTTTGTAATACCAACATTTCCATTACGCAGAATACTGCCCGCCAAGGGCATTTGTTCGGGCGGCAATGTATCCGGGGTTATGCGTATCATGTTTGGTTCCGCGCCCACCAGGCCGTCCGTGCCATCCAATATACCATATGTTGTCCAACCGCGACGCGATGCACCAATTACAATACCATAGATTGCCGTATTCAAACCCGAACAATCACCGCCGGTTGTCATAATGCCTATTTTTTTCATGAATTCTCCATTTATTTAACATGTATATTATACCATAAAAAGTTTGACAGCGGTATCTTTTTTGTGCTAAGTTTTTGTTGTTATTTATTAAAGGTTTGTGTTGTATGTCCAAAAAAATGGGTCGAACAAAGAATTCTACGGATGATTTGATTGATGGCGCGGTTGCGCAACAGCAAGATTGGCACGAACGCCGCCGTTCTTTTTCACGCGAATTTTTAACATCATTGAATTTATTTGCAAAACCAAATCCCGCACGACGCGTTGTTGGACGGCCGGCGGTAAAATCAACCGACACAAAATCAAACACAACGGTTGGCGCCGCAAAAAATAAATCGGTATTGCGCGAATATTGGTTCCCTATTTTGTGTGCATTGATTGTTATATTTGTGACGATTTGGGTTTTATTTTGCCACGCAACAAATCGCACGGTTGTGCGCCCTGTGCCAGAACCAATTATTCGCACAGTTGTCGCAGAACCCAAAACGCCGATGTTTGATATTGTACGCATTGGTGACGATGGCAAAATTATTGTTGCGGGCCGTTGGAAACCCGACACCCGCGTGTCTGTTTATACAAATAAAAAATTGGTTGCGACATTGATAACCGACAATAATGGCGAATTTGTTTATGCACCGATGCGCGCGTGGGATGCGGGTAATTACACGGTTTATTTAATGGATGTGGAAACAAAATTGAAATCGGCGGACAACGCATTTATTTATGTGTCGGAACACGGGCCGGAAAATTCGGTATCATTGTTGATGACCCGTGATGGCAGTCGCGTTTTACAATCCCCCGCCATGTTGCGTGATGGTGATTTGTCTGTTTCAAAAATTGATTATCTGGACAATGGACGTTTGGTTATAACCGGGGATGGATTGCCACGATTGCGCGTGTCCGCCATGTTAAACGATGATGTTTTGGGGACCGCACGCGTGTCCGATTATAAACATTTTGGTTTGGGTGCGGATGTTGGCGATTTAACACCGGGTGATGAATATACTTTGTCGGTCCGTATGCATGACGGCGATGGCAATATAATATCAACCATAACCCATAAATTTGTTATGCCAAAAATGACGGGCGACGACGATACATATTATACGGTGCGTCGCGGTGATTGTTTGTGGATTATCGCGCGAAACTTTATGCGGCGCGGAATTTTATTCAGTGTGATTGCCGCACGCAACGATATTCAAAACCCGGATTTAATTTTTCCAAAACAAAAGTTAAACATACCTGTTCAACCCAAATAAACCAAAGGAGAGATGGATGCCGACAAGAAAACACGCAATAGAAATATATAAAAACTATACAATTTATATCGTGTCCGGCATCCAGCCCACCATGTTCATCGCAGAAAAGGCCGACCCATCCAAGGGCGCAACATTGGTTGATGACGATTTGGACAAATTAAAATCCAATATTGATAAAACATTGGATTATGCATTAAGCGTTCGCATAAATATTTGGGATGGGCCACTGCAAACTCAAACAATTCAAAACCCGACAACCAACATCAAATCTGTAAACGGATTGTTGAACGGATTTGCCATTGTTATTGAAAGCAATTATGATTTGGATGTTGTTATCGAAATGGCGGAAAATTGCAAATTGCGCAAATCTAAAAAGCACAAGAGAAATCGCAGTGCACCATTAAATGTTTTACGGATTGTTTGTCGCAACAGGATGCCCATGCAAAATAACAAGCAACACCAAAAATGACGGTTTTTGCGTTGACAATATGCTTTTCTATATTATGATGAACATATACACAACCCACAAACAAAAGGTTTTATGATGAAGGGAATTTTACTGGCCGGAGGGAGTGGTTCCAGATTATATCCATTAACAAAAACAATATCCAAACAATTATTGCCGGTGTACGACAAACCAATGATTTATTATCCTTTGTCAACATTGATGCATTTTGAAATTCGGGATATTTTGATTATATCAACACCAAACGATACGCCTAATATCGAAAAATTATTGGGTAATGGGGAACAGTTGGGTATGAAAATATCATATAAAATCCAACCACAACCCCGTGGCATTGCCCAGGCGTTTACTATTGGCGAACAATTTATCGGTGATAACAATGTGTGTCTGATATTGGGTGACAATATTTTCCATATGGATACCGAGTTTGCGGATTTTCAATCTGCGGTCAAAAAGAACCAAAACAATCGCGCAACAATTTTCGCATATCAAGTATCAGACCCGGAACGTTTCGGCGTGGTCGAATTTGATAAAAACAACCGTGCCATATCAATCGAAGAAAAACCGGCAAAACCAAAATCTAACTTTGCATCGGTGGGTCTGTATTTTTACCCGTCGGATGTCGTGCAATATGCACGCAATTTGAAGCCGTCGGCACGCGGGGAATATGAAATCACGGATTTGAATAACATCTATCTGCGCCAGGGACGCATGTCTGTCGTGCCAATGCATCGCGGAAATGTTTGGCTGGATGCAGGAACACCAAATTCTTTGATGGATTCGGGAAACTTTGTCCAAATGATAGAGGCACGCCAAGGTATCAAAATTGCATGTATCGAAGAAATCGCGTTTGCGCGTGGATTTATTGACGCCGCCCAAATGGCGCGGTTGATTGATAAAGCGCCGCGCGGTCAATATCGAACATATTTGGAACGCGTATTGAACGAAAAACAAAAATAAACACACCGCCGTTTTGGCGGTTTTTATTTTAACCAAAGGAGATTATAAAAATTTGACAAACGATAAATTTCTGCAATAATTTTTATATGCAACAGGCGTGGTTTTACCACCAAAGGGGGCAAACATGAACGACCAACGACAAAACGATTTTAAACAACACAATCCAAAATATTCACGTTTGGATACTGATTGGGACGATTTAAAAAATCGATTAGGGATGTTATTGTATCAAGCCAAACAAAACAACGATTTTGCTGTGGTAAATCAAATTTCAAAATTGTTGTCTGTTATGTACAAAAATAAACCAACAAAACAATTATTGCGGTCTATTGAACAGCGTATAGAAAAATTGTGTAACAATAATACACAGGCGCATACCAGATAATATTTTATCCTGGACAAACAAAAAACGAATATGTATCATTGACTGCATATTTGCGGGCGTGGTATAATGGCAGCACGAAAGCTTCCCAAGCTTTAGACGAGGGTTCGATTCCCTTCGCCCGCACCAAAAATTCAACCGGCAAAATGCCGGTTTAATTTTTGCATGTGGCGGTGGAAGAGAACCCGATACAGAGGGTTCGAAAACAAGTAGATTTTGGAAGTGAAACGCACCAAAATCGTTACGGTTTCCCCGCAGACACGAAAGTGTCGAGGGAACACAAGTAGATTTTGGAAGTGAAACGCACCAAAATCGTCACGGTTTCCCCGCAGACACGAAAGTGTCGAGGGAACACAAGTAGATTTTGGAAGTGAAATGCGCCAAAATCGTCACGGTTTCCCCGCAGGCAAGAATTGCCGAGGGACTCCCTTCGCCCGCACCAAAAATTCAACCGGCATTTTGCCGGTTTAATTTTTGCATGTGGCAGTGTTGTGGGTGGCAAACCATATGTGGCGTATTTTTTATATCTAAGATTTGTCAGATTATGAAAATTCACTTTACATCAATGTTTTGATTTTGGTACGATTTTTCCGAGAGATGTTATGCCATATAAAAAACTGATTTTTTCGGTATTGTTTGTGTTTGCACTGACCCCAATGATTGCATTTGGTGATGATGGCGACGCATTGGATGGCAATCCGGCCGCCACCACAGAAATATCACAAGAAACCACAGATGTGCCTGATGATCCAGATACCCAGCAAGTCGTGCAAACCCATGATATATTATTACAACTTGGTTGGGACGAGAGTAATCAAGACCGACGGCAAGAAATTTTTCAACAGATAGATGAATTAAAAAACGCACTGACACAAAATCTGGACGAATTAAGCGAAAATTATCAATCAATGAAGGAAAACGAACAATCGTTTGAAAACCGTATGCTGTCGGGTCTGACCATGGCGGCGACGGGAATTGGCGGTATGGAATTGGCGCGGGGATTGGCCGAAAAAGATGCCGATAAAGATGCGGCGGCGGACATGGCGGCATATATGGCGACATTTCAATGTAAAATTGGTGACAATGGTAAAAAAATCGATGGTGGCGATACAGACATTGCAACGCCTGGCGCGA
>CADAKI010000004.1:84178-130801 GCA_902788485.1 uncultured Pseudomonadota bacterium | reverse complement strand
TTATTGCCGATGTGTATGCAGCGGGTTCTACAGATTGGCAATATTTATTTGGTTATTCAAAAGATGCTGGTGGCAGCCCTTTAGGTGTTTGGGTTTCAAACGACCAGATAAAAGAAACTTTTACAGCTGGGAACGGAAATGTTATCGCAGATGTGAACAAATGGGAACATATAGATATAACTAATTCGAACAAAGTCACGATATCTGATTTTTATATATTTCATGTAAATCCGACCGGTGTTACAAGTTATACAATTAATCATGGAAGGATTAAATATTTACAATTAAAAAAAGATGGGGACACTATTCGCGATATGGTCTCTGTGAAACGCAACAGCGACGGTGTGGTTGGTATGTACGACACGGTCAGCAACACTTTCTATACCAATGCAGGCAGCGGCACTTTCATTGCCGGCCCCGTGGTCGATAATTCTTGTCGGAATTTGTTTGATAGCACAGGTGTAACAGATAATCATTTTATATCCTCTAATGGAACATTTTCTGCATACGCAGGATTTGGATATACACAACCAATTCCTGTAGAACAAAACACATCATATACATTATCGGGTATAAACGGTTATGGTGGTTCTACACGTCGTGTACACGCATATAACAACAATGGAGAGTGGATTGCGCAAATTGCAGCTATTGATATAGAGGACGAATCAGAACCATATAGCGTCACTGGAATAACCCCAACAAACACCGCATATATTCGCGTATCTTATGCAATAAGTGATACAAATGTTCAACTCGAACGTGGCACGACCGCGACGGCGTATGTGCCGTATGTTGCAGCGTGTCATAAAATTCAGGTTGCAACCACAAAGTATGTTGAAACGGAATTTAGTGCGCTGAATACGGCGTTGGCGAATGCGGTGGCGACGGTGAATACTGTCGTGACCCAAACGATTGCCCAGGCGGCGAGCATTGCAACCTTGCAATCCGGCAAACAGACGCGACCGGACGAAACATGTCCCGCCGGCATCAAGTGTTTATTAGTTGAGGATACAAATGGCACACCTCATTGGTATGCAATTCAGGAATCTTATTTGCCATTGGGCTATACGCCGTTGGAGTATATCGAAAGTACCGGGACACAATATATCGATACGGGAATTACAGGAACACAAGATACGGCAATTGAAACAAAATTTATAAATTTGAGCAGCGATAGTTCAACAACTGTGTTAATAGGCGATGGTTGGAGTAATAGCTCATACTTGTTATCTATTGTTGCGCAAACTGGTGCGCCAAATCGGATTGGTAGTTTAAACAATATGTTACGAGACTTTTGGCAAACTGGACAAGATTATATTGTTAAAATGGACAAAACCGGCCTGTATGTTAATAATTCGAAAATTAATTGGGACGGTAGCGCAACAAATTTCACAACAACAAAACCGTTGTATTTACTGGGCGACCCTGCTACATCAGGCAGAAATTCCTATGCAATGTTATATTATATGAAGATTTATAATAATGGAACCCTGGTTCGTGACTTTGTTCCGGCGAAAAACGCGAGTGGCGCGATTGGGATGTATGATTTGGTATCGGGCGAGTTCTTTACTAACCGAGGTTCGGGTTCGTTTATTGCCGGGCCGGTGGTGGAGTAACCCCCGCCACCGCTACGCGGTCTCCCTCCCCACGCTATCGCTTGGGGCGGAATCAAAAAACCGCCCGGTTGGGCGGTGTTTTTTTACTGTAATTTAGGCAATTTTTGCCAATTTTTTCGTCAAACGTGATACTTTGCGTGCGGCACGTTTTTTTGGCATTGTTTTGCCCGCCGCCTTCATAATTTTGCTTTCGGCATTGCGGACCGCCGTTGTTGCCGCGGCCTTGTCCCCGGTGGCAATTGCCGCCAGTGCCTTTTTCGTTTCGGTTTTTACCGCACTGCGACGTGCAGTGTTGATTGCGTTTTTCTTGATCGTGACCAAGATTCTTTTTTTAGATGACTTGTGATTTGCCACTGTTTTTCCTTTTGTTTGTTTTTTATATGTTTTATAGTATTTTATATGAACAAAATATAAAATCAAGGAGAAATATAAAAAATGTTGTGGTTTTTTATCGTTATGGTTGCATATATGCTGGGCAGTGTGCCGTCGGGCGTCATTTTAACTAAAATTTTGGGTTATGGTGATTTGCGTCGTGTCGGCAGTGGTAATATCGGCGCAACAAATGTGATGCGCGTTGGGGGATTGCGTATTGCGGGGGTGGTTTGGTTGCTGGATATGATTAAGGCCATGTTGGCGGTATGGTTGGGTGCGTATTTCGGTGGCCCGGTTGCCGGTGCGTGGTGTGGTTTTGCCGCCATTGTTGGACACTGTTTCCCGGTGTGGCTGCGTTTTCATGGTGGCAAGGGTGTGTCGTGTATGTTTGGTATTATGTTGGCGATAAACCCGGTGATTTTTGTTGTGTGTGGTATTGAATGGTTGATTGTTGCGTTGGGGGGTGGAAAATCTTCCGCCGGGGCGATGGTTGTGTTTTTGTTGTTCCCAATTTTGGGATTTGTGATGAATGTCGCGTTGGGTTGGGCATTTTTGGCGATGTCGGTATTATGTGTGGTGCGACATGTGGATAATATTCGCCGGTTGGCACATGGCACGGAATCATCCATAGAGTGGCGGTGGCGCAAATAATATCAAAATGCAAAGTGCAATTAATGTGTCGGTCGTGGACCGACCGTTTTTTTATAAATCAAATAAATCCGTTGTTTTTTGGGGCGATTTGTGGTATAATGTGCCAAAAGATTTATTTGTATTATTATGGTGGGGTGGGAGATGAGAAAATATTTGGCATTGTCCATTATGTGTATGTTTGTTTTGCCGGCGTTTGGCGCGGGGCGGTCGATGTTGGGTGCGGCAAATTCGGCGGCGCGCCCCGGTTTGGTGACACAACAGTTGATGCCAACTTTGTCGGTGGCACATGGAACAAATGCAAATGGGGTGGTGTCTGGTGCCGTCGTGGGTGGTGCAAATGATAATGCGTCGGGTGCAGTCGCCGTTGTTGATGATAACCCGAAGCCGGTGGTTAATCGTGACAAGGAAAGAATCGCGTGTTTGAGTAATAATGTCGGTGTGGGAAATACTTTTGTTTGGGCATCGAAAAACAGTAATACATCAAATTATGCGTCTATGGTTGAAGATGTAAATAACCCGGAAAATAATGTTTGTTTCGTGTTGGTGGGAATGCGGGCCGAAGATTCGCGAATCAATGTTTCTGATGTTCAACCACAATATTTCCAATGGGGGCAAAATATAACATGTGGTGCGTGGACGGATGAAGAAAAGTTGGAAAAAAGAATTTTGGATGCGAAAAAAACAACGCGGACATTGGCAACAATTGGTGGTGCCGTTGGTGGCGCGGGTGTTGGTGTTGGTGCCATGGAATTGTTCGGAAATAAATTGATTGGTGGCGCGGTCATGGGACAAAAACAATATGACGAGGGGTCTGTCCAATGGTATCAATCCAAGGCCGCACAGTTGCAAAAAGAAAATGCAGACGAGTATAAAATTTTTGCTGATTTGGTTAGTGAATTAAAAACCGAATGCGGTAAAGCAAATCCGGATTCGAAATGCAAATCTGCACCATACAGCGAACTGGTTCAGGTGGATTTATCAAAAATAAAATAATGATTTGTGCGCTGGGGGAAAAAAATTGTCCTGCCGGTGGTGGGGCTTTTTTTTGTTTTGGGTTGCAAGTGCAGGATTGGTTTTGTATCGTGTTGCGTAAAGGTATTATTATGGATGATATTTTTGACAGGTTATTGATTTTGCGGTCGCCTGGTGTCGGCCCGGTGGGGTATCAAAAATTGGTGAAACAATTTGGGTCGGTTGCCGCGGCGGCGGATGCCGTGCGTGGAAATTTGGATTTATGTGATGCCGTGTCGCGTGAAATGGATGCGGCGGCGAAAAATTCTGTGCAGTTTGTGTCGGATGCGTCTGAATATTACCCGGTGGCATTAAAAAATGCGAAAAATCATCCGCCGGTGATTTCGGTGCGCGGAAATATCGAAACACTGCGGCGGCCAATGGTTGGTATTGTCGGAACGCGACATGCAACCGCCGCCGGTATGCGATTCGTGTCAGAGGTGGCCGAATCTTTTGCGTCGCATAATGTCGCGGTTGTGTCGGGTATGGCGATGGGAACCGATACCGCCGCACATCGGGGCGCGTTGCGTGCCGCGGGTAATACCCAAACTGTTGCGGTTTTGGCCGGTGGGGTGGATTATATTTGGCCGGCGGAAAACGAATCGCTGTATTGGGAAATTGTTGAACGCGGCGCCGTGTTGAGTGAAATGCCGGTCGGATTTATACCAAAAGGTCCCAATTTCGTGCAAAGAAATCGTTGGGTTGCCGCTTTGTCAGACCAGGTAATTTTAAGCGAGGCAGATTTAAAATCAGGCAGTATGCGAACCGCGGAATTTGCCATTGATTTAAACCGTCGGTTGTGGGCGGTGCCGTCGCACCCATCGGATGCGCGAAGTGCAGGCCCAAATTCGTTGATTGCGCGTGGCGTGGCGCGGTTGTGTTCGGGGGTGGCGGACTTTTTTGGAGAAAATAAAAAAATTGCCAATCGGGATGATAAAAATTCAAAAAATACTGATGATGAAAATTTAATTTTAGATGCATTGGGAACGATTCCGATTTCTGAATCTGTATTGGCAGATGTTGTCAAAAAAAGTGTTTCGGAAATCAAACGCAACTTGGTTGTTTTGGAATTGCGCGGTTTGGTGCAAAAACAGAACGGTGGGTATGTCAGATTGTGATAAAAATCTTGTCAATACAATGTATATACATTAGGCGAAAAACTGGGAAAAAAACGAATCGTTGTCAAAATATAAAAGTTGAAAAAAGTTCTAAGAAATTGTTGAAAATCGGAACGGGTGTTATAAATTTGTAATGTCAAAAAAAGAAAAAGAGAAACAAAAAAACCAAAACAACATTTGATGATTTGAAATTTTTGAATTTTGAATATTCAAATAAATTAAATTGTCAAAATGCATTTTTGCGAGAGAGAGTAGGGCATAAATAAAACATTAAATTTTGGTCTTGGGGGATGAAATCCGGGACGGCATAAAAATTTAATGTTTTTGTGCAGGTGGTTTTTACAACAAAAATTTAATGTTGTGAAAATAATTTTAAATCTCTTGCGCGGGCAGGAAACTCTTTTCAGAAAGGAAGGAAAAGGAGAAACGGCATGCAGGCAGCAACATTGACACAAAACGCAAATATTTCTGTAATCCGTGATGCGATTGCGAATGGTATGGATTCTGCGTCATGGACGGCATGGATTGCGCCGTTGAATTTTGAAATTGAGGGTAGTGTGTTGGTTTTGACGGCACAAAATCAGTTTTCTGCGGATTATATTTCGGGTGTTTATGGTGCGTTATTAAAAAATGTTGCGGCTGAATTTGGTTTAAATGTTAAATTAGTTGTGCGTGGTGTTGCGGCGGCGACAATCGCAAATGACAATAATGTGCAATCTTATGCGCCGGCGACAGATGATGTGGTTGCGTCGGTTGCGTTCGATGCGTTTATTCCATCGGATGAAAATGCGTTCGCGTTGACGGCGGCAAAACGCGTGGCATCCGCGGCGGTGTCTTTTTCACCATTGTTTATTTATGGACCGGCGGGTTGTGGGAAATCTTTGTTGGCGGGTTGTATTAAATCCGAATCGGAAAATGTTATTTTGATGTCGGGTGCGGGGTTTGTTTCGGAATTTGCACGCGCGTTGAAAAATCGTAATGTATTCGCGTTCAAAGATTTTTGTCGTAATTGCAATACTTTTATTTTGGACGATGTGCAAAGTTTGGCGGGTAAAAATGCAACAATGGATGAATTCTTGCAGTTGGTGTTGGATTTGCGTGCGGCGGGTAAAAATGTTGTTTTGACGTCCACCGTGGCACCAAATGCATTGACCGGTTTTGACAGACGCGCACAATCATTATTGGCGTCCGGCTTGGTGGTTGATATGGTGGCGCCAAATGCAAATGTTAAACGCGAAATGTTGGTGCGTGCCGGGGTTAAATCCGACATCGCCGATGCAATTGCAAAACGCGTTGCGGGCAACGGTCATTTGATTGCCGGTGTTGCAAACAAAATCAAAACATATTCTGAATTGATGGGGCGGGACGCCACATTGGATGTTGTGGAACATTTATTGGCGGATACATTGGAAAAATCAAAAACACCGGTTTCTATGGTTAAAATGATGTGCGAAAAATTGGGTGTTTCATACGATGCAATTTGTGGGGCGGGGCGGTCGAAATCTTTGGTGTTGGCGCGTCAAATCATAATGGTTGTGTTGAAAAATTCGACACGTTTGTCCCTGGCCGAAATAGGGAATTATGTTGGTAATCGTGACCATGCGACCGTTATGTATGCGTTGCGTCAAATTGAAAAAATGCAATCGTCTGATTTGATGCTCTCGGCACAAATCAATCAATTTATCGCCGAATGCAAATAGAAAAAAACAATATAATGGGTATCTGCTTGATAACGACTCGTTTATATATGGTTTACTACACTGCACTCGTCGTTGTCGGCGCATCTGTCGCATTATATTGTTTTTTTTGTGATGTTTTTTTATACAAATAAATCTTTCACAAACTGGGCGTGTTCGGTGATGAATTTGAAACGAAACTCCGGTTTTTTACCCATCAATTCGGTCACAATCGTGCGTGTTTTTTCCGTATCTTCGGCACCGTCGTCGGTTTTTGGTGGTAATTCAATACGAATTAAACGACGCGTTTTTGGTGACATGGTTGTTTCCTTTAACTGATTTGGCATCATTTCGCCCAAACCTTTGAATCGGGAAATTTCCACCTTTTTATTTTTATATTTGCCGTTCTTTAATGCCTCTAATTCTTCGTCGGTATCAATATAAAACGATTCGGTGCCACAGGTAAATTTATATAATGGCGGACATGATAAATACAAATGGCCACCATAAATCAGTTGAGGCATATACTGATAGAAAAATGCCATCAACAGGGATGCAATATGACTGCCGTCGACATCGGCATCAGTCATGACGATAATTTTTTCATAACGCAATTTATCGTCGTTCCAATCCTTGGCCGTGCCGGCACCAATAATATCGATTAAATCATTTAATTCGCGGTTGGCACTGAACCGTTCGTCCGAATTAGATAGAACGTTTAACACCTTGCCACGCAGGGGCATTATTGCCTGGGTTGCGCGGTCGCGTGCCTGTTTTGCGGTGCCACCCGCCGATTCGCCCTCGACAATAAATAATTCGGTGCCGTCGACCCCGTGTTTGGTGCAGTCCGCCAATTTTGCCGGCATGCGAATACGTTTTGTTGGGGTTTTGCGGGCGATATCTTTGACCTGTTTCGTTTTGATACGCGCGTTTGCCAAATTGATAATAAACGATAATAATGCGTTTGATGTTTTTGGGTCAGATGCCAAAAACATTTCCCATGGGTCACGCAGGGCGTTTTCAACATATCGTGCAATTTCCGGATTGGATAATTTTTCCTTGGTCTGGCCCAGGAATTGCGGTGTTTTATAAAATACCGATACAATCGCCGCAACCGAATCGAAAACATCATCACTGACGATTGTGGATGCCGCCTTGTTATTTGTTTTTTCACCGTATGCCTTAATCCCGCGGGTGATGGCGGATTTAAATCCACTTTCGTGTGTGCCGCCGTCGATTGTCGCAATCGTGTTGCAATATGATGCAAAAAATCCGTCGTCAGATGCCGCACCATTTTCATCGGTTAAAAATGTCAATGCCCATTCAACGCGACCCGAATCGTCCGGAAAATCAATCGAACCGGAAAACATGCGTGGCAAAATGCGCGGTTTGGAATCGGTTTTTTCCGCCAAAAAATCAGATACGCCGTTCGGGTAATAAAATGTTGTGGTGGCCGGGATATTCATATCGTCGGTCAGCAATTCCGGATTGCAAATCCAATCGATTTTTATCCCACGGGACAGGAACGATTTCGCACGCGCCATACGATAAATCTTAATCGGTTTAAATACCGCGTTTTCGCCAAATATTTCGTCGTCGATTGTAAAACGGATTTTCGTTCCGTGGTTTTTGGTTGCGTCACCGCGAGTGATTGGCGATGTCGTTTTACCACGTGAAAATGTTTGATGCCATTGGTATCCGTCACGTGAAATCGTCACATCCATGTTGGACGATAATGCGTTCACAACCGCAGAACCAACCCCGTGCAGACCACCCGATGTTTTATAAACATTATTATTAAATTTTCCGCCCGAATGCAGTGTTGTTAAAATAACCTCTAACGCGGATTTGCCGGGATATTTTGGGTGTTCGTCAACCGGAATACCACGACCGTCATCGGTGATTTCGATTGTTTTTGCATCAATTAAATTTACCGTGATGCGTTTGGCGAAACCCGCCACAGCCTCGTCAATACTGTTATCCATAATTTCGACCGGTAAATGGTGCCACGCCTTTTCGTCGGTGCCACCAATATACATACCGGGACGCAGGCGAACGGGTTCCAGACCCTCCAAGACCTGGATATCAGATGCGTCATAAGATGTGTTTTTTTCTGCCATAGTACCCTTATTATTAGAACATTATTAAATTTTTCGCAAGTCAGATTTTTTTGTGCCCCAATGGGGTTGAATTTTTTTATAAATGAACTATATTTTCGACATAAATAAAGAGAACATTTGTTATGAATAAAAATCCGTATGAAGTTTTGGGTGTCGCGCGTGATGCGTCGGATGCTGATATTAAAAAAGCATATCATAAATTGGTGATGAAATATCATCCGGATAAAAATCCGGGGGATAAATCCGCCGAAGAAAAGTTCAAGGAAGTAAATAACGCGTTTGATATTTTAAAAGACCCACAGAAACGTGCGGCATATGACCGGTTTGGCGATGCGGCATTTGCCGGTGGAAATGGTGCGTCGGCCGGTGCGGGCAATCCGTTCGGTGCGGGTTTTTCCGGGTTCGCAGGTGGTGCGGGAATGGATGATATCCTGCGCGAGGCAATGCGTGGTTTTGGTTTTGACGGATTTGGCGGATTCGGTGGTGCACGCGGCGGGATGGATATGAACCGTGGTCGTGATTTGTTGGATAATGTGACAATATCGTTGCGTGATGCGTATTTTGGAACAACACATACGGTTAAATTTTCCAGTAATGTGACATGTGATAAATGTAATGGTAACGGGACGGATGACGGTAAACCGGCGCCAAAATGCCCGCGTTGTGGGGGCAGTGGTGTTGTCCAAATGCGCCAGGGATTTTTCGCGGTTGAACACCCATGTCCGGAATGTAATGGTTTGGGACGAAAAATTTCCAAGAAATGTTCAAAATGTGATGGTACGGGTGTCGTGCATAAACAACGTACATTGGATGTAAAAATACCGGCGGGTGTCGCGGATGGTGCGCGGTTGCGCCTGAGCGGCCAGGGCGAGGCCGGACAAAACGGTGCGGCGCCGGGTGATTTCTATATCGATGTGCATGTTGCGGTGGATGATAAATTTGAACGCGTGGGGGATGATTTGATTTATCGTGCGGATGTCCCGTTTGCAACATTGGCATTGGGTGGCGAAATTGATGTGCCAACAATCGATGATAAAGAATTGTCGGTCAAGGTTCCGGCGGGTACGCAAATTGGTGCGCGTTTGCGTGTGCGTGGCAAAGGTATGCCAAATTCGCGTGGTGGTTTTGGGGACATGTATATTGAAATCGCGATGACGGTTCCAACAAAACTTACCGAAAAACAAAAGAAAGCATTGGCGGAATTTGCCGGTGGTTCGAAATCATCCAAGAAAAGTTGGTTTTAAGGTTGCTAGAAAAACACCGCCCATCAGGCGGTGTTTTTTACATATTGAATTTTTTATTTAATCTTTTTTAATTTTTCGGCAAATGTAAATGTGTATTGGGTCGCAGACCACAGCGATGCAACCAACGATGCCCATATAAATATAATGCCAAATTGTGACAATATATTCATTGTTATCAACATATTTGCAGAAATCGTGTCGGGTGTCACAATCGAACTGATTGCGAATAATGCCAAAAACGCAGTGATTGTCACCATTTGTAATGTGGTTTTTATTTTGCCCATTGAAAAACGATTTTTCGGAACCGGCATTGCGATTTTTTGTGTGCCCAAAAATTCACGCAGGCCACTGATATACAATTCGCGGGAAATCATTACAATTACCGGGATAATGATAAACCAAAAACGCATCATCAGTGCCAACATGATAAATGTGTTCACAACCAATAATTTGTCGCCAATGTGGTCCAATACGCCGCCTAGTTTTGTGCATACATCAAATTTGCGCGCCAGGTATCCGTCCGCCCAATCACTGAATGCGGCCAATACGAACAAAATCAGCGATACCCAATACCATTGCATCATCAATGTTGGTATTATCGCAAATGCAACGCAAATACGAAAGATGGACAGCATGTTTACAAAAAATTTCATACATAACTCCTTTTTACGAGATTTATTATATCAGTTCTGAATGAAAATGTGCATATATTTTTTTTGCCGCCGATTTACCCAATGTTGGAACGTGTTCTAATTGTGCCAATGTCGCATCCATGATGTTTCGCACCGAACCAAAATGTTTTATCAATGCATGTTTGCGCGTTGGACCAATGCCGTCAATTTCATCCAATACAGATACAGTCATTTGTTTCGCGCGACGTTCGCGATGATATGTAATTACAAATCGGTGAGCCTCGTCCCGGACGGCGCGCAACATTAAAAACAATGGGGAATCTTTTGGAATTTTGTCATAAATCGAACCGTCGGGTAAAATAAAATGTTCGTCGCCATTGCGAACCACACCCTTGGTCACACCAAAGATTGGGATGTTTGGTGCGGTTTTATGTGCGATGTTCCATTGGGCGGGGCCACCGTCAACGATTATTAAATCCAATTTTGGACCGTTGTTTACCGCGCGTTCGATAAATTCCGCCATCATACCGATATCGTTGCCGGCATTTGATTTGTTTTGTAATTTAAAATGGCGATAATCGGTTTTTGTAAATCCGGCGTGTCCAAAACATATCATCGCACCAACAGAATTTTTTCCAAACAGGTGCGAATTATCAAATACGCCCACGCGTTCAATTTTTACACCAACCAATTTTTCTAAATCGGAAACATTTTTATCCCAATCCAGATTTTTTTCGTGTGTGATTTTTTTTCCGCGGGTTGCCGTTTGGGTCAATGCAATAATTTTATCACGCGTTGTGGCCGCATTTTCAAAATCCAGATTTTCAGAATATTTTTTCATGTCAGACGATAATTCGTTGATAATCGGTTCGGTGTCGCCGGTCAAAATTCGCCGTGCCAATGCAACATTTTGTTGATATTCGGGTTGCGGTATGCAACATGGCGCACTGCATCGGCCAATTTGATACAGCAGGCATGGACGCGACCGATTTTTCATAAATGTATCGGTGCATGTGCGCAAACGACATACTTTTTGAATCATTTTTATTGTGTCATTTAATGCGGTGACCGATGGGTATGGGCCAAATACATTGCGACGTTGGGAAATTTTACCGCGGAATTTATACAGACGCGGGAATTCGTGTGCCGTTAATGCCAACATCGGATACATTTTATCATCCATCATCATGATGTTGTATTTCGGTTTTAATGTTTTTATCAATTCTTGTTCACGAATCAGTGCGTCGGCCTCGGTCCGGGATATTTCCCATGTGACGCGGGTGACGAATTTGCGCATAACCTGTTTATGTAATTCCAATTTTGATATGTCGGTATATTGATGCAGACGATTCGCCAGATTCTTTGCCTTGCCCACATATAATAATGTTCCGTCGGACGCGAACATTTGATATGTTCCCGGTGCCGCTGGTGCGTTTGCAATTAAATCAGAAAATTGAATATTCATATTTTATATGATAGAATATAATTTAAGAAATGCAAATAGGGGTGAAAATATGAAACAAGAATTAGGTCGTTCTATGATTGAAATGTTGGGTGTGTTGACGATTATGGGGGTTATTACCGTCGGCGCCATCAGTATGATTTCGTACGCGATGCGTATGCAAAAACAAAGTGCCGTCAATGACGAAGTGTATCAGATTGTTTTAGGTGTGCGGCAATTATTGGGTGAATATGACGATTTTACGCGGATTGATAATTCGACGATATTTAATGCGCTGGCGATGTCGAATAAAAACCCATATGGTGGGGTATATACGGTTTCGGTTAATCCATCAAATACGCGTCAATTTATTGTGACGATTGATGGATTGTCTGATTCTGAATGCAAGGCATTGGTGACCAAGGGTTGGACGGATTCGATTTCGGGTGCAAATGGTAATTGTGTCAGTATGAGTCGCGATAATGCCGTATCTATTGTTTACGGAGAATAATTTATTTTATGGCAGATGTTATTACGGTTTCTTTGGTCGAAGATGGAACACGGTTGATGCGATGGTTTATGCGTAAATTTCCGTCAATGCCAAACCGTGAATTTTTCAAACTGTGTCGTGGTGGACAAATTCGTGTGAATTCTGCGCGGGTGGATTCAAATCGGATTTTGCGCGCGGGGGACGCGGTTCGTATTCCGCCAACAATCGCGGGGTATGCAAAACGCGAAAATCATAAAAAAACCGAAACGGGTGCCGCATTTTCTTTATCGGATTTGGAAGTTTTGCGCAAATCTATTATTTATAATGATGCCGATATTGTTGTTTTTAATAAACCTGCAGGACTCGCGGTCCAAGGTGGCACGGGTATCAGAAAATCTGTTGATAAAATGGCGGCGGCGATGTTTCCGTATGACAAAATATCGTTGGTTCATCGTTTGGACCGGGATACATCGGGATTGTTGGTCGTTGCAAAAAATCAGATGTCGGCACAAAAATTGGCGACGGCATTTCAATCTAAAACTGCGCATAAAGAATATTTGGCGTTATTAAATGGTGCCGTGTCGGAAACATCGGGTGTGATTGATAACTATATCGCCCGTGGCCAGGTCTTTAATGACGCAACACGTGTGGATGGTGGCGTTGGTCAACGCCCCCAGCATGCAATTACGGAATATCGTGTTTTATCAAATATTGGAAACAGTTTGTGTTGGATTTTGTTCATGCCCAAAACAGGTCGGACACATCAATTAAGAATTCATAGTGCGTATTCTTTGAATGCGCCGATTGTGGGTGATGATTTGTATGGTGTGGATAAAAAAATCGATGATGGTATGGCGACAATTTTGGCAACAAACAAATTGTTTTTGTTTGCGTACAAATTGACATTTTATCATCCGCGAACAAATAAATTGATGACTTTGCGTGCAGATGTTCCGGATTTTATGAAATCTGTGATGCAATTTTTGGAATTACAATTACCGGATTAAAAATGATACGACGTCGAAGAATTATGTTATGGTTGCGTGTAGTCAGCATCTTTTTTTTGGGGATGGTGGTTGCGATTATTGTTGCGTTGACCCGGGTGGATTTGGAAAGTTTGCGTGGTAATGTTGTTGCGATGTTGCGTGATGCCACCGGTTATGATGTCCAGGTTGATGGTGTTGTGTCATGGAAATTTTCACTGCGCCCACGTATTGAATTAAATCAGATTCGTGTTGAAAATGCGTCGTGGGCACGGGAAAAATACGGGTTCACATCGGAACGTATGGATGTGTCGTTGGATTTGATATCTTTGTTTCATTCGCGTCCAACAATCAGAAGTATTAAATTATATGATACGGCAATTAAAATTGAAAAAAATGCCGCCGGCGAATTGTCATTACAGCCGATTGTGCAACCTGAATCAGATGTCGCGGATGGGGCGAATAAAACAGGTGGTGAAATCGCAAAATATCCAATCCCAGATGTGCCGTTCGGACGCATAGAATTTGATAATTTATCGTTTGATAATGGTGATTATAATTTTGTTATGTCGGGGGTGCAATTACGGTATTTCCATTTCAAAACAAAACATGAATTTCATGGTTGGATAAAACCCCAAGATGAAGTGTATCCGTTTATTATCGCCATGGATGAATATAACCCTGAACGCAAGGTTTATCCTGTGAAATTGGCGTTATCAACGGGGGGTAATGCGTTGATTGCAAATGTTGCGTTGGATGGCGCCAGTAAAATGCCAATTGATTTTATCGTTCGTGGCGATATTGTCGATGTTCGTGCGGTGCGGGATTTATTGGATGTTGATTTAACAGGTTTGCCGAAAATTTCTGTGGATATTGCGGGCGGGATGCGTGATGCGGATACATTGGTTATACATAAATCTGCGATTAGTTTGCGTGGTACAGATATAAATGTTTCGGGGGTATATGATTGGGGTGGTAAAACGCCGCGTATAGATGCCAAGGTTTCTTCGAATAATGTTAATTTATTAAAATTGGTTCCGGAAATGTATTCTGGGTGGGTGCGGCCGGACCGTGAATTAAATGTATTTCATGATATAAATTTACATGGGGCTGATATTAGAAAGTTTGATTTGGATTTGGATGTGAATTTGAAACATTTAATTGTATATCGTGATATGGATTTGAAAAATACAAATGTCAAATTGATTTATAAAAATAAACAAGGACGCGTGGATGCATCGGTTGGAATTGCCGGTGGTAAAATGTTGGTTGGTGGTGATTTTACCATTGACCCGGATGGTGTTATTTATATTCAGGCCGGTGTCAAAGCAAATAATTTTACGATTGGAACATTGATGGATGAAATCAGAATTCATGATTTTATTGTTGGGTTGCCGATTGATATATATGGTTATTTTGAAACGCATGGCGCAAATATGTCTCAATGGATGAGTAATATAAACGGCCCGGTCCAGGCGTATTCTGTGGGGGATGGATACGCATATCCGCAATTGGTTGAAAATATTTATGGTGCGGATGTGTTGACGTCCCTGCGTCACAGTATCCAAGATTTATTCAGCGAAGATAAAAAACACGATAAGGCGCGTATTTCTTGTGTGGCGGTAAATTTGAAATTGCGTGATGGTGATATTGAAACGCGTAATGGGGTTGCGATTGAAACAAATTCTATCAATGCACGGTTGGCGGGTGATTTGAATTTAGGAAACGAAACAATAGATTTGGCATTGACGACTGTGCCAACGCGGGGATTAAAATTGTCCCTGACCGGCAGTGTTGTGAACACGGTTGAAATTGTTGGAAATTTGGCAGAACCAGATATACAAATAAATGGTGCCGCATTGACAGGCAAGGTTGTGTCGGCGACCGGATTGGGGTTGTTGTTGGTGCCATTTACCGGCGGGGTCAGTTTTGTTGCAGGTTTATTGGCGGGCGGTGTGTTGGAAAATTGGTTGGCTGACAGTACCCCATGCGAAACCGCGTTGAATCGTGGGGCGCCCGAACAAGATGGTGATGCACCATGGATGAGTGCACCCGTATCGGAATTGGCAGAAGAAATGATAAAAAATAAAGGGAATTAAAAATGTCACATTTATCAGAATTTATTCAATTGGCAATAATTGTTGCGCTGGTTTGGTTTTTTTATAAAAAATTGATTCGTAATACGGCGTCTGAAAAATTGGTGCGTGGAATTTTTGGATTGGTTTTATTGTGGATGACCAGTTTTGTTTGTTCGGCGTTGCATATTGATTTGTTGGGTGGATTTTTTCATTGGACGGCATTGTTTTTATCAATCAGTTTGATTGTCGTGTTTCAACCAGAATTGCGTAAATTTTTGGCGTTGATGGGTTCGGTTAGTGGTTGGCGAAAATTGTTTTATGGAAAAACGGACAATCTGCATAAACGCGACACATCGTCACTGGGTGCGATTGTCAGTGCGGTCGAATATATGTCATCGAAACATACTGGGGCATTGATTGTGTTCCCGTCAATGTTGGATGAATCTGTGATTGAACGCAAGGGGGTGCGTGTGGACGGGCAAATTACATCTGAATTATTATTGACTATATTTTTTAATAAGACGCCATTGCATGATGGGGCGGTGATAATTGAAAATAATCGGATTGCGTATGCAGGGGCGATTTTACCGTTGTCGCAAAATAATTTGAATTGGAAATACGGAACACGGCACAGGGCGGCGTTGGGTCTGTCCGAGGCGTCGTCGGCGACCGTGTTGGTTGTGTCCGAAGAAAGTGGCGATATTTCAATCGCGGAAAAAGGCAAAATTACCAAATATGATGATTTGAAAAAATTGCGCACAAAATTAGAAAAAGTTATGAATTTATAAATTTTATTGATAAAAATCGCCCAAAAAGAAGTGGGCGATGTTTTTTTAGGGGGCGGGTTTTATGCCTTGCACCGAATCGGTGTTTTTTGATAAAATGCACATCAGAATGTAGGAAAAAACAAAAAGACAAGAAAGTAAGTAGAGGAGTTTTATTATGGAATTTTCTGTTTTTCGTCAGGTTTTAATTCGTGCGTTGGGGCATATGCAATCGATTGTTGAAAAACGCGCAACTTTGCCGATTTTAATGAATGTTAAGTTAGAGGTTTCTGACGATTTGGTTTTGTCTGCGACAAATGTTGATTTGGAATTGGTGGAACATGTCGCGGCGGATATTACATTGGCGGGTAAAACAACTGTCCCGGTTCAAATGCTGTATGATATTGTTCGTAAATTGCCGGATGATGCGGAAATTTCTTTTAAACAAACCGGTGACCAATTGGTCGTATCCAGTGGTCGTGCCGTATTTCATTTGCCAACATTGCCGGCGGAAAATTTCCCGGCCATGGCGGGCAGTAATTTAACCACAAAATTCCAAATGACAACTGGTGATTTGGCGCATTTGATAAATCAAACAAAGTTTGCAATTCCAACCGATGATGTTCGTTATCATTTGGGGGGAATTTATTTCCATATTTCTGACGAGGGTAAATCAAAAATGTTGACCGCGGTTGCAACCGATGCCCAACGTTTGGCGTTGTGTGCGATGCCCGCCCCGGTGGACAGTGCCCAAATGCCGGCGGTTATTTTGCCACGTCGTGTGATTGGTGAATTGTCTAAATTGTTAGAGGATGCCAATGTTGATGATGTGACGGTTGAATTGTCTGATACCAAGGCGCGTTTTACCGTTGGTGCCGCTATTTTAACCAGTAAGTTGGTCGATGCCCAATATCCAAATTATCGCGTCGTTATCCCCAAGGGTAATGATAAAATTGCCGTTATGGACAGAAAACAATTTGTGAATGCGGTTGATTTGGTGTCGGTCGCGTCTGTCGATAAAACAAAATCTGTGCAGTTGACATTTTCAACAAATAAATTGGTTATCAACGCGTCCAGTCCGGATGCCGGAACTGCAACCCAAGAATTAGATATTGAATACAATGGTGACAGTTCGTTTACTGTTGTTTTCAATGTGAAATTCTTGTTGGATGTTGCCGGCCAGGTCGAAGGTGAAAAATTCCAAATGGAAATGCAGGATTCTTTGTCGCCGACGACGATTAAATCCACGGATAAAAAGACGGATGCGTTGTTCGTTCTGATGCCTATGCGCATGTAATAAATTAATTTTTATGGATTCTTGTCACGGTCGGCGTTTCTTATGTAGCATTTGTACACTGCGAAACACCGACCGTTTCCAATAATCTCATAAAAATTAATTTCTTGAAAAAAAACACTGCACTCGCCACCAACGGTGCATCTTTATCATTCTAATTTATTTTTTAATTTGTACACTGCGAAACACCGACCGTTTCCAATAATCTCATAAAAATTAATTTCTTGAAAAAAACACTGCGTTCGCAAACAACTGCACATCTGTGCCGTTCTTATTTATTTTTTTTTAGTTGGATTTTAAGTGGTTATAAAACCACTTTTTTCTTGCATTTAACAATGTGTTATTTATAATTTTCAGGTATTTTAAAAAATAAAAGGATTAAAAAATGGCGACATTTATTGCAAACGATATGCGTGTGGGTTGGGTTATTTCCCATAACGGAAAACGTTATTCGGTGACATCGATTACCAAGGTTAAACCGGGCAAGGGTGGTGCATTTGTCCAGGCGGACTTGCGCGATATCGATTCGGGAAACAAGGGCGGTGACCGTTGGCGCGCCGAAGACAAGGTTGAAAAATTGATGGTCGAAGATTTGGAATGCCAATATTTGTATTCTGATGGGACAGATGCATATTTTATGAATTTGTCTGATTATGAACAATTTACAATGCCGGTCGATTCGTTGGGCGAACAAATGAAATTCTTGGCGCCGGAAATGATGGTGCGTGCCAATTTTGTCGAAGGTCATCCGGTTTCAATTACTTTGCCGAAAACGGTTGTTGCGACGGTTGTTGAAACGGAACCTGCATTAAAGGGGCAAACCGCAACAAGTTCTGGGGGTAAACCCGCGGTGTTGGATAATGGTATTCGTGTCCAGGTGCCCGTATTTATTGAACAAGATGAAAAAATTGTTGTGAATACAGAAACATTGGAATATGTTGAACGTGCAAAATAATTAAATGTTTTTTGTTTGATTAAAATTAAATTGGTGAAAAATTTTTTCGCCAATTTTTTTTATGTTTCGTTTTTATTTGGGGCATCTTTGTGATATAATATGTATGCAAACAAACAACAAACGATAGAGGGAATGTATTATGAAACGTGCAATTATTTTTGCAGGTGTGATGGGTGGTATATTGTTCGGTGTGGGGGCGTATGCCGCGTTTCCGGCAGATACTGCGTCATATCCGGTGTATCAAAGTGGACAACAAACAGTTGGCACAGGTGCAAATGCCCAAACTTTTGCAGAGGGCAGTTTAAAAGATCCAAATATTAAATTAGCAACAACCAAATATGTTGATACGCGCGCCGATACGGTAAATGGTGCGGTTCAAACATTAAGCAATAGTGCGACTGCGGATAACGCGACCGTTATGGCGAATATGGGTGAAATTTCAGGTATGCAATCTGGTCGCCAGGTTGTGCCAAATGACGACTGTGAAGATTTGGGTAATGAATACATTGCGTGTGGTTATATTGTGCCGGAGGGAACAACCACCACGACGGGTGCCGAAGATGTGGTGCATGACAGGGCCAATTACCAATGGGTGAAAATTATTGCGACAGTGGATGCGGTGACGGCGGCAAATAGTTCATCGTCGGATTCGTCCGGTGCCTAGTCAACCAACGGATAATCACAAAAAATCGGTTTTCGAAATATAGGATTTTGCCATGCAAAAATTATTTGGTTTCAAAAAAATTGGTGCTTTATCGGTTGCGGGTTTGGTATCGTTTGTCGCAATTGATGCATATGCCCAGGGTATTCCTGGGGTTACCAGTAATACAGATTGCTTTAACAGATATACCACATTGGTGCCAAAGGCAAATCAAGTTAGGTGGGATGGGGAAGGTCAATATTGTTTGGTTACAGGGTGTCTGGATGGTTATACGCCTAACGCAGATGGCAGTGATTGTGTTGTGGTATCTCAATCAGGTGGTGCCACATGTGGTGTGAATTTGTTTAATCCAATGATTTTGACCGAGGCTGATTTTACATTAACCCAAAGAAACAATGGTGAATATGATGCCACAGGTTCATGGGAACATTTGAATACATATGTTTCAAATTATCCGTTTAATTTTATTCCAAACAAAGCGTACAAAGTATCATATGAAATTGAATGTCCAGAAGAAGAAAATGAATCGGTTGGTAATACATATTTGACATTTAAATTGTCTGACGGTTCATTTGTTGTATCAAATACAAACGCATGTGCGAACGTTACGCCAGGACAAGTAGTGACGGTTGTGTTGAATATGCCGTCGGACCAAACGGCGGTTGGTATGGCGGTGCGAAATGTTGCGGGGACCAATGTGTCGGGACATGGGTTTAAGATTTCAAATGTTATGGTTGCGTTAAGTAATCAATCTGGTTTTGTTTCGTATAATCCGTGTATAAAATTGGCGACGACAAAGATGACAGAAACACGGATGGCGGCGGTAGAAAACCGACTGACGGGGGTTCGGAATAAAATAAATACATTGATAACACAAATGCGAACCAACAGCAGTGGTATTGGGAATTTGCAGACGGAAAAACAAACGCGTCCAAATGCATCATGCCCGGTGGATAAAAAATGTCTGTTGGTCAAAGACAGAGATAATAACGATAATTGGTATGAAATAACCGATTGTGACGAGCATGCCGTATTGGGTAATGTTGGTACTACGAATTCAAATGTGAATAATCCTATTTATGGTCCGGGCGAGCCATATGGCTATAGTCCGGTTGATACTTCGTATACTGGTGACAGATTGATGTGTCGGACCGCTTTGAATTCTGTGGTTGGTTGTCAAAGTGGTGAGTGGGTGTCCGCATATAATATGGATGATCAACGTATTCCAGATAAAATTATTTTTGGAACTGCGCGTCGTGTCGCAATTGCAGAAACAAGCAAGGGTGACATAGTAACATTGCCAAACAATGTTCAGTCGGGTGAGGTTTGTGTGTGTAAAGCAACCCGTTACAGATTGTATAATACCGATACATCTGCTTTCGGCGATAGTGAACCAATTACCACCGATCAATGGGTTGTTGCGGGGTTTGCAGATACGGACGAGAATTGTTTGATACAATGCGGTAATGATTATACCAATTACAAACAAAATTATTATGTATCTATTTCAAACACATGCAGTGCCGCCGCGTCCGAGGCACAAATGTGTCGGTATTATCCGTTCTTTGGCACGGTTGCCAGTTTAGTTGGGGCAACGGGTTATACTATGTCTGGTGGTGGTTCGTATGCGTATGGCTCTGTGCGCGAGGATGGAACAACATGGGCGGGATGTAATTCAAGTGACACTGGTCCATCGGTGATAGATACAGGACATTGTGGGACAGGTGCGGATAACCGTGGAACATGGGTGACCAAGTATTATTCTGGTTCTAATCAGACCGATTTAGTTGGATATATATACGGTTTTGGCGGATATGTTAATGTTCCGGAAGGAACTGCGGTGGATAGTGTGATTGATGTCAATGTTAATGATGTTGCAACAACACTTAATGGTCAAAATGCCGCGGTGTGTGTAATCAAGGGCTACAAGGCAGACGGTGGTGTGTCGGATACAAATTTGACAACGACCAAGGCATATGTGGCGGCTGTCGGTGATTTGAACGATACGAATGATGGCGGTGTTCGTAGAGATGGTTGTGGCGAGGCCAGTGTTATGCTGTTGGGAACTGCGTATTCTGATTTGGCTAATATGTGCTTTGCATATTAAAAATCAGTTTTGTGTGTGGGGACGGGGTTGTTCATTTCCAACCCCGTATTTTTTTATATTTTATTATTGCTGTGAAAAACGGTGCGGATTAAAAATATGCATATATCGCGAACGGCGTCACGGGCAGGTAATAAATATTCGCGTGGGTTAAAAATGTCCGGGTGTGCGCGTAACGTTTCACGCACGCCCGCCGTAAATGCCAATCGCAGGTCACTGTCGATATTTATTTTACAAATGTTTGTTTTTGTTGCGGCGAATTGTAATTGTTCGATATCAATTCCCATTGCGTTATGTATTTTGCCGCCAAATTTATTTATTGTGTCAACCAAATCCGATGGCACAGATGACGCCCCGTGCAGGACCAATGGTGTTGTGGGAATTTCGTTTTGTATTTTTTCCAATATGTCGAACCGTAATTTTTCATCCATGGATTTTCGTTTATATGCACCATGAGATGTTCCGATTGCGATTGCCAATGAATCCGCACCGGTGTCCGAAATAAATTGTTTTGCGATTGTTGGGTCGGTGTATTCCGATTCGGTGGATTTGGTTGTTTCATCTTCGATGCCGGACAAAACGCCCAACTCAGATTCAACCGACACATCGCGTGCGTGTGCGTATCGCACAATATTTGCGGTGGCGGTTGTGTTGTCGTCGATGTCGCGTTTGCTGAAATCCAACATGACACTGGAAAAACCGATGTTTATTGCGTGCATGCACGATTCGACCGACGACCCGTGATCCAGATGCAGGGCGATTTGTTCGGTGGGCGTTATTTTTAATCCGCCGATTATGCCCATCAGCATATCATCACCCATATATTTTAATGCCGATTCGGAAATTGCGATGATGACGGGACTTTTTGTTAATCGTGCCGCCGATACAATCGATTGAACGGTTTCCATGTTGTATGCGTTAAATGCAGGTACCGCAAAATGGCGTCGCATTGCGTTTTCAAGCATGGATTTGGTATTGTTCAGTCCGAAATTGCTGTATTGCATGGGTGTTTCTCTCTTTTTTTGTTATGTTAGCAATATTTTGTTGTTTCGCGCCAGTTTTTTTTGTAGTGCGGGCTTGACTATTCAAATTTTTGTGTAATAATTTAATTGAAATGGATGGAAAATTCATCCAAAAAACAATTATAAAAAGGAAAAAATATGAAAAAAATTTTGGCTTTGGTCGCATTGGTCGCATTGGCGGGTTGCAGTGATTATTATGATTATTACAAAGGTGGCGTTCGTTATACCCAGGATGGTGCGGATTGCATCTATTATTCTGGCGAAGATGCGCGTCATTATTCGCGTGATGTGAAATCTGCGGATTTGGATAAAAAGATTGTTTATCGCAATACCCAATGTGCGGATTTGTATGCCCGTGATATGGCGGGGCAAGAGGTACGCGCGGAACGTCGTGTTTTGACGCCGGCGGCGGAATATGTCGAAGAATCGATGCCACAACAAATTGTTGTGAAACCTGCGCCGGTTGTGAAAAAATCTTGCGGTTGCAATAAATGTGCAAGACGCGCATCCAAACAATATGTGATTGTGTCTGGCATGTAATAAAATTTTAATTGTTGTGGTCGGGTGGTTATGTTGCCGCCCGATTTTTTATTTGAAACGGGTCGTGGTTTGTGATAAAATTGTCTTGATAAGTCAAAAGGAGTTTTATATGAAAAATTATGCCAAGGTTTTGGTTTTTGCTGCGATTGTGGCATTGGTTGTTGTGCCGGCGCATGCCGATACGCCAATGTGCGAACTGATTAAAAGTATGCAGGGTGTATTTAAAACGTTGCGTATTTTGGCGTTCGTTGGTGCCGGGTTTTATATGGCCGGTTGGGCATGGGATTATATTTCCAAAGGCGAAGCCAAAATGGATGATATGAAAAAGAAGGGCATTGGCTTGCTGGTTGGGTTCACATTGTTGTTCGCGATTGGTGTTATCTTGTCGTTCTTGCTGAATGCGGCGGGCGAAGGTGGCTCGTTGGGTTGTGCGACTTCTGGTTGGGGTGCGTCCAGTCCGGTATCCAGATAATTTGTTTTTGTAATATGTTGTCGGGCGGCGTATGTCGCCTGATTTTTTTTGTTTGATAAATAAAATGGCGTCATTTATGTGGCGCCGAATTTTTTTTAATTAGATTTTGTTTCGTCGATATTTGCCAATGAATACAGCACGGACGATATTAATGATTGATATGGGACGTGTTGTTGGTTTGCCAATTCTTTGATGCGGTCCAAAATTGCATGCGGAATACGCATATTGATAACACAGTCCGATTTGTTAAATGTGCGATATGCGGCGTATTCTTTTAATAACGCCTCGATATTCATAATGAATAATTGTTGCATAACATTTGGCATGTAGGCATCCCTCTATACTTTGTTATACACATTGTCCAACACAAGTGTCTTTACGATTGACTATAACATTGTATTTACATTTGTCAATACATTTGTAAACGCGACTGTAATCACGGGTGTCTGTACGGTTGTAATGATGTTTGTGGGGGCAGTTGTATTGGTTAAATAAATTTGATTTTTGTGTTTTTTATATCTAATATATTTGTGCGTGCATGGTGTTGTTTTTTTATTCGTGCGCATATATAAATTGGCAAAGGAAAGGAAAATTTTATGTTCAAAAAAATATTTTGCGGAATTGTTTTGTTGTTGTTGGCATTTGTTGCGCCGGCGCGGTCTGAATTGCGGGTCGATATTGTGGCGGGTGATGTTGCGCCAAAATCAATCGCACTGCAAAATGTCGAGGTAAATAAAGGCGTCGCAAAATCAGATGCCGACATGGTGCGCACGGTTGTTGAAAATGATTTGAAATCGACGGGTCTGTTTCGGATGATAAATCGGGATGCGTATCCGCAGTTTGTAAAATTTAATGATATGCCGGATTTTAATTTATGGCGCGCTATCAAAACGGATGTTTTGGTGCAATCAAAAATGACCAAGGCAAAAAATAATATGTATAAATTGGAATTCTATGTTTGGGATGTGTCATCCAAAGAACAGATAGAGGCGCAAAGTTTAATGGCGTCAAAAAAATCTATACGTCGTATGGCGCATTTGATGGCGGATGCGATTTACGAAAGGTTAACGGGCGAGGTTGGATATTTCGATACACAAATTGTGTTTATTGCCGAAACGGGGGATGTGTCTAATCGGACAAAACGTATGGCGATTATGGACCAAGACGGTTTTGGCATGCGGTATTTGTCTGATAAAAATACATTTGTGATGTCGCCGCGGTTTTCGCCGAATATGCGCACGATTGTATTTTTGTCTTATCGTGATGATACGCCGATGATTTGGACATTGGATTTGGACACCGGGGCGCAACGCAGATTGGGCGAATTTGGTGGGATGAATTTTGCACCGCGTTTTTCGCCGGATGGCACGCGTATCGCGATGTCTTTGGTGCGTGGTGGTGACACACATATATTTGAATACAATATTGAAACATCCGAATTGCGCCAGTTGACATTTGGGCATTCATTAAACACATCGCCGTCTTATTCGCCAGATGGGTCGAAAATTGCGTTTAATTCTGATAAATCGGGGTCGCAACAAATTCACGTTATGGATTTATCGACGGGTGCCGAAGAACGCATCACATTTGGGGCGGGGCGGTATGCGACACCGGCATGGTCGCCCGACGGTCAATTTATTGCGTTCACAAAAATTGCGGACGATACATTTTATATCGGCATAATGGGACCGGACGGCAAACGCGAAAAAATATTGGCGGGTGGCTGGTATATGGAGGCCCCATCATGGGCACCGGGTTCGCGTCGGTTGGTTTATTATGAAACAGAAAAATCAGACGACGGTATTGACCGTATGAGTCATTTGCGCAGTGTTGATATCACGGGGCAAAATATGTATGACATTGAATTGCCCGATGGTGTCAATGGCGTTGAACCAACATGGTCACCAAAGTTGCAGTAAGTATGTTCAGACGGATTGGATTTTTTATCTGGGTATTGTGTATGGCATCGCCCGCGTATGCGGTGCCGGCGGTGGTGAAATATATTGTCGATGGTGATACTTTTTCGGCGGGTGTGAAATTGGCTGATGACACAATGGTTTCTGTGCGTGTAAGAATTCGTAATGTTGATACGCCCGAATTACATGGCGAGTGCGTTGATGAAATTGTTGCGGCAAATGTCGCGAAAAACCGTTTGGCGGAAATGTTGCCGGTGGACAGTGTTGTTGAATTAGAAAATGTCAAGGATGATAAATACTTAGGTAGAATTGACGCGACGGTGCGTGATTCCCATGGTCGTGATGTTGGTCGTGCGTTGATACGTGAAAAGTTGGGACGGCCGTATAGTGGTGGCAAAAGAAAAAGTTGGTGCAAACAATAAATATAATGGGCATCTGTTTGATTCTGGCTCGTTCTTGTAACTGCATGTACACTACACTCGCCGGAATCTTCGTATCTGCCACATTATATTTATTGTTTCAAAAAACATCCGTTGCCGGATGTTTTTTTGTCAAAGTTCAAAGTGCAAAGTTCAGAGTTCAATAAATGTGTCGGCGCAAGCCGGAGGGGTGGTTCTCCGGCGGTGTTCCCCGCCGTCTCCTTCTTGTAGATTTGACTTTGTCAAATTGTCAGGAGTGCCGCATAGGCGCACCGCGCCGAGCGAAACAAGGAGTACCCTGCGCCAGCAGGGGGAGGTAATTGTGAAAAACTATAAACTCTGGTGTGTTCATAATTTTTTATGGCGATTTCGTTTCACTACACCGCCGTGCACAATTACCCCGTCTGGCTTCGCCATCCACCCCTTCTTTCATAAAGAAGGGGACGGCGCTACGCACCGGGCGAGGGTCACTCCGCCGCTGGGCCGGCGGTGAATTCGCCCGTGCCTTGGTTGGTAAAGAATTGCCCCGACACCGTGTCGTACATACCGATTGCATCGTCGCTGTTGCGTTTCGCAGGAATTAAATTGATTTTATATTCACTATTTTCTTTTGCCCAAACACTTGATATTTTTGCAACCGCAGGCATTGAGACAGATGTGCTATTTCTTGCAAAGATGCCTAAATCATTCTCTGCAGCCCAACTGGTACTTGGTTCTGTTGCTGAAGTCGCATATAATATGCCATTTTGATACAGTTTGTTTTGGTCATATAAAACCTCGTACCATGTATTAAATACTCCTGGCGCAACAACATCTCGTACTGAACCTTCTGCAGAATTACCCCAGCCCATACGATCATAACCTTCACCAGTTAATCTTAAAATACCATTGTTTGCCTTTGATGGATCTGGGGTATCTGTGACACCAAACACAGCATTTGCAGTTTGTGGTCCGTTTTGAATTTCGTTATATTTGCAATAAAATACAGTTTTGTTATTTACACGATATGGCACAATAAGATAACTTGCACCATCGCTTTGTATGTATTCCAATTCCGTATAACCCTCGGGCAGGCAATGCGCACTGCTGCAAATCTCGTACCAGTGGGGGATGTTGTTTTCGTCGGTCACCAGCAGGCACTTTTTCCCGGCGGGACATGTTTCGTCCGGTCGCGTCTGTTTGCCGGATTGCAGTGTCGCAATCGATGCCGCCTGGGCAATCGTTTGGGTCACGACAGTATTCACCGTCGCCACCGCATTCGCCAGCGCCGTATTCAACGCACTAAATTCCGTTTCAACATACTTCGTTGATGCAATTGTAATTTTTTCGACACAATCCATATTATAAATTTTTAATGATTCCGCCCACGCTTGTTGCTGTGATGCACTAAGACTACCGAATGTATTAAACCGTAAATATGCAACGCCATCTGGTACGGTAAACACCGCACCGTTTTGCCAAGCCATATAATTATCTGAAAAAGGAGTCGAAACACCATTTGATGCATACCCGCCAGAAGTCCAAGAACCCACTTGGTTTCCCTGGGTATTGTATCCGTATAAATTTACAGCAGAGGTCAAAGATGTTGTCCACAAAGCCACATATCGTTCACCAGGTGATACATAAATATTATTTGCGTTTTCGGCCTTGCCGCCATTATTAACAGATATATATTCTCCATCAAATAAATTTTGACAATTCCTGTAATCTACGGCCATCACAGGCAACACCCACAATAACCCCAACAACCCAAATAATATTTTTCTCATTTCTTTCTCCCCGTTCTTTCTTTTTTTGTTTTGGTTTCTTTGTTTGTTTGGGACAAAAAGCATTTTTTTCGGGAGTTGGATTCGGAACTGCTTTACACCCCAAAACAAACAAAAAAAACCGCCATCAACAGGAAAGCGCGGTCGGGGTGTTCAAAAATCAAGTACGACAATGATCCCATGTGCATTACTGCACACAGCACCCCATACCGTCACATACAGGTTGGGGAATTTCATTGTTTGGAATAAAATTTTACATTTATAAATCATCAAAAAAACCGACGAAATATAAATGTCGGTGCAAAATCAGAACAGTTAAACACAACCCATTAAAACCGAATCGGTTATGGATCGGGAATAACGATGCAAACCTTGCACCGGCCGTACTTAGGCTTTTGAAGTGCCCTCGAATCCAAATTCCCATTGAATTCAGAATTTAGTATAGAAAAAATTTTATCGCGTGTGCAATATTTTTTTGAACTGCCCCGTCTGTTTCGCTGACGCTCAACATCCACCCCTTCTTTTCCCGTCCCCGCACAGCGGGGCCGCGGTAAAAGACGGGGAATATCCGATAATAAATAATTATTTTCCACAACTGCACTTTGCACTCTGCACACTGAACTTTGAAAAAAAACCGGGCGATGCCCGGGTTTTATGCACTGTGGCGGTTGATGGCGGCGGCGATTTCGTCCAGGTCTGCCGTTGATGGTAATAAATTTTCAAAATATACATTTGCAATACCGGGGTGTATCCGTCCGCGCTTTGGCCAATACAGGCCCGTGTCCGTGCCAACCGGTAAAATCGGTAATTTCAATTCGTGTGCCAAAAACATTAATCCACGACGCAGTGCAGGGCGCGTCCCGGGTTTGACTCGCGTGCCCTCGGGAAAAATAATCAATGTTTCGCCGTTCATGATTTTTGTCGCAACACGGTCGGTTAGTTTCCGCATATTTGTTTTGCCGCGTTTGCGGTTCACAGGCATCAATCCAATCCGTAAAAATATCCAACCGTAAAATGGTATCCACATCAATTCTTGTTTCATTATAAAAAATGCGTTTGGAATATTGATGTATAAAATTGCGATTTCCAATATAGACATGTGTTTTGCGGCGATAATCGCCTTGCCATCGGTGCGAACGTTCGTGTTGGGACGCGTCGGGATTCCGTTTTCTTCGGTCACAGGATAATGTATTTGATATGTAATGCCGGCAATTTTGCGCGCCAAAAATAATACGCCCAATGTCGCGCCGCGGACAATTATTTTTGCCAATTTTTTCGATAATAATCCAATTACCAAAAATGGTATTATCATTATAAAATAAATTGCCAATGTGATTTTGAAAATAATTGTTCTGAACATGATAAACTCATCCTTCCTTGATTCCAAATAATGTCACGATGTATTTCAAATATTCAACCGTCCATCGTTCCAATCGACGCGATGCCGGCATGCCAACCAATGGCGCCGAACATGTCACCAATTCGGTGGCGGGGGTTTCGTGATGTATTAAATGTATCGCGCGTTTCATGTGTTCTTCGGTGGTGACAATTACGGCACGATTTAATTTTTTTTGATGAATAATTTTCTTTATCGCCAATGCGTTTTGATATGTCGATTTAGATTTTGTTTCCATTGTAATATGGCGACGGTTGCGCGTTCCAAAATTATGACCGCCAACACCGATGATGTAAATCCGCGCCGTGGGATACATTTTCGTTTGTTCCATCGCATATGGCACGCGTCGTGCATCGCCGGTTAAAACAAATATGTTGTCGTTTGGTAATATTGGACCGCAACCCATTGGGGTCGTTAATTTATATATCATTCCACCCAATACAAACAATCCTAATATTAAAAAAGATGGTGTGATTACTTTCATATCTTTAACTGTTTTTCAGGATTTTTTTTGTTGTGTGTTTTGTGATATGGGTTGCAAACACAGTGATTAAAATTGGCAATGCGCATAATATTACCCATCCAAATATATTCAATCCAATCATCGCCATTAAACCAACGCGCGCAGAATGTGCCGCCGCCAAGATTAAAAGTAAAAATGGTAATGCCAATAAAAATCCGAATATTGTTGCACGTGTGCAAATGCGCGCGACGATAATTTGCATTTGGCGGGCGACGAATCCGTCACTGGCCCCGATTTGGTTTAATATTTCCAGTTCGCGTTTGTGCAGCATTGCCGTATTGTGTGCAATATATGTTATACATGTTGTGATTGAACCCAATGCCACCGTCAATATCAATGCACAAATCGCAATTAAATACCATCCGGCACGAACAGGCGTTGCCAGTGCATTTTTATGTGTTAAAAATCGTGCGTATGGTGTGATTTGTGTTTGAACCGTTTGCATGTCGGTGGGGGTTTTAAATTCAACCTCCCATACATGGGGCAGGTATTTTTCCAATGCAGAACCGCCCGCAACCCATGGCGACATTAAATTCGTCATCTGGGCCGAAGATATTTCGTTCGACGATTTTATAATGTTTTTATTTTTATTTAATACATCGCGAACCTTGGGAACATCGTTTGTGTCGTTGGTTTGGATTGTGGCAAATAAATCCCATGTCGTATTCATGCGCACAACGCCCGTCCCAATCATCAAGGCAATGCCCAATGTCAAAACCGATAAAAATGTCAAAACCGACATAATCGCCGTCATAAATGTGCTCTGTTCGCGTATCAGTGAAAAAACAACAGGTTTGCGTTTCATTGTATGTTTCCGATATCGTCAAATTGTTTTGATAACTCGTTAAAATAATTTTTTGGGGCCGGACCCTTCCATAATTTTTTTGTGGTGGTTGCGGTGTCGTTTTTTGTCACAAACCGGACATGATGATTTTCAATGTGTATCACCGGGAATTTATAAGTGTCAATTAAACGTTGGTTGTGCGTTGCCAAAATAATCGTCGTGCCAAACATTTTGTTCATCTGGATAAATAAATCCATTAAACGCGATGTGTTGTCGTCGTCTAAATTTCCCGTCGGTTCGTCCGCCAATAATATCAATGGTTGGACAATAATCGCGCGCGCAACAGATACGCGTTGTTGTTGACCGCCACTCAGAGATAAAGGTAATGCAGAAGAATATTTGCCCAATCCGACCCAATCCAAAACCTGGGGGACAAGGGAACGGATTTTGTTTTCAGGCACCCCGCGGACACGCAATGGTAATGCAACATTATCAAACACCGTCAGGTGCGACAGTAATGAATATTCCTGGAATACAATCGCCATTTTTTTTCGTATGGATGTTATTTCGTCGCGCGACATGTTATTTGTGATTTTTCCAAATAACTTTATTTGACCACAGCGCGGTTTGTGTAATTGGTAAATCAATCGTAATAATGTTGTTTTACCCGCCCCAGATGCGCCGGTTAAAAAGTATATTGCGCCACCGGCAATATTAAATGATACATCGGTCAAAACATCGGCGCCGTCATCGTACGATGCCGCAACATTGGTTAATGATATTGTTGATGTCTTTTCTTCCATAATAAAGTATGTTAGAAAAAAATAGTGCGCGGGTCAAATGTTAAAATATTTTGAAGTTTTGTGTTTTTAGTGGTTGGAAAAGTGTTCGAAATGTGATAGAATTATCCTGATAAATGGTATCGAAATGTCGAGTAAGAATTTAGTGTTTAGTATATTATTTGCCGGAATTGTGCCGGTTTGCGCAAATGCGTCGATGGTTTATACGCCGTCGCGTCCGTGCGGCGCGGTTATGGGGTGTGATGGTGAATGTTATCCGTATGTGCGCCAAGCGGACTTTCGTCCGTCGGTATTATGGAATAATGATGTTCAACAAAATGCACGTGTCGAAACGTCTGGGGTGCGGAAAAATGCGCCGGCGGATTGGTATATCGGTGTAAATGCGGCAATGAATTTTTGGTCGTGGGAAAATGAATATAATTCTAATTATGGCGGGACAGATTTGTTGTTTAACAAGGATGAATATTCGTTTGAGTCGGTTTTTGGTGGGGCGATTGCGGTTGGAACATGGTTCGCATCGGGAATTCGCGGTGATATAGAATTGGGTATGTCGGCGGAATTTTCGGATTCTGATGATTTGGCAGAATATAAATTGTCGATTCCTTATTTGATGGCAAATGCGTATTGGGATTTTGATTCTGGGTTATATTTGGGTGGTGGTTTGGGTGTTGCCAGACCGAAAATTACATTGGATGGTGCGTTGTTTAATGGTGGTTCTGGGGAAGAGGCGTCTGTGTCGCCCAAGGTTGGATTTGCGTTGGGGTATGCAAGCCAAATTGCCGATAATACATTTATTGATTTCAGGTATCGGATATCATTGATGAAGGGGACGGATGTTTCCCAAACGTTTACGTGGGAACAAACCCCGGGTTCTGGTGAACAATATATTTTACAGGTTGAAAACGATTTAATATTGGAAAATGCATTGTCTGTGGGAATAAGGTTTGGATTTTAATTCGTGGAATTAAAGAGAGAGAATGAAACATAGAACAGGATTTTATTCGTTTATTTTAACCAGTATGGTTTGCATACTGGGTGGGGTGGCGAATGCGGCGCCGGCTGTTCGTATGTTGGGAACAAATTCTGGTAAAACGGTGACGGGTGCGGTTGATGCAGCAACAGGTGCGACGACGGGGACAACGACGACAGGTGGTGTTTCCACGACGGCGGTTGCAACGCGTGCGTCTTCGTTGCGTTTTACACCAAATGCAGCAAATAATGTCGTGTCAACTCAATCCGGTGCAACAATGCCGGCGAATAATAGTGGCGCGTCTGGTGGGGTTGTGGTGAATAATTCTGCGTCGCCGTCGGCGCGGTTGTCTATTGGAAAATATTTGAATTTATCGCATACAACGGGTGCGGTGACGCCGGGTGGAACGTCCGGTGGTGGCACGTCGGGTGGTGGTACAGGTGGTGGTGGCACTGGTGGGGTGTCGGGTGCCGATGTTGATGCGTTGCGTGCGGAATTGGATGATTTACAGACCCAGGTTGATAGGTTAAATGATGATAAACAAAATTCTTTGATTGTGACGGATGATGAATATATCGATATTGGTGGGCCGGACAACAATATTATATCGATTGATATTGGTGCGTTGAAAAATGATTTACAGGCCGCATTGGATACAAAGCATCCGATATTGACCGAAATTGATGCGGAATCAAAATTATGGTGGTGTTATGCAGATTCAACCGGTTCGGCGTGTGATGGCACGCGCCAGTTGGTTGTTGATTTGGGTGATGTGTTGGATACATACGATTTGGCAACGAAAAATGTTTCGTTGGCAGAAGCGTTGGCGGGCAAGCAGGGTATCTTGGGCGAGGCCGACAATGGTTTCATCACGGTCAATCAATCGGCGGGGACGATTGGAATTAAATTTGATGAATTAAAAACTGCGTTGGGAATTGATGATGCAAAAACGTCTGAAATCAGATATGACGCTGCAAATGGTAAATTACAATGGCGGTATATGGATGAATTTGAACAAAATGGTGATAAAAAATGGAATACGGCCGATATCGCCGCATTGATAAACCAAAGTTTAGAAAATTATGTTCAAACCCAGGTGTTAAACGATTATGTTCAAAAATCTGAGTTGGCGGGATTACAGGCGACATTAACCGCCAGTGATAATGGTTATTTGGAAATTGATAACAACCAAATTAGTGTGAAATTTGATGAATTAAAGGCCGCATTAGATATTCCGACTGAACGCGCGGTGGAAATAGAATTTGATGATGCGGGTAAAATTCAATGGCGTTATGCGGGTGATGACACGTGGAATAAAACAAACAGCAAGGTTTCTGATTTTGTTGATTTGTCGGCGTATGTTTTGCGGTCTGAATTGGCGGGATTACAGGGTGCGTTGACGGCATCTGATAATGGGTATTTGAAAATCGAAAATAATCAAATTGGTATTAAATTTGATGATTTGAAAGCGGCACTGGAAATTCCGGCGGCCCAGCAAGATATCGAAATGGAAATTACATCGACGGGTCAGTTGCGGTGGCGGTATTTGAACGCGTTTGAAAATGACGGGGAAACAAAAAAGTGGACTGTTGTTTCCGAAAATATTAATGATTTGATTGATACCAAATTGGCGAATTATGTCACGCTTGGTGCGTTGAACGATTATCAGTTGAAATTGTCATCTGATGCAAATGGGTATTTGGTAATTGATGGTAATACAATCAATTTGAATTTTAATAAATTAAAGACCGATTTACAAATCCCGAATACGCGCGATGAAATCGAAATGGAAATAACAAACGGTGGTATGTTGCGCTGGCGGTATTTGGACGCGTTTGAAAGTGATGGTGAAACAAAAAAGTGGACAAATGTTAATGTTGCCATTGGTGATTTGATTGACGGCAAATTGGCGGATTATATCAGCAATACTCGTTTAACCGAGATTTTGAATAATTATGTGACGCAAAACGATTTGTCGGGTTATACAACAAAAACATATGTTGATAATGCACTGGCGACAAAACAGGTTAAATTGACCGAGGCCGAAAATGGTTTTATCGAAATAAAACCCATAGATGGCACAGATGGCGAAACGATTGGTATTAAATTTGATGATTTGAAAGCGGCATTGAATATTCCGGATGCCAAAACATCAGAAATGCGTGTTGATAATGGTGTGATACAATGGCGGTATTTGGATGAATTCGAGGTTGATGCCGATACCGGTGAAAAAACAGATATAAAAAAATGGACTACGGTTTATGATTTGAATTCTTTGTTGGGCGATTGGGTGGCAAAATCGGATTTCAATGCGGCGATAAATCGTATAGATACAGAATTGGCGGGCAAACAAATAAAACTGACGCCGGCGGTTGATGGGTATATATTGTTAAATGAACAAACTGGTGAAATCGCGGTTGATATGGTCAGTTTGCGTAATGAATTGGCTGTCCAGGCCGGTGTTGCACGGACCGCAGAATTGCGTGTGTTCGACGGTAAATTACAATGGCGGTATACTGATGAATATACCACAGATGGTGTCGATAACCGCGAAGAGGTTTGGCATGATTTGGATTTGACCGCGGTGAGATTACCGTTGTATGTTGAAAAAAATTATTTAACAAATAATTATTACAGTCGGACATACATTGATAACCTGGCGCGGACAATCGAAAATAACATAAATACTACATTGGAACGGTTGTCTTTGCCAGATGGGCCCGAGGCCGGATTGTATATGTTGAGTGTGACCGGCAGTGGTGATAACAAGGTTTCCCGGTGGAGTCCGATACAAATTGTTGATGGCGATGGCGTTGTTCAAAATATGTCTTTGGATGATGCTGATGACGACGATTAAATATTTAGCAATATTTTTTGGTAAAAAAAATATCGCCGTTGCCGGCGGTATTTTCGAATGCCCAGAAAGGAAGGAAAGGAGAAAAAGAAATGGGCATTCTAAACTGTAAAAATTGGTGGGGTCCAAGGTCCAGAGGAGAGAGAATGTAGGAGGGAGTCTGAATCCTTGGGCCCCTGATGATTGTTTTCACAACCATTATCAAATGGATTAATCCCTTTGACGAATCGTAATGTAATACATTTTATTTGGTTTGTCAAGTATTTTTGTCAAAAAATTTTTTCGTATATTTTTTGTGCCGGGAATCCTGGGAAATCGTCCGGGTTGGTTGTGTGTTGTATTGGTGGTAAAATCATAAAAAAGCATATTTGATATTGGGGGGGAGTTATGACACACGAAGAAGTATGGAATGCGATTGAAAAATTTGCGGTTGAACATGGTATGTCTTGTTCGGGATTGGCGCGTTGTGGCGGTTTGGATGCAACGACATTTAACCGCAGCAAACGTTGGTCCAAATGTGGCCAGCCGCGTTGGCCATCCAGTAATAGTATCGCCAAGATTTTAAGTGCAACCGGCACCGATTTGCATGATTTTACGAAACATATGGAACACTGAAAAAAAACGCCTTGATGGGCGTTTTTTTAATAAATGCATCATTTTTTATATTGCGACAATAAATATTTTTGCGCGATTTGCCGCCGCCAAAACCGCCGGTTTATCAATCACAAAGCATGTTTTTGCATTGACCACAATTCCGCGCAGTTTCGCCGCCGCCACCGCACGCACGGTGTCAACGCCGATTGCCGGGATGTCGATGCGTAAATCTTGGCCGGGTTTTGTCATTTTTGCGAACACGCCCGATTTTGCACCGCGTTTTGTCCGGCGCATTTCAACCACGCGGTCCAACATTTTTGCGGTGCCCTCGGCGGCCTCGACCGCGAAAACCTGGCGGTCAACGACGACCGATGCGCCGATGTCCGCGGTTCCGATTATGTGTGAAACATCGATTGCGCGTTCGATATTTTTTTTGTCCGCCGCGGTTGGTTTTGTTTTTGTTTGAACCCCCGGCGTTTCAAATGTCAATTCAGGTGCCGCGTCCTGGGCCGCGATAATTTCATAACCACGTTTTTCCAATGCTTTTGTAAATGCAACCGCCATAGAATCATACCCCCGTTGATGTTTTAATACCGACAACAATACCCCCATTGACCATAAATCCGGCCGAATATCAGATAAATTTACATGGCCCAATGCGCCAACAAATGTCAATTTATGAATCCCGCGCCGTTTGCATTCGCGTGCCGCACGACCCGCCCCCCCAAGCCGAATTACCAAATCAGGATTTAATTTTTCATCATAAAAATTTTTTAATCCGATAACATATACATCCCAACCCGCACGACGTAACGCGTCGCGTGTTAAAAACGGCAAAGACAGGGCGCCGGCAAATAATGCAATTTTTTTATCTGAATTTTTTTTCATAATTTATATGATATGCAGAAAATCACTTGGAATCAACATAAAATGTGATACAGTTGTTAGAAATATAAAAGGTTATGTGATGGCAAAATGTCCGTTTTTTGGTTTATGTGGTGGATGTAAATACGATTTCGATGCCGATGATTATCGCGCAAAAAAAGTTAACGATTTGCCACGCGGGATTGATGGCGCAAATGCGGTGTGGGGCACGCCGGGCACGCGGCGCCGCGCAGATTTTGTGGCGCTGAATAACCATTTTGGATTTTATCGTGCAACCAGTCGCGATATCGTTGATGTAAATCATTGTCCAAACATGGTGCCGGAAATTGATGCGATTTTGCCGGATTTGGCGGCGTTGCCGTGGGGCGGGTTGGCATCTGTATTGGTGACATTGTGTGATAATGGGATTGTTGTAAATGTGACGTCCGGTGTTCCGTATTGTTCGGTGGCGTTTCGTGATGGTGTGCAAAAGTTGCCTGAAAATGTTATTCGTTGGACGTGGAACGGTGTGATTGTGCGCGATATTGCGGCACCCGTGGTGTCGTTTGGTGATATGACGGTTCCGTTCCCGGATTCTGGGTTTTTACAACCAACAATCCAGACCGAGTCCGCATTACGTGACATGGTTGTGGCGGCGGTGGCGAATTCGAAACATGTGGCGGATTTATTTTGTGGATTGGGGTGTTTTACATTTGCGACGGGTGCCGATGGTTTTGATATTGTGGGTGCGGTCGGTTCTAAACGTGATTTGTTTAAACGGCCGTTGGGGTCGCAACGGTTGACCGAATTTGATGCCATAATTATGGACCCACCACGCGCCGGTGCGATTGACCAGTGCAAGTTATTGGCGGCATCCAACGTGCCACGGGTTGTTTATATCTCGTGTAATCCGGCGACATGGATGGCGGACCGTTGGATTTTAGAACGCGGCGGATATAAAATGACAAAATGTGTCCCGGTTGATCAATTTGTTGGCGCCGCGCATTGGGAGATATTTTCGATATTTGATAAAGAGACCCCAGAACCAGTTGCTGAATAGGGATTTTTGCCACTTTCTTTAACACTTTTGTGTTTTTGTTGTATGGTGTGGAAAAAATCCCCATGAAAATCATGGGGAAACAACAAACGAATTCTTGATATTGTTATATTATTATACACCGTCACTGGTCACAGAGACGTTTGCACTTAAACTGTCTGTTTCTAATGGTGTCCAACGAGTATAAACTTTACCGCCTTCTTTGTAATATGTTAACATGCATGGATTGTCTTTTACGCATACGTTCGATGCGGGTGCCGCACCGGTATTGATATTAAACAAACCTTCGTTATCCATGTGATATGCGTATTTCACGTTCTTGGTCTTGATTTTATCAGATGTCACCGCCGCCGCCGCGAGTTTTGCAGTCACAACCGCCGCGTCGGCAAGGCCGTTTTCTGAAAGTTGACCTAATTCAGCGGCAATCAGACCGTTTGTCTGACTAACAGCGACGACCGGTTTTCCACGGTTGGCGGTTGTCGCCGCATCAGAACTGCCGTCGACACCTGTGGCGTCTAATCTGTCAAATGCGGTACTGACCGCGCCAGATGTAATAAAATGAGTATTGTCCCCCGCGGTAACTGTTGCCGCGCCATTTGAAACAGTCACAGGAATCGTCGTTGATGCTGCGCCCTTGACCGCGGTCACCGATGGTGCGGTGGTTGAACTGTCGCTGATGGTTAATGCGTTGGTGCCGGTTGCGACCGCACCAGAAACATCAATTCCGCTGACCTTGGAATCGACGTATGCCTTGGATGCGATGATTGTAGAGTCAGCGTATGCGCCACCCAACATCAAACCCCACGCCGTCATGCCAACACCAGCATATTTGTAAAAATTCATTTCCTTTTCCTTCGTTTGTGTGTGCGATAAATATTGGGGAAAATACGAAATAACACCCTCCCTAATATATGTCATTACAATTTGTAGCAATTTTCCGTGTATATACGCAAGCAAAAAAATCAAAAAAATGAAATTTTTTTTCAAAAATATTTTTTGTGCCGGATTTCCGGGGTTTGTGCTGCAATTTTTTTTGAATTTTTTCCGTATTTTTTGTATATACATTTGTTTTTTTCAAATTCCAAAGTGCAGTGTCCGCCGTCACACCGTGTCTTGTGTCGGGATGGTGTGGGTGTTGTGAACAACGGTCGCGGTTTGGACAAAAACGCGGGTGCGTTTTTTTTGTAAAATATGTCCATACAAAACATGAAAAAAAATTACTTGATTTTTTTAAAAAAGCAAATTTTGTTATCGTATGTGTTGGCGCAAATATGCAAAAATCCGGTCTGTGCGCCAATGTTGTGACACAATGCGCCAACATCAAAAATTTGCACAAAAAATCAATTCTGCGATTTGCGTATATACAAAAAATGTGATATAATATGTGTAACAGATGTGGAGGGAAAAGCACTTTGTATGACGAACCTAACGGATCGTCATCCCGGCGCAGGCCGGGACCCAGTTTTGCGGAACGCAAAACCTGTGTAATAATGCCGAATGACACAAGTTTGCACCAATGGTGCAAACTGGATACCGCCCTCCGGCGGTATGACGTCCCCCCCCCACAACAGTACAAACAAACAAACAAAAAGGGAAAATAACATGAAAATCAAGAATTTGGCCTTTTGTGGCGTAATGGCGTCCATTTTGGGCCTGACCGGTGCATACGCGGCCGACGCGACAATCATCGCATCCAAGGCATACGTAGATGCCCGGGATAATTTGAAACAAGATGAAGATAATAGAATTCAAACCTCTCAGGCAGATTACGAGGCCACGACAGGTTTAACCGATGCCCAACGAAAATTAGATTATCCATCTATGTTCACATTAAAGGCGGCGGTTGGTGCCGGAACCAGTGCATTGGATGGTCAAAACGCAGATTCTTCGACCGGTGTATCCGCAGGTGCAGCGGCAGATAACAGTAAAGTCGGTATGCCGGTTGTCAAAGTAACCGAAACCGATGGTATTGTCACATCTGAATTAGGCACCATCAAAAATGCCGGTATCGCAAGTGATGCAGCCATCACAACCAATAAAATGGGTGCAATCACAGGGTACACGATATCAACAGCAACAGGAACCGCCAGAAACCTAGCAACAACAGACACTTTGAACGAGGCTTTGGGAAAATTGGAAAAGAAAGCCAATGATGCGGCCGCCTCAGCAGGAAATTCAACAGATCGAAACGTTTATACTCAAGATTTGGATCCAGCTACGTTAGCACAAGTTGCCGCTGTACAAGCAACCATTGCCCAACAAGGCCAGCTTGACAAAGCATGGAACCAAGAATTCTCTTCAAGTGACGCCACGTCAACAGGAACCGAAAATCTGTACAAAGCATCACAAGGGGAAAATCCAAAATCAGATGAATATGTCCCAACCGTCGCCGCAGTTGAAAAACGTATCGATACCGAAACAGCAACCATGACCGATTCAACACAATCTGCGACATACGCTGCAGGACAAACGACAGGTTCTGGAACATTGACAATCGCCTCTGCAAATGCCGCTGGTAACCGGGCAAAATTTGCAACCAGTGCCGCCGTGGCATCAACCGCAACAGATATCAAAGCATATACTGACGATAAAATAGCTGGCGTGAACGCAACTGTCAATAATTTGGATTTAACTGCGGCACAGGCAACAGGGACAGGTGAAGCTGTGGTAACTGTTACGCAAACCGATGGACAAATCGCAGTCGCCAAAGATAAATTGAGCTTTTCTGGTGCAATGAACAGTGGTTTGTCTGAAATTAATACGGTTGGTGGCGATTATAGTAGCAGTTGCACAACAGGAAACCCATGTGTTCTGACTATGGTTATGAATAATGGAACACCAACATACGAATGGACATCTATGGATACAGATAGTTTGACAGGTCAAATTTAATATCCAATGAGTATGTAAAAATGTGATGTGGGTGATGTGCCCGCACCACAAAACAAAAAAATTGTTATTTCCCCGTCCCCCGATTTTTCGGGGGATTTTTTATTCCGCCCCAAAGTGTTGTTATCAGAATTACATTTGAATATTGAAAATGGTATGGTATACTGGTCAAAAAAAAGGTTAGTTATGGTAATGTCGGGAAGACGTAATTCGCCACGGGGTAATCGTATCGCGTCCCATGTGCAAACTTTGGTTGCGGAAATATTGCGCGATAAATATATGGATGATCCGGTGTTGTCGGGTGTTAATTTGTCTGGCGCGGATGCGCATGGCGGGTTGGCGTTTGTAAAACTGTATTTTTATGTTGCGGGTGATGCGGCGGTGGCGCAACATCGTTTGGATGATGTCACACGTGCAATTCGGTTCGAATTGGCATCCCGTATGAATCAAAAATACACACCGGAAATTAAATTCGTTTATGATGATACGATTGAGCGTGCCGAACGTATCGAGGCATTGCTAAAAAATTTATAATGGCACATCTGCGGGTTAATGGCTCGCTTATGTAGCATTACGTACACTGCGTTCGCCATTAACGGCGCATCTGTACCATTATAAATTTTTTATTGTGGTGGATGGCACATCTGTGGGGGGTGAAAAGAAAAAAGGAGGATTTGCATGAAGTTGGTTGATTTTATGTTGGCGCGTGCCGATACACGGATGTATTTGTGGTTCGTTTTTTTGATGACTGTGTGCGAATCGATTTTCTTGTTCGTCCCGCCCGAGGTTTTTATGACGCCACCCATTGTCGCAAATAAAAAGCGCGCTGTGCCGACGGTTGTTGCCGCCGCGTTGGGGTCGATTGTTGGTGGTGCGATTGCGTATATGATTGGGTTATGGTTGTTCGATTCTGTGGGGGTATGGTTGATTGAAAATTTCGCGTCTGTTGCACAATTCCAAATGGCCCAAGATTTATTTATTAAACATGGTGTGTTTATTATTTTAATGACGGCGGTGACACCGGTGCCGTATAAATTGATGGCAATTTGTGCCGGTTTTATGGGATTTCCGGCATTGCTGTTTTTGGGATTGTCGGCGGTGTTTCGCACAGGACGATTCGCAATTGTTGGGTATTTGTTGTGGCGGTTCCAAGAACGCGCGAATTCGTTGGTGAAAAAATATTTTTGGCAATTAACCGCCGGTGCGATTTTGGTCGCCGGTATTGGAATTTTGTTTGTGTTGGTGATGTGACCTATTTTCAAAGTGCAATTAATGCACAAATCATTTGATTTTATAGATATACTGGTTTATCATTGCCGCAACAAGGTAAAGATGCAGAATGGCCCAAGAGTATATCAGAAATTTTTCTATTGTTGCACATATTGACCATGGTAAATCGACTTTGTCGGACCGTTTAATCGAATTTTGCGGTGGATTGCAATCGCGCGAAATGAAGGCCCAGGTGCTGGATTCTATGGATATTGAACGCGAACGCGGTATTACAATCAAGGCGCAAACGGTGCGGTTGAAATATCATGCGCGTGATGGACATGATTATCAGTTGAATTTAATGGATACACCCGGACATGTCGATTTTTCTTACGAGGTGTCGCGTTCACTTGCCGCGTGCGAGGGCGCAATTATTTTGGTTGATGCAACCCAAGGGGTCCAGGCGCAAACATTGGCAAATGCATATTTGGCGTTGGATAATAATCTGGAAATGTTGCCGGTGTTGAATAAAATTGATTTGCCGTCGTCTGATGTTGCGGGCACGCGCGAACAAATTGCCGATGCAATCGGATTGGATGCGGGTGATGCGATTTGTGTGTCGGGTAAAACCGGTGCCGGGGTGCCGGAATTATTAGAAGAAATTGTTCATAAATTGCCGGCCCCATCGGGCAATGAAAATGCCACAACGCGCGCGTTGTTGGTGGATTCGTGGTATGATTCTTATTTGGGTGTTGTTGTGTTGGTGCGCGTGGTGGATGGTGTGTTGCGCCGTGGGCAAAAAATTAAATTCGTTGCAACGGGCGCCGAATACGTGGTTGAAAAAATCGGGTATTTCACACCGAAAATGGTCGATGTTGATGTATTAAATACTGGCGAGGTTGGTTTTATTATCACAGGGATGAAGACCATACATGATTGTCGGGTTGGTGATACAATCGTTGATGCGCGTGCGGGGGGCAACGCGTTGCCGGGATTCAAACCGTCTGTGCCGGTGGTGTTTTCTTCGTTTTTCCCGATGGCGTCGGATGATTATCCGGCATTGCGCGAAGGTGCGGAAAAATTGGCATTAAATGATGCGTCATTCACATTTACGGTTGAAAAATCCAGTGCGCTGGGGTTTGGATTGCGGTGCGGATTTTTGGGACTGTTGCATATGGAAATTATCAGTGAACGTTTGCGTCGTGAATTTAATTTGGATTTGATAAACACGGTGCCCAGTGTGCTGTATAAATTACATCTGCGTGATGGCAGTATTGTCGATTTAGAAAATCCCGCCGATATGGTGGATGTCACAAAAATAGAATATATCGAAGAACCATGGGTTTTGGCGACAATTATGATGCCGGATAAATATTTGGGCGGAATTATGGAACTGTGCGCGTCGCGTCGTGGCGTCCAAGATAATATTTCGTATGTTGGAAATCGTGCGGTGTTGACATATCGGTTGCCCCTGGCCGAGGTTGTATTCGATTTTTACGACCGGGTGAAATCAATTTCGTCGGGGTATGCATCGTTTGATTATTCGGTGTGCGGGTATGAAAAATCTGATTTGGTCAAGGTTTCGATTTTGGTTAATGATGAAAATGTGGAACCGTTGTCTTTTATGTGTCATCGGTCATCGGCGGAATCACGCGGTCGTCAGATTGTTGAAAAATTAAAAGATTTAATCCCGCGTCATCAATTCAAAATACCATTACAGGCGGCAATTGGTGGAAAAATTATCGCGCGTGAAACAATCGCTGCATATCGCAAGGATGTGACGGCAAAATGTTATGGTGGCGATATTACGCGTAAACGCAAATTACTGGAAAAGCAGAAAGAGGGTAAAAAACGTCTGCGGACATTTGGAAATGTCGAAATACCACAATCTGCATTTATAAACGCATTAAAGGTTGGAAAATAAAAAAAGGAAAAATCATGAGTTTTTGGGAAAAATATCGTTTGTTAAATCGGCAAAAAAAACAGGCACGTCACGATGTTGATGATAAATATGGTAAAATTGAAAAAACAGAAATTGAATTGTTTCAGGAACCTGGTGCGGCGTGTGTTCGTAAATTTTTGATAAGTAGTTTGGGCATAAGTTCAAATTTTATTGATTTGGGAATTACCCGGTGTGAAAAGTTTTCTGGTGATGAATATTGTCAAAATCAAGATTGTGAAATGTGTCATGCAAATCATGAATATATTGATGCGGTGAAAAAATATCAAGGCATAAAATCAGAAAAAATCAAATTATTAAAAGATATATTTTCGCGTAAAAAATAAAAAGGAAAAATCATGGCGCATCAATTTTTCTTTAATCCGTATATTTTGGATAATTTGCCCACGCCCGAGGTGGGGTTTGATGTTGTCCAAGATATTTCAGAACCCAGATTGCGTATGTATGTGACATCGCGTGGGGCAAAAACTTTCTTTGTGCGTCGTCGCGTTCGTGGGCATGATAAACGTGTGATTATTGGTTCGTATCCGGATATGGATATTGAAACGGCGCGTGACAGGGTTGTGTCGGTGTTAAATGAATCAAATAAAAAATTACCGGTGCGGCGAAAAAAAATATCTTTTCATGATTTTTGGGAAATTTATTTGAAAAATAAAGTGCGCAGAAGTGAAGATTCCGAGGTTAAATTGGTGCGCGCGGTAAATTTACATTTGGCGGATTTGTTTGATAAAAATATTTCCGAGATATCTGAACATGATATTAAGGGTGTTGTGTCGAAAATTGCTGGCGTTGCGGTTGCGGCCCGTATGCAGGATGTGTTGAGCAGTATTTTTAAATATGCCATAGAGCAAGGTTATACCAAAATAAATCCTGTTGAAAATATGCCTAAAATTCACCAGGCGCGTCGTGTCAGCCCATTAACAGATGAAAGTTTTGTGCGTTTGGTTGATGTTATTCGTGCACAAGAAAATGATGTTATGCGTAATGCGTTTTTGATGTTGGTGTATTCGTTTTTGCCAAAAAGCAAAGTGTTGTCTATGCGCTGGGACGATTTGGATTTTAATCATTATATGTGGCGCGATTGGCCGTTATCTAATATGGCGGTGGTGTTGTTGGAAAATATGGCGCAATATAGTGATTGGGTCTTTGTTGGGCGGTGTAAAAATCACCTGGCCGATCCGCGTGTCGCGTGGCACAATGTCACAAATGCGGCGGGTGTGCCAAATTTGCGTATGGATGATGTTTATAAATTTTTAATGCGTCGTTTGAAATGGGCGGCAGATCGCGAAGATTTGCGCGAAAATATGAATAAATTATTGGAAAAATACTCTATATATTAAAAATTTTTATTTGTCAACAATTTGTTATAGTTTGTTATAATCCCTTGACAGGTGGGGCGTAAAGTGATACATTTGTATTTAATCAGCGCCCGTGTTTTTTGTGGGGCGAACAAGTTAACAAAAATAAAGGATAAAAAATGTCAACTTTTGAACAAGTCAGAAAGATTATTGTAGATAAATTGGGCGTCAAAGAGGCCGATGTCACAGAAAGCGCGACTTTCGTGAATGATTTGGGTGCGGATTCTTTGGACGTTGTCGAATTCGTGATGGAGGTTGAAAAAGAATTTAATATCACAATTCCTGATGAAGATGCTGCGAAATTGGAAAAAGTTGGCGATGCGGTGAAATACATCGACGCACACAGAAAATAAATTTTCGTGTTAAAAAAATTTTGTCCGCCTGTGTGGCGGATTTTTTTTCTGTAATTTTGATTAAAAATGTATTATGATATACCCGTTATAAAATAAAGGATTTAGATTTATGAGAAAAGTTGTCGTGACCGGTATGGGAATTGTTTGCCCTGTGGGGACTGGTGTTGAATACACATGGAAAAATATATTGGCGGGTAAATCAGGTATTCGCAAAATTGATAAGTTTGATGCGTCGGGGTTTGCATCGCAAATCGCTGGTGTGCCGGTGCGGGGCGATGGGACCGGTGAATTTAATCCGGATGTGGTTGTTGACCCACGTGAACAACGCAAAATGGATTTAGATATTATTTATGGTATGGTGGCAAGCGACGAGGCAATGCGTGATGCGGGCCTGGTGGACGGTGGATATGACGCGGACCGTTTCGGTGTCAGTATCGGCAGTGGTATTGGTGGCGTGCAGGCGATTTATGATACTTGTGTTGATTTAATCAATGATGGTCCGCGTTTTATTAGTCCTTTCTTTGTGCCAAAGGCGATTGTTAATATGACGGCGGGGTATGTGTCAATTAAATACGGTCTGCGTGGACCAAATTTGGCGACGGCGACGGCATGTGCGACGGGTTCACATTCAATCGCATTGGCGGTGGATTTAATTCGTTCGGGACGTGTCGATGTTATGATGGCGGGTGGAACCGAAGCCGCGGTGAATCAACTGGGGCTGGGTGGCTTTTCGGCCATGAAGGCATTATCAACACGCAATGATGAACCGGAAAAAGCGTCGCGTCCATGGGATAAAGATAGGGATGGTTTTGTTCTGGGTGAGGGCGCCGGTATATTGATATTGGAAGAATATGAACATGCCGTTAAACGCGGTGCAAAAATCTATGCCGAGGTTGCAGGTGTTGGCATGACCGCCGATGCGCATCATATTACGGCGCCGGCACCAAATGGTGTGGGTGGTATGCGCGCGATGAAATTGGCGATAGATGATGCGGGACTGAAATGTGAGGATATTGATTATATAAATGCGCATGGAACATCAACCGGTTTGGGTGACGTTGGGGAATTGGTTGCGGTGCGTGAATTGTTTGGTGATGGGCATGCATGTATGTCGTCAACAAAATCGATGACGGGGCATCTTCTTGGTGCCGCCGGCGCGATAGAGGCGATATTTAGTGTTTTGGCAATACGTGACAATATTGTGCCACCAACAATCAACCTGGAAAATCCAATAGAAGAGGTTGGTGATTTCAACCTGGTTCCGAATGTTGCACAAAAACGCAAGGTTGATGCAACAATCAGCAATTCGTTCGGTTTTGGTGGAACGAATGCATCGGTTGTTTTCAAAAGGGTAAAATAATATTTGAAATTTTATTTTTATGTTGTAAGATTGCATGCACATACGGAGTATAGCTCAGTCTGGTAGAGCGCTACGTTCGGGACGTAGAGGTCGTAGGTTCGAATCCTGTTACTCCGACCAAAAATTAAACCGGCGATATGCCGGTTTTGTTTTTGGTCGGATTGACAATTGGATTTGGTGCATCGTCATTGCGTCAGCAATGGCTGGTTCGAAAACAAGTAGATTTGATAAGTGAAACGCAATCAAATCGTTACGGTTTCCCCGCAGACACGAAAGTGTCGAGGGAATCCTGTTACTATTCTTC
>CADAKI010000004.1:0-84155 GCA_902788485.1 uncultured Pseudomonadota bacterium | reverse complement strand
GTTTCCCCGCAGACACGAAAGTGTCGAGGGAATCCTGTTACTATTCTTCTTTTCAATGCTAGGGGTTATGCAGACCTTTCTTTGGGGTGTGGCAAAAATAAAACCGGCGATATGCCGGTTTTATTTTTGGCGGTGTAATAATTGGATTTGGTGCGTCAGATTTTTGTTGCGGGATTGAGGATAGGTGTTATATTGATGTAGAAAAAAAAATAAAAAATTATTTTGTGTGAATTTATAAAATATGAGGTTGTGGATATGAGTGAAAATAAAATTGTTCGTGTTGGTGTTGGATGCTGGGTTCAAAATCCTGGGGGACAGTTTTTATTTGGGCATCGTTTATCAAAACATGGTTGCGGGATGTGGGCACCACCCGGGGGACATTTGGAATATGGCGAAAGTCCAGAGGCGTGTGCAACACGCGAATTGATGGAAGAAACCGGTTTATCTCTGGCGCCGGGTGATTTTAAAATTATTGGTTTAACAAATGATGTATTTCCAGATAAACATTATGTGACGATTCATTGTTTTTCGCGTGTGACATTTTTGACCAATCCTGTTGTTATGGAACCAAATAAATGTTCAATGTGGAAATGGTTAGAATTAAAATCTTTGCCAGAAAATTTATTTTTGCCCGCATTAAATTTTTTAAAACAAAAAAATTACGTTTTATGATTTTGACTTTTGATTTATTTTTGTATAATTCATTATCATGGCAAAAGTTGTTAAAAAATTTTTTAAACGTTTGTTAAAGAAACATACCGGTTTTGTTATATTTGTGTTGTTGGTTGTGATTGGTGTGTTCACTTTGTTTGGTGTTGCAACGCGTAAATCTGTGTTGGTGACGGTGGCACCAGGTGCAACGGTTGCAGATGTCGCAAACGCGTTAAAGCAAAATGATTTAATCGATTCAACATCTTCGTTCAAATTGGCGGTGCGTGGTATGGGCGGAAAAATCCAGGTTGGTCAATATGAAATTCCACGCGGTGTGTCGGCGTGGCGAATTGCAAAAATGTTGGTAAATGGTGATGTGGCGACGGTAAAAATTTTAATTCCCGAAGGTTTGACATTAAAACAAATAAAAATATTATTGGAAAATACAGATGGGTTATCTGGCGATGTTGATTGTGCGGTCGGTGCCATGGCGCCGGTGTGCAATATTGCAGATGGCGATGTTTTTCCCGATACATATCGGGTGGCGCGTGGAACACAACGGTTGGCGGTATTGGATTTGGCGCGTCGCAAAATGGATAGTGTCAAACAAAAATTTGAATCGTATAAATTTCCGCGTCCGTTGCAGTCGTGGCATGATGTTGTGACATTGGCGTCCATTGTGCAAAAGGAAACTTTATATACATCGGAAATGCCTGTCGTTGCCAGTGTGTATTTAAATCGTCTGCGTTCGGATATGCGATTACAGGCCGACCCGACGGTTGTGTATGTTTTAACAGATGGATTGGGGGATATGCAGGGCGAGGCATTGTTGACCGGACACCTGAAGTTGGACAGTCCATATAATACATACCGAAACAAGGGATTGCCACCCGGACCAATCGCAAATGTTGGCCGTGACGCAATACGTGCGGTGTTAAAACCGGCGGATACAAATTATCTGTTTTTTGTGGCGGATGGTAATGGTGGACATCGTTTTTCAAATACATATGAAGAACATTTGAAAAATCATGCCGACTGGCGCGAGATTAAAAATTTGAAAAAATAGTATGCTTGATTTCGTCATGCGTGATTCTGTGCTAAAAAAATAAATTATTAAAATTTTTAATAAAATGCGGATTTATGCGGGTGTTACAGAAAGACAAAATTGTTCAAGAAAAATCTGGGCGAATTATAACATAAAAATTGACGTTATGCAAATTATCTTTTTTTTGACATTAGGAATAAAAGTGTAGTAAAATTATAGCAACAGGGATAAAAAGTTTCCTGTTATCAGGTTAACAAAAGGAAAGGAATAATTCATGAAAAAAATTGCTTTATCTTCTTTGGTTGCTGTGATGGCTGTATCTGCGGCGAATGCGGCGAATGTTATTGATGGAAATCCATTATATATGCCAAAACAAGGTCATTTTTATAGTGTGACAGATGTGGCTTCTCATACAGAATTTAATACACCATGGGCATTGGGCGAAGAATTTGGTTATGGTATTACCGACAGATTGACGGTTGCATTGTCAACTGTGGCGATGGAAAATAATGCGTTTGATAATGCTGCATGGGGCGAAACGCGTTTGGGCTTGGTTTATCGTCCATTAAGCATGTGCGGTTGGAAATTGGATTTATTGGGCGCATATGCGGTTGACCGCGTATGGGAAGATCGTGAAGCGTTCTTGGATGAAGATTTCACAAGATACACTTGGACGGCGGGTGTTCGTGGTGGTTTTGTGACATCACGTTTTACATTCGCGGGTAAGGCATTGTTTAACTATGAAAACACAGAATCATTTAATTGGGACGAAAGCAGAGGTCAACGTGGCGTTCATTCGTTGGTGTTTGGTGTTGATGGTCAATACGTGATTGATTCTAATTGGAATTTGGTCGCGGGTGCGGAATATACTGGATATACTGATAAAGAATGGTATGGTGTCCCGGGTGCCAAGGTTAAAAACGCCGGTACATGGGAAGGCGTGTTTGGTGTAAACTATAATATCGATACAACCAAATATGTTGGTGTCTATGTCAATGGTTCTTTGAATCACCAAGGTGGTGATGATAACAATAAATGGGATTGGGATAACGGATTTGGATTTGGTGCTAAATTCGGAATCGATTTCTAAAAGTTATATCGCTTGATTAAAAACACCGTCCGATTGGGCGGTGTTTTTTTGTATTATTGGCGGAAATACAGTGATTTTTTTATGTGTGTTTTGTTGCAATGGCGGATTTTGTGGGGTTGGGTTTTGTGCAAGGCGAAAAACCGCGGTTTTTAACAGAATTTTCCTTGACAATTTTGATAATGGGGGTTATACTGGGTCTGCTTTCCGTGTAAGTAAGGAAAGTGCAAAATATACAGAAAACCGGAACTTTTCACAGATTTATAACCAAGTGCGTGCATTTGGAATAAGTTTGATAGGGTGGTTTTGTGTAAACAAAAAGTAAAGTAAAAACAAAGAGATTTTGAATGCCAACAGTAAATCAACTGATTCGGAAGCCGCGTAAAAAGAAAGTGGTAAAAAGTACCGCCCCTGATATGATGGCCAGTCCGCAAAAACGTGGTGTTTGCACACGTGTTTATACCACAACGCCAAAGAAACCTAACTCTGCACAACGTAAAGTGGCCCGTGTTAAATTGGCCAACGGACGCGAGGTGACTGCATACATCCCGGGCGAGGGACATAATTTGCAGGAACACAGTGTGGTTATGATTCGTGGTGGTCGTGTAAAGGACTTGCCCGGTGTGAAATATCACATTATCCGTGGTGTATTGGATACCAAGGGTGTCGAATCAAGAAAACAAGGTCGCTCTTTATATGGGGCAAAAAGTAAAAAATAATACATCTGTGATTTAACAGGTGAGTAATCCGGGGGTGACCCACGGGTGAAGAAAATAAAAGGAATAAAATATGTCAAGACGTAAAGCCGCAACAAAACGTGAAATTTTGCCAGATTCTAAATATAACAATCTGGTTGTTGCGAAATGTATCAATGTTGTTATGTGGGACGGTAAAAAAGAAGTTGCCGAAAATATTGTTTATGGTGCATTGGATAAATTGAAAACATTGGCCAAAGATGGTAAAGATGAGTTGGCGTTGTTTTTAGAGGCCGTGGATGCGTTGAAACCATCGGTCGAGGTCAAAGGTCGTCGTGTTGGTGGTGCAACATACCAGGTCCCGGTCGAGGTTCGTGCCGATCGTCAACAAACATTGGCGTTGCGTTGGTTGATTATGTTTGCCCGCAAACGCGGCGAACGTTCAATGCAAGAACGTTTGTTCGCAGAATTGCGTGATGCGCTGAATGGGACCGGTGGTGCGTTTAAAAAGAAAATCGATACACATAAAATGGCAGAGGCGAATAAAGCGTTTGCTCATTTCCGTTGGTAATAAATTTAAGAAAAGGAAAGATAAATGTCTGTTGGAAAAACCGCCCCATTACATATGTACCGTAATATAGGAATTATGGCGCATATTGACGCTGGGAAAACTACAACATCTGAACGTATTTTGTTCTATACCGGAAAAACATATAAAATTGGCGAAGTGCACGATGGCGCCGCGACAATGGACTGGATGGTCCAGGAACAAGAACGTGGTATTACAATTACATCTGCGGCGACGACATGTTTTTGGCGCGATCATCGTATCAATTTGATTGATACCCCGGGACACGTGGACTTTACAATGGAAGTGGAACGTTCTTTGCGCGTGTTGGACGGTGCGGTTGCGGTGTTTGAATCTGTGTCGGGTGTGCAACCACAAACAGAAACCGTTTGGCGCCAGGCCGACCGTTATAATGTTCCGCGTATTTGCTTTATCAATAAAATGGATCGTATTGGTGGGAATTTCTTCCGCTGTGTTGATATGATACGTGAACGTTTGGGTGCAAATCCATTGGTTTTGAATTTCCCAATTGGTGCCGAGGCAGATTTCCGTGGTGTGGTCGATGTTTTGGAAATGAAGGGTTTGATTTGGGAAGATGAAACGGGTTCTCATCCGGTGACGATTGAAATTCCCGAAGAATTAAAGGCCAAGGCCCAAGAATTACACGACAGATTGATTGAAGAAGCCGTGACCCAAGATGATGCGGTCATGGAAGAATATATGGAAGGCAAAACCCCAGATATCGCGACGATTAAAAAATTGTTGCGCAAGGGTGTTATTGCACAGAATTTTGTTCCGGTATTGTGCGGAACGGCGTTCAAAAACAAAGGTGTTCAACCATTGTTGGATGCAATTGTTGATTATTTGCCGTCACCGTTGGATATTCCGGCAATCAAAGGAACCAAGAAAGATGGTGAAACACCGGACGAACGTCATGCGGATCCAAAAGAACCGTTCAGTGCTTTGGCGTTCAAGGTTGCCAATGACCCGTTCGTTGGTAATTTGATGTTTATCCGTATTTATTCTGGTAAATTGCAATCGGGGTCATACATTTATAATTCAACCCGTGATAAACGCGAACGCGTGGGTCGTATGTTGTTGATGCATGCAAATACGCGTGAAGAAATCAAAGAAGCGTCTGCGGGTGACATTATTACTTTGGTTGGTATGAAGGAAACAATTACCGGCGACACATTGTGTGACGAGGCGAATCCGATTATTTTGGAATCTATCCATATTCCAGAACCGGTTATTTCTATTGCGGTTGAACCAAAAACCAAGGCGGACATTGAAAAAATGTCGTTGGGATTGCAGGCATTGGCCAAAGAAGACCCGTCTTTCCGTGTGTCGGTTGACGAAGAATCTGGACAAACAATTTTGTCGGGTGTTGGTGAATTGCATTTGGAAATTTTGGTTGACCGTTTGCTGCGTGAGTTCAAGGTTGATGTTAATGTTGGTGAGCCACGTATTGCATATCGCGAAACATTCCGTAAACCTGTGACCGAAGAATATACGCATAAAAAGCAATCTGGTGGTTCGGGTCAATATGCCCAGGTTAAAATTGAATTTGAACCATTGGAACCGGGCAAAGGTTACGAATTTGAAAATAAAATTGTCGGTGGTGCGATTCCAAAAGAATACATCCCTGGCGTTGAAAAAGGGTTAAAGATAGCCCAACAAACAGGTGTTTTGATTGGCTATCCAACTGTGGATTTCAAGGCAACATTGGTTGATGGTAAATATCACGAAGTTGACTCTAATGTGTTGTGCTTTGAAATTGCGGCGCGTGCATGCTTCCGTGAAGCAATGAAAAAGGCATCGCCAAAATTATTGGAACCGATTATGAAGCTTTCGGTGACGACACCGGAAGAATACGTCGGTGACATTATCGGTGACTTGAACAGTCGTCGTGGTCAAATCAACGGCATCGAAACACAATTTGGTAATCAAATGATTTCTGCGTTCGTGCCATTGGCGAATTTGTTCGGTTACGTAAAAACCCTGCGTTCGCTGTCTCAGGGGCGTGCAAATCCGTATATGGAATTGTCGCACTATGACGAAGTACCGCAAAATGTTGCCGATGAAGTCATAAAGAAAATGACAAAATAAAAAAAGATTGCGATTTTTGATTTCTGGTTTATGATTGTATTCGAAACCAGATTTCGGAAATCTGTTTAACAAAACCTTATAAGGAGAACTAAATATGGCAAAAGAAAAATATGTAAGAACCAAGCCACACGTCAATATTGGTACCATTGGTCACGTTGACCACGGTAAAACAACTTTGACGGCTGCGATTGTGCACTATTATGGTGTTGGTATCGACGCACAAAAAGGTGTTGATCAAATCGATAACGCCCCAGAAGAAAAAGCACGTGGTATAACAATTAACACTGCTCACGTTGAATACGAAACAGAACATCGTCATTATGCTCACGTTGACTGCCCGGGACACGCGGACTATGTTAAAAACATGATTACCGGTGCGGCGCAAATGGACGGTGCGATTTTGGTCGTTGCGGCAACTGATGGTCCAATGCCACAAACACGTGAACACATTTTGTTGGCACGTCAGGTGGGTATTCCAAAAATCGTCGTTTATTTGAACAAATGCGATTTGGCGAACGATCCTGAATTGTTGGAATTGGTTGAAATGGAAATTCGTGAATTGTTGTCTGCGAACGATTTCGATGGTGACAACGCGCCAATTATCCGTGGTTCTGCAATTTCCGCATTGGAAGAAAAGAAAGACGGTTTGGGTAAAGAATCCATCGATGCATTGTTGAAAGCATGCGATGAATACATCCCAATGCCAGAACGTCCGGTTGATAAACCGTTCTTGATGCCAATCGAAGACGTATTTTCAATCACAGGTCGTGGAACCGTGGTTACCGGCCGTATTGAATCTGGTGTCGTGAAAGTTGGTGACGAAGCAGAAATCGTTGGTTTGCGTCCAACACAAAAAACAACAATTACTGGTGTTGAAATGTTCCGCAAATTGTTGGATCAAGGTGAGGCCGGTGATAACGTTGGTTTGTTGTTGCGTGGAACCAAAAAAGAAGATGTGGAACGTGGACAAATCATCTGCAAACCGGGTTCTATTACCCCGCACACAGATTTCGAAGCGGAAGTTTACATCTTGCAAAAAGAAGAAGGCGGCCGTCATACTCCGTTCTTCTCGAACTATCGTCCACAGTTCTATTTCAGCACAACTGATGTGACGGGTACAATCACATTGCCAGAAGGCAAAGAAATGGTCTTGCCAGGCGATAACGTCCGTATTTCAGTTCAACTGATTGCGCCAATCGCCATGAGTGAAGGTCGCCGTTTCGCTATCCGTGAAGGTGGCCGCACAGTAGGTGCAGGTGTTGTATCTAAAATCAACAAATAATAAAACAAATGTCTTGACGGCGGGGAGTTTTGTGATAAACTGAATCCCCGCTGTCGCATGACAGAAATACAAAAAAATAAGGAAACGAACAAAATGGTACCAACATCAAAAATTCGCATTAAATTGACGGCATTTGATCACCGTGTGTTGATTGAATCGGTTGACGAATTGGTCAAAACTGCAAAGCGCACTGGCGCGGATGTCGTGGGGCCTGTTCGCTTGCCGACATTGATTCAGAAATTTACGGTCAACCGTTCACCACACGTCGATAAAAAATCGCGCGAACAATTCGAAATCCGCAATCATAAAGCGGTTGTCGATATTGTTAATCCAACCCCCCAGACAGTTGATGCCTTGATGAAGTTGGATTTGGCGTCTGGTGTTGATGTAAAAATTAAATTGTAATTGTTAGGTTGATAAAGGTGTGTTTATTAACCTCTGACAAATAAAAAAGGCATAAAAAAATGAAACGTAGCGGATTAATTACAACAAAAATAGGAATGACGCGTCTGTATGATGATGCGGGCGTGGCACATGCAGTCACAGTTTTGTCTGTTGGCGATTGTGCAGTTATTGGAAATCGTACAATGGAAAAAAATGGGTATGTTGCAAACATATTGGGTGTGTGCGAGGCACGCGCAAAACATGTTGCAAAACCACAAGCCGTGGCGGCAGAAAAGGCGGGTGTAAAACCATATCGCAAGGTTGTAGAATTCCGCGTGTCGGATGATTGTGTTATCCCATGTGGAACACAATTGTCTGCGTCTCATTTCGTTGTCGGACAATTTGTTGATGTCCAAGCGACCAGCAAAGGTAAAGGATTCCAGGGTGCAATGAAACGTCATAACTTTGGCGGTAAAGAAGCATCCCACGGTGTGTTAAAGGCCCATCGTTCTTTGGGTTCAACCGGTATGCGTGAATGGCCGGGCCGTGTTTTAAAAGGCAAAAAAATGGCTGGACAAATGGGAAATGAAACGGTCACCGTTCAAAATTTGAAAATTTTTGGCACGGATGATGCCGAAAACTTGGTTTTCGTCGAAGGTGCGGTCCCGGGTGCAAATGGAACATTTGTTTTGGTCACAGATGCTGTGAAAAAAGAACAAAAAGAATTGCCAGTGCCAACAGCCGCCAAAGCAGTTGAAACAGAGGCAAAAGCAACAACAGAAAATAATGTTGCAGAATAAGTAAGGTGGAAAAAATGCAATTAGATATTATAAATTTTGATGGTAAATCTGTTGGCAAAGTCGAATTGGCCGACGGTGTATTCGGTGTTGCTCCACGTGCGGATATTTTGCATCGTGTTGTTACTTGGCAACGTGCAAATGCCCGTGCGGGAACGCATGCGGTGAAAACGGTGTCTGATGTGGCCGGCAGTGGTCGCAAGGCATATAAACAGAAAAAGACAGGTAATGCCCGTCAAGGTGAAAGATACAATGTTCACATGCGTGGCGGTGGTGTCGTGCATGGTCCGGTTGTTCGTGACCACAGCATTGATTTGCCAAAGAAAATCCGCGCATTAGGTTTGAAAATGGCATTGTCTTCTAAATTACAAGATGGCAATTTGATTGTTATTGATTCTGAAAAAGTCAAGGCGGCCAAAACAAACACAATGGCAAAACAGTTGAAAAAATTGGATTTGAATTCTGTGTTGTTTGTTGGTGCGGCAGAATTGGATGAAAACTTCAAAAAATCTGTGGCAAATATCGCAAATGTTGATGCGTTGCCAACGATTGGTTTGAATGTTTTGGACATCTTGAAACACGAAAAATTGGTTTTGACAGCCGATGCCGTCAAATCCGTAGAAGCCAGATTGGCATAATGAAAGGATTCAAAGATGGCAGAAAAGAAAGTTAAATCAGAAAATAAAATCGTTGCGACAGCCGGTGTCTATGATATATTGGTTCGTCCGGTAATTTCAGAGAAATCTGCAAAATTGTCTGAAAGCAACGGCGTTGTGTTCGAAGTTGCAATGTCCGCCACCAAGGCAGATGTTGCCCGTGCGATGCAGGCGATTTACGGTATTAAACCAACAAGTGTGAATATCGTTATCACCAAAGGTAAAGTGAAAACTTTCCGTGGTCGCAGTCGTGGTACACAACGTGATGTTAAAAAAGCGTATGTGTCTTTGCCGAAAGACGCCACATTGGATTTGTCGGCAGGGGTGCAAGGTAAATAATCTCTTGGTCAGAGAACCCAAATATATAATGGGTGTTATTGTCCAAGATAATAAAGGATAGAAAAAATGGCATTGAAACATTTTAAGCCAGTTACCGCGGGAACACGTGGTTTGACATTGGTCAGCCGCGCCGAATTGCACCGTGGAAAACCGGAAAAAGCATTGACCGTTGGGTTGAAATCCCATGGTGGTCGTAATAATTTTGGCCAGGTGACCGTTATGCACCAAGGTGGTGGTCATAAACGCAATTATCGTTTAATCGATTTCAAACGCAAAAAGACGGGTATGCCGGCGACAGTTGTTCGTTTGGAATATGACCCAAACAGAACTGCATTTATCGCGTTGATTGAATATACGGATGGTGTTCGTTCATACATTTTGGCGCCACGTGATTTGAAAGCAGGTGATGTGGTTATTTCCGGTGAACGCGAAGATATTAAACCGGGTAATGCAATGCCATTGAAAAATATGCCAATCGGTACAATCGTGCATAATGTCGAATTGAAACCAGGCGCCGGCGGCCAGTTGGCGCGCAGTGCCGGTTGTTATGCTCAATTAATGGGTAAAGACGGTGTTTATGCCCAGATTAAAATGAACAGTGGTGAGTTGCGTAAAGTTCATTCCGATTGTTTGGCGACGGTTGGTTCGGTTTCTAATCCGGATCAACGCAATGTGAATTTGGGCAAGGCCGGTCGTGCCCGTTGGTTGGGTGTTCGTCCATCTGTGCGCGGTATGGCAATGAACCCGAACGATCACCCGATGGGTGGTGGTAACGGACACAGCAAGGGTCACGAACCAGTTTCACGTACAGGTATTCCAGCCAAGGGATATCGTACCCGTAGCAATAAACGTACAAGCCGGATGATTATCCGTAGCAGACATTTGGCGAAGAAAAAATAATAAAAAAACGGAGTAAATGATGTCTCGTTCAGTATGGAAAGGTCCTTATATTCATCCGTCGTTGTTGAAAAAAGTTGCGGCGGCAAATGAAAAAAACGACCATAAACCGATTAAAACATGGTCCCGTGGTAGCACAATCGTGCCACCAATGGTTGGTTTAACATTTGAAGTTCACAATGGTAATAAATTTATCCCTGTGTCTGTGGTCGAAGATATGATTGGGCACAAATTGGGTGAATTTGCACCAACGCGTACTTTCAAAGGTCATGCGGCAAATAAAAAAGCAGCAGCCAAATAATTCTGATAAAGGGTAAAAGTTATGACAAGATATGGAATCAAAGATAATCAGGTGCGTGCATTTAATAAAATGATTCGCATCAGCCATCAGAAACTGAATTTGGTTTGCGACATGGTTCGTGGTTTGCCGGTGGACCGTGCGGTGGACGTTTTGAAATTTTCGAAAAAACGTGTTTCTGATGAAGTTTTGAAAACTTTGTTGTCTGCAATCGCAAACGCAGAACACAATAAAAATTTGCCAGTGGATACTTTGTTCGTCAAAGAAATTTGGTGTGGCAAGGCACTGACGATGAAGCGCATTATGCCGGGCCCACGTGGTAGTGCACGGCCGATTTTGAAACCTTTTTCCAATTTGACAATCGTTTTGGAATCGGGTAATGCGCCGGTAAAAAAAGAACCAAGGGCTAAAAAGTCCAAATAAGGAAAAAACGGTGGTATGGGGGCAACCCTTGAATAAAACCGGAAACGGTTTCAAGAACACCGAGAAAAACGTAAGGAAAATAAAAAATGGGACAGAAAGTATCACCAATTTCATTACGCGAATTTATCAACAAAGTCACTGACTCGCGTTGGATTGCCGGCAAAAAAGATTATGCAAATCTGTTGGCCGAAGATATCAAAATTCGCAAATTTATTGAAAAGAAATTGAAAAAAGCAGGATTGGCAAAAGTTGTTATCGAACGTTTTGCTAAAAAAGTGGTTGTGACAATTCACACATCGCGTCCTGGGATGATTATCGGTAAAAATGGTGCCGATATTGAAGCATTGCGCAACGATATTAAAAAATTGGTTAAAAATGACCAAGTCGTTGTCAATATCTATGAAGTGCGCCGTCCGGATTTGAACGCGCAATTGGTTGCACAAAACATTGCACAACAAATCGAAGGCCGTGTGTCTTTCAAACGCGCAATGAAAAAAGCGGTTCAAAATGCACAGAAAGTTGGTGCGTTGGGTATCAAAGTTATGTGCTCTGGTCGTTTGAATGGTGCAGAAATCGCGCGTAGCGAACAAATCCGCGAAGGTCGTATTCCATTGCACACTTTGCGCGCGGATGTTGATTATGCATCTATCCAGGCGAAAACAACATACGGTGTTATCGGTGTAAAGGTTTGGATTTATACCGGGGATGTCGTGAACAAAGAAAAGTTGGCTTCTGAAATGGCACGCCCAACAGAATATGCCGGCACAAGCGAAAGAAAAAGCAAATAAAATCGTAGAAAATAAGGATTTTAATCATGTTAATGCCAAATAAAACAAAATTTCGCAAACTGCAAAAAGGTCGTATTCACGGTGTCGCCAAGGGCGGTAGTGAATTGGCTTTTGGTTCGTTTGGTCTGAAAGCAATGAGTCCTGAACGTGTGACTGCACGTCAGATTGAGGCCGCGCGTCGCGCAATTACCCGTCATATGAAACGTCAGGGTAAATTGTGGATTCGTATTTTCCCAGATGTTCCGGTCACAACAAAACCGGCCCAGGTTCGTATGGGTAAAGGTAAAGGTGCCGTGGAATATTGGGTTTGCCGTGTTAAACCGGGTCGCATCATGTTCGAATTAGATGGTGTAAAACCAGAAATCGCATTCGAAGCATTTGCGTTGGCGGCGGCAAAATTGCCGGTTAGAACAAAAATCGTTGAACGTAAAATCAACTAATTAAAAGGTGAGAAAAATGGCAGAAAAAAGCACAAAAAAGGAATCTTTGACGATTGAGGCCTTGGAAAGCGAATTGGTTGATTTGAAAAAAGAACAAATGAATCAACGGTTCCAATTGGCCGCGGGTCAGTTGCCAAAAACACATGTTTTGCGTAAAACACGTCGGAAAATCGCACGTGTTAAAACAAAACTGAATGCATCAAAAAAATAAAATAAATGTTGATTTTGGTTGTTTTTTCTAAAATTTAGTATATTATAACCAAGATTGACAAAAGAAAAATAGAGGAATAACAGTTATGCCAAAACGTATACTGCAAGGAACAGTTAAAAGTACAGCGAACGATAAAACGGTTGTGGTCGAAGTTGAACGCCGTTTCCGTCACCCGTTGTATGGTAAATTTGTGAAGCAGAACAAAAAGTACAAGGCACATGACGAGGCCAATGAATACAAGGTTGGTGATGTTGTTGCAATCGAAGAACATCGTCCAATTTCCAAGACAAAATCTTGGATTGTAAAAGGGCGCGTTGGTGTGTCCAAAGATGGTTCTGTGGATGTGGCGGACTAATTCAATATTGGTTTGTCATAAAATGGGTTGGGTTCTTTGAGGTCGTGCGCGACAGTCGGGACCCGTTAACAAAGCCGTGGGGGATTGCCCCATGTGCAGGAAAAGGTTAAAAAAATGATACAAAATGAAACAGTTATGACGGTTGCAGATAACTCTGGTGCACGTAAAGCAATGTGCATCAAGGTTTTGGGCGGTTCACATCGTCGTTATGCAACAGTTGGCGATAAAATCGTTGTCGCCATCAAAGAGGCAATTCCACGTGGTAAAGTCCAAAAGGGAACAGTTCAACGCGCAATTATCGTGCGCACAAAATTCCCAGTAAAACGTCCCGATGGTTCTATCATCCGTTTTGATGATAATGCGGTTGTTTTAATCAATAAAAACAATTTCGAACCAATTGGAACACGTATCTTTGGACCAATTGCACGTGAAGTTCGTCGTAAATATGATGTGCAAAAAATCGTGTCTTTGGCACCGGAAGTTATTTAATAGATTCACAAGGACGGTAAAAAATGAAAATTAAGAAAGGCGACGAAGTCGTAGTTATTTCAGGAAAATACAAAGGCGTTAAAGGCAAAGTGCTGGAAGCGCGTCCATCAGAATCGCGTGTTGTTGTCGAAGGTGTCAATCGTCATAAATGGCACATTAAACCAACACAGGATCAGGCCGGTCATATTATCGATCGCGAGGCACCAATTCATGTTTCCAATGTTGCGTTGGTTGATCCAAAAACCAAAAAAGCAACCCGCGTTGGATACGTTGTAAAGGGTGATAAAAAAGTTCGTGTTTCTAAAAAATCTGGAACAGAATTATAAAAGTAATTGTTTCCGCTGTTACGGAAACCAAGACAAGGGATAAAAAAATGCAAAGCAGATTGCGTGATATTTATGAAAAACAGGTTGTGCCAGAATTGGTTAAAGAATTCGGGTACACAAATGCTTTGGCGGTACCAAAATTGACGAAAATCGTTTTGAATATGGGCGTCGGTGAAGCAGTTAGCGACAAGAAAAAATTGGATGCGGCGGTTGTCGATTTGACGGCGATTGCGGCACAAAAACCCGTGGTGACGGTTGCAAAAAAATCCATCGCGACGTATCGTCTGCGCGAAGGTCAACCCATTGGAACCAAGGTGACATTACGTGGTAAACGGATGTATGATTTCTTGGATAAATTGATTACGGTTGCGTTGCCGCGTGTAAAAGATTTTCGTGGGTTATCAAAATCTAAATTTGATGGTCGTGGAAATTATGCGTTCGGTATCAAAGAACATTTGATTTTCCCAGAAATTTCTGTTGATAAAATTGATTCTATCCGTGGGATGGATATCGTTATCGCAACAACAGCAAAAACAGATGACGAAGCACGCGCATTGCTGACGAAAATCGGCCTGCCGTTGGTTTTGAAATAAAGCATTAAGGACAAAAGATGGCGAAATTAGCATTGATAAATAAACAACACAGACGTGAAAAATTGGTTGCAAAATATGCCAAAAAACGTGCGGCAATCAAAGAAAAAATGTCTGTAAATGCAACACCAGATGAACGTATGGATGCAATGAAAAAATTGGCAAAATTGCCACGCAATGCAAATCCAACACGTTTGCACAATCGTTGTTCGGTTACTGGCCGTGCACGCGGATTTTCGCGTATGTTCGGTCTGTGTCGCCAACAATTACGGACATTGGCATCCGAAGGTAAATTGCCAGGCGTTCGTAAATCCAGTTGGTAAAATTTAAAAACACCAGTTGTGGACAATGCAACTGGGGATAGTGATGTGGGTTTCCCACAAAAACTGTACACAAGGAGTAAAAGATGTCATTATCACACCCAATCGGAGATATGCTGACCCGTATTCGTAATGGTCAAGCAGCCGGTAAAGAATTTATAACTGTCCCAAACAGTAAATTGCGTGTCGCGGTTTTAACTGTATTAAAGGACGAAGGTTTCATCACTGATTTTCGCGAAGAAAAAATCGACGAACATCGTTCGAATTTGGTTGTCGAATTGAAATACAACGGTGGTGTTGGCGCAATCCAAGAAATTTCTGTTGTGTCCAGACCGGGTCGTCGTGTGTATTCAGGATGTGCAAAAATGCCAAAAGTTTTGAACGGTTTGGGTATCGCAATTGTTTCGACCCCACATGGCGTTATGACAGATCACAAGGCACGCTTGATGAACGTTGGTGGCGAAGTTTTGTGCAAGGTTATATAATTTAAATATAAGGATGAAAAAATGTCTAGGGCAGGAAAATATCCAGTGAAATTACAAGACGGTGTGTCTGCGGAAATCAAAGATAATGCAGTCGTCGTCAAAGGACCAAAGGGCGAATTGAAAGTTGTTTTGGGCACAAAAAATGCTCATTTGGTTGATGTCGAGGTTAAAGATGGCGCCGTTGTCGTGACACCAAAAGATGCAGAAGATAAAACATCTCGTGCAATGTGGGGAACAATGACACGCAATATCAAATCTGCGGTGATGGGCGTGACACACGGTTTTTCAAAAGACATGTATATGAACGGTGTTGGTTATAAAGCATCTGTTGCGGGTAATAAATTGACATTGGTTGTCGGTTTTTCGCATGATGTCGTTATGGAAATCCCGGCGGGCCTGACGGTTAAAATGGGTGAAAAACCAACGGAATTCACCATCAGCGGAATTGATAAATGCGCGTTGGGTTTGTTCGCGGACAAAATCCATAAAATCCGCAAGGCAGATCCGTACAAAGGCAAAGGTATCTTTTACAAGGGCGAAGAAATCCGTCGCAAAGAAGGTAAAAAGAAATAATGTCAGTAAATGATTTCCGCTGTTACGGAAATTGAAACAAAAGGAAACAAAATGTTAAAACATTTGAATTCAGAAGAAAGACGCACATTGGCAAATCGTGGTGCGTTGAAAAGAAAAAATCCTGGAAAAATCCGTTTGTCGGTTTTTCGTTCGGGACGTCATATTGAAATCCAGGCGATTGATGATACACGCGGTCATACATTGTGTGCGGCATCCAGTAAAGAAAAAGGTTTCACAGGTAAAGGTTGGAACATTGCGGGTGCAGAATTGGTCGGCAAGGCATTTGCAGAACGTGCATTAAAGGCCGGTATTGCAGATAATTGTTATTTCGATCGTGGCGGTTTTCGTTATCATGGTCGCGTAAAAGCACTGTGTGAAGCAATTCGCGCAGGTGGTGTAAGAATTTAATTAAACGGAGATTACAATGGCACGTTTTGATGATAAAAAATTGCAAACGGATAACTTGGTTGATAAATTAGTTTCTATCAATCGTGTTTCCAAAACAGTAAAGGGCGGCCGCAATATGTCTTTTTCGGCATTGGTTGTCGTTGGGGACAAGGCCGGTCGTGTTGGTTTTGGTAAAGGTAAGGCGTTGGAAGTGCAATCTGCAGTCCAAAAAGCAACCAAGGCCGCCAAGGCAAAAATGGTGCGCGTTCCTTTGAAAGAAGGTCGTACATTGCACCATGATGTCGAGGCAAAATACGGTGCGTCTAAATTGGTTGTGCGCAGTGCGGTTCCCGGTACCGGTATTATTGCGGGCGGTGCGTTGCGTGCGGTGTTTGAATGTTTGGGTGTGCAAGATGTTGTTGTGAAATCCCAAGGTTCAAATAATCCAAACAACATGATTCGTGCGGCATTTTTGGCATTTGCAAAAATGAATTCTCCAAAAACGGTTGCGGCGCGTCGTGGCAAAACCGTTGCGGAAATTATCGCAGGTCGTGACGGCAAAAAATTAGAAGCCGTCGCAGAAGAAACAAAATAATGCGTAACAGATGGAGATAGATATGGCTAAAATAACTGTGAGACAAGTAAAAAGCATTATCGGTCGTCCGGAATATCAACGCAAGATTGTGTTGGCATTGGGGTTGGGACGCATTGGTAAAACCCGTGAATTGAACGACACAGAAAGTGTTCGTGGCATGGTGGAACGTGTTTCTCATTTGGTGGAAATCGTTCAAAAATAAAAAATAAAACCGAGTACATAATCTTGTATTATGTGCGAAATGGACTATATCAATAGTCATAGGAAAAAGGACATAAAAATGAAATTAAATGCTTTGATGGATAATTTTGGTGCACGCAAAGATGTTAAACGCGTTGGTCGTGGTATGGCGTCGGGTTATGGTAAAACCGCCGGTCGTGGAACCAAGGGTCAAAAAGCCCGTGCGGGTTCACGTAAACAGGCAACTTTCCAAGGTGGTCAAATGCCAATCTTGCGTCGTTTTCCAAAGTTTGGTTTCACAAATCCATTTGCAAAACATTTTGTGACTGTCAATTTAGGTGATATTGAAAAATTCATCAAATCTGGCAAAATTGATGCAAAACAACCAATTACAATGGATTCTTTGTTGGCGGCAAAAATTATCAACCGCAGATTAGATGGTTTGAAAATTTTAGCCAAAGGTGAAATCAAAACGGCCGTCACAGTTGTTGCGGACAAATGGTCCAAAACTGCCGAGGCCGCGATTGTGAAAGCCGGGGGAAAAATTTCCAACAAATAATAATTTAATTTATGCCCCGGGAATTTGTTTCCATGGGGCATGAATCATATTTGGAAAGTAAAGCGATGAGAGCAATAAAAAACTTTTTCAGAAATTTAACTGATTTGCAAAAACGAATTTTATTTACGGCGGCCGCGTTGGTCGTTTATCGTATTGGTTCGTTTATTCCGTTGCCGGGTGTGAACGCATCGGCGGTGTTGCATTTGTTCACCGGTGAAGGCAGTGGGATGTTGGGAATGTTTGATATGTTTGCGGGTGGCTCACTGTCCCGTATGTCGGTTTTGGCATTAAATATTTTCCCATATATTTCTGCATCTATCGTTTTACAATTATTGACCGCGACCAGTAAATCTTTGACTGATTTACGTAAAGAGGGCGAATCGGGGCGCATCAAAATCAACCAATATACCCGTTATTTGGCGGTGGTTTTGGCCGTTGTTCAGGGGTGGGCGGTTGTTCGTGGATTGGAAATGATGGCACCGGTGAATGGTGTGCCGGCGGTTGTGAATCCCGGGTGGTCGTTTGAATTGACCGCGTTGATTGCGTTGGTTGGTGGAACGGTGTTCGTTATGTGGTTGGCGGAACAAATTACTGCGCGTGGCGTGGGCCAGGGCGCATCATTGTTGATTTTTGCCGGTATCATTGCCGAGGTTCCATCGGGTATTGGAAAATTATTTTCGTTGGGCAGCGTTGGGCAAATTTCGCCGACGATGATTATGTTGATAATCGCGTTCGTGGTTGGTATTGTCGCGCTGATTGCGTTTTTTGAACAGGCCCAACGTCGTATTCAAATTTTATATCCGCGCCAGGTTATGGCAAACGGTGTTATGAATACAAATGCATCTTATTTACCGATCAAGGTCAATATGTCGGGTGTTATGGGACCGGTATTTGCGGCGTCTATTATGATGTTGCCGGCGTTTATTCAACGATTCGCACAAAGTGATAGTTTGGTTGTACAATCGATTATCGGGTTCTTTACATATGGTGCGTGGTCTTATATTGCATTGTACACGGTTTTGATTGTGTTCTTTGCGTATTTCCAAACGGCGGTTGTGTTTAATTCCGAAGAAACCAGTAATAATTTAAGAAATGCCGGTGGTTATATTCCGGGTGTGCGTCCGGGTGAACAGACCATGACATATTTGGATGGTGTCGTTTCGCGCACAACCGCAATTGGTGTTTGTTATTTGATTGTTGTCTGTGTGATTCCAATCATTTTGAATACGCATGCCGGTATGCCGTTGGTAATCGGCGGAACCAGTGTTTTGATTGTGGCGGGTGTTGTTTTGGATACAATGACCCAGGTGCAATCTTATTTGGTGGCAAAACAATACAGTGGTGTTGTTAAAAAGACATCAAAGCAGGGGCGTTTCCGTTAAATATAGCGAAATGCCGGTAAAACAAGATTTGACTTTTGTTGGATTTAGTATAATATAATCTGGACAAAAATCGAAAAGTTTCAAAGTTTTGGGCACCCCAAAATTTTGGATTTTAATCGGACGAAGTCGTCCACAAATAAAAAAGGATAGTAAAAGATGGCACGTATAGCAGGTGTTAACATCCCATCAGAAAAACGCATCGAGGTTGCGTTGCAATACATCCATGGTATCGGCCCGGCAAAAGCCGCCCAGGTTTGTGCCGCGTTGAAATTAAAAGATGGTTTGCGCGCGAAAGATTTGACTGACGAAGATGTTATTAAAATTTCTAATTATATTGAACAAAATTTCAAGGTCGAAGGTGATGTCCGTCGTGAAGTTGCAATGAACATCAAACGTTTGCAAGATTTGAAAACATATCGCGGCATTCGTCACCGTAATCGTTTGCCGGTTCGCGGTCAACGCACACAAACAAACGCCAGAACCCGTAAAGGTAAACGCGTTGTGGTGGCCGGGTCTGCGACCAAGGGTAAATAATTTTTCAGGTAGAGATTAACACGAGAGTTAATTGAAGACATCTAAAATAAAGGTTAAAAAATGGCAATTACTAAATCAAAAAAGAAAGTTGTAAAAAAAGTATCGCATGGCATCGCACATGTCGTCGCGACAAATAACAATACACGTATCACAATTACAGACCCAACGGGTGCCGTGTTGACATGGGCCACCGCGGGGGCAAATAATTTCAAGGGTGCAAAAAAATCGACACCATATGCCGCAACGGTTGTCGCAGATGCGGTTGGCAAAAAAGTCGCAGAAATGGGTATGAAAACTGTCGATGTTTTGATGCGTGGTATTGGCCAGGGTCGCGAATCGGCCGTGCGTGGTTTGGCAAATGCCGGTTTGATTGTGCAATCTATTACCGATACAACACGTATCCCGCACAATGGATGCCGTCCAAAGAAAGTGCGTCGCGTGTAATGTTTTATATGCCTTGTTCAAAACGGACAAGGCATTTGTTTTTTGGGGGTGGAATTTATGAAAAAGATTTTAATTCGTATTATTTCGGGATTTATTTTGAATAAAAATCATCGTCGTAATTTCAGGAACGCTATGACGGTTGGATTTGGCGTAACACAAAATCGCGGTAAAAATAATCGTATTGTTCATATTGATGCAAATGGGCGTCGTCATAATGTGCGCCGGTTGCCGGGGTGCAAAATTAGTTTCCGTGGAAATAATAATTATATCGAGGTTTGGGGTGATTTGAATCAAATGCGCATGGATGTCAAGATGCAAAATAATTCTAAAATTATCATTATGCCCAGTTCTTATGAACACAGGAATTTCAAAATCCGTGGTATGCAAAATTGCACGTTGTTGGTTGGTAAAAATTTCTTTATGGATGGTGTGTGTGAAATGATTTTTGCCGATAATACAAATATCACAATTGGTGATGATACCATGATTGCCACGGGTTCATATATCCGGACCGGTGACGGACATCAGATTTTATCTGATGGTGTGGTGATAAATAAAAATGCAGATGTTTATATCGGTAACCGCGTTTGGGTTGGCTATCATGTCACTATTTTAAAGGGGACATATATTATGGATGATTGTGTGGTTGGCGCACGCAGTTTGGTGAATCGTAAATTTGATGAAACTGGCGTGATTATTGCGGGGGTGCCGGCAAAAATTATCAAACACAATATTACATGGAATCGACAAAAAGTTGATTAAATCAATTTGTCAAGTAAAAAAATCATATTGGTTGTATTGACAGTTGTTTGAAGTTCAAGAAATATTTTATTCTTTGATGTGTTTTTTTTATAAAAACCCGAATCGAAAAATGTTTTGTATGGCGCATATTTCTGCGCTGTTTAATTTTTTTTACAATATATGTATTTTTCGCTTGTGTTAAATTTTCGTTTTTTGCTAAGATTTATGTAAAGGAAGAAATGTATCAGGGGAAGAAATGAATAAGTCTCTGTTTTTTGCGCTTTTATTTACGGTTGTATTTGTTGGTGTGGCGGATGCGTTTCCGGCCAGTCCGGCGTTTCCTGAATATACGGCCGCGGCACAAAGCAATAAAGCGACAACTGCGGCGGGAACGTTGGGGACGGTTGCGGCCGGAACCATTAAGAGTGATACAATCAATGTTGCAACAACAAAGTATGTTAATACTCAGGCATCTGCGCTGGAATCGCCGGTTAATACATTGGCATCATCGGCGGCAAGTGATAATACAACGGTGACAACCAATGCCACGGATATCACATCGTTGCAATCTGGTCGTATTGATGCGCCGACATCGGCCAACAAATGCCCCAGCACATGCGGTACAAACGGAACATCGGCGTGTGAATGCGGTTATATTTCTGCAAATGGCACAAATGGAACCAAGCAGTGGGTTGTGATTCAGAAATAATTTTTGTTAATTTGGAATGGCGGCCTTTGGCCGTTTTTTTTGTGTAAAAATATTGGTTTTTGTTGACTTTTGGGATTTTGCGGTATAAAATTGGCGCATGCGTTAAAAGGCAATTCGTTTTTTAATGCGTGCCGATTGGCGAAAATAATAAACTAAGCCGAATGGAGTAAATAAAAATGATTGAAAAAAATTGGATGACTTTGATTAAACCAAAAAAGTTAAATATCAAGGTCGATGAAAAAAATCCTAATATTGCAACTTTGGTCGCGGAACCGTTGGAAAAAGGTTTTGGTTTGACATTGGGAACGGCGTTGCGTCGTGTTCTGTTGTCTTCATTACAGGGTTGTGCACCGGTTTATATCAAAATCGATGGTGTGCAACATGAATTCAGTTCTTTGCCCGGTGTTCGTGAAGATATATCTGACATTATCTTGAATTTAAAGGGTGTGTATTTCAAGGCCAATTCCGAAGGTCAGCACAAGGCAACCATCAAGGCGCGTGGTCCGGTCGTTGTGACGGCGGGTATGATTGAAACGCCGGCCGGTGTTGATGTTATGAACAAAGATGTCGAAATTTGCACTTTGGATAAAGATGCGACATTTGAAATGGAAATCGTTTTGGATTCCGGTCGTGGTTATGTTGCGGCAAATGCGCATGATACCGATTTGCCATTGGGTGTGATTCCTGTGGATTCGATTTTTTCACCAATTTTGAATGTTTCGTCGGCTGTTTCCCAGACCCGTGTTGGTCAATCAACCGATTATGATAAATTGGAATTGACGGTTAAAACAAACGGTTCTGTATCACCCGAAGATGCCATCGCATTTGCGGCACGTATTTTGACAGATCAATTGGTTGTATTTATCAATTTCGAAGATCCGGCACAAATCAATGCGCCGTCTGACGAAGACAAGGCCAAAGATGCATTGCCGTTTGATCCAAAATTGTTGAAACACGTTGATGAATTGGAATTGTCTGTTCGTGCAAACAACTGTTTAAAGAACGACAAAATCAACTGGTTGGGTGAATTGGTTCAAAAGACCGAGGCCGATATGTTAAAAACACCAAACTTTGGTCGTAAATCTTTGAACGAAATCAAAATCCAATTGGAAGCCATGGGATTAGGTTTGGGTATGGAAGTCCCGGGATGGCCACCGGAAAATATTGCGGAGTTGTCCAAGAAATACGAAGATCCTTATAAATAAAATTGTGATAACACGCCACTTGTCGCATTTGGTGGTTCTTATGTAGCACTTGTACACTGCGAACCCCCAAATGCTTCCAATTGGCATGTTCTGACAATTTTTGTATGAGCAATCGTATAATTTAGTTTTTTGGATTTAGAATAAAAACAATAAATCCCATAATACTGATAGAAATATTAGGTTATGGAGTCTCGGAATCCCCAGGGTGGGGCAGAAACAAATATAGGAGTAATCAATGAGACATATGAAATCAGGTCGCACTTTTAATCGCGATACAAACGCGCGCAAAGCATTAATGATTGGTTTGGCGAAAAACTTAATTGAACGTGAACAAATTAAAACTACATTGCCCAAGGCAAAAGATTTGCGCAGTGTTGTTGAAAAATTGATTACACGTGCCAAGGTTGATAATGTTGCCAACCGTCGTTTGGTTGCGTCTGAATTGGGTAATGGCACATCTAAAACTGTTAATAAATTGTTTGCGGTTTTGGGTCCACGTTATGCAAAACGTCCGGGCGGTTATACCCGCGTGTTAAAGGCCGGTTTCCGTTATGGTGATGCGGCACCGATGGCAATTATTGAATTGGTTGATCGCGATGTTAACGCGAAAAAAACAGTTGTAAAACCAGATGCAGCAACAGAAACCAAGGCAACAGAGGCCGTTGAAGAGGCGGCGCCAAAAGCGGAAAAAACCACAAAAAAACCAGCGGCGAAAAAAACGACCAAGGCGGCAGCAGAACCGAAAGCCAAAGCGACGGCTGCGAAAAAAACCGTTGCGGTGAAACGTCGTGCCACAGGCAAATAATACAAAAGTTCATCCGTCTCGCCAAAGGCGAGCCGCGATTTAAAATCCCTGCAAAAAAATTGCAGGGATTTTTTTATAAATCATTTTGTAAATGCGGTGTTTTATGATAAAATATAAAAGATAGTTGTAGGAGAGATTTTATGAAAAAAATTTTTGCGTTCGCTCTGATTTTTATGGGGTTGGTTGGGACGGATGTCGATGCGGCGGTGGCAACACGCAGTTCGGCACGGACACGTGTGGCCCCGGGGCAAACAACAACAACGCAATCGACAAATAATGCGGTGGCGGGTGCCACGGTGCAACGCGGACGCGCGGCGGTTGCACAGCCCAAGGCAACACAAACCGCGGCGCCAACGCAGCGCGTAAATGCACGTGCGGCAACCACACAAAAGGCGGTAAATAGTGGTACTAAAATCGTTGGTGCAACAACAAATACTGTTGTCAGCGAGGAATGCAAAACAAAATATTTCGGGTGTATGGATTCTTTCTGTATGTTGGATAATGCAAATGGTGGCCGTTGTTTATGCAGTAATCGTCATACGGAATTGGACAAAGTTTTGGATGAAATTCAAAAGTTAGATGAACAGAGTTATGCCATGGCAACAACCGGTGTTGAACGCATAAATATGGGTGCGGATGCCGATGCGGTGCAAAGCATGGTTGATAAAATTACGGGTGATATACAAAATCCAAATACCAAAAATACGCGTGCGCGGACATTGAACTTGGATGCGTGGAATAATATTTATGAAACAGATGAAAACGATATTTTCGGCAATTCAGAAAATGATATTGCAAATCAAACAGGTGACGCGTTGCATGCATCTGTGTCGGATATATGTGTAAGGCAAATACCGGAATGTTCGCGTGAAATGTCAATGTTAAAATTGATGTATGGGCAACAAATTAAATCTGATTGCACGGCGTATGAAAACAGTTTGAAACAGCAAAAAAATGCTGCGGCAAAAAAATTACAAACGGCGCAAACTGCATTGCGTGATGCGGCGTTGGAACAACATCAAAATGCAAATAAATATGATTTGGGTCAATGCACGGTGCGTTTTAAGCAATGTATGCAAACAACCGCCGGTTGTGGCGAAGATTTTGCAAACTGTGCATCGGTTGTGGCAACAGAAAACGCACAAACACGTGTTGGTGCAAAATCCAAGGCCAAAACTTTTGATATAAAAACAGGTTTGACAACGATTTCTATTGCGGCATCAACATACGATATTATCAGTGCAAAAAAACCGATGTGCGATTCGGTGACAAATCAATGCACATCTGTCAAAAACCAGGTGTGGGATACTTTCCTGCGCGAAGTTGCACCAACATTAAAGTCCGCCGAATTGTTGGCCGAATCCAATGTCCGTATGAATTGTATCGCCAATATCTCGTCATGTTTCCAGAATGCATGTAAAGATACAATGGATCCAAATGATCCGGATGGTTCGTATGATATGTGTTTGTCGCGCCCGCAAACAATGCGTTCACTTTGCAAGGTGCAAATTGACCCATGTATTGCGGCCGAACCACAAATTTTGGATTATGTGTATGCGCGCCTTGCTTCTATGCGTGTTGATGCATGCACGACCGAGGTCAAAGAATGTTTGCAATCTGATGACCGTTGCGGTTCTGATTATTCAAAATGCATCGGTTTAGATTTACAATCTATCAAAGATATGTGTCCGTTGGATAAATTGGTTGGTTGTCAACAAAATGGCCAGGCGGCTGCGTGGGAAACAATCGATAATATTGTCCAAGGAATTTATTTGGATGTTGATAATTCTTTGTTGACGACATGCACAAATGCGGTCAATGCAAAAATGATTGAAATATGTGGCGGTGAAAGTGAATGTTTGGCGTTTGATGACGATGCATATATTGGCGCAGATAGTTTGACAGGGTATAAGGCGCGTGATGGCAGTTTTGTTATTGAAGGATTGTTGTCTTTTGGTAATGTTAAAATCAAAGAAACCCAAAGTGCCACGGATAATGTGAAATTTGGTAAATACGAATTAGATATTTCGGGATATTCAGATAATATTAAAAATGTTGATGGGACATCGGCAATCAAAGACCGTGTGTTGTCCAGTTTGCAATCAACACAAAACAAAATTAATCAGAAAATCGCGTTGTTGACATCTGATTCTAAAATCAGTATGTGCATAAATGGTCGTGATATGCGTCAAGTTCGTGGCACGCGTCAAGATCGTTCAACCCAAGATTCTGCGCGTTTCCCGCATTTGTTGGATTCGCAAATTATGACGATAATAAATGCCGGTTTGGACAAGGCAAATGAAAATTATTCTAAAAAATATGAAGAATTGTTTGCCAAGGCAATCGAACAACAAAGTGATGAAAATAAATCTGTGATGTGTGCGGCAATGGCATCGTCGGGTAAAATAAAAATAAATAAATCTGAAAATGCATTAAAATCTAGCGGAATTTTGGGGCTGGTTGAAAAAGTAAAGCAGAGTGTACGAAATACAACACAATTTTCACGTGTTGATTTTGCCCGAAATGATTTGAGTGTCGGTGGTGCCAGTGTCGGTGATTATGATGTGCGTTTGGTTTTGGATGGTATGACGATGAATAATTTGTTGAATTTGCAATCGTCTGGCAATGGTGAATTTGTTCAAACCGATGCAAAGGGAAATATGTTGGGTAAAATTGCGGTACGTGCGGTGTATTCTGCGGATACAAATACATGCACATTAACCACAACAACAACCATGTGTGAAAATATCAAAGATGTTTATAACACGTCCGAGGTTGAATCGTGTGGCGGTGGCGGATTCTTTACATTTGACGGGTGTGGTGGGTTCAGTTTGTTTGGTGGCAGTGGCACCAGTACAACGCCAGAATCCACATTTGCAGGAACGGTTTGTACCAAAATGGGCCAGCCAATTATAACAACGCAAGAAATCAAGATGTAAAAAAATCCCCCCGTTTGGGGGATTTTTTATAAATCGGTCAGTTTTGTCACAACATGTATGCCGGATTGTTCCCATTCGGCGATTTTTTTGTCGCACTTCATTATGTTTGTTGTGCCCAGGTATAAAACCGCGCGGACATTGTGTTCGGCGGCGGCGGTGTGTAATGCGGCGATTGGTGATGGTCGTGTTTTGCCGGATGCAAACCAAATTGGTTCGTCCATAATCCAAAAATCGTTATCGTTATGCACGGCAATTGCGGCGGTGTCTGTGATGATAATATCGTCGTCGGTTATATCAAAATTGCGCCCGTTTTGAGACAAATAATCTATGACCGGATTTGTGTTGTCGTCTGTGTTGGGTGCGGTGTCGAATCCCAAATCGATATCTTGGAACATTGGTGTGGTGGGTATTGTTGGTGTGTCGTCCCCATCAAAATCAGGTGGTAATGGCATTTCGTCGTGTGTCGCAGATGGTGCGCCGGGTTCCGATGGGGTGGCGGGATAAACATTTGGGTTTACACTGCATACATTGCAAATTGGACTGGCGGTGCGACCGGGGTGTGTGCGTGCGCGTAAAAATATGGCATGCATTTCGGCGGGGATATTATCCAATGTTGTGTCGTGTGTATCGGGTGCGTCGGGTAACGATTCGTTTTTTTGTTTGTTGGATTCGTCCGGTTGGGATGTTTGTTTTGGAAATAATTTTTCCATTATATGTGCGATGAATTTTGGCACGGGCAGGGCCAATAATGGTTTTCCGGTTCTGATTACGATGGTGGTTGTCGCGATATATAATGGTATGCATGCAAACACAATTAAGCAAAATGCAAATCCGCCCAGGCCGTGCAAATGTGCGTGTGCAACACGATGCCAATGTAGAGATGAAAATATTTCAAAATTGAATAATATGTGCATTAATGCCCATGTCAGAAATATATAAGTCAGTGTCCATATAAATGGAATTTTCGCGGATTTAAAAAAATCTGATATTTTTGACATACTTGTATTATAGACAAGATGTGATTTTTGTCAATAAAATAATAAATTGCTCATATTTTTTTATGATGAATGTGTAAAAAAAGTTTTCTTATGGTTTTTTTTATGGTATAATGTATTCAAAAAGGGAGAATGTTTTATGCAGAAAAGGTCTCAATTATTATGGTCTTGTGTCGCCGGATGTGCGGCATTGGTTGTTATGTCGGGTGCAGGTGCCGCGCCACGTTCGATGACGGCGGGAACGACGACTGCGCGTATGCCGACAATGCCGACGATGTCTATAAATACGATTGGGACACATGCAGTGTCGGGGGTTGGAACACCGACGGGTACGGTGAATACCGGGACGAATACCGGTGGTAATGGTGGCGGTGTGAATCCAAACCCAAACCCGAATCCAAATCCGGATCCGACGCCCACAGATTGTGAAGATGGTGGGGTTGCGAATTCTGAATTTACGGTTGATGATTGTATGCAATCGATGTTGGATTGTGTGCAAAGTGGTGTTTTGCCAAATGGATTGAACGATTTGTTTAATGAAGATTTGCGTAATTCAATTATCAATGGTATGGGCATTTGTGCGTCCCAGGTTGATTATTGTATTCGTAATGTGCGTGTTGATTGCCACAATGTTTATGATTCGTCTGTGGATGTGTGGTTGGATTTCAATTCGCGCATTGTTCAACCAGAATATTATAATTTCGTGTTGCGGAAAACGGGCCTGACCCCGAACCAGGCAGAAAATGTTTGTGAATTGTTGGATAAAAACACGTATGGAAAATCTTTTGCGGCGGTGTCGGCATCCGGTAATGTGACATCGGAATATAATGACAAGGTTGGCGCATACAACGAACAAAATAATGGGACTTTGTCGAAAAATCAACCCCAAGGTCCAATGGTTAATAACACAAACAATGGTAATTTGACAGGTGTTGATGGTGAACGCGGACATTATGCGCGTTGGGATGCAACAAATGGCGTGTGCAAGGTGCGTGTCGCGGCATATAACAAAGATAACATGATTACAAATAAATGGTTGTTTGGCGCAATCGGTGATGACAAAGCGGCCGAGGTTTGGCGGGATGCGGGTTCGTCATTTACTTGCAACAAAGATTTATTTGATTTTTCATTGTTGAACGATACCAAAACAACGGCGGTTGTCGGTATGGGCGGTGGAACATTGTTGGGTGCCGGTATCGGTGCATTAACGGGTCATGCGGCCAAGAATTTTGATTGTAATGATGCCGATGCGCGTAGGGAATTGTACAATGTATTGCAATCTGAAGGTTTGGTATCTAAATTGAATCAATATTTGAATCCAGATATGATTCCTTTGGTGGCATCGGATTTTGATGCGAGTACATGTGATGCAGTCAAGAATTTGTATGTCAGTATGGTCAATGTAAAAAATGCTATTGATGTTGGTGTGGAAAAAACGACTGAGTGTGCAATTGAATACAATGATGGCAATAATAGTACTGTGCATATAATTGATTGTGACGATAACAAAGATGTTAGTTGGAATGACAGTAAGGTTACACATGGCAGCTGGAGTGTTGTATTCACCAGTCCAAAAGATTTTTTAGATGCTAAGAAAACATATGAAGATTGTGTGGCTAGGTGTAACAGTGTGTCTTTCCATAGTTTGAAAACCGTGAACAATGACGACAGTGTTTATTGTAGTGGTGGAGAGGGTTGTGTAAATGCAGAGGTTATGAAAGGACAAATTAGAGATTTGGAACGCGTGTATAGCAGCGACAAACTGAACAAAGTATTCCAAGGCACAAAGTCCACGGTTGGTAAAAATGCGTTGATTGGTGCGGGAATTGGTTTGGGCACCGGTGGTGTTGCAACCGCGATAACCGCATTTGTTGAACGCAACAATATTTCTTGCCGCGTGGGTGATGGATTGGATACGGTTGGGTTTGGTAAATCATATACAATCGATTCTTTGAAAGATTTTTATGTGAAATGGAATTTGCGTGTGGCGGATTCTATATCGCCGACGGCGCGTGTCACATCTTGCGAAGATTGGATTGCAACATGTGGTATGTATACAACACCCGAAGATTGTAATGCGGTTGAAATAAACTATCAAAGACCGGGACGTAATACAACAACATTGGTGCGCAGTGCGTGCCGTATGTCGGGCAGTGTGTGTATCGAAAATCGTTCTGTGGCACGTTCGTATGGTGCGTGTCCTGGAATTTCACCAGTTGTTCCGCCGGTTGGTCCGGTTACGCCGGTGAATCCGGGCGATATTCCGGCCGTGATACAGCATTAGTCAATTCGAAATCTTGGGGATTTTGAGTATATGCAAGTGCCGAATTATTTCGGCATTTGCTATTTTTTTTCCAACAGTGGTGAAAAATAATTTGACATAAAATAAAATTTGTCCATAATAATATAAAAAGGACAAAGTATGCTGTATGATATAAATATAGATGATGCACGGGTTGGATACAGAACCGACGGGGATGGTAGTTTCAGTCGGGTGTTATTTGTTGAAAAATCGCGCAAATTAAATCCGCGTGGGGCGGCATTTTCGTCTTATTCACCGGCATATGTTTCGTCAAACGAACAATTACAATCAATAATGCAAATTTTAAAACCGGCGGGTAAAAATTGTTTGGCCATCGCAGGCAGTGGGGATGCGCCTTTGTTTTTAAGTGCCTATGGTGCGCAACATGTTGATACGTTTGATATATCGTATAATGCGCGTGTGGTTATGGATGTAAAAACATATATGTTGAAAAATAATTTTTGTTTTTATGATTATGTTCATGTCTTGCGTGATATTCAAACCGCACCAGATGTATTGAATTGTTTATCGCGTGATGTTGTTGTGCGTGCCGTGACGCATGATACATTGGAATATTTGCACGGTATGCGTAAATGCAGAATTTTTATGCACACATCAAATGGTGAAATTGCGTGTTTCCCAGATAGCACAGAATTTGTCGCAATGAAACAAAATGTGTCGGGGCGATATAATTTTATATGGTCTGATTTGTTTGATTTGTCGGGTCGGATTACGGATAAAAAATATGATATTATTTACCTGTCCAATGTGTTGCAATATGTGAACGCGACATCAGATATTGTTGCGGTGTTAAATAATATGCGCACACATTTAAATGCGAATGGTGTGATTGTGGTTGATTCTTTGTTGCAATCGTTGGCATTGGCGCGTCATGCAAAATACAAATTGGTTGAACAAGAAATTTGCAACTGGGCAAATTTGATTTATGATAAATCCGCCATGACAATGTTTTTGAAAATAAGATAATTATTTTCAAAGTTCAGAGTTCAAAGTGCGATTTGTGGAAAAAATATTTTTATCTTTCGCTGCCCAGTATTAATTGTTGGCCTTGGTTAAATAATTCGTCGCGTGCGTCTATTCCCAGGTTGGCTGCGGCATCAGCTATGGGTTTTGGGATGCCTTCGCTTTGTACTGCGGCTGATACTAATGTCTTTTGTGCACCAGTTGTTGCTTTGTTTACCGAATTTCCAATAGAAACAACTTTTTTAGCAACGTTTTTCATGTTTGTTCCAAATGTGTTGACACATGTATAATTTTTGTTTGCCTTTTTGCCATCTGGACAAGTGCATGTGTTGTTGTCGTTCCAAGTTCCATCGGATCCGATGCATTTATCTTGAAATTCAGTGATTTTTGCATTGTTGTTTGTGCATTTTCCGTTTTGTAATGTTTGTAATTTTGAACATTCGCATTTGCCCAATATGGTTAATGTTCCGCCTTGTTTATCACATTGTTCTTTTCGTTTTAAATCGACGCAAATACCATTTTGTTCTTTTTTATTACCGGTACAATTGCATTTGCCACCGTTTGGTGTACCACCGGAATCGCGACATAATTCGTCGGCGGATTTATCAACACAGACACCATTGTCTGCTTTTTTATCGTTATCGCAAATGCATTGATTGTTTTTCCAATCACCGTCACTGGATTCGCATTTTTCTTTGTTGGTCATATCACGACATTTGCCATCGTCGCCCAAGATTTGATTGTTTTCGTTGCATGCTTGCTCTAATGCGTTTTTGGCTTTTTGTGTGTCGCCTGCGCGCGTGATTGCGCCCGATGTATATGCACCGGTCAACGTACCAAGTCCAGAACCCAGCATCGCAGATGATGCCGCTGTTTGTTCGCGTGTTAAACGATATGCGTTTTCGCGGAATGTTGTGATGTCGATACCAAACCAATCGGGTGTGCAACTAAATACCGAACCGGCGTATAATTTTTTTGATGCCATTTGTTTTAATGGGTCGCCCGCCAAGAAATTTACCGTAAACACGCAATCCAATGAACGTTCGTCAAACATTGCGCCCAAGGACTCGCATGATGTGCGCATTTGTGTGCGCATGTCGCGTAATTTTTTTTCATCCGCCGCGATTTGTTTTTCGGCCGATGTGCGCACAATGCCAAACACGCGTCCGGCGCGTCCGGTAATCCCGGAATCGGCTTCGCGGCATTGGTCGGCGATAGTTTTGCATTTTGTAATCGCACGGTCGCCGGCGGATTTAGATAAACATTTATCAAATGTTTTTCCGCATTCGGTGATTATGCAATTATTGTACCGATTTCCGCAATCTGTGGTTTTTGTGTATGATGATAATTTTATTTCTTGTTTTTTATCTTCTTTGATTTCGTTGACGAATACAGAAAACTCGTGTGCGGTGCATGTTGCGTTTTTTTTGCATGCGTTTAATTTATCCGAGAAAGTTGTGTCGGAATCGGTTGAGCATTTCGCGTAATCGGTGCCACATTTCGATTCAATACATTTACGTAAATCGTTGTCGCATTTGTTTGATGTTGCGCCCGTTTTATTTTGTTGGTTTTGGATTGTTTGATTATCACGTGCATCAATCGCGGCGCGTTGTGCACGAATCTGTTCCGCAATCGCCGATGAATTTTCAGATTTTTCACCATTGTTATTGGATGATAACATGGTTGCAAAACGCGATGATTTATTGACGATTTCTGCACAAAATGCGTTGTTTGCGAAAATAATTCCACAAATTAAACAGTATAAAATTAAAAGTTTCGAATTTGGTTTTGTTGCCATTTTTGTTTTACTTTATTTTTGTGCATGCTGTTTTATGAAACTCGCATAGTGTGGTTGCGATTGTTTTGTCGGTTGCGCAATTATCAACCGTATTGTTTTGACAAACTGTGTTGATGCATTTGTTAAAATCAGAATCGTTTTTGCATCCGGAATTTATGGATGATAATTTTTGTTCGCGTGTATTTTTATGGGCGTTTGCAATCGTATCAATATTTGCAGATGTGGCGGACAATGTGCTTTTGCGTGCGGCGTCAATCGTGTCCAGTGCGCCACGTGTGAAATTTGTGCATCCGGTGGCGTTTACCGCGCATGTCGCAAAAAATCCGTCAAATGCGGCGTCGTCTGTGCATTTAGAATAATTCGCGCCACATTTATTGTCGGCGGTCATGCAAACCGTAATCTCGTTCGTGCATGCGGATTGTGTTTTGGTGTTTGTGGTGACCTGTTTTTGTAATTTCGATGTGTCCATTGCCAGGCCCGCCGCGTTGCACGATTTTTCAATCAATTCGTCGTATGTTTCGTCCACATCATCGGTTGTGCAATTTGCCACCATTGATAAACATTTCTCGGTTGCCCATATGTACCGTTCGCCGGGGTCTGATGGTGCCGATTTCAAATCACGTGCCGAAATTGTATTTTTCGATGCGGCGGTGCCGACCGCGCGCAGATTTGTTGGCGGGGTCCCGGCATCTGCCGTGCCACAGTATTGGCATCGTGCCGATGGATTTGCAGACAAATTTATTGCGCATGCGGAATCCAAGCATCGCGTTAAATTTATGCGTGAACACGTCGCCGCCGTTGCAATTCCGGGCGTGGCGATTAAACCGATGATGAAAATTGCGATTTTGATTGTCATACTCTCTCGTTCGGTTATTATATCAAAAAAAGCCCCCGGGTAAAAGTGATTTTTAGAAAAGAATATTTTTATTGACAAAAGCGGAAATTTGTATTATTTTGTCAATTGTGAAATAGAGCAAGGAGCAAAACATGGCTTTTGATTTTAAAAGATTTTTAGGACGTGCGGAAAAACCAGCATTGTTTGTGATGATGGCTGCTTTGTTGGGAATAAGTGTAAAAAATTGTTCTGATGGCGATAAATCGCGTGAAACAAATGAAATTGTGCGTGATGTCGCAGAAACGGTTGATTCTGTGGCTGATAATATGGCTACCGAAGCGTCTGTATCCGCGATATATAATGTTGCGGTTGAAAATAATAAAATAGTAAATCGCACCGAGGAAAAAGTTGATGCTTTGCAAGAAACAGCAGATACGATTTTGGCACATGTGGACAGTTGCTGTGATTGTAATAAGAAACCGGTTGTGCGTCCGCGTCGTCCGGTGCCACGTGATACTGTGCCGGCGGCAAAACCGAAACCATGCACACCTGATACGGTTGTTATTGTGAAACGCGACACGGTATATGCGGATAAACCAAAAGATACAAATAAAGGTGTTTTTATCAGTATTCAATGTATTGAAAAAACTAAACGCGTTCGTTAAATAACTATTTGTTTATTATTATGAAATCGTCATAGGTTCTATGGCGATTTTTTTGTGGACTTGTTTTTTTGTTATGTGCTAACCTTTGTTCAAGGTATATCGAGAGAGAGTGTGATCAGATTTAATCGAATTTTGTTTTTGTTGATGATGTTCGCGCCGGTTGCATCGATTGCGGCGGGGACTGATTTTAATATGGCGGCGCAACTGTTGTCTGCGGCGCGTAATGGAAATACACGTTTGATGCAAAATTTAATCAACAGTGGTGCAAATGTGAACTATGTCGATTCGACGGGGCTGTCGGTTGTGTGCACCGCGGTTATGAATAATGATGTTCGTGCGGTCCAGGTTTTACAAATGTATGGTGCCGATGCATCACAGTGCGATCGGCAAATAAAAAATTATCGTGCGCGAAATAATCCAACATCGGATACCGGCGTGTTTTCGGGGCTGTCACCAACACATAAATTGATGTTGGGTGCCGTCGGGGTTGCCGGTGGAATTGCGGGTGTTTTGTGGGCAACCGACGCATTTGATGGTGGTGGCGGTGATTCCGGGGTTGGAACAGGTGGCCACGGCAGTAACAGTGGTGGCGGTGGGAATGATTCATCTGATGTGACACCGATGTTTACTGTTCCATACAGTCCGGCATATTTGGAAAATGGGGTGGTTAATCCAAATATCGTCGTCAGTGCAGATGCCTGGGTGTCGAGTGAAGGAGAAAATAATTTTGATTTTATTCAGGGTTCTGATATGCAAAATTATTTATTGATTGCGCATGGGTATAATTTGTTTGCAAATCAATATTATGGGCAAACGATATTTCGTGATGCGTCCACGCATGCGCCGTTGCGGTTGTCAGTATCGGGGGTGACTGTTGGTGGTGGTGCGCCGGCGATTGTTAGTTTGATTACGACAAATGGTATAAATGTAAATTCGGGCGGTTCTTTGTCGCGTAATGGTGGTATTGCATATGTTGCGGGACCAACGGTGACGGATTCTTCAACAGTTTTATATTCTGATAAATATCAAAATTACAGTGATTCTGTGTGTAATGGAAGTTCTTGTTCGGGGACGACGGAATATACGGTGTTTGATTTGTCTGGAAATAACACGGCGGTGGAAAGTTCGGTCGCAGGGATAATAGATAATAATATTGCAAAAATTGTTGCCGGTTGGGGGGCAACGGGTGATTTGTATGGTTTTGCACCGTTTAGTTCTTTGGCTGTATTCAGAACCGGTGGAGGAAAAGATAATTTAGATGCAAGTATTCCATATTATAATTATCAGGCGATGCAAAATGCAGTGGCCAGAAATTATGAATTGTTTTCTGGTGTGTTGAGCAAAACAGATGTTGTCGCAAATGCCAGTTTGATTCCAGCGTCGTTGTCTGTTGCAACGTATGATATTGTTGCAGGTGTGAATGATGTAGACAGTTTTAAAAGTTTGGTGACAAATTGGTATGGTGCGGGTCAGGGGAATGTTGCAGATGGGTTGTTTTCTGGATATACGCCAACATCACCAATAATTATAAATTCTGTGGGTGGATATAAACTTTCAAATTATGCGTCGGGAACAAATGTTGAAGCGACATTTGAAAATTATGTGCCGGTTTTGTATAATGGTTTGATTAATAAAAATTTTATGTCAGTTGTTGCGGTTCAGCATGAAACAGGAACATCCAGTGCGACAAGCGTGTCTAATTATGGTGATGGGACCGGTTCGAATTTTGGAAAAATACAATTGTCACAATGGGCATATACAGATGCACCAACGGTTTTTTATCGTTCGCGTATGTGTGATGTTGCGGGGACAGGAACCACATCTATCGACCCATGGTGTTTCGCCGCGCCGGGTGATACGGCGGAATATGCGGTTGCGTCAATGGCGGGTGCGGTGGCGTCTTTGAAAAAATCCTTTGCATATATGTCAAATCAAGAAATATTTAATTTGTTGGCATTGACGGCGGACGGTCCTTTTTTGGCGAAAAATTCAAATGATGATTGGTTTAGCAAAGACGATTTGGTTACCTATTTAAAGGATCGTTTTACTATATCAAATTCTGCGGATGCATTGACAGGAGATTTGTATTTAAAAGAATTTCAAAAAACATTTGGTTATGGGTTGATAAATTTGGAACGCGCAACAACGCCCGGACAAAAAATTTACTATTTTTCGAACGGTAATATTGTGTCATCAAATAAAGTTTTTTGGGATGATTTGCGTATGTCCACTTTACGGGGAACAGGGGTATTTGGGGCGCGTGGTGCGACAATTCCGGTTGCGGCGTATGATGTGGTGCGGTCGGCGGATGGCGCAATGTCGGTTATGCGTCAATGGAATACAGATGTTGCGTTGGGTGGCGACGCGTCGCATGGGTTATATTTGGGTGATACTTTGGCGGAATTAAAAACGCGGGATGTGGATAATTCTGTGACGGTTGGTAATTTCAAATTTGGTTTCGCGCGCAGTGAACGCGCATACGATGATAATATGTCGGGGGTGGATGCGTTATCTATTGCGTGGGATAATGACCGGTTTGGGTTTAAATCGGAATATCAGCACTATTTGACTGATGGGGCGGGACGTTTCGGCGGGATGGCCAATCCGGTGTTGGCGTTGACATCGAATGCGTTGTCCAATGCGGTGGAATTAAAGTCCGGTCGATTCGGTGTTTCGGGACGTGCGTTTGTTGGTAATATAACCACAGATGGTTTGTTGGAAAATGACCCGGCGGTGTCGAATAATTTTGCGTCGGCAAAACTGGGTGATGTGATGGGGGCGGAATCAGGAATTTCTTTCCGCGGTGATAAATTGCAGATTGCGTCGAACTTTGGAACGATGCACGAGACGAATACTGTGTTGGGTGCGGCGGGCTATGGATTTTTAGATTTAGGTGGCGCGGATACGAACTATATTGATTCTGTTATTAAATATTCGTTTAATGATTGGGCAAATTTAACATTGCGTGGAACATATGCCTGGACGCGTACGGGTGATGTGACGGGTGGTGTGATAAGTGGTGTATCCGAATTAAAATCAAATGCGTTTGCGGCGGGTATGAATTTTGGTAATTTTGAATTGATGGTCAGTATGCCATTGGCATTAACATCGGGCGCGATGCGTTATTCTGTTGCGGATGTTGGTATGGATAATAATGGCGCGTTGGTTGTGAACAATTTTGGTGAACGCAGTATTGATTTAACACCAGAGACACGTGAATATCGTTTGAATGCATCGTATCGTCATAAATTTGGTGAATGGACGGATGGTGCGCTGGGCTTTATTTATCGCGTCAATCCAAACAATACAGACGCGTTTGGAAATGAATCAATATTTATGATGAAATTATCACATCGTTTGGGAATTTAAAAAATAACATATTGCAAAGTTTATTATCGTATTTTACACTGGGAATATAATCAAAAAGGTGTAGGTATGAAAAAAATTTTATTGTGTGCGATGTTTTTATTGACTTCTTGTGGTGCTATTGGGATTGGTAGTAACCATAGAACAACTGTATATAATAATTCAAGTGATGTTATAAGTGTTACATCTGATAGTGGAATGTATAAAATTAAGCCTGATGAAAGTATGCAAATATATTCCAAAGAACAAATTTTTATTGCTAACAAAAATTCAAAATGTCCTCAGGTTAATGTGGAAAGGCAATTAAATTCTGGTGCTGTGTTTTTAGATATTATTCCAGGTGTTTTGTTTGGGATAGTGCCGATATTTGTTGATGCAGTTACTAACAATTTATATAAAATGCCAGAAGCTTATTCTTATAGTTGTGTAGAGTAAATATAGATTAAAAACTCGCCAATTGGCGAGTTTTTGATTTTTGGTGGCTCTGATCGGAATGTAAATTCCCACTCATTGCATTCGAGGGCCCCTTTCGCGTCGTAAGATTCAAACTTCGTTTCACTCGTTTTCATCAACTATCCGCTCCGAACCTGTGTTCGATTCCGTCTTCGTCAATCCGTAAATAAAAAAACACCCAAAAGGGTGTTTATTTATTTATGGTGGCTCTGATCGGAATCGAACCGATACTCCTTGCAGAACTTGATTTTGAGTCAAGCGCGTCTACCAGTTCCGCCACAGAGCCATCTGCCGCCGCCGCAATTATTTTGCGGTTTTCGCGGAAACTTTTTTTACCAAACGGGCCGAACGATTTGCCTTGCGCACAGGTTTTTTCGCAGGTTTCGCAGCCGGACCCATCTTTTTTTCAATCGCGCGTTTGATTGCCGCCATATCGTCAGTCAGACGAGATACAGGTTTTGCCATTACATACCCATCCAAACCGCCGTGTTTGGTCAATGTACGCAGACCCGCGGTCGAAATACGCAATGCAAAATCGCGATTCAAAATATCACTGTGGAATTTTAATTTTTGTAAATTTGGTAAAAATGTACGTTTAGTCTTGCGTTCCGAGTGGGACACATTGTGACCAACAGTTGTTTTTTTACCGGTAACATCACATACACGTGGCATATCATATATCCTTTAATTGCAGGGCATAATTTATAACAAATTTTCACATAAGTCAAGTCTAAATTAAATTTTATGGATTCTTGTCGTGGTCGTCGCTTATTTTTTGACCGCCAAATACAGTGCCGCCAGCCATCCAATGCCCGTCCAGCCAAGCAGCCAACTGTATATCCGGACCCAAACGGTTGTGGTTTTGTTTTTCTTGGTTTGGCGGGCCAGCCATGCCGGCGTCAATATAATCGCAACGCAAATGGCGATTGCCAGTGCGTATTTCAGATATAAAAAAACAAAACCAGACCAATTCATTGTTATTTGGGGGGCGTTTTGTTTCGCGCCCCCGTACATTTTGTTTGATTATAAACCGTATTTTGCCGATTTGTCCAGTTCTTCCTCTATACGGACCAATTGGTTGTATTTTGCCATGCGGTCTGTGCGGGACATTGAACCGGTTTTGATTTGACCGGCGTTTGTTGCCACCGCCAGGTCGGCGATAAATGTGTCTTCGGTTTCGCCACTGCGGTGTGATACGATGACGCCAAATCCGGCGTTTTGCGCCATGCGGATTGTTTGTAATGTTTCAGACAATGACCCGATTTGATTTAATTTTATCAATATTGCATTTGCAGCACCCATTTCAATACCGTGTTTCAGGCGTGTCGGGTTTGTCACAAATAAATCGTCCCCAACCAGTTGAATACGGTTGCCTAATTTTTCGGTCATTTTTTTCCAACCCGTCCAATCTTCTTCGGCAAGCGCATCTTCGATAGAAATAATTGGATATTTGGTTGATAATTTGTCAAAAAATTCAATCATTTCATCGCTGGATAATTTTTTGCCTTCGAAATTATATACGCCATCCGCGTAAAATTCAGATGCGGCAACATCCAAACCAATGGAAACATCGTCGCCGGGTTTATATCCCGCCGCGCGAATTGCATCAATGATTGTTGATAATGCCTCGTCACAGGAATTAAAGTTTGGTGCAAATCCACCCTCGTCACCGACATTGGTTGAATTACCACCGGATTTTAATATTTTTTTCAAGTTGTGGAAAATCTCGCTGCCCATGCGGATTGCTTCGAATTCGGATTTTGCACCGTTTGGAATAATCATGAATTCTTGGGCATCTAGACCGTTATCGGCGTGTGCGCCACCGTTGATAATGTTCATCATTGGGCGTGGCAAAACACATGGATTTGCATTGCCATAAATTTCAGCAATATATTTGTACAATGGTATTTGTTTTTGTTTTGCCGCGGCAACCGCCACCGATAAAGACACCGCCAAAATTGCATTTGCCCCCAGTTTGTCCTTGTTTGATGTGCCATCCAATGCCAACATTTTTTCATCAATTTCGTTTTGTGATGTTGCGGTCATACCAATCAACGCCGGACGAATAATTTCATTTACATTTTTAACCGCGGTCAATACGCCTTTGCCCATATATGCGGTGCCACCGTCACGCAGTTCCAGTGCTTCGAAACTGCCGGTTGATGCGCCCGATGGTACCGCCGCGCGACCGCATGCCCCACCGGACAATTTTACATCACATTCCACCGTTGGATTTCCGCGCGAATCCATAATTTGACGCGCGTGAATGTCGATAATTTTGAACATCTTGGTATCTCCTGTTTAATTCTTTTTTCATTTTTTTCGTGCGGGGTTATTTATCGCACAAAGGTGATAAAATTTCAAGACCATTTTTGTAAAAAAATAATAAAAAAATATTGGGTTTATATTCGTGCACATATTGAATTTTTATTATTGCGCACTATATATTTTGCAACGAATAAAAGGAGTCAATATATGAATCCAGAAGAAATGAATGAAACGCCACAGGCGGCGATTGAAAAATATACGACCGATTTTACAAAATTGGCGGCGGATGGAAAATTGGATCCGGTGATTGGACGCGATGAAGAAATTCGTCGGACTATCCAGGTTTTGTCCCGTCGCACAAAAAATAATCCGGTTTTAATTGGTAATCCGGGTGTGGGTAAAACTGCGATTGTCGAAGGTTTGGCGGAACGCATTGTGTCGCGTGATATACCGGAAAATTTACAGAATAAAAAGTTGCTGTCGTTGGATATGGGTGCGTTGATGGCGGGTGCAATGTATCGTGGTCAATTCGAGGCACGGTTAAAGGCAATATTAAAGGCCGTCAAAGATTCAAACGGACAAATTATTTTATTCATTGATGAATTGCATACTCTTGTTGGTGCCGGCAAAGGCGAAGGTTCCATGGATGCCGGAAATTTATTAAAACCGATGTTGGCGCGTGGGGAACTGCATTGTTTGGGGGCGACAACATTGGATGAATATCGGCAATATATTGAAAAAGATCCGGCATTGGCGCGTCGTTTTCAACCGGTTTATGTCGAAGAACCAACGGTCGATGATACAATTTCAATCTTGCGTGGATTAAAAGAAAAATACGAGGGTCATCATGGTGTCAGAATTTCCGATTCGGCGTTGGTGTCTGCGGTGAAATTATCAAATCGTTATATCACCGACAGGTTTTTGCCGGACAAAGCAATCGATTTAATTGACGAGGCCGCCGCCCGTGTTCGTATCGAAGTGTCATCTAAGCCAGATGCCTTGGACGAGGTTGATCGAAAATTGCAACAATTAAAAATCGAACAACAGGCGTTGAAAAAAGAAAAAGATGAAGAATCAAAACGGCGATTAGTTGAATTGGAATCATTGATTGCCAAAACCGAAGAAGAATCTAAAAAACTGACCGATGCATGGCACGCAGAACAGGAAAAGATGCGGGGACTGTCGGATGCAATGGCGGCGTTGGATAATGCGCGTGCCGAGGTTGCAAACGCCGTGCGGACGGGTGATTATGAAAAGGCATCTGCGTTGCAATATGGTAAAATTCCGGAACTGACCGAAAAAATAAAACAGATGAACACGGATGCACGCGAATATAAAACGGTGTTGCCGGAACATATCGCTATGGTGGTCAGTAAATGGACCGGTGTGCCGGCAGATAAACTTTCCACCGAAGAGCAATCTAAATTATTAAATATCGAAGATGAATTGTGCAAACGTGTCGTGGGCCAGGATGCGGCATTAAATGTTATCGCCCGTGCGATTCGTCGCAGCAGAGCCGGTTTATCGGACCCGCGTCGCCCGATTGCCAGTTTTATGTTCTTGGGGCCAACCGGTGTGGGTAAGACCGAGGTTGCCAAGGCATTGGCGGAATACCTGTTTAATGATGATACGGCGATGACACGAATTGATATGAGTGAGTATATGGAACCACATTCGGTTGCGCGTTTGATTGGTGCACCCCCGGGATATGTGGGTTATGATCAGGGCGGGGTGCTGACGGAATCCGTGCGTCGTCGCCCGTACCAGGTGTTGTTGTTTGATGAAATTGAAAAGGCAAATCCAGATGTGTTTAATGTGTTTTTGCAAATTCTGGATGATGGTCGTTTGACCGATGGCCAGGGACATGTTGTCAATTTTACAAACACAATTATTATCATGACCAGTAATTTGCCGTCCATGGATGCGGTTAAAAAACATTTCCGTCCTGAATTCATAAACAGAATAGATGATATTTTATTCTTTGATGAATTGGCGCCGGATGTTATGGATGGAATTGTAAAAATTCAACTGCGTAATTTATCAAAACGCTTAGCCGAACGTAATATCACATTGGATGTGACGGCGCCGGCAATTAAATGGTTGGCAACGCATGGGTATGATGCGGTGTTTGGTGCACGTCCGTTGAAACGGCTGATAATGACGGCGGTCGAAGACAAAATCGCAGATTTGATTTTGTCTGGCGCGATAACCGATGGCGCGACCGTTTATGTCGATGTCCATGGTGATGAGTTGACGGTGAAATAAAAATCGGACCCGTGTGGTCCGATTTTTTTATTTTTTTGATAATTTGGTTTTTTGTGATTTTATCAAACTGATAACGGATTGGTTGTTTTTATATATTTCTAAAAAACTGTGTTTTGCATTTGGTAATACGATAAAAGAAAATTTATCGTGGTTGGGTTGTGTTTGTAATATTTCAAATCGTTTTGCCAGTAGTTTTGTAAATGTTTTTTTGTCTTTTTCGCCGGCGATAATTGTAATGTTTGTACCCCATTTGTTCATTAAATCCGGTCTGAATTGATTGTGTGTCATGTCGTGGAAAAATTTTGGTGTAACAGGTATATATTCAGGGCCAGTGGATTTTTTATCGGTATTAAATATGTTGAGAATAGGAATCATGTCGCGGGTATCAGGATGATGTGCAGAAATGTTTTTCTGCATAGAATTAAACCATTTTATACTGACCCATGGTGCGAATAACATAACAGAGTTAATTTTTGTTTTTTTGTCATTGGTGGCAAGGTTGTTCATTGCGTCAATCGTTCCCGTTGCACCGGCGGAATGACCAATCATAATGTTTATATCAGAGCAAAAATTTTCTGTGTATGTTATACATTTTTGTAAAACATGAACAAATTCGTGATATGTGTTTTGTTGGGCAATTTGCAATGTTGGTTTATGATAAAAGCGTCCCAAAAATGTGTTAAATGTTATAATATTGAATCTATGTGTTAATGCCCAGAATATTAACATTTTTGACAATGGGTCAATATCTGTATTTGTGCCCAATCCGGGTGTTAGTATAATGTTGCCGTATGGTGAACGTAATGATTCATAAAAAGATATTGTTGCATAATTGTTTATATCTGTTCCTGAATAACAGTTGGTTTCCCATTTCAGGGTTTTTGATTTTAATTCCGGTAGTAAATCTTTAAAATTGTTTGGTAATCCGAGTGTACTTAGGTTAATCATTTTTGTTTGTTGTTTTGTTTTTTTGTTGAATTATATATCAAAATATTTTTTTGTCAATACTTTGCGGTATTTTTTATTTGACTTATGCAAAATAAATGTATAAAATGTGTGGGCTTTTTGGGTAAAGCGATGGATTATAGAGTTCTGGGGTCATAGCTCAGTTGGTAGAGCACCTGCTTTGCAAGCAGGGGGTCGTCAGTTCGAGTCTGATTGGCTCCACCAGAAATTTGAAGCCGATAGGTCAAAGAATAGAGAGACGCCTGTTTGGGCAACCATCACCGTCTCGTCAGGTTCGAGTCTGATTGGCTCCACCACAAAATTTCGTTATTGCGCACATAAGGTGCGCAATTAAGAAATTTTAGTGCCGCGGCGGAATCGCGATAGCGATGTAGACGGGCATAGAATTAAAATTTTAAGAATAACACAAAGAATTCGCCAAAAGGGGGTGAATATATATGGTAAAAGTTTTGGTTCGTGATAATAACGTTGAACAGGCATTGCGTGTCGCAAAACGCAAATCACAAAAAGAAGGTCTGTATCGTGAAATGAAGGAACGTCAACGTTACGAAAAACCGACAACAAAACGCAAACGCAAAGCGGAAGAGGCCGTGCGTAATGAAAAAAAACGTCAGTCGAAACAACGTATGGTGTTTGGGTTCTAAATGTGAATGTGTTTGTATTTAATTATCACCGCCCAAAAGTTTTGGGCGGTTTTTTAACGGATGATAATGGGGGTATGGTATGAATAAAAATAATTTGGATGTTAATGAATCTGTGCGGGCATTGTTTGCGTTATGTTCGGATGTGTCACGGTTGACGGTTCGTGGTAATGGATTTTTTTATTTGAAACCAAAACATAATCAGAATTTAAAAGTAATGAAATATATTTTAAATGAAAATGGTGTGAAATGTGGAATGCATCGGTCGCATTATTATACGCTGTGTGGTTCCGGAGATTTGATTTTGCGTGTTCCGGTGCATGAAATTGCGTATTGTGCAAATCCGGATTTTAGAAATGAATTTGAATTGATGTATCAAGACAGACATGACACATTGGATAATTGTTTTGTTGATAAAAATTCTGTGCGATTTTTTAAATTGATGTCGAAATCCAGGAAGGCGACATTGGTGAAAGAATTGATATTGCGCACAAAATAGTTAGAAAAAATACTTTTTTTATGGTATAATAATTGGCGATAGAATTTGGAGAGAGTTTTATGGCCGTTTTTCGTGCAATTTTTTGTGGTGTGTTTTGCGCAATGGTGTTGTGTGTGCCGGGGTGGGGCGCTGAAAATTGCCATCAGGATAAGTCTGGTTTGATTAATGGAATAAAACAGTATACCAAGGGTGATATTAGTAAGTTTTTAAAATACGATTGTATAAGTAACGGAACTGCGAGTTGGCATCCGTTGCACTGGGCTTTATCACCTCGGGGATGCCCAGCAAATGTTGCGGCGGTGAATGCCATGCTTGATAGTAATCATGAGTTGGTGGATTTGAGAACAGAGTATGGTATACCAACTATTCAATCGGTTGTTAGTGCTTGTTGTGGTGGTGGTGGTTGTGGTAAAGGTAAAGAGTTTGATGGGGGGTGTTCGTCTTGTACCAAAACAACATACGAAGCGGTAAAATCATTGGTGGATCATGGTGCTGACCTTGATATTATAGTTGATGCAGAAGTACAGGTCAGATCGAGTCAGAAAAAAGTACACGGTACTTTGTTAGATTATGTGAGACTTTTGAAAGATGGTGATATTTGTAGATACACAGGTAGTACTCATTGTGAAAAAATAGAGCAATTATTAATAGAAAAGGGTGTGAAACCATATGTAGATGGACAAACAAACAACAATTCTGCACCTGTGACAACCGCGACGACACAGTCTAAGACATGTTGGCATAAGTTCAATCTTTCTGAGGACGAGAAAAAACAATGTGATTTGGATGGTGCGTATAACAAAGGGGTTTTTGATTGCAAGCCAACAAAGAAAGATCATGTGTTCCAAGGATGGTGTACATATGATAAAGATAGTCGGGAAGAAAAATGCTCTTTTCAAGTGGATCTCAAACATGTTTGTGATGATGGCAAGGACAAGGAATTTTATGCAAAATGGGAACCAGAAAATCCTGTCATAGAGGAAAAAGTGGTATCAGAAGAAACGGTCAATACACGTCTTGCCGAACCTGTTACAACGATAGAAAATCCAAATGAAAAAACGTCGTTGAATGCTGATGCTGACGATGATAAGAAAGTTGATGTAGCGGCAGGCGGAAGTGTGGTGCCGGTGCGTGATGGCGTAATACAACAAAATATTGATGTCATGAAAGTGACAGAGTGCAAACCGTGCGCAGGAAATTACAGTGTTATTTGTCGTGATAAAAAAGTTGGTGACGAATGTGTGTATGAAACAAAATGTCGGAATTCAGATTGGAAATTGTTTAACGATGGTCAATATGATGCCTATTGCGAAGAACCGCCGCAATTGGATGCATCGATGGTGCGACCGAGCAATGTGTCTTGTTCTGAAGAAGAATTAAATAGTATAAATGCGGTTATTGGGACCAAGAATAGCGACGGACAATGTGAACCGTTGGTTTGTAAAATAGATTATGAAATTAAAGATAAAACATGTGTCAAACAAGAATGTACGAAGAGTCAGTTGAAAGATTTGAATGCCGCCAGTGGTGGTATTGAAAATGAGGTTTGTATTCCAAAAGATTGTTTGGGTGGTTTCAAATTGGTTGATGGTAAATGTGTTGATGCGGCTGAATTAGAAAAACAAATGCAAGATGCGGAAAGTGCGTATGATGATGCGTTGTCACGCGAGACGTCTACGGCAAATCGGGCTTTGTCGGGTCTGACCATGGCGGCGACGGGAATTGGCGGTATGGAATTGGCGCGGGGACTGGCCGAAAAAGATGCCGATAAAGATGCGGCGTCGGACATGGCGGCATAGCCTGGCGCGAACCAGTTGATAGATTTATATCAATCTTATGTTGATTTAGCGGCGAGTTTAAAACAACGCAAGGCGGATTTGGGAATACGTGCGGGAATTGAATCTGATGTTGTGTTGGATAAATCGGTGGTGGGTTTATATGACGACAAAGGAAATGGCGTTCAAAACGGAACATACGCATCACTTTATCGTGCAACAATGGGAAATCAAACCGACATTGATAAATTGGATGCGCAATCGGATGCGTCCACCCGTCGTGCCCAAATTGGTGGCGCGTCGGCGGGCGTGGGTGCCATTGGTGGTGCGATTGGGAACGCGTTGATAAATGGCGGCGATGATAAATCTGGGGTTGGGAATTTTGATATCAGCAGTTTGAAATTAGATACCAATACAATGAACGCATTAAAAACTAAATTTGGTGATAAATTGCGGAATATGGATGTAAATCAGATAATGCAAGCCGTGCAAAGTTTCGAGAAATAAAAATACCGACAAATGTCGGTATATTTGTTGGTTGTTTTTAGACCATCCCGTTTGCTGTGCAGCCACCCCCCCACACAGGAGGGGAACTGTTTTATGACAATTTGTGGATGACCAAACCACTGCGTAATTTTGGTTCAAACCATGTTGTCTTTGGTGGCATGATGTTGCCGGTGTCGGCGATGTCGATGATTTGTTTCATTGTCACCGGATACAATGCAAATGCCGCAACCATTTCACCGGAATCAACGCGTTTTTGCAATTCACCCAGGCCACGGATTCCGCCAACGAAATCAATTCTGTTTGATGTGCGCAAATCGCCCAAGTTCAATATTTTATCAAATACTAAATTCGATAAAACGGTCACATCCAAAACGCCAATTGGGTCGTTGTCGTTATATGTGCCGGGTTTCGCCGTCAAAGAATACCATTTGCCACCCAAATACATGCCAAAGTTATGTAATGCATTTGGTTTGTAAATCGATGTGCCCATGTCACGAACATCAAAAGATTTTTCCAATTCAGAAATAAATTGTTCCGGTGTTAAACCGTTCAAATCTTTGACGACGCGGTTATAATCAATTACATGTAATTGTGATGCCGGGAAAATCACCGCCAAGAAATAATTGTATTCTTCCGCGCCGGTGTGATTTGGGTTTTGTTCGCGCTTTTCGGCACCAACGCGTGCGGCGGCGGCGGTACGATGGTGGCCGTCGGCAACATACATCGCCGGAATATTTTTGAATATTTCGGTAATGCGCGCATTGATTGCGTCGTCATCGATTTTCCAAAATGTATGACCAAAACCGTCGGGCGCGACAAAGTCATATTCGGGTGCGTGATTTTTTACCCAATCGGCAACCAATTTGTTCATTTCATCCACGTCAGGATATGCAAAGAACACCGGTTCCAAATTTGCATCCTGGATACGAACGTGAATCATGCGGTCGTCTTCTTTTTCTTTGCGGGTCAATTCGTGTTTTTTAATTTTGCCGGTCATATAATCATCGACATTTGCCGCCGCAACCAGGCCATATTGTGTGCGACCATTCATTGTTTGGGCATATATGTAATACATTTCTTTATCGTCTTGGACCAGCCAGCCATTTGATTGCCATTTTTTGAAATTTTCGACGGCCTTGTCATATGTTCTTTGTTCGTGTTCGCCGGCGATTGGGTCAAAATCGATTTCTGGTTTGATAATGTGCAGTAATGATTTTTCACCGGCCTCGGCCTTGGCCTCGACAGAGTTCAAAACGTCATATGGACGGGATGCAACATCGGCAGCCAGTTCTTTTGGTGGGCGGACACCTGCAAATGGTTTAATTTTCATAAATATACTCCTTTTGATAAAAATCGGTGATTTGATTATACTCACCGATTTTACAAAAGGCAAATTTTATTCTTGGGCGATTTGAATTTGAACCGGTATTATTGTTTCGCGCTTTACATCGTCCAATGGTGCAAATTGAAATGGGACGGTTTCGAAATTGATTTCGTTCATATCAATTTTGCGAATTGTGCGGTTATACATTGTGTGATAATATAAAACTTTGTTTGCTAAATCGCTGGCAATTGTCCATTGTGTACCGGATGGCATATTTGTTGGCGCGCGATTATTGTTGTATGTTGTGCCAAACGGAACGTCCAAATTGTTCAGTATGTGAAACGCAACCGGGATAGTTGATTCTGAATTTTGCTGCTGATTTACCATATTGCCGAAAAATGCGGCGCGGACAAAACGTGACGGGGATGAAAAATCACCCGGTATTCCCAATAGACCTGTTCCGCCACTGAAAGATTTTAATGTAATGGCACCCAATTTTAATGGTTCGGCGGTGCCAGCGTGTAAATTTACATAGTTGTTCAGGTTTGTGTTTTGCCAATCAAAGTTCGGTGAATTCGCAATTGCACCGATTTCGTCTTCGTGAAATGTTGGTGTGCCGTTGATAAATTCCATAACAACAACGCGACCGCCGGGTTCGGTTATGCGCCAATGTACGGTTGAAGAGTTGGGGTAAATGTTTATTACGCGAATATTGTTGATGTTTTCTTTGACCTGGTCAATTGTTGAAAAATTGGATAATATCCACGATACGACTTGTAAATCGGCGACGGAAATGTCACGCATAGCCTCGTCGTATTTGGGGTATTCTCCGTAATCTGGGAAATAAAATAAACCTGCGTTTAGGCCGGTTTCGTTCGTGCCGTCAACAACGAATTCCGGGCGTTCTGGGCCCAGACCAACAAATCCATATTTTGCTGTAAATGTCAAACCGTTTTGTGTTCCGTCGGGAAGTAGTGAACGCGACACGTGTCCGCGTGGAACGATGGTATAAATGTTGTTTGTGTCGGATTCTGCCCAATCAATTGTACGGGCGGAAACCACACCGCCGTCGCGCGCGTGCAGGGTGATTCCGGTGCATGCGATTGCGGGTGTGGACATTACAGATATGCAAAAAATGTAAATAAATTTTTTCATGTGTTTGACTCCCTTGGTTGTCATATATTGTGACAAAAATAGGTGTTTTTCGGCATAGGTTAGATTTCAAAAAAAACACCGCCCGTTTGGGCGGTGTTGATGCAAATGAATTTTTTTTAGTTAAAATTTTGTTTTTATAAATTGAACGAATTGTTTTAATTCAATCCATGTGTCGGATATAAAACTGTCAATCATGTTGTGGCCGTGTAATGTGCCGGCGTGGCGCCAGCAATAATATGCCAATGCCGCGAACAAAATCGTGCATAAAATACGTAATAATGTTGATGTGCCACCCATAATGCCATGGATTAAACAACGAATACCAACCACCGCACACACGAACGCCAATAAATACATTACGGTTGAAGAATTTAAAATAATTGAAAAAACTTCCATGATAAATCCTTTGGTTGCGACAAGTGTATGGTATCATAAAAACTGCATTTCTGCAAAGGTTTTGTTATTGTGGTGCGGCGAAAAAAATAATTTGCAAAACATATATAATCGATTATAATACAGGCCATCATTGGGGCATAGTTTAATGGTAGAACATCGGACTCTGACTCCGCTAGTGTTGGTTCGAATCCAGCTGCCCCAACCAAGATAAAATAAAAATGCCCCAATGGGGCATTTTTGTTTTATCCAGGGGCGGCTGGATCGGTCAGAGCATCCGGCGCAGAGCAATAATATTTTTGTTGACAAAGAGATGTTTTGGGGTAAAATTTGCCTGTGTAAAAAAATAGAGGTTTTATTATGAATCGTGTTAAAAAACAATATATATTGCCGGATGTTCCATTGGTTTGGGCGGATATTTATGGTATGCCGGTGGCGGTACGTATGGCATATTTGCGTGATGCTAAAAAAACAAAATAATTTATTTGTTACAAAAAATAAGTCGCATATGGTTTATGCGGCTTTTTTCATGCCGGATTTGACATCGCGGATATATTTTCTTAAATCGTCGATTGGAACCAATGTGCCGTCGCGTTTTTGTGCCGACCAATAATCCCATCCGTTGAAACTGACGCTGTGTTGGATGCGCGCCGCCATGACATGGATAGATGCCTTGCCATATAATGTGTGCGCCAAATTTCCGTCGTGGGTTATCATGACGCGTTCGCCATGTGGACTGACCAATGTTTGACCGACATAGAGAAGTCCCGCATCGATAAGTTCGCGGAATGCAACACGGACCTCGTCACGTTTGGGTTTGGTGACCTCGATATCAGATAAATCAATCGGTTGAACGGATGCAACGCGTTCGCGTGCGGCGGCAACATATGTTTCGTCACGGTCGATGCCGATAAATTGCCGGCCTAATTCTTTGGCGGCGGCGGCGGTTGTGCCGGACCCCACAAATGGGTCCAAAATTATGTCGCCCGGTTTGGTTGATGCCAATATTACACGACGCAATAAATCAAGCGGTTTTTGTGTGTTATGTAAACTTTTGCCGTCGGCGCCCTTAATCCGTTCGTGCCCCAGGCATATGTCCAAATTCCAATCAGACCGCATTTGTTTGCCGCCGTTTAATTTCTTCATTGTTTCGTAATTAAATGTATATTTCCCGGTCTTGGTCGGCGTTGCCCAAATCAGTGTTTCGTGTGCGTTGGTAAAACGCGTGCCACGAAAGTTCGGCATTGGGTTTGTTTTTACCCATACGATGTCGTTCAAAATCCAAAAGCCCAAATCTTGCATTATTGCGCCGATTTGAAAAATGTTATGATATGAACCGATTGCCCACATCGCGCCGGTTGGTTTTAATATGCGTTTGCATTCCGATAACCAATCATGACAAAACTGATAATATTCCGCAGGACTGTTAAAAGAATCCCATGCGTCACGAACCGCACGTGCGGCGGTTTGATCTTCGGGACGGTACAAAGTTTTTTCGCCCAGTTGTAAATTGTATGGCGAATCCGCAAAAATCGCGTCCACAGATGCGTCGGGCATTTTGCGCATTAATTCGATACAATCGCCAGCCAAAATTTGGTTTAGAATTTTGTCCATTAATTCTCTCTCGTCCTACGGGAAGTAATTATACCATATTTTTGGGTGAATTTTTTTGCGTCAAAACCAAAAATTTAATAAAAAGGTCTTGATTTTTTTGAAAAATGCATTTTCTTGAAAAATATATTAAAAAAATATGCTTTACAGTTTTATTTTAGATTGCTAAATTTATATAGATATGAGATGTCCATACTGTAATTCTACTGACAGTCGGGTGTTGGATTCCCGCCCCGATATTGAAGACGCGATAATTCGTCGACGCCGCGTGTGTAATCAATGCGGTGCGCGTTTTACCACGGTTGAACGCGTCCAAATGCGCGATTTGGTCGTTCGTAAAAACAGTGGAAAACTGGAACCGTTCGACCGGGAAAAATTGACACGCAGTATTAAATTGGCGTGTCGCAATCGTGATGTTGGTGACGAACAAATCGAAAAATTGGTGACATCTATTCATCGTCGGTTGGAAACAGAAAACGCCGATGAAACGGTGACATCGGCGGCGGTCGGACAAATGGTGGCGGATTCGTTGCTGAATTTGGACCCGATTGCGTTTGTGCGGTTTGTGTCGGTGTATCGCAAGTTTTCAAAAATTTCTGATTTCAAAAAAATTATTGATCAAATACCAGAGGATGATGATAACGCAATTGTGTGCAAATTGCCAAAAACATCGTTATTTTAAAATGAAAAAAATAATTCTGATTTTGATTGCGGTTTTTTGCGTTCGTGTGGCAACGGCGGCGCCGGTGTTGGATGTTTTGACCGATGCGGATGTGGATATTTATCAACAGATTTTCGCATTGCAAGGCAAAGAAAAAATTGATGCGGCAAAAAAATTAGAATCTAAATTGACCAATAAATTATTAATGAACGAGGTTTTATATCAACGGTTCTTTTCCAAAACATATAAAACGAAAGGTGCCGAGATTTCAAGTTGGATGAATAAATATTACGATATGCCGGGTGCGGAACGTGTTGAAAAATTATCCAAAATTAAAAAGGTCAAGGTGCGTAAGCCGGTTGTGTATTCTTCGTTGACGGCAAAATCAAATGGTGAAACGGCACAAAGTGAAACATGGACGACGAAAACATATTCTAAATCGGTTGAAAATAAAATTGCTAATTTTAAACGCGCAATACGCAGTGGTTCAACAAAACGGGCGCGCAATATTTTAGAAGATAAAAAATTTAAAAAGGCATTGAGTGCGATTGATTATGGTCGTCTGGCGGGGCGGTTGTCGTATATTTATTATACAAATGGTGAATTGGAATTGGCAAAAAAATGGGGATTTGTTGCGGCGGATGCGGACAGTGAATATGGTTTGTGGACAATGGGTTTGTTGTATTATAAAGAGGCCAAATATAAAGAATCTGAGAAATATTTCAGCAAGATTTTAGAATTGTCGCAAATAAATGATGCCCGCAAGGGCGAGGCCGCATTTTGGGCGGGTCGTGCGGCGGATGCAAATGATGATATGGATGCGGCAAAGAAATACTGGGAAATTGGTGCCGCCCGCCCGATGAGTTTTTATGGTGCGTTGTCGGCGACGATGTTAGGGCGCACACCGGAATATGAATTTTTTGAACAAGATTGTTCGGACGAAGATATTGATGCGTTGCGTGAATTAAAATTGGGAAAAATTGCGTTGGCACTGATTCAGGTGAATCAAAAGGCGCGTGCAGAACAATATTTGAAATCTATGATTACGACACGTGCGACGGATAAAACATTGCATGCAATAAATTCTGTTGCGACGGCGTATGATTTGCCACGAATTGCAATTCAAATTTCTGGTGTTGTGCGCGATAGGGGAATTTTGGAAATTGACGATGATATTATTTATTCGGCACAATACCCGTTGCCGGATTGGGAACCGATGGGCGGTTGGTCGATTGATCGGGCGTTATTGTTCGCAATTACAAAACAAGAAAGTGGATTTCGGACAACCGCAAAATCGGGTGTTGGTGCAAATGGTGTGATGCAGTTGATGCCGGGAACGGCGAAATTGGTTGCACATAAAAACAAGGTTAAATGGTCGGATATGGATATGTCAAAACCAGAACATAATATGTTTTTGGGTCAGCAATATATCGTTGATTTGTTGCAACAACCGGTTATTGATAATAGCATTATAAAAATGTTGGCGGCGTATAATGCGGGAATTGGTAATGTCGCGAAATTTGAAAAAACATTTAGTACGTATGACCCATTGTTGTATATTGAAAGTTTCCCGGCGTATGAAACGCGTGGATATATTAAACGCGTGTTGTCGAATTTGTGGCTGTATCGTGCGCGGTTAAATCAACCATTGACATCAATGCAGGAATTGGCAAACGGTCAATGGCCACTGTACAACAGTGAAGACGAATATGTGCAACAGCAAATAGAAAATCGTATGTCGATTTAGTTATCGTTGGTATTTCATTAATATATGATGGATTGTTTGGCTGATTTGGTCCGGGGTTACGGTGTCTTTCATTATGTCCGGAATTTCGTCGCGAAATGTTTTTGCAATTCCATGGATTGTTTTTTTATTTGCCGATTCCAGTGTGTTTTTTAATGCGTTGTGCTGTGCGATTTTGTCGTTTAATTTTGTGTCATAATCGCGGGTCAATTCGTTTGCATCAAAACCATTTTTTGCAAAATATAACATCGCGGGCAAAAACCATAAAAACAGTAAAATTTTATTTTCGTTGCGATATGCATAATTTACACCCAATGCACCGTTGATAATAGCGGTGCCGTGTGACCCATACGCCATAATTTTTGCGCGACGTTTTTGTTCGTGTAATGTCATTATCAATGCCAATGACGCAATCAATAAAGATTTAATATCGCATAAATCTTGATCGGAATGTTCGGATAATTCACGAATGTATAATTGTTCTTTTATAATTTTTGTTTTCATTTTTTTACCTGTGTTTTATATTGCGGGCGATTTCGGCAATTTCGTGTATTTTTTCAGGTAATGCGATGTTGATTGCCGTTTGGACAGTGGCAATTTTTTCGTTTAATTGTTTTTCTGTATCTGTGTATAATTTTGCGATGTTTTTGGCATTAAATGCAACTGTCGCGCCGATTGCCATCAATCCACCATACAATCCACCAAAAACATAGTTTTGATTATATGTTTCAATTGTGGCCAACACACCAAAAGTAATGCCTATGGCATGTTCAGTGCCAGATACGATATGCCACATTGTTTTTTTGCGTTTCGCGTTTTTTTGTTGTTTTTTTAATGGTTTTAATAACAACGTATTAATGTCGTATAAATCGCGTTGCGCCATTTGTAATGTTTCGGTAAAAGGCAAATTGTTAATGTACATATTTTATACACCTAATGAACCGCGCATTATTTCCAAATGTTTTGCGTATATGTTTTGTTGCATTTGCATTGCAAAATTGATAGCAATGGTTTTGTTGCTTTTTGTTTGTTGTGTTTGTTTTTTTACAGCAATGGCTTGTTGAATATATGCATTTTCTGGCATTATATAATCCTTTTTTTGTTTTCTTGGTACATAATTGCACAAGATTACGATTTGTCAAGCATAAAATAGTGTTGTTTTTTGGGAATTTTTGGTATGATAATTCATATGAAAATGAACCCGAATTTTGATTTTGAATATGAAATTGGTGGCATTGTTGCCGGTGTGGATGAAGCGGGTCGGGGGCCATTATGTGGACCGGTTGTTGCGGGTGCGGTGATTTTTCCGGATAAAAACATTGAAATTCCGGTGGTAATTCGCGATTCAAAGCAAATGACGGCTGTACAGCGTGACGCGGCATACGATTGGATTACGGCAAACACAATTTGGGCGGTGGGCAGTTGTTCGCCGGCTGAAATAGATGAATTAAATATTTTGTGGGCATCAATGCGTGCGATGGAGCGGGCGGTGGATGCACTCGCGTTGCAACCGAATTTTTGCCTGATTGACGGGAATCGTGTGCCGAAAAATTTGAATGGTCGTGCGGTGGTCAAGGGCGATGCAAAATCATTATCTATTGCGGCGGCATCGATAGTCGCCAAGGTCACGCGTGACCGTTTAATGCATGAATTGGCGCAAAAATATCCCGAATATGGATGGGAAAAAAACGCCGGTTATCCAACGCCGGAACACTTGCGCGCCATAGAAAAATATGGTATAAATGAACATTATAGAAAAAGTTTTGGACCGGTGAAAAAGATTTTGGAAAATAATTAAAAGGAATAAAAATGAAAAAGGCGCAACCAATTAAAGTAGATGAAAGTTGTAAAGAAGTTATTGAACGTGGCTTTTACACTGGTAAGGCATCTCTTGTTGTTGAATTTAAGGGTAATTGCGAGCCCAAAGCATTTATTGGTGGTACAGCGGTTAAACCTCTTTCTGCGCGTGGGGGATATATTTATCATATAGATTATTGTGCTGATAGAGATGTTTCTGTTGTGGAATATCGTTTTCAGAATTCTTTTTTTAAAGAACGTGGTGAGACAGGTGAAAATTTTAGACAAAAAGTATTGCGGAAAATTAATAAACAAAAAATAAAAAATTATATTGCAACATTAGATGGAAATTGTGATTGGATTGTTATTCCAAAATTAAAGGCGCATTCCAGGTAATAACCATATAGAAAAGGAAAGGAAAAATGAAATTGCGGGTGGTTGATTATGGTGCGGTGCGCGGCAAATATGTTTTGTTGCGGGTGGATTTTAATGTCCAAATTGAAAATGGAAAAATCGTTGACACTTTCCGTATTGAACAATCGATGCCGACCATAAACAAACTGCGCGAGGCCGGGGCGCGTGTCGCAATTTGTGCACATCTGGGACGTCCAAAAGGTGAGCATGTGCCGGAATTATCGTTGCGCCCGATTGCAGATTATATGAAAATACCTTTTGTTGATGATTGCCTGAAACGAGATTTTATGGTGGGGATGCGTGATGGCGATATTGTGTTAATGGAAAATGTTCGTTTCTATTGCGGCGAAGAGGAAAATGATTTGGCGTTCGCAAAAAAGTTAGCAACTGGTTTTGATTTATTTGTAAATGATGCGTTTGCTGTGTCGCACAGGGCGGCGGCGTCAACCGTTGGTGTTGCAAAAATTTTGCCCGCGTTTGCCGGCGAATTATTGCGTGCCGAGGTAGAAAATATTTCACGCATAATGGAATCGCCACGGCGACCGTTGTTGGCGATTGTTGGTGGGGCGAAAGTGTCCGGTAAAATTGGTGTATTAAAAACATTGTGCAAATTGGCGGATACGGTAATTGTTGGCGGTGCGCTGGGAACTACATTTAATTTCGCATGTGGAAAAAATCCTGGTAATTCATTGTATGAACCGGATATGGTGGCGACGGCGCGCGAAATTATGGATGTGGCGGCGGCAAATAACTGTAAATTTTTAATGCCGATTGATAAAGGCGTTGGCGCAACATTTGAAAAAACGGCAAAACGCGTAAATAAAGGTTTGGATGAAATTACAGAACGGGATGTAATTATTGACGACGGGCCGATGACCACTGACCGCAATATTGATGTAATAAACCATGCCGCGACCGTTATTTGGAACGGAACATTTGGTATGGCGGAATGGGGTGATGTATGGGGTGAATCAAGTTTCCGCGTTGCGCGTGCGATTGCAGAACGGACGCGTGCCGGCAAATTGGTTAGTGTTGTTGGTGGTGGTGAAACGGTGGCGGCCGTGGATGTGGCGGGTGTTCGCGACGATATAACCTATGTTTCGACCGGCGGTGGCGCGTTTTTGGAGTTTGTAGAAGGAAAAACACTTCCTGCACTTGAAATTTTGATGGCATAGTTTATATAGAAAAAAGTGGCGGAAAATTTGCGAATAGCGTTTTTTTATGCTATAATTTTATGAAACAAACGAAAAATTAAAGGGTTGTAATATGGCTTTGATACCTATGGTTATAGAAGAATCACCACGTGGCGAACGTTCTTTTGATATTTATTCGCGATTGTTGCGTGACAGAATTATTATGGTGACGGGCGAAATTGAAACAAATATGGCAAATGTTATCGTTGCCCAGTTGTTGTTGTTGGAATCTGAAAATCCAAATGCAGATATTTCGATGTATATCAATTCCCCGGGCGGTGATGTTTCCGCGGGCGAGGCAATTTTGGATACAATGCGTTATATCAAGGCACCGGTTTCAACAATCGGTATGGGGTTGGTTGCGTCGATGGCGTCTGTGTTGTTGGCGGCGGGTGAAAAAGGTAAAAGATTTGTTTTGCCAAATACATCGATTATGATTCATCAACCAATGGCCGGAACCCAGGGTCAGGTCACCGATATGGAAATCCAAATCAGCAAATTTAAACAAACCAAAGAATTGTTGATTAAACAGATGTCTGAATTTACCGGGCGCAAAGAAAAGGAATTGTTTGCGGCGATGGAACGTGATAATTGGATGACGGCGAACGATGCCAAAGATTTTGGTTTGATTGATGGGATTTTGGTGCGGAAATAATTTTTGATTTATGGGGTTTTGACATGAGTGATGAAAAAATAACAACATCCGAAAATAAAAAAAATGACCAGTTTTGTTCTTTCTGTGGCAAGGCCGTATATGAAGTGAAAAAGTTGGTCAGTGGTCGTAATGTTTGCATTTGTGATGAATGTATCGCGTTGTGCAATGATATTATGGCGGATGATTTGCGGACGGATGCGGTCCAAGGTGGTACGGCGAAATTGCCAACACCCCATCAAATCTATGATTTTTTGAACGAATATATTATCGGTCAAACGGATGCCAAACGTGCGTTGTCGGTCGCGGTGTATAATCATTATAAACGGCATGCGGTTAGTATCAAGGATGTTGAAATCCAAAAATCTAATGTGTTGTTGATTGGACCAACCGGAACCGGTAAAACTTTGTTTGCCCAAACATTGGCGCGTATTTTGGATGTCCCGTTTGCTATCGCAGATGCCACCACTTTGACCGAGGCCGGATATGTCGGTGATGACGTGGAAAGTGTTTTGGCGCGTTTATTACAAAATGCAAATTTTGATGTGGAAAAGGCCGGACGTGGAATTATTTATATTGATGAAATTGATAAAATTGCACGAAAATCTGAAAATCCATCGTTGACACGTGATGTGTCGGGCGAGGGTGTGCAGCAGGCATTATTAAAATTGGTCGAAGGAACCGTTGCAAATGTGCCGGTTGGTGGTGCGGGTCGCAAACACCCGGGCGAGGCGACAGTGCAATTAGATACATCGAAAATTTTGTTTATATGTGGTGGGGCGTTTGATGGATTAAACAAAATTATTGGTGCGCGTAAAAGTGTTCGTGCCGGTATCGGTTTTGGTGCCGATGTGGCATCCAAGAAAGAACGTGAAGAAAAAAATAACTTGGCGGATGTGCAACCCGAAGATTTGGTTAAATTTGGTATTATTCCGGAATTGGTTGGGCGGTTGCCAATTATTACAACACTGCAAGATTTGGACGAGGCCGCATTGGTGAAAATTTTGACGGAACCTAAAAATGCGATTGTTAAACAATATGTTGCGATGCTGAACATCGATGGTGTGAAATTGACCGTGACGGCGGACGCGTTGCGTGAAATTGCACATTTGGCGGTGCAACGTAAAACAGGTGCGCGCGGTCTGCGCAGTATTTTGGAAAAATTATTATTGCAACCAATGTTCGATGCACCTGAAAAAGATGGGTTGCAAGAAATTGTGATTGATAAAGATGTTGTCTTGGGTAAAAAGCCATATGTGGAAATTTTTGCCGAACCCAAGAAAGCCGCATAAATATCGCAATAAATTTATAAAAAATAAAACCGCCATTGGCGGTTTTTTAATTTAATGCGCGGATTATGTTGGTGGTGCATCCGGTTGTGTTGTCGTCGGGATTGTCCCATTTTGCATGCAGTGTTGTATTGCCCGCAATATCCCATGTGCGTGTGGCGGTACCAGTACTGTTATAATATTGTGTGCCGGTGCCATTTTCGCCAGAATAATATCCACCGAATATGCATGATGTTCCATTGACGGTTTTTGTTGGTTTTGCAACAGATGCCATTTTTTGACCAAATGTGACAATCGCCGTAAATGTATTTGTGTTGCTATTGGTTTTGTTATCAAAAGTGACGACATATGTTTCGTTTGTTGCGGTTGGTGTGCGACAATAGCCCCAATTTTTGTTTGTGCCGGTTTCGGTATAAAATTGTTCCAATAATGCAATCGATGTGTTTGTGTATGGTGTTGATACCCAAATGCCACCCAATCGTTCACATTCGCGGGACAATTCGTTCCCCATTGAAATGCGCATTTTATCCATAACGATATTTATGTCTTGTAATACAGATGTTGGCACCGCCAGTTCCCCCGTCGTTGCATAATTTTCGTATTCAGATGGACGAATACAAACCTGCATCGCATAATGCACAAAACGTTGATATAAACTGTCAACATAATCGTTGCCACAATCAGCAGAATTTGCGGTTGCCGCATTGCATTTTGGTATGGCGGCATATTGTTGGTCGCCGGGGGTATAAACACGGCATGCGTATGGGTATGCGTGTAATGTATCACTGGATTGTGTGGAACATAAATTTTTTCCAAAATCAGTCAATAAATTTTGACATTCGGCGACAACTCGTTGGTCAACAATGTCGCGCATCGCGTTCACCAATTCGTTCAGTCCCGATGCGCCGCCACCGTACAGGTTACTGCAAGTGTCTAATTTTTCGCGGCATAAATCTTCGACGGTTTCCATGGTTAATCCCAATAATGTTTTGTCGGAAACATTGTTGAAATCTTTTAATGAATTTGTTTGTTCGTCATAGCATTGATTGACGACGCCCAAACATTCGTTTTTTACGGTTCTGATTTTTTCTTGTTGTTTTTGATGGATTTCAATTATTGCCTGGCGCATGAATTCGTCCCATACATCGCCGGACAGGTCGCGACATTTATCCAATGTTTTTTCGGCGTAAATTTTTTTCTTGTTCAATGCGTTCACAAACATATGATTTGTTTGATTTGATAAAATGTTCCCAGATAATGAAATCTGGTTTGCCAGGTTATAGAAATTTTTCGTGTATAATGGTTCGCCGGTGTCGATATTCAAATACAAACCCGTCACATCCAAACAGTGTACAAAATCCGGTCCGCACGCGGTGTCGGCGGTGACATCGTTGCGGATGTTCGCAATGCAATCGTTTATAGATAATAAATTGTGTGCGTCGTAATTTTCCAGGCGCGCGATGTTCATTTCGCGTTCTGTTTCGCGAATTGCAGAATTTGCAGAATTTTTCTGTTTGGTTAAATTTGTCGCCAATGTTGCACAATCGTTTTCAATATACATCCCGTATGCAGATACAACCATGTTTAATATTGATGATGAACATTGCGCAGTCACCATTTGTGTACATTGTGCATTGACCGCGTTAAATAAACTTTCCCCCGTCAGGTTCGCAATGTTTGCGCCGTTTGCCAAATCCGTGGTTGCCCAAATAGATTTTATATCGCCGCCCGCGTCCAATGTGCCGGCGGTGGACAATGATTTCGATTTTGTTTTTGATAAAACATCGCCAATCGCGTTTAACTGTTTCGCAGATGCCGATTTATCGTTTGTGCCGGCCAATGACATTTCGCCCGCGGATGCGGATGTCATGGCGGTAACTTCGGTCGCAGATTTGTTGATAATGTCCAAATTCAAATCATGAAATGTCGCCAATGAATCCGATGTGTTGGCCAATGTTGATTGCTTTTGCTTTATTTCCGAAATCCTGGACGAACAAATGCACCGGCGATATGTGTCGTCCATATTTGCACAAAATTGATCCATGCATGTAAAATATGCGTCGCGACATGTGTTGTATTCATTGCCGAAATTTGATGTCGTGTCAATGCCGTTCAAATCCAATGTTGCGGCGCGTGAAGTGACCGATTTTTGTTTTGTTGGATGTGTGAATAACCCGGACCGGGTTGATGTGATGGTGCGGGTGGGTTTTGCCGCGCGCGATTTTATGTTTTGTGTCGTCGTTATAGATGTGCGTTGCGCATTGTTTGTTGTGGCACGGGATTTTATGTTTTGTGTTGGTGTGTTTTTTTGTCGCACCGATATTGTTGCACGTGCGGCGGCATTGGTTGCCATATTTCCGCGCATTGTGGGTGATGTGTTTCCGGGCGCAGAACGGTCCGCCGCGTATGATACACCAGACGCGGTTAAACCAAGCAAAAATAAAAACAGAAATCCTTTCTTCCTCATACAATAAAAATTCTACCAAAAAAGTTTTTTTGTGGGCAATAAAAAAATGCACCAAATGGTGCATTTGATTTAATGATTTTTTACTTAATTTGCCGAGGTGTCGGTTGCGGCATTGTTTTTTTCGACAAATGTGATGCGGCCCTTGTCTAAATCATATGGGGTCATTTCAACACGAACACGTTTGCCAACATTGACCCAAATGCGTGCCTTGCGCATTTTGCCACATACAGTTGCCAAAATATCGTGGCCGTTGTCCAATTTTACCCGAAACATTGTGTTGGGTAATTTGTCGGTGACCGTCCCAGTAAAAACGATAACGTCGTCTTTTGCCATAAATTGAATCCTTTGTTTTTTTTGTTTTTTCCTATGATATATCCCGTGCGTAAAAATATCAAGATTTTTTTAGTTGGGCTTGATATGTTGCGTTTTTTTTGATAAAATAAACATGATAGTATTATAGTGGAGAGAGATATGAAAATCAAAAATATCGCGTTGGTTTTTTGTGTGTTCCCGTTGATTGCGTTCGCCGCAGATACGGTGACAACCGGTGCGCGTGTCAGTATGCGTCCGGCAACAACATCGTCGGGGCGGTTGTCTTCGTTGTCCAACATGTCGGCAATTAAAACCGCCAATGTGCCGACGGTGGAACCACGTAATGTCACAAATTCTGTATTGGGTCAGGGTTCGGTGTCGCAACCGGTTGCAGATGTACCGGTTGAGCCAGAAAATTGTCGTGATGCGTATCGGCAATGTATGGATGAATTTTGTTTGCTGGACGAAACCGAGGGTTCGCGGTGTGCGTGTTCGGACAATATTTTGCGGTCGAAAAAATTGATTCAAGATATTCAAAAAATACAGAGCGAGGCCGATGATTTATACACCACGGGTGTTGAACGCGAAAAATTGGGTGCGCGTGCAAAATTGGTTTTTGGTGAATCAGATGCGGCGAAAAACAGTAAATCTGGGATTGATTTTTCGGCATGGTTAAACGATGGTGCGGATGCGGATGGTGAATTGGGGGATGATGCCGATATTGGTCAAAATTTGTATTCTATGGCGGCGACGGCGTGTGCGGATGAATTAAAAAAATGTGGTTCGAAATCAAATATGGAAGAAACATTGTATTCGCGCATGATTGTCGCGGATTGTAAATCGTTTGAAACATATTTGTCGGATCAAAAACGTGACGCGGAAATGAATAAAAAAACAGCCGAGGCCGCAGTGCGTTCGGCGCGTTTAGAAATGTTGGATACAACGCGGAAATATAATCGTGGGGAATGTTTGTTGGCGTATCGTTCTTGTATCGCAGACAAAGGCGGATGTGGTGTGAATTTTGAAAACTGTTTGGATGCGGGTTTGTTGTCGCGTCGTGCAAATGCATGCGAAGATGTTTTGGATCAATGCATGTATGACCGCGATTATGTTTTGCAAGATTGGGAAGATGAATCTAAATTGATTTTGGTCGAGGCAGAAAAATATGCGGATAAAAACAGTCGCGCCATGTGTTTGGCAAAAATCCAAAATTGTTTGGAAGAGGGTTGTTCGACATCTACAAATTCTGCATGTTTAACCGATGTGAAGGTTGCCGCCGGAATTTGTCCGATTATTACCGAATGTAATGAAAAAATTCCGGGACTGCAAACGGTTATAAATGATAAATTGGCATATTTACAAACAAAGTTTTGTGAAAATGATTTGGATGCGTGTTTGAAAGATAAATGCGGTGTTGATTTCACAAAGCCAGAGTGTGTTGGTAAAGGTTCGAAAGAAATTGCAAAATTATGTCCGCAAACGATGTTTCCATCTTGCAAAGGTGCAAAGCAATATGATGTTTTGGTATCGTCGGCAATGTTGAAAATGGATTACCAATTATTGACGGGTTGTATAAATCAATTTGCGGAAAAATTGACTAACGTGTGTGGAACAGATATGTCGTGTATACCGACATCGGAATTGTTGGCGGGTGTTGATACAACAAAATGGGTTGATTTATATGCGCCGGCGACAAAATTGGCGGCGGGTAATGCGGTGTCGAAAATTTCCCGTGCAACAGATTCTGTGGATGCGAAAATCACACAATCGGTGAATGCGGCGGTGGATAAATTCTTTACGGATTTTGAACGTGATTTGACTTTGTCGGCATGTCAAACCGTTTACAGCGGTCAAGCCAAAAAACCTGCGGGTGTCACAGATATGAACGACAGTATTAATATGACGGCGAAAATGATTGCATATGTTGAGGCAAAAAATCGTGCCTTGCGCGAATACACGCGGATTATGGATGATTTGAAATCGGCCCAAGAGACCGATCGCAATCATAAATATTGCCTGGCCAAATATAAAGAAGAGAATAAGCCAGATGCGGAAGGCGCAATCAGTTATATCCGCAGTGTTTCATACGAACCCGATTTGCGTAATTGCCATGTGTGCCGTGTGCAACGCGTGTGCGAAACGGGTGGTGAAAAGAAATCTACATCTGCATTAAAGGCCGCAGCGGGTGGTTTGGCAGCGGGTGCATCAGCCGGAACAATGGTATCCCCGGGTTGGGGAACGGCGATTGGTGCGGCGGTTGGTGCGATTGGTGCCGGTGTTATGGGGGCTGTGTCCAGTGGTGAAGAAGAGTCCTGTCAAGAATTGGAATCGTGCGAAGATATCAATGTGGGTAATATCACGGAAGAAATGCTGAACGATTTGTTAAAATAAATTTTCATAGATGGAGAGAGTTATGAAAAATTTCATGCGCGTATTTATGTTGATTATGGTGGCGGCGGTTGTGATGCCGGTGGGTGCTGCGACAAATACATCGGGGAAACAATCTGCGATTCAACAGGGAACCAAGGTTCGCGCGAAAACAGATGTGTCGGGGTTGTATAATCAAGAATGCTATGACGCGTATTACGGATGTATGGATCAATTTTGTATTTTGGATAATGAAGACGGCGGGTCTTGCGCGTGCAGTGATAAAAATGCCGGGTACCAGGCGAGATTAGAAAAAATCAAGGATACTTTGGCCGAGGCCGACAGATTACAAACCGAAGAAGTTGAACGTGTCCAGGCAGGCGCCAATGCCGATATCATATTTAACGGTACGCGCGAATATGACAAAAAGACCGGTGATGTTGCGCAAACACCAAAAAAAACAGCGGCGGAAAAACGGCAATCTTTGCTGGCAATGTGGGATGATGCGGGGATGGATGACGATGTGTTTGGTGATATGGAATCTATTGCCGATAAAACAGGTGACGCATTATTTGCGGCGGCGGATAATCTGTGTCGTGAACAAATCGATATGGATACTTGTTCCAAAGATTATACTTTGTTGAAACAAATGTATTCACGGCAAATCGTGTCGGATTGCAAGGGGTTTGAAAACAGTATCGCAAAGCGCGAGGCCGAGGCCAAAACAGCGATGAACAATGCCAATGCCGCGGTGCGTTCTGCATTAAAAGATTCTTTGGCGTCGTCAAACAAATATGACCGCGGGGAATGCATGGTTGAATATAAAAAATGTATGCAGGGTCCGGATGCGTGTGGTGCCGATTGGGCAAATTGTGTGTTCACAATCGCGGGTGAAAATATGCAAAATAATCAGGCAACCAGCACCGCCAAGACCAAGGTTAAAAAAACCGTCACATATGATATCACCGATTCAACAATGGAAATTTTGGAATCAAAACGTTATATCTGTGAACGGGTGTTGGATCAATGTGTCAAGGTGCGTGAATATGTTTGGACAGATTTCCTGCGCGAGGCGGCACCAACAATTCGTTTGGCGGAAAGTAAGGCGGAATCGAAAAAACGGCAATCTTGTTTGACCGACATTTCAAATTGTATTCAAAAGGCGTGTAAAGATGATATCGCCGGCAAAGGTCGTGACACAATGGATGCGTGTTTGGCGCGTCCCGATATGGCACGCAGTTTCTGCAAGGTTGAAATTGACCCATGCGAACGGATGGAACCGCAAATTTGGGCGTATGTAAAAGATAAATTGGCGGCGATGCGTGTTGATGCATGCACGACCGAGGTCAAAGAATGCTTTACCGATGAAAATCGTTGTGGTGAAAATTTCCAGAACTGTATCGGTATGGATTACGCATATATTCATGACATTTGCCCAATCGATAAATTGGTTGTATGCAAACAGGCCAATCCAAAATTTTCAATGGATGATTTGGATTCTATGTTGATGGGATTGTATTTGAATATCGATAATTCTGCATTGGAAACATGCCAGAATTTGGTCGAAGAAAAAATGACCGAGGTTTGTGGTTCGACCACCGATTGCAATAAATTTGCCGCCGACGATACAATGGGAACTGGGTCGTTGCAATATCAAAAAGATGGTGGTGTTCATCGTTTAACCGGTATGATTTCATTTGGCAAAATCAAAGTTGGTTCTACGGATAAAGATGCGGGCATAATAAGCATAAGTAATAAAGGCGAAGATGGTAAGGAACAACCGGATAGTTATGTGTTTTTCTTGAATGAATCAAATGCGGTTCCGGCGCAATATGTTGGGGTTGCGGATTCAATATTATATGAATTGGAAAATATCCAGGGCACAATCAATCGCGTTGTTCAAATGATTGAACAAGACCCGAAAATTCAATTCTGTATTACGGGGCGTAATTTGGAACAAATCACGGGCAAAAAAGAAAAAACATCTGCGCGGTTTCCGAATTTGTTGAACCAGGTTAAAATGCAGATTGCAATTGCGGCACTGCGCCAGGCCCAGGATAATTATAACAAAAAATATAATGAATATTTATCCAAAGCAATGGATGGCGCGTCGGTTGATATGGCAAATTTGATGTGCAATAAATTGCCGGCATCAAATGGCACCGCCCAAGGTATATCGTCGGCAGATTTAAATACGCCGTTGTTGCCGACGGGTGCGATTGTTATGGAATTTGGTGGTGTGTCAAATGCGTCTTTGGCGGCGGGCGGAACACATTCGTCAACAACATTGGGTGGCGCATCCAGTGAATCATGGAGTGGTAATGCCGCAGGTGGTTCGGATGGTGGTGTCGCGAGTAGCGTTGGTGCATCGGCAGCAACAATCGCAGGCAGCGTTAGTGCAGCGGTTACAGCAAGTAAATTTGCAAGTTTGGGTGGAAAAGTTGCTCAAACTGCGGCGGGTAATATATCTGCATTTAATCCGGCGGCGTTGATTGCGGATTCTGCGGTCAAGGCGGTTGGTATATTGGCGTCGGATCATTATAAATCTGAATTTGATGGTGGAACACGCGAAATGTGGTCGACATTTAATCGCGACAGTCGTATTTGCCATGTGTGCACATCAACAATTACCAAAGATTGCAAAAACAAGGGCTCGCGCGGATTTTTGGGATTGTGGGATTCGCGTGGTGTCGAGTGTAAATCGGGAACACCGGTGGAAAAATGCGAAGATATTCAAATGTAAATAAAGGTTAGGTAAGTTATGAATAATCCAGATGAAGTTATTGCGGCGGGAATCCAAGATAAATTGCAACATATGGCGGATGTCCAACATGAATTGGTGACAACACCGCCGGAAACCGCCGAACAATGGCATGATTTAATTCAATCTTTGTTGGGTGGTGCGGTTGATTTTTGTTTGAAATTGATTGCGGCGATTGCAATTTTTTCTGTCGGTATGTGGATTGTGAATAAAATTACCAAATCTATAAAATATGCGATGGAACGGCGCGAGTTAGAGGCGTCTTTGATTTCGTTTACGGCGTCTTTTGTAAATATTTTGTTGCGGATTTTTGTAATTATTATTGTGCTGACAACGGTTGGTGTGCAAATGACATCTATTGTCGCGGTGTTGGGCGCGGGCGCGTTGGCGGTTGGTATGGCGTTGTCGGGAACTTTCCAAAATTTTGCCGGCGGTATAATAATTTTATTTTTGAAACCGTTCAAGGTCGGTGATGTTATCCAAACGGCATCGGGTCGCACGGGTACGGTTAAAAAAATTATGATTTTCACAACTGAATTACATACTTTTGATAACCAGGTCGTTTTTATTCCAAATGGTCCGTTGGCAAATGGTGAAATTATAAATTTATCGGACAGGGGGGCGCGTCGTGCCGAAATTCAAATTGCAATTTCGTATGGCGATGATGTTGATGTCGCCCGTCGTGCGATATTGGCGGTTTTGGCAAAAGATAAACGTATCGCAAAAAATCCTGCGCCGTCTGTTTTTGTAAGTGACCTGGGCGACAGTGCGGTTGTTTTGACCGTTTGGTATTGGACCAAGTATGCGGATTGGTTTGCATCCATGGGTGATATGCGCGAGGCGTTATATCGCGAATTGCCACGCAAGAAAATTCATTTTCCGTTTCCGCAAATTGATGTACACATTCAAAAATAAAAATGCCCGTTTGGGCATTTTTATTTTTAAAGTTCAAAGTGCAAAGTTCAAAGTGCAGTTGATGTATCGGCTGCGCCGATAACATTATCGTCATACCGCGGGCGCGCGGTATCCAGCCGGCGAAGCCGACTTGCGGAACTGCCCCGTCTTGCGACTTTGTCGCAATCCACCCCTTCTTTTTCGCTAACGCGAGAAAAGACGGGGAATATCCAGATATGAATAATTATGCATTAACTGAACTTTGCACTTTGAACTTTGCACTCTGAAAAAATGCAACGCATTTTTTTTGCCAATCAATCCTATATGAACATGTGGGGTGGGGCGGTATAATTTGTCTGCGTAAATGAAAATTTAACCAAATGGAGAGCACATGAAAAAAATTTACACTTTGGCATTGTTGTCTGCGTTCGTTGCAGGAAATGCAATCGCAGGACCGGGGATGCATAATAACCACAATAATGATATGAACACTGTCACCATTACAACCATGGTTGAACCGGTGGTCGATGCAATCGTTACGGTCGAACAAATTCCGATGATGCGCGACAATCAAAATGTCGTTATGACGGGATATATTGTCGAAAACCTGGGCGATGAAATGTATGTTTTCCAAGATTCTACGGGTGCAATCAATGTGGAAATTGAACCGGTGATTTTGGGCGAAATGGTTATCGTGCCAAATACAAAAATGAAAATCAAAGGCGAAATCGATAAAGGTCAAAATGGCGAGCCAGATGTTATCGAGGTCGATTATATCACAACCATGTAATTTTGTTTGTTGTATGTATTATCGCACCCCAGGAAACCTGGGGGCGTTTTTTTCTTATAAATTTTACTTGATAGAACGGATGTTTGTTTGATAAAATATGGATGAATCTGATTGGGAATTGGGTTCGGGGCTGTGATAAGCTTTTGTATGTTCGGCATAATTCGTGGCATTTGGGGGCGTGTTTGCATGCAAGGTGTCACGATTGTGTCGTTATTTTTTATACATAGATTTACCGGATTGGGGTGCCGTTGGTGTATAAAATACTGATTCGTTCTGGAAGATCAACGGAGTCAAAGCATACTGATTTATCAACACCCCAACCGCTTGTTTTTCATCCGTCTCTGCGTTCCGCAGTGCCGCGATTACAGTTTTCAGAGTACAGAGTGCAATAAATGATTCCGCCCCACGGGCAGAGCCCTTGGGGCGGAATAAAAAAACGCCCGATTGGGCGGTTTTTATTTGTTCGTTAATTGTAATTCTATGCGGCGATTTTTTTGTAATGATGCGGCGTCGTTGCCCAATTCTATGGGGTGCATGTCGCCAAATCCCGATGGGACCAAACGACGACGCGATACGCCATTTTTCGCCAATTCATCGACAACCGCACTGGCGCGCAACATGGATAATTGTAAATTGTTGCGATATGCATGTGTGCCGGCAACCACCGGTTTATTATCGGTGTGGCCATCGACACGAATTATCCATTTTACATTTGGATCTATTTTTGTTTCAAAATCACGAATTGCACCCGCAATCGCCGCCAGTTGTCGTTTCCCATCGGCGGACAGATTATATTTTCCCGATGGAAATAAAATATCACTGGAAATAATAAAACGGTCGCCATCAGGTTGCATAATTGTGCGGTCGCCGATTGCATCCTTGATTGCGCGATAAAATTCAGATTGATATTTCGTCATTTCATTTAATTCGGCAACTTTGTCCGCCAATGCGCGGTTCAGTTGGTCGGACATGCTGATGTATTCAACCTGGGTCGCGGCGAAATTTGCACGAACGGTGGCCAATTCATTTTGCAATTTTTCGATTTCGGCATTTGCGACCGATGTTTGAACATCACTTTGCGCGTCCAATTTTTTCTGTAAATTATCGATTTGTGCAACCAAGTTTTCGCGTTCGTTTTTCTGGCGCGCGACGGTGCGTTCCAGGTCCGCGATTTGTTCAGAATATTGCGTATTCAGGTTGTGCGTTTCTTGTAATTGTTGAACCTGGGTTTGTAAATCAATCGTTTGTTGTTCCAATTCTTGCAGTTTGATTTCATACGCGTTGCTTAAATCGGCGACACTGGATTCATTAGAATTAATTTCATCGCGCGCCATCAACAACAGGCGTTTTGCTTCGGCCTGGTCATGTTCCATTTGTTGAATCAGCGCCGTTTGTTCCGCATTTGTTTTGCGCAATTCTGATACAGTGCGAACGCCACTGGATTTATTAAATACAGATGTTGTTGTCCATAAAAACACAAATACTATCAATAAAAATATTAAAATGATAACCAGATTCGAAAATAAATCGACAAATCCCGGCCATGCATTTGCTTTTTCTTTGTATCGTATGTTCAGCATTTTTTTCTCTCTCTCTGTTATTATTTTATTCGGTCACAGAATTGCGTTCGATGTTTTCAACCAATGCGGTTATTTTCTGTGTATTTAAATCGATGTTTGGCAATACGCGTGTGGGGGCATCGGCATCAACGGTATGTGTGTGCGCCGCCATGTAATCGCCAATTTCGGTATAAATTGTGTTGTGCGCAATCCCAACCATATGGTCCAGTAAACCAACAATCAAACTTGCCCCCAGGCCCAGTAACGATGATGTAAATGCGGTTGCCATACCCGCCAATGGCGTGGCCAGGCCGTCTTGCATTTGCAACATTATGTCGGCGTCGTCCAAATTCAGGTTTGAAATCAAATCGCCGAAACCACCCAATGTCGTTAGCAGCCCCCAAAATGTGCCAAATAATCCCAAAAATATCAGTGTGCTGGTTATAAAACGAATCGAATCGCGTGCGTAATTAAAACGTTCGGCAATCATATCCATCAATCCCGCCAATGTGTCCGCGTAAATGCGACATGGGCGGCGTTGCAATATGGTTGCAATTTGGCGTAAAATGTGTGGTGGTAATTTCATATTGCGACGACCGTGGATGTATGCGTTCATCCAACGATATTCCGGCAACAGGCGCATCATTTCATAAAAACACAACCCAATGCCAAACAGTCCGGTGCCAATTATAATTCCGTTGATGACATAATTTGTTGATGCCAATTCCAAAAAATCAACATGCCAAATCCCCAGCAATATGAACAATACCGCGACAATCAACGCCATAATATTCAAAGTTCTGTGAAATTGGTTTGTCATGTATGTTAAAATTCCCCCTGTTTCATAAAAATGGTAATAAATTTCTGAAACATAAGTCAACAGTTTTGAAAATCAAATAAAAAAACTTGTGATTAGGGCAAAAAAATGGTAAAATTGAAAGGTGTTTAGAACAGGAGAATTTACATGCCAATTAAAAAACAAATTTCGAAAAAATCAAACAAACCGGCATCGCGTCGTGTGGCGGCGGTGCGTGTTGTACGGGCGGATGATGCGCCACGGCGCGTTGGATTCGGTCGTGCGGTGTCGAATTTTTTCAAAAAATATTTTCAATTTAATGGTGTCGCAACCCGCGCAGAATATTGGTGGGCGATGTTATTCGTTATAATTGGTGTTGTCGGATTATTGTTGGCGGCATGGTTTTTACAGCCGGTGAATTTATTGGTGGCGGGTTTTGTCGCAATGATGTGGATATTGTTCTGTGTGGTGATTATTGTTCCAACATGGGCGGTTATGGCGCGCAGATTGCATGACGGTGGTTTTACCGCAAAATTGCTGTATGTGAATTTGGTGTTCTGGGCATATTCTGTGTTGGTGCCGCATTTTGTAAGTGTTTCGCCACGCGTTGCGTCGGTTGTTGGTTGGTTGGACATCATGTGGGGAATTGTTATGTTGATTTTGGCGTTGTTTCCGTCGAAACGGCAAAATAACCCGTACAGAGATTAATCCGTCCCGTCTGTGCCACAGGCACGGACGAGGCCGCGATAAAAAAAACGCCGAAAGGCGTTTTTTTAGTGTTTAGTTTTCAGAGTGCAGAGTTCATCCGTCTCTTCTGTCGCAGAGCCGCGACAGGGTTAATGAATAATTTATTATTTCCTTGATTTTTGGATTTTTTTGTTCATAATTGGTTTGTTCCTGCCGGGGGTGAATGCCGTCGGCCGATAAAAATAAGTAACAGACCAAAGGAAATAAAATGGCTTACTATGAAAGTGTACTGGTTTTCCGCCAGGACTTGACCGAGTCGCAGGTTAAAGAAAAAGCGGCAAAATTTTCAGATATTATCCGCGAATTGGGTGGTGATGTTAAATCCACTGAATTTTGGGGTTTGAAAAATTTGGCATATGTCATTCGTAAAAATCGCAAGGCACATTATGTCATGTTGAATATTGAATTGCCGGGTAATCAAATCGTCGAATTGGAACGTCGTTCCCGTATTGACGAAGACGTTATCCGCTTTTTGAACATTCGTGTTGACGAATTGTCCAAAACACCGTCAATCATGATGAAAAAGAATACTGATACCGAGGAGGCAGAATAATGGCAGTTCGTGCAGCAATTTATCGTAAAAAATCTAACCCATTAAAGGGCAAGGTTATCGATTACAAAGATATTAAAACTTTGTCACATTATATCACAGAACGTGGTAAAATCGTGCCATCACGCATCAGTGGTGTTTCCCAAAAAGATCAACGTGCGTTGGCGACCGCCATCAAACGCGCGCGTCATTTGGGATTGCTTCCGTTCGTTAGAAACAATTTGGGGTAATAAATTTTATTCTGCGGACGCTTGTCGCGGGTGCCGTTCCTTATGTAGGTCTACTACACTGCGGAACGTCCACCGCTTCCAATCGTCTCGTATAATAAAATTTTTAAGATTGATGATAACGGCGCATCTGCACCATTATTATTGATTTAGGAAATATGAATAATAATATCTGGGATTTGTTCCCTAACTTGAAATAAAGGACAGATAAAATGAAAGTTATTTTGACAGAAAAAATTACAAAATTGGGCAATATCGGCGATACAGTCGAGGTTAAAACAGGTTTCGCCCGCAACTATTTGTTGCCAAATAAAAAGGCAATGCGCTGGACGGCTGAAAACGTTGCTTTGTTCGAGGCGCAAAAGGCAGAAATTGTCGCACGTCATGAAAAGGCGAAAAAAGATGCCGAAAGCCATGTCGATGCCGTTAAAAATGCGAAATTCTATATGATTCGCCAGGCGGGTGATACCGGTCAGTTGTATGGTTCTGTGTCATCACGCGATATCGCACGCACATTAAAAGAAATTGCGAATGTGTCGGTTGAATCTTCACAAGTTTTGTTGGGTTCCCCAATTAAAACAATTGGTGTGTTCGATACAAAAATCGCATTGCATGCCGATGTTATTGTGCCGGTTAAAATCTATGTTGCACAAACACAAGAAGAAATCGATGCTTTGGTTGCCGGTAAAAAATTGACATTTGGCACAAAAAAGGTTGAAGAAGAACCAGCCGAAGAAGCAAAGGAAGTTAAAGCAGAAGAAAAACCAGCAGAGGTTGCGGAAGAACCATCCGTCGATGCTGAATAATTTTCTGAGTATCAAAAAACACCCCGGGTTTTTCCCTGGGTGTTTTTTTATTGATTGTTGTGTTATTTGTGCTGGGTTTTCTGTGTATAAAAAAAGGATATAAAATGGCGCAGGTAAAAAAAACAGATAATCGTTTGTATGAAACATGTCCGGTTGGGACAAACAGGCAAAATTGTGCACTGGAAAAATCATGGGAAACAGATTCCATGGGTGATATTTATTTGGCCCCAGATTTTTCTGTGGATCCGGTCGGTCCGGACGTCATATGTGATTGGTGTCGCAAGCAACACATATAAAATAAATGTTAGATAAATCCCGATAAAATATCGGGATTTTTTTATTGTCTGGCGGGGTGGTGGTGTGGCATAATTTTTATTATGAAATTAGAATCTGATGGGATTATTGTATCGATGCGGCCGTTCGGTGAACGGGATGTGGTTGCGCATATTTTTACCGAAAAATTTGGCGTTCTGTCGGGGATGTTGCGTGGCGCGGTGGTTGCAAAAAATAAACCCATGGTGGGGCAAATGGGTGCGGTTGCGTGGGGTGCGCGATTGGATTCGCAACTGGGGGTGTTTCATTTCGAGGCACAAAAAAATTTAGGCCTTGTCGCCATGATGGATGCAAATAAATTAAAATATTTGAATGCGATGTTTTCATTAATTGAAACCTTGTTGCCAGAACGCGAGGCGTATCCAAATTTATATAATGCAACATTAAAAACTTTGGCGGATTTAAATATGGATTCTTATTTGCAATGGGAATTGGATTTGTTGCGGGAATTGGGTTATGCGCTGGATTTTTCGCATTGTTCAAATTGTGGGGCCAAGGATAATTTGATTTATTTGTCGCCACGGACGGGACGTGCGGTGTGTGGGGATTGTGGCGCGCCGTATGTGGGAAAACTGTTTGATTTGCCGATAGATTTGAATACAACATTGCGGTTTGTGGAATCTGTGTGTCGGGGATTGGATGTGTCGGTGCCGGAATACAGAATTTTTTTGCAATCAAAATAAATCTTTTGCTTGCGTTTTTTATAATTTTTATTATGTTTATATCGTTCAACAACAAAGGAGAAAAAATATGATTTGGACAATTTTAATCTTGATTGTCGCGATTGCATTGTTCTTGTTTGGTGCAAATGTACTGGGCACGACGGGCAAGGGCGAATCTTTAATGCAAAAGTGTGTTAAATTGCTGGCAATTATTTTGATTGCGGGTTGCACAACACGTTTGGTGATGCCGTATTATTTGACATCGGTTAATCCAATGATTTTGCAAGAAATGGCCGAAGGGTTCCAAGAACAACAGGCGGCTGAAAAAAATAAAGCGATTCGCAAGGCAATTAAATCTGGTGCGGAATCCATGATGGCGGATGCCCCGATTTTGGGTAATGTGGATGCGGAAAACACAATCTTTATCTGGACTGATTTTTCATGCCCGTATTGCCGTCGTGTGCATGGCGAATTGGAAAAAGTATTGGCGGAACGCGATGATGTTCGTGTTGTGTTGAAAAACTTTTCTATCCATGGCGAATTGTCTGATGCACCGGCACGTGCGGTGATTGCGGCAAAAATCCAGGATAACACCAAGGCCGCGGCATTGGCGACATCTTTGATGACCAAAGAATATTATTCGCCGGATGATATGAAAGACCGTTCTAAATTGGGTGCCAAGGTCAAAGCAAATGTTTTGAAATTTGCCAAAGACGCTGGTTTGGATGTCAAACAGTTAGAAGCCGATATGCAGGGCGAGGTTGTCACACGTGAATTGGCAAATGTTCGTGGTATGGCCCAGGAATTCGAAATCAATGGAACACCGTTCTTGATTATCAATGACCAGGCGTTCCCAGGTGCGGTTCCGTACAAACAAATTATCGATGCATTGAATAAATAATTTGGTAATTGTAAATTAAAAACACCCGGATTTTTCCGGGTGTTTTTTTGTTGATGATTTTTGTTTTTATCGTTCTGAAATTTTTTTTACAATATATTTTATCGGCACAACAGTGTTATCAGGAATTTGAATATTTTTTGTCGATTTTAATTTTGTGTCGCGTGATTCAATTAGGAATTTGTCCCCGGGTGCCAGGTGTTTTGCAATTTCAAAATCAGGTTCGTTAAATGGGACATTCATCATTAATAATGATTTACCGGTTTTGTATTCTATTTGAATAATGTCGCCATTGTCTGTAATTTTTGTGCAAATTGCGATTTGTTGCGTCACGTTATATTTCCTTGGTCATGATTATCGCGTTGTGTCTGTTTTCGTAATAGTGTGGACGGATGCCGGTGTTTTTGAATCCGAATTTTTGATACAGTTGGATTGCAGGAAGATTTGCATCGTCAACTTCTAAAAAAATATTTTTAACACCGTTTTTTTTCGCATCCCGTTCCATTAATTGCAATAATGCCGTTGCGGTGCCGGTGCGACGCGCGGTTGGTGCAACACCGATTGAGATAATTTCTGCCTCGTCCACGCTCACGCGCCAAACGATAAAACTGTTTTCGCCGACAATGATTTCGCATCCAGATTTTTTCAAATCGCGGAAATCATTTTCCGTCCATTTGTGAGTTTTGTCTGGAAAGCATGTAGCATAAAGTTTTTCAAGTTTGGAATACATTTTTATTCTTTTTTTTCTTCGGCATAACTGGGGCGTAAATACATTGGTATTGCCGGTTCAACCGTGTCAGATTCTAATTTTTTGCGAACGATATCAACGGCCAATTTTAAATCAAATGGCTTGTGCCCGACGGTTTGGGGACATGCCATTTGACGACGTTCCACATCGTCAATTATCATCGTGCATGGCGCAATATCGCGTGATGCAACAAAGAAATCGCCACGGCCGGATTCAATCGCAACAAATGCGTTCGGGGTTGCCGCCAAATATAATTCAAATGCATTGATTGGTATAATTGGTATATCAAGTCCAATCGATAAACCCTTGGCATATGCGATGCCGATGCGGATGCCGGTAAAACTGCCCGGGCCAACAACAACACCAATCGCGGTTAAATCAGACCAGTTTACACCATTGTCGTGCAGAAATTTTTCCACCGCGGTGGGTAAATCGATGGCCTGTTTTTCGGCGTCGATGTGTGTGAATTTGTCGTCCAATACCAAATCGATGCCCGGGGTGGATGTGTTTATAACCAGAATCATTTTTGTTTCGCCCTTTGTTTTTTGTATTCTGTTGCGCATGTTTTGAAAATTCGTGGTGCAAACAGAATATCAAATAATTTCCTGTGATTGGGATATCGCATGATATCGGATTCGCGGTGCAATTCAAACCGGAATCGCGTTTCGCCAACCAATAACGTTTCATATTGCATAACCGCAAAATATAAATCAGGTGTGTCCAACATGAAACGATCATTTATTTTAATGGTATCAGAATAAATCCAAGTTTCAAATTTTAAATCGTCGCCATGTTGTTTTATTTGGCGAATTATGTTTTTGCAATTTTTTCTGTATTCTATGATTTCGCAAATTATTTTCATTTTTACTGTGCACGCATTCCAAATCCAATTTTGTGTGCGACATCGCCAATATTGCGAACAGACAGTAAATCGTCAATCATTGGTATTGTGAATTCTGTTTTTATGTCCACGCCATCGTTTGCCAACAATTGTCGCCGCAGTAATGTTGCCAATTCACGTTGCAATCCGCGGACCCCTTGTTCAGATGTGTAATTGCGAACAATGTGACGAATTGCATCGTCGGATATAATGATATTATTTACATCCCAACCATTTTCATCCGCAACGCGTTTTAATAAATGTTCGCGGGCGATTTGAACCTTGTCATCTTCGGAATATCCCGGAACATTGATGATTTCCATGCGGTCACGCAGGGCGGACGACATATTTAACGAATTTGCCGTCGCGATGAATAAAACGTTCGACAGGTCAAAGTCAACCTCCAGGTAATGGTCACGGAAAGATTTGTTTTGTTCCGGGTCCAAAATTTCCAATAATGCCGATTCCGGATCACCGCGCCAATCGCGCCCCATTTTGTCGATTTCGTCCAATACAATTACCGGGTTATTTGTCTTGCAACGTTTTAATGCATCCATAATGCGTCCGGTTTGTGCGCCAATATATGTTTTTCGATGACCACGGAAATGCGATTCATCAGAAATTCCGCCCAAAGATATCCGTTGGTATTTGCGACCCAGTGCGCTGGCAATAGATTTACACAGGGATGTTTTACCAACACCCGGCGCGCCAACAAAGCACAGAATAGATCCGCGTGGAGTGCCGGTTTTTTTCATGACCGCAATGTGTTCCAAAATGCGTTCCTTGACGGGTTGCATGCCCGAATGTTCGGCATCCAATGTTTCGCGTGCGCGTTTCAAATCAATGGGTTGTTGGGTACAAATGCCCCATGGCATTGATAATAATTCGTCCAAATAATTTTTTATCAGTCCGCCTTCTTGGGACATTGGTGACATTGTGCGCATGCGTTTCCATTCCGATTTAGCCTTGTCCAAGACATCCGCCGGTAAATTTGCATTTTCAATTTTTTTACGCATATTGTTGGTGTCCGCCGTTTCGTCATCTTCGCCCATTTCGTGTTGAATCGCGCGGAGTTTTTCTTGTAAAATAGCATCCCGACGACCGTTTTCCATTTGTTGGCGAACGCGTGTGTTGATGTTTTCTTCGATTTTTGCGGTTTCGGCATTCAGGTTGACCTGTTCCAGTAAAATCATTAATTTGTCGCGCCAACTGGTTGCAGATAATATTTTTAATGCGGTATCGGTATCGATGTTTAATGTTTGAATTATACTGTCGATAAATGCGGGCAGGGGATAATTACGAACCACATTGTATAATTTTTCCATCTTGATTTTTTTCGGTGTTGGCAATATGCGCAAATTTTCAATGATTTTATCACGCAGTGCCAATGTTTGTTCCGACGCAATGTCGTCCGCAATTTCGATTTTTGTCGCGTTTCCGACAAACAAACCGTCAACCATTTGGATGTCTGATAATTTTACCGCATCGGTTGTGCGCACAATGGAATGAACCGAACCGTCGGGCAGGTTTAATATTTGAACAATGTTTCCGATTGTGCCCGTTTCATAAATATCGTCCACATCGGTTGGATAGCCCCATGACCGTTGTGGCACCAATATAATTTGATTGCCAAAATTAGATGCCGTTTTTAAACAATCAACAGATGTCGGATTGTCCAAATAAATTGGCATGGTTAACCCGGGATGCACAACAATATCGCGAAGTGGTAAAATATAGTTTTTCATAGCAGAGTTAAATATAGATTATTTTTGCATTTTTTCAAGATAAAAACCCCAATATTTTTATTGGGGTTTTATTTGTAGTTTTTTTGTCGGGTTTTATTTAACGACGACGGTAACCGCCATTGCCAGAAAAAGACCCGCCGTTGGATGCAGAACGTTTTGATAAATAACGTGCCGCAATCAAAACCAACCATTCAACAGATAATCCGGCAAAAGCCAATAATGCCTGTTCACAATCGGCGGTGCCAAATAATGCGTATGCAACCTGGGCAACAAATGCGATGTACAAAATACCGAACATACCTGTAAAAAATACTTTTTTAATTTTTCCAAACATTTTTAGTCCTTTTTATTTTAATAAATTAAATTGCCGGGTTTCTGGTGCCAGGTACCCGGCGAACCCCGCAATAACTAAAACGATATAATCAACAATCGCCAATTATATCAACGCTATATTAAGCAGCCATTGCAAGGCGAACATTGTCGTTCGCAGCGAAATTATCGCCATTCAGTTTTTGTTTTAGTGTTTAACGACAACCATGTCGGATTCAAATTAATGCCTTTATTGCGTCTGTCGAAACTATGTCAGCCCCATAAAATAAAAATATAATAATGGTGGAGCTGTGGGGTACCGCCCCCCAGTCCAAAACGACTATTCCGCATAATGTTCAGAATCATCACCGCAAAGCGGCGATTGCATTATAAATCTTTGTGCTGGAAATTGCAAGTTTTTAAGTTTATAATGCGGGCGTGATAAAAAAACAGGACAAAAAATGAAGTTTCTGGACAAGGCAAAAATTCATATCAAGGCGGGTGACGGTGGCAATGGTGCCGCATCTTTTCGGCGTGAAAAATATATCGAATATGGCGGGCCAAATGGTGGTGATGGTGGTCGTGGTGGTGATGTTATTTTTCGCGCGGTGCCAAATGTGAATACTTTGATTGATTATCGGTTTAAAACTCATTTTGCCGCCGAACGTGGTCAAAACGGTATGGGTAAAATGCGGACGGGTTTTTCGGGCGCGGATTTAATTTTACCGGTGCCGACGGGAACGGTGATTTTGTCCGAAAACGAAGAAATCGAATACGCGGATTTGAACGCGGATGGTATGGAATACAGGGCTGCACGTGGTGGAAACGGCGGGTGGGGAAACCTGCATTTCAAAAGTCCGACAAATCGTGCACCCAAACAGGCAAACGACGGTTTGCCGGGCGAAGAAAGAACCGTTGTTTTGCGTTTGAAATTGATTGCGGATATTGGTTTGGTTGGTTTCCCAAATGCGGGAAAATCGACACTGTTGGCGGCGGTGACATCGGCACGACCAAAAATTGCAAATTATGCATTTACTACATTGAATCCACAACTGGGGGTGATGTATGCGCATAATCGTGAATTTGTTATGGTTGATTTGCCCGGATTGATTGAGGGCGCGCATCGTGGCGTCGGTTTGGGGGATAAATTTTTGGGACATGCCGAACGTACAAAAATGATTTTGCATTTAATAGACGGGACCGAGGACGATTGGGCGGCACGCTATGCGGCAATACGTCACGAGATGGATTCTTATGGTGGTGGTTTGGTGAATAAACCTGAAATGGTTGTGATAAATAAAATTGATGCAATTGACGATGATACATTGGCGGAACGTATGGCGGCGTTCAAAAAATCGTTTGGTCGCAAGAAAAAGCCAGAAATTTTAACTATCAGTGCGGCGGGACGCATTGGTATTGACGATTTGATTGCAAAAATTGAAAGTAAAATGGTGGATTTATAATTATGGCGGAAACATATAAATATGGCTTGCGTGATTTAGACGGTCGGTGTGTGCCGGATTCAAAATTGTCCATGGTTGGGCGCGATGTAATTGAATCATCGGCGGACTATAATGCAAGTATACAAAACGGTGTGCATGCATATTTTTATGATAATGAAAAAAGCCCTGTTTTATTAAAAGACATTGATACCGATAAATACATTGTGAAATTTATTGCGGGGCTGTGGCGCGTGCGGGAACGTCCAAAAAAATCTTATACAATCACAAATGTCTATGATAAACAGTTTGTGTTGGGGTCTGAAATAATCGTATCTGAACGTGATGATTTTAATTTTAGGTATTATTATGCGGGTTTGGTTCGGTATGATTTGTTTGATGTGTTGACGCCTGAATTTAATTGGTATGTGGCAAAATGTTATACCCGGCATGGTCGTATGATGCGATATGGCCAAACGCGTGAGGCCGCACGTGCATTTTTGCGCGGCGCGATAATGGATGGTTTTGCACCAAACATCGCCGAAATAGTTTTAAATAATAAAAAAAAGCAAAAGGAGTAAAAAAACATGGCAACATTAAAAGGAACACAAACAGAAAAAAATTTATTGTTGGCGTTTGCCGGCGAATCCCAGGCGCGCAACAGGTATACTATGTTCGCGTCGGCCGCAAAAAAGGAAGGTTTCCAGGCGATTGCAAAAATATTTTTGGAAACGGCGGAACACGAATATGAACATGCGTCCCGACTGTTCAAATTTATGGAAGGTGGCATGTTGGAAATAACGGCGTCTTTCCCGGCGGGCAAAATCGGCACAACATTGGAAAATTTAAAGGCATCTGCGTTCGGTGAAAATGAAGAAAATACCGATATGTATCCACGCTTTGCACAAATTGCCGCCCAAGAAGGTTTCCCGGCAATCGCGGAAATTTTCAAAAATATTGGTTTGGCGGAACGTTATCATGAATCCAGATTCCGTGCCTTGGCGGATGCGATTGAAAACGGTACTTTGTTCAAATCTGACAAGGTTGTGATGTGGCGTTGCACAAATTGCGGTAATTGGCATATTGGAACCGAGGCACCAAAGGTTTGCCCGGCATGTTTGCATGAACAGGGATATTTTGTCAGCGAGGGTATTGTCACCCGTTGCGATACGACCGAGGGTTTCTGCGAATATGCAAACCGTGATTAGTTTTTTGAACACAGAAATAAAATCGCCCATTTGGGCGATTTTTTAATCAATTTCAATCACTTTATTATGTGATGCGTGTCCGCGGATTATGTGTATTGCAGAGCGCGCAACATCAAAATGTTTCGCCAGCATTTTTATAACCGCATCGTTTGCTTTTCCGTCGGTTGGCGCGGTTGTTGTGTGTACGCGAATTGTGCCGTCATCGTCCACGGTTATAGAATTTTGTTTTGCCCGCGGAATGACACGAACATTAAAAATCTGTTTTGAATTTTGCATCGCTCATTAAATGAATATGAAAATGGAATACCGATTGTCCCGCGCCCGCGCCGGTATTTGCGACAATGCGGAAATTGCCATTTATCCCCAGTGCATCTGCGGCCTCGGTCACGGCGTGCCAAAAACCGGTTTGGACATCGTGTGGTGCGCGGGTTGTGAAATCATAGAAATCCGTATATTCGCCGCGCGGAATTACCAAAACATGTGTTGTTGCGCGTGGGGCAATATTTTGAAAAGCCACGGCATATTCATTTTCGAAAACGCGCGTACTGGGTATTTCGCCGCGCAATATTTTTGCAAAGACATTATTTGTATCATACATAATTATTCCTTTTATTCTGTCAGTATAAATAATACACATTTTTCATATAAAAACAACCTTGAAATGCGATTTGTTTGCACTATATTACGGATACAAGGCCGATTTAAGGCCCAGATTTTTAATAGGAGTTTTTTATTATGTTTAAACCACTGAATAATTATGTTTTGATGGAAACTGTGGCGGAAGAATCAAAAACCGCCGGCGGAATTATTATCCCGGATACTGCCCGTGAAAAACCGGTTATGGGGCGCGTTATTGCGACGGGGGACGGTGAAATACAAAATGGAAATCGTGTGCCGATGACGGTTGCGGTTGGTGACACGGTTTTGTTTGCGAAATGGGCATCTACGATGCACGAGGTTAAATTGGATGGTCACGATTATGTTTTAATCAAAGAATCTGACATTTTGGGAATTGTGAAATAAAGGTGTATAAAAATGGCAAAAGATATTGTTTTTGATACAGAAAAAATGGCGGCGGGCGTTGATAAATTGGCCAATGCCGTAAAAATTACTATGGGGCCCAAGGGTCGCACGGTCGTTATTGATAAACCGTATGGTGCACCTGCGGCGACCAAGGATGGTGTGACGGTTGCGCGTGCGGTGTCGTTACCGGACCCAATGGAAAACATTGGTGCACGCATGGTCCAAGAGGTTGCAAAAAAGGCCGGCGATGATGCCGGGGACGGCACAACAACCGCAACGGTTTTGGCACAAAAAATTATTCACGAGGGTCGTCGTGTTATCGCCGCGGGTATGAATCCGATGGATGTCAAACGCGGTATTGATATCGCGGTTGCGGCGGTTGTGGCTGACATTGAAAAACATGCCCGTCCGGTCAAAGACAGTGCCGAGATTGCCCAGGTTGCAACAATTTCCGCCAATGGGGATTCTGATATTGGTGAAAAAATCGCCAATGCCATAGAGAAAGTCGGGCGCGAAGGCGTAATCACCGTGGAAGAGGCCAAAGGCCTGGATACAGAAATCGATGTGGTCGAAGGTATGCAATTTGACCAGGGATTTATGTCGCCATATTTTGTGACAAACAGTGAAAAAATGTTGGCGGAATTGGATAACGCGCAAATTTTGGTTTCTGAAAAAAAGATTACCGGTTTACAGGCATTATTGCCGATTTTGGAACCGATTGCCCAAAGTGGCCGTCCATTGTTGATTATTGCCGAAGATGTCGAATCCGAGGCATTGGCGACATTGGTTTTGAACCGCCTGCGTGGTGGGTTAAAGGTTTGCGCGGTCAAGGCCCCCGGTTTTGGTGACCGTCGCAAAGAAATGTTGAAAGATATCGCGGTCGTGACCGGTGCAACGGTGATTTCTGACGATATGGGTATGACATTTGAAAATATTTCGATGGATGTGTTGGGGTCGGCGAAAAAGGTTGTCGTTTCCAAAGATAAAACATTACTGGCGCATGGTGGTGGCGACGCGACGGCGATTGCGGCACGTGCGGATGAAATCCGTCAGACACTTACCACCACGACCAGTGATTATGAACGCGAAAAATTGTCCGAACGTTTGGCGAAATTGGTTGGCGGTGTCGCCGTTATCAAGGTTGGCGGCATGACCGAGGTCGAGGTCAAAGAAAAGAAAGACCGTGTTGATGACGCACTGGCGGCGACGCGTGCGGCGGTTGCCGACGGTATTGTTGCCGGCGGTGGCGTGGCATTGGTGCGTGCATCGGCGGCGCTTACAAAATTATCGGGCGACAATCGTGACCAAGATGTCGGTATTGATATTGTGCGTCGTGCATTGGTTGCGCCATGTGCCCAGATTGCCGAAAATGCCGGTGTGTCCGGTGAAATTGTCGTGGGCAAGGTTTCTGAAAATCCGGATTATAATTTTGGATATAATGCCCAAACGGCGGAATATGTCGATATGATGGCGGCGGGTATTATTGACCCGGCCAAGGTTGTTAAAACCGCCATTTTGGCGGCGTCCAGTACTGCCGGTGTTATGTTGACGACGGGTGCGGTAATGGCGGAAATTCTCGAAGAAAAATCAAACGCGCAAGTCCCTGGCGGTATGCCGGGCATGATGTAAAAAAAACCGGGCATCGCCCGGTTTTTTTCAGTGTTCAGTTTTCAGAGTGCAGAGTTCAGTTGTGGTATAATTAGACAAAACGTTGAAAACGTTTTGTCATCCTGAGCGGAGTGAGTCCAACTTGGCGGAACGCCAAAGCCGGACGAACGCAGTCGAAAGTGAGTC
>CADAKI010000003.1:3815-104564 GCA_902788485.1 uncultured Pseudomonadota bacterium | reverse complement strand
GACTCACTTTCGACTGCGTTCGTCCGGCTTTGGCGTTCCGCCAAGTTGGACTCACTCCGCTCAGGATGACAAAACGTTTTCAACGTTTTGTCTAATTATTCATTAACCGTGCTCTGGATTATAGGATTCAGGTCTGATTGAATAAACACCTAGGCCGGTGTTAAAATACCTAATATGACGGATAGCGAAACATTTAACAATGGAGAAGAAAAATGTTTACACATGAAGACCTGTGGAATGCTATCGAAATATTGGCGCGCAAAAATAACATGACGTGCAGTGGCCTGGCCCGCGCCAGCGGTTTGGACCCCACAACATTTAACAAATCTAAACGCGCGTCAAAATATGGCCAGCCGCGATGGCTGTCCATGGAAACAATCGCCAAAGTATTGACGGCGACGCACACAACCGCCGACCAATTCGCCGATATGTTTCCATGCACGCCACCACAACATGACCGATAAAAAAATGTCGCTATACCGCCCGGGGCAGGGCGGTGTTTTTTTAATACATGTTTTGCAATTTGGGATAAATTATGGCATACTAATTCAAAAAGGAAGTGATATGCAAAAAAATAAAAAAACATCTGTGATTGCCAATGAAAAAATTGATAAAGTCAAATTATCTGATGCTGATAAAATTATACTGGATTTACAATCACAATTAAAAAAATATATCAACAAGGGTTATGGTCCGTTTTTGGCGGCAATTTATGATTCCAAGGGTCGTTTAATCGCACGCGCCGCAAACAGTGTCGTAAATAAATCTTGCAGTCACAATCACGCCGAAATGAACGCGATAAAATTGGCAGAAAAAAAATTGGGGACACATGATTTATCAAAATATAATTTAAGCATATATGTGACATCTGAACCATGTATGATGTGTTTGGGTGCAATTATGTGGTCTGGGATACGGGCGATTTATTACGGGGTGCCGTCTGAACGTGTTGCCAAAATCACTGGATTTGACGAAGGGTTCAAACCAAAATGGTTTGATGAATTTAAAAAACGCGGCATAACCGTTTATGGTCAAATTGAAACGGATGCCGGCGAACAGGTTCTGCAAAATTATGTGACCCAAGGCCACACGGTTTATAAACCAAAAAGAAATTATTTTGCCCGGGCAGCTCGTACAATTCACAAATTCCTAAGGCGCACGATTTGTATCCGTTCGGAAAAAATATAAAATCATTTTTGATATAATAAAAAGGGGTAAAAAATGGACAGTTTTATTGGTGAATTTTTTGGTTATGTGTCTGGCATTTGCACAACGATGGCATTTTTACCCCAGGCCATAAAATCTATTGTCACAAAAAATGTATCAGGTTTGTCTTTGTCGATGTATGTTATATACTGTATGGGTTTAATATTTTGGATTTTATATGGGGTGTATCTGAATTCATTTCAAATAATGTTGTTTAACAGTATAACATTGATATTCAACAGTATTATATTGTATATGATTATCACAACCAAAAAACATCACAAGAAAGAAAAATAAGCACAGTTTTTCACCCCCAACTTACGAACAGATGAAATCAAGGATTTATTGCAATTTGGAAAAGGTGTTAAGGTGTTTTTGCTTGATTTTATAACGATTTTTGCTATTTTTTGGATGCAAAAAGAGTATAAAATGTCGAACATTCCAAACACAGAATATATTACTATAAAAAAAGATGGGGTTTTTGTTGGTGGGCAACCTGCGACTTATTATCGTGGTAAAAAAGTACATTCACAAAGTTTAACTACTTCTTATTTCCTGTATATCCAAGAAAAGTTCCCAATTATCGAAGAATTTCATGTATTGTCATCGAAAACCGATGTGAAACTATACAATATAAATGAACAGCCATCACAACAAGATGGAAAATATACATGGTGCCGCGTAAAGTTTACTGACGGCAAAACGGGAAATTGGATACCAAACCTGATATGGAACAATGCTGTTGAAACATATTGTTATTGTGTTGCTGATATCAGTGCAAATGCCGAGTTTCGCAAAAAATTATTTCTAAAACCAAACGAAAATCAAAGATAATAAAAAAGGCAAAAAATGGAAAAAACATATAAATATCCAAAAAATTGGTTTAAGCACAATGTAATTCCTGTTCCAACTGGACTTGCTGGGGGAAATTGCAGTGCCTGTTTATTTCGCGACAACAGACCATTTTGTGAAAAATTAGCCTGCGTTTATATTGATACAAGGGGTGAAGAAGACTATGTAGAGTCAGTATACTGGCGCGCACGTGATACACACGCAAGTATTGGCATGTGGCCAGAATTGGTAAACTTCTTTGACGCGATACCAAAACAAAGAATGCGCGATATTTCAATTGACATTATGACAAAAGCAGTGCTGTCAAAAAAGAAAGAAAACTCTCACTAAAAAGTTCGTAAGTCGTCGAACCAGTGGCAGGGTCATCTGTGCAATTCACGAGTTGATGAAATCAAAGAATTGTTGCTGTTTGGAAAAGATGTTAAAACTTTCCTACAAATGTTAAAATAAACATTTATTTTTGACGATGCCTTGGGCAATATGCTGCAAGTTCAGCTAATTTTTTATAGGTCATAAAGCGGGGTGTATACGGACTCAACAAAGTTTCCATGCGTGGTAACGGTGTTGCAATAGGATATTTATCAATATTTTTTGCATCGTGTATAACGGCATATTTTCTGACAAGATTTGCCCAAGCATTATCGTAAAAATGTTGTTTATAACAAAAAAGGTATCCTCTAGGGTCATATTCCGCCCAAAGCGAAAACGGGGATTCCAAATCAAGTTCCCTTTCACGAATGTCTGCTAATTCTTGTAAAGCCGCTTCTTTCATCAAATCATGGGAATATTGTTTTCTTTTAGCATTAGTATCGTATACATTTTGTTTTTCATTTTCATATTCTGCAACCAATTGATTCAGATTGTTTTGTTTTAAAACTTCATAGTTTTCAGCCATTGTTTATCCTTTGTAGTGCGTCAATTGTATCAACAAAAACACCAAATTCCACAAAAAAAGCTATTACCTGCAAAAAGTTCGTAAATGTGCAAAATGGTGGTGGTTTTTGATACACAACTTACGAACTGCTGAAAGTATTGGAAATCCAATCAAAAAAACACCCAAACGGGTGTTTTTGATTTTTGGCAGGGCCAACAGTGCAATTCACGAACCAGTGAAATCAAAGATTTGTTGCAGTTTGGGAAAGAAGTTAAAGCGTTTTTATCTAGCAATCAATGAATCAATGTGCGCAAGCGCATTTTTCCTGGTATTTACTTTTTTAAGTGCATCGGATGCTTGTTTAAGCCGTTTACGCTCTTCTTCCTGTTTTTTATAAAGCTCTACCACCTTGCAATATAGTGAAAACAATTCACCATTGAAAAATTCAAAACCACGCTCTTCGGTAACATTGGGGATTTCTAGTGTATGATATTTAGTGTCCGACTCTGATGTGCACTTTCCTTTTGCGCAACAGAACAATTTTTCTTTATTTGGTTTTGTGTACACTGTATATTTTGAATAAAAATACAATATTGAATATTTCTCTAAAAAATGTGCGTCATTAACCAGTTTTATAAATCTTGCAATAACATCTTTTTGAAATTCATCGTCATAACGCAGTATTGACCAATTGCTACTCATAATAAAACCTCTTGTAATGCCCAAGTATGCTAACATATTTTTCTTTAGTGTCAAGCTGTTAGAGCGATTAAAGAGTTCGAGAATTGACATAAGGAGTGCGTTTTTAAGGTTGATAATCTCGAACTTGTGAAAGTATTGGAAAACAAAGAAAAATCGGGTATAAAACCCGATTTGTTTATTTTGGCAGCCCCATCTGTGCAATTCACGAGTTGATTTTATTCATGATTTGTTGTTGTTCGGGAAAGAAATAAAATTGTTTCTACAAAAATTATGATATAATAATCTGTGAAAAACCAAAGGATTATAAAAATGAATATCGTTTGTTGTCATGGTGTTATGGGACCAGATGAAAATTGGGAAACCAGAATTTATAATCCAACCAAAGGCTGGAAAGATTGGTTGCAGTTTATGATTGAACTTGAACATGATGTAATTATGCAAAGACCGTATTTTCCCCATGCACATGCATTGCTGATGAAATATGATGAATGGGAAAAAGTTATGGATAAACAAGATATCAACGAAGACACTGTTTTGATTGGTCATTCTGCCGGTGGCGGTTTTGTGTTAAAATATTTATCAAAGCATCCAAAATTAAAAGTTCGTCAGGTTGTATTGGTTGCACCGTGGATTGATGCAGAAAATTTTCAACCGTTTGGATTTTACAAGGATTTGATGTTGGATAACAATCTCGCAACACAAGCAGAGTTTGGCATTGATTTAATGATTTCTGATGATGACATGCCACATATCAAAAGCAGTTTTGAAAAAATAACAAAAAACATATCGGACATTCGCATTCATCAATTTTCCGATCGCGGGCATTTTATCGATGCAGAATTACCAGAAATTATGCCGATAATAAAGTTTTAGTAATTTAAAAAGTTCGTAAATCGTGATAACGGTGTCTGTTTTTAACACCCAATTTACGAACTCGTGCAAGTATTAGAAAACAAAGAAAAATCGGGTACAAAACCCGATTTGTTTATTTTGGCAGCCCCACTCGGATTTGAACCGGGATTCTCGCCTTGAAAGGGCGGTGTCCTAACCATTAGACGATGGGGCCAAAACTGCTATAAATGCCGACAAATTCTATATGAAAAAATCCGTGTTGTCAAGTGTTTTTGCCGAATGTTGACTTTATCTTTTTTTTTGATAATATAAAAATTGAAAAGGATTTATTATGCGCAGGTACACAACAACTATTAAACAAAGTGGCCGAGTTATCAAAGTCGACGGTCCAAAGAGAAAACGCAAAGTCAAAGTCGACACAGATAATAACCAGTTTCATAAAATTAAAAATATTTCTGCGCGGGAACAATTATTGGCGGAATTGGTCGCCGCCGAAAAGGCAAATAAAAAATAATTATTTTTGCAAATTTTCGCGTATGTCCATCAATATTTTGCCAATGCGATTTGTGCCACTGCCGATGCCAAATCCGCATTTATAGCATACCGGACATGATTTTACCAAAATCGCATCGCCTGTGCTTTTTAACATTTTTGCGGCATCTGGGTTTTGTTCATATCTGGCACGCAACGCACGTTCCATAATATCGAATTTATCGTTATCAAAATTTTTTCGCCGATTTACCTTATACTCGGGCGTTTTTGTCAGCAGTCGCGCATCATCAGGATTTTTTAATGCCAAAATAGCATTAAAACGCGGGTCAGATGCGTAAAACTTCATTGCTTGATAATAATGCTCGACTGATGGAAATATAAAACTTTGCCCGTCCACAATCATTTTAATCGGAAACAAGGCCAATGGTGATAAAAACCAATAGGGACCGTTTGGGGTGCAAAATCGAATTTCGTCTGGCATATAACTATTCCCTCCATGCAACGGATTCAAATTTAGAGTTTATATACGTCCGCAACGCCGCATCGTTAAAAAACTGTTCCCGCGCATCCGCCGTGGTGGGATTTGCCCCTTCGTCAAAATAGGCCTGATATTTTTGTATCGCGATTTTTTTGACACCACGCGCCGCACAATCGTCAATAATTTTACGCAAATCAGATTTATCGATAAAACGCGGGTCACATGTAATACGAACCTCCATATCTTTGCCGGTTTTTATCCAAAAATCCAAACTGCGCGACATACGGTCAAACGCGATATCGTTCCCAACCAGTGATTTATACTTTTCGCGCGTCGCCTTGTAATCAATTCCGACCCAGTCCACAAACGGCGCCGCGCGTTCCAAAACATCGGGATAAAAACCATTTGTATGCAATCCAATCGCAAAACCTAAATCGCGCACACGGCGCATATAATCGATTGTGGCGTCGCCCTGCATCAATGCCTCGCCCCCAGAGAAAACAACGGCCTCTAACCGACCAACACGCGATTTTAACCAATCTAAAACGCGTGCCGGGTCATATGGGCCGTCCGCAACATCAAAAAATTGAGGATTGGAACAATACGCACACCGCAATGGACATCCCATCAAAAACAGCACAGCCGCCAATTTTCCGGGATAATCGATTGTTGTGAACGGAACCAAACCCCCAATCTGAATTTCTTTCATTTGAATTATCTTATGCCGCTTTCTTTAATAAATCTTGATGGCGCGCACCCGTTGTCAAGCAATTACACTCTTTAAAAGTGTTGCGTTCTTCGAATTCTGCGCGTTTGCCGATGTTAAAGTTATCAACCGGACGATAATATCCCATCGCGCGTGAGAATTTTTCGCATTTTTGTCTTGATTGTGTGTTCACCATTTTTTTCCTCCCTTTTTTATTGTTGAATTTGTTTAATCGATTTTTTTATAAATCGAAATTTTCGTTGTGGCAATCCGCGCATCCGTCATTGCTGTTTGCGGCGATTTCCGCATCGCATTTTGGACAGTAATCATACGCACCCGCCAAATATCCATGCTTTGGACAGATTGAAAATGTCGGTGTCAATGTCATGTATGGAATTTTATAGTTTTCAAAAATTGTCCGAACGATTTTCATCGCGGCATCACCCGATGACACCGGTTCACCCATATACAGGTGGAACATTGTCCCGCCGGTATATTTGCGTTGCAATTCTTCCTGGTGTTCCAATGCGACGAACGGGTCGTCTGTGAAATTCACAGGCATCTGGGTTGAATTGGTATAATATGGCGCATCCGGCGTTCCGGCGGTTATAATATCTGGGAAATTCTTTTTATCTGTTTTTGCAAACCGATATGAACAACCCTCGGCCGGTGTTGCCTCTAAATTATATAAATTGCCGGTGGCCTCTTGATAATTTGCCAAATTGTCGCGGATGAAATCCATAACATCCAAGACCAATTTTTTACCAAACACTGACGCAATATTTTCCGCACCATTTGTGAAATTCAAAACCATTTCGTTCGCGCCATTCACGCCGATTGTCGAAAAGTGATGATTCCAATTACCCAAATAACGTTTTGTGAACGGATACAGACCGCGTTCCATATTCTTGGTCAATACGCGCCGTTTGATTTCCAATGCATCGCGTGCCATATCCAATAATGATTGCAATTCGCGGAATAATCCTTCGCGGTCACCCTTGTGCAGGTATCCCAAACGCGCCAAATTGATTGTAATCACACCCAAAGAACCCGTCTTTTCGGCCGACCCAAACAAACCACCGCCGCGTTTCAACAATTCACGCACATCCAAACGTAACCGGCAACACATAGACCGCACATCAGATGGGTTCAAATCAGAATTCAAGAAATTCTGGAAGTTCGGCAGACCATATTTCGCCGCACATTCAAACAATGGTTTGACATTTGGATGGTCCCACGGAAAATCGTCTGTGATGTTATATGTTGGAATTGGGAATGTGAACGGGCGGCCCAAAGAATCGCCTTCGGTCAAAACCTCTAAAAATGCCTTGTTTATCATGTCCATTTCGTTTTGCAAATCGCCATATGTGAAATCGACCTGTTTCCCACCAACAAATGGACGTTGCGCGCGCAAATCTTTTGGACATGTCCAATCAAATGTAAAATTGATAAACGGTGTTTGTGTTCCCCAACGGCATGGCACCGCACAGTTAAACACCAATGTTTGCATAGAATTTTTCACATCTTCATATGACAATTTATCCAAACGAACATATGGTGCCAAATATGTGTCAACCGATGAAAACGCCTGGGCACCGGCAAACTCGTTTTGTAATGTTCCCAAAAAGTTTACCATGTGTGAAATTGCGGTTGCCATGTGTTTCGCCGGCGCACATTGTAAATATCCCGGTACACCGTTGAATCCCTCGTATAATAATTCACGCAAAGACCACCCGGCACAATAACCCGACAACCAACCCAAATCATGAATATGAAAAGACGCGCGTTTGTGTGCTTCGGCAATTTCTTGTGGATACAGGTGCAACCAATATTCCGCCGTCACGCGTTCAGATGTGCGCAAAATTAAACCGCCAATGGAATATCCAATGTTAGCGTTTTCTTTGACGCGCCAATCGGCCTCGGTCACATAACCGTCGATAACACTAACTGCATCAATATTTGCATCACGAATTTCAGAATGTTTTTGGCGATATATAATATATGCCTCGGCTGTTTTGTATTCGCGTGAATCCATCAATGTTTGAATAACCGTATCTTGAACCTGTTCTACGGTTGGGATTTTATCGGTAAATTCGACATCTAATTTATTTAACACAAATTGAGTAATGGTTAAAACCTGGGACGGGGTCATTTCTTTTGTGGCGGCCACGGCCTTGGAAATGGCGGTGTAAATTTTATTTGCATCAAAATCCACGGTTTCGCCGTTGCGTTTGACAATCTTGGTTTGTTTCGTAATAAAAGCAATATTATTTTCAGCCATAATTGAACCTTTAAATCTATATGTAGTGTTTTTGAATTTTGTTGATATCAATATATAGTATATAGAAAATAATCTCAATACAGAAAAAATAGATTTTTTTACATTTTTCTCTTGCATTGTTTAAACCCCGAAAATCCGCCATTTTTTATAACACGAATCGTTATAAAATTGACACAAAAGGTGTTTTTGTATTTTGAAAATTGGTTTTTACAGCCCAAACCCGATTCGAAAAAACAATCAAAACACAAAATATAGTGATTAAAACAAAAAACAACCACTATATCTTGACAAAATATGAAAATAATCATTTGTGTATTGACAAAATGTCAAAATGTATTATATAATAAATGTAAATATAAATCAGAGGAGGGCATCCATGTCCAAACAATTGACAATTTTTGACGAAATGACAAATCCATTATACGCAGAAATTGCGGATTTGAAACGCAAAATCAAAATGGAAGAATCGGCATTAAAAACATTGGACTCGCATGATTACGAGGATAGAAACGAAATATATTCTTGTAAACAAATGATTGAAAAATATGAAATAAGCATTGATACTTTGGAAAAGCAGATATCTGAAATTCATGCGTTATCAACCGCTTTGAATTCACGTACCACAAATAAACACAGATAACAAAAACCGCCATTTGGCGGTTTTTTAATTGCATACCGTAATGTATGGTGGAAATGATTTTTCGGTATCAACCCCGCGTTCACCACAATCCATACAGTTAAATTTTCTGTTTTGTGAATATGATGTTCCAAAATAAACCGTTTTGCCCACAATATCCGGGACATATTGTAAATATTTTGTATCGGGAAAACCAAAATATATTCCATGCGCATCATCGTTGCAATCATCCGTATCACGTGGATAGCATGCCGCCGATTCTATTTTATCAACATCTGGCACGCAATGTGCCACGCAAGTATCTTCGTCCACCAACATTTTTTCGCAATCTGTACATGTCAATTTTTGTCGTGTGACACTTTGCCGTCCGCCGCGTCCCGGTGTCACAGGCATTTTTATATATTCGCATTTTGTGTTTGTTTTTGTTTTATTTGGGTCCGTCACACATTCCCATGTCATGGTTGTATAGTTTAATTTGGCAACCGAATTTCCATCGCAAGTGCGACTGGGGAACGGGTCAACACATTCCCAAACGCCATCAACAAAAATTGCCGTTTGAACAGACCCACACAACGGTTTTAATGTGTCATCTGGCACACAAGAATCTGTGGTATAATCATAAATTGTATCACCGGCGCAACTGGTTTTTGTATTATACCCAACGCATTGCCACCGACCAAAACGCAATATTTTTGATGTTCCAACTGGACACACAACATCATCTATCTCTGGGGATGTGAATTCTGTATTTGGTGTGACATCTGCAAATTGGGTTAAATATACCAATTGACCATCGTCCATATGCGCCGCTGATACCAAAGATTTTGGCACCGCATATTTAGAAACCGTTGCACCCGATATGATAAACCCGGATTGAAAAATTCCAAAACTGCCCGCATCAGCAAAATTTTTTTCTAATATCGTCATCACATTGTTAAATTGTGCGTCGGGTATTTTCCCAGATGTTGTGACCACATAATTATGCGCGCCACGGGTACCGCAACCCGTTATATTCATACGTTTATCCAGGCACATAATATCCGATTGAATACCATTTTGCTCGACGCAAATATCAACAAACTGTGTGCCATGTAAAATCGCGTTATGTACCGCCGCAACGCATTCAATAATCCCGCGCAAATCGGCATATTTAACGGCATATTCGGTCTCTTGTGCAATGGTGCGAACCGACGGCGCGGTGAAAATATAAAATGCGCCCAAAAATAAAGCCACCAAAACCGTCAGAAAAATATTCATCTTTCCCCCTTGCGATTTATAAAAAGTGTAGGTAATATAAATATAAAATGCAACAGGAAAACCAAAAAATAAAAAATGGTAGACATATGAAAAAAATAATTGCGTTATTATTGTTATGCGGATGTGGATTTCGTCCAATGTTTTCTGGTTCGGACAACGATATTTATGTTGAAAAAATATCGGGTATAAATGGCATTGAATTACGTAATGCATTGAACGCAAAATTTGGTGGCGCGCATGATGCAACCGCACCATATAAATTGATTGTATTGTTGGACGAACCTCGTCGCACATACAAGGGGTTGGATACAACCGGTACCGCCACATGGCAGGCTATAAATTTAACGGCAAAATATGATTTATATGCGGGCAACAAAAAAATTGCATCGGGTCAAGAATCTGCGGCGGAATCATATACATTTGTGCAATATTTGGTTGCGGCAAATGCATCCTATAATAATGCGGTTCAAAACGCGGTATTGGTTTTGGCGGATAAAATCGGTGCCCGCGCCATTGCCGAAACGCAAAAAAATTCGGATAACAAATGAAATGGCGTGAATCTGATTTTAAAAACGGTATAAAAACGATTAAATCGGTTTTGATTTATGGTCCCGATGCGGGCCAGGTTGATGAACTGTGTGATCGTGCAATTGAAATTTTGCAAATCGACCGCGATAATTTGTTTTCTGTGGATGCGGATGAATTTCGTGAAAAACAGGACGCATTATTCGCAGAAAGTTGTTCTCCATCAATGTTTGGTGGCCAAAAAATGGTAATTATCTCAAATGCCACGGATTCTATGGCCAAAACAATATCTGAATTGGTTTTTCATCCTGGATTATGTGCCACGGTAATTGTTTGTGCGGGCGAATTGCGTGCGGGTGGTGGATTGCGTGCAATGTTTGAATCCGGCGACAATATCGCGGCATTGCCATGTTATACCGACGATGCGCGTACATTGGCAACATTGATACGCGACACATTGTCGGCGGCATCTGGAATTGATCAAATAACACCTGACGCGATGGAATATATGACAACGCACTTGGGGGGCGACCGTGGAATCACACGTGGATTTTTAACCAAAATCGCATTATATGTTGGCGATAAAAAGGTTGTGGAATTGGACGATGTGGAAAAATGTTTACCGGACACATCGGCATCTGATATTGATGATTATTTGTATTCTTTGACGGCGGGATATGTGCCGCAAACGATGACTGCGCTGGATCGATTGATGTATGATAATGTTGAACCGAATATGTTGGTTCGTATGTTAAATTCACATTTCAAAAAATTATTGACGGCGGTTGTTGATGGGCAATTACCGCGACTGTTTTGGAAGGTTTCTGATAAATTTAATCGGGCTGTGAAAATATGGCCTGAATCTGAGATAGACGCGGTATTGGTGCGTCTAAATGAATTGGAACGTCAACTGCGGACAACCGGCATGCCGCCCGAGGTTTTACTGCGTGACTTTTCGTTAAAATTGGCATTAAAAACAACAAAAATGGCGGCGCGGAGAAGAAAATAAATGTTGTCATCTGTATATGCACCCAAAGATTTTAAACGGTTGCGCGTATCTGGCGATTTGGTTGCGCGGTGTTTTGATTATATCACCCCACATATTCGCGCGGGAATTTCGACGGGTGAAATCGACCGTATGGTTGCGGAATTTTTACATGCAAATGGTGCGCGTTCATCTGATTTAGGATACATGGGTTATCCGAAACATATTTGCACATCGGTCAACGATGTTATTGTGCACGGCATACCAAATGATAACGAAATATTAAAAGATGGCGATATTGTTAATGTTGATTTAACGGCCGAGTACAAGGGGTTCCACGGCGACGCATCGCGCATGTTTATGATTGGTAATGTATCAAGCAAAGCACGCGAATTGGTCCAAACATGCCAAGACGCCCTGAACGCGGCGATTTCGATTTGTGCACCGGGTGTGCCGTTGTCTGAAATCGGCAAAACGATAGAGGCCGTTGTCAAACCGCATGGTTTTTCTATATCGCGTGATTTTGTTGGTCATGGTATCGGCAAGGTTATGCATGATGACCCGCAAATATATCATTTTTATGACAAAATGTGGGATAATGTTAAAATGGTGCCGGGTTTGGTATTTACGATTGAACCGATGATAAACACCGGGTCGCCAAAATGCAAAATTGATGCGGATGGTTGGACGGCACGCACGGTTGATGGGGGACTGTCGGCACAATGGGAACACACATTGGGTATTACCGAAGACGGTGTAATAATATTTACAGAAAAAATGGTATAACAAATTGCCAGAAAATGATTCTAAATTTTATTTGGGCCATCGGGACAGATTACGTCAGAAATTTCTGGACGGTAAATTGGTCGATTATGAAAAATTAGAATTATTGTTGGGGTATGCTATTCCGCGTCGTGATACGCGACCGTTGGCGCATGCATTGATAAAACATTTTGGTTCATTACCCCAGGTTTTAACCGCCCAAATTGATGATTTATTGGCATTTCCGGGTATCGGTCGTAATACGGCGATTTTTTTGAAATTGGTCCAAAACATTGTGTTGTCCGGATATCGCGCGGCGATGGATACGCGTCCAATTTTTCATGATATAAAATTTGTTCAAGATTATTGTCGATGGACATTTGCAAACAAACTTGTCGAAGAATTTCATGTTTTATACCTGGATTCTGATTTTCGTTTATTGCAAGACGAATTACACAGTACCGGCACGGTTAACACAACCGGCGTATATGTTCGTGAAATTATCAAAACGGCATTAAAGTTAAATGCGACCAGTTTGGTTTTGGTTCACAATCATCCTGCATCGGATAACTCTTTTTCCAACGACGACATAAAATCTACCGAAGAGATAGAAAAAATATTTAATGATTTAGATATCAGTTTACTTGACCATTTATTGGTGACAAAGCACACAATTTATTCCGGTCGCGATTTGGGAATTGTTCGCGGACCTAAAAATTAAATTCTGAATCCAAATTATCGAAATTAGAATCACGAATATCAAAATTTTCAAATGGTTGTTGTTGCATTGATTGATTACGCATACGCACCAATTCATCAATATGCGATTGTGATAATTTTATTGTGTCGCAACTGTTCACAACTGCGCGTCCCGCGCCCAGTAAATTTACCGCCGGTAATGCCACAGATAATGTTCCAAAAATCAAAACCAAACTGCGCAGATTTTTAACCATATCGTGATTTGCGCCGCGCAACATTGTTGCCGCCCATCCCGCCAATAAAACACCCGTAATAAATGTTAAAACCAACCATGCGTTATGAATAAATTCCAACAACGGTGGCCAAATACATGTTGGGTCGGTTATACATAAAAAACCGACCTCGCAATTTTGCAGGGTATATCCCGCTTTATCTAAAATTTGGGCAACTTGTGCCAAATTATCCATATAATTTACACCTTATTTTTTTGCCGCGGTTGGAAAAAATTCAGGTATTCCAAATTCTTCATCATTTGCCGCAACACCCGCCCAACCGAACAAATCACCCATTAAACTGGACTCGTTAGATTTAGCCTTTTTAAACGGCAAAATGTTTTTCAATTTTCCAATTCTGCCACCACGCGCAGACGATTTCGTTGTGTTCACAATTTTATCTTGGTTTTCTGCAAATTCGGTTGCCAATTTTTCCAATGTTGCATCTGTTTCATCAATTTCAGAATTATTTTCTACCACGGACAGTTCTGGTTTTTGAATTTCATCTTCGTGCAAAGATTGCACAGATTTTAACAATTTTGCCAAACCATCTTCGTCATCGTCGGACGCATCAACCACGGTTGCCGCCTCTGGGGCGACGGTTGGGATTTTGTCATCGATATCTGCAACATCAAAATCGACAATGGGTGCGACATCATCTGTTTTCAAATCATCCAAAATATCTGTGTCTTCTGTTGTTTTATCCGACAAATCAATGTCATCGTCTGCAACATCCGCGATAATATCTGGCATATCTGCAATAGGGGTGATTTGGTCAATGTTATCCTGGGGCACATCATCCGTTCCCAACACAGACAATATTGGAATCACCGCATCATCGTCGGTTTTGTCCGTCGATACATCAACGGTTTCGGGTGCCACCACAACCTTTTTTGTTCGTTTTGTCTTTTTTACAACCGGGGTATCTGCCACATCGTCAATTTTTTCATCATGTGTCATCGTATCCACCACCGGCATCGTGTCCACCACAGGGGCAGGGGTGTCTATTTTTTTGTCTGTTTCTTTTGGTATGGTATGTGTTGTGATTTTTGGTGAAACATTTGCCTGGACCGCATCAAATTGTCCGCCCAATGCATCATCGTTATCAACCGGCACGCCAAACAAAATCGTATCGTGCGCCAGTCCCAATTCACGTCGTACGGTATCAAATGCACCCCGCACATCCGCCATATTGAACACTTCGCCGCCAGAAATATAAATAATTTTCGTCTTCATAAAAATTCGCCCCCCAACAAACGATTTAATTATGGAATAATTTCAGTGCCTATTATATCACATTTTATGGTTGAACGCATATAAAAAATGTCGTATCATAAAAATAAAATGACAGATTTGAAACAACAAATTTTTCAAGAGTTAAATTCACTGGAAAACGCGGTTCTGGGGTTGCGTTCTGATGTTTCGGCGGCGGGCCGTCAAACAGATTTAGAGGTTGCCATCCTGACGCAACAGGTTAAAACCCTGCGTGCCCAACGCGCGCGTGCGGTGGAAATGATTGATAAATCCGTATCAATTTTGGAAAAATTAAAGAAAAAATAAGAAAAAAATAAATGAGTGTTGTAACCATACCTATTGTAAATAAAAATTATCAAATGGGCTGTGAAGACGGCCAAGAAAGTCGTTTGATTGAATTGGGGCGCATTGTTGATGCCCGTGCGCGTGAAATATTGGATAAAATCGGACCATTGCCGGAAAATTCATTATTGGCGACATTGTGCATCGTTTTGGCGGATTCTGTCCATAATCGTCCGGCGACGGCGGCAACAGATTCTGATTTGCGTGAAATTTTGGCACGAATACGTGAAATAAAACATAAAATTGGGGCATAAATATTTGCCCCAATTTTTTACCGTTGCCACATGTCCAATATATTTGGTAAATGATACGAAAACCCAGCCATGGTTGGTTGAATAACAGGGCGTGCGGCATTAAAATACGGATTAAAATATTTTTCAATCGCCAATTTTTCCAATTGCATATTTGTTTGTGCCGCGTAACACATATCAACCGGTGCATCATAGACAAATCGGAATAAATCATCACGCGACATGTTTATGATTTTATTTAATTCTTTGGCATAATCAACCACGGCAATATCATATATGTCTGCGGCAAATATGTGATTTGTGTTATATGTTTTGAATATATCACCCACAGATTCATTGTTATATCCCGCATATATAAACCCGCCATTATCGTCGGCAATAAATTTATCATTTTCAACGCGTCCGCGCCCCACATACATAATTGCATGGGTGTTTGATGGTGTACTGTTGTGTTGCACGATAATAATCGTCCCAGGATGTAAACAGGACGCCTTGAAATTGTTTTTTTCAAAACGCGCGATAACAGAGTTTCGTTTTTGTTCGTTCGTAGAATCCGTCACATGGTGGTGTTTCAAATACGCCGCCAATGCCCGATTATATTCGGCGTCCGACCGGAACATTTTACCATTGTGTATTGCACCATTGTATTCAGGTGCACTGTATTTTTTGCGCATTTCGGACCGAAAAGTTGGGCATGCATTTCGTGATGTGAACGGCACCAATGTTATTGTGTCACCCATTTTTTCCAATGCGCGGTTTAATTGTATGTATTGCCCATATATACAATGCCACCCCAGTGGCGCCCCCGGCAATTCTTTGCGGACCGCGGCATAATATTCACCATGGCGCGATTTAATATTTGTTTGACCCTGTAAAACAAAATCGATATATGTATCACACAGATTTTTTGCCTTGTCATTGATTTTTTGTTGAACGATTGTGGTGCTTGTTTTTATTCGTGCGTCATTGTGCAAACCCGTGTCATGAAAATTTTCAATTTCGTGTGGAAATGTCATCAAAGAACCCGCCAATAAATATTTGTAAAATAACTTAAATTTCATGTGACACCCCCTTTAACCACGCGCAAACAACCCCCGTTCGGGAATTGTATATCGATTGGTTCGTCACATTACGCAACGTACATTCAAACACGTTGATTTACAACATGTCCCGACTTGTCACCACGACAGCCCGCCCATCAAAATCAGGGAACCAAAATATATTTCCTTACAATTTCTTTTTATCACGACAGGTGTTTTTTGTCAAGCATAAATTTTGCCGCGGAAATTATACTTAAAAACACTTGCAAACCATACGAAACCATTTATTATGGGTAAAAAAAGGAGTCCCACACATGTCTGAAGTAAAAATCACACAAATTGCCGAAACAAATGTTTCACCAACCATGTTGGCATCGCATGCCGCGCGTATGTGCTATACCGCGGAAAGTCCAAAATTGGGTGAAACGATTGATGTAAAAAAGCGTTTGTTTGATACCGGTCATCACTCAACCTTGGAACATAATTATTGGACATTTATGATTGAAGATATACCCGTATCCAGTGTTGTTTTTGGTTTGCACCTGACCGCGCCGTTTTATGATACCGATCAACGCAGTGGACGTTTTTCAAAAATGTATGATAATCCCGACTTGGCGGACATAAAAAATACTTTGGAAACATATTACCCGGATGCACCAGCAAAAAACATAAATCAAGCATATAATTTCATTGAACGTGGGTTAAATGTTTATGCTGATAATATACAACATGTGACGGAACTTGCACGTGATGCTATCCGTTATGAACGTCCAAACGCAAATGACAAATATGTTGAATCAAACGCACCTAAATTTGCCCAGGAACAATTACGTATGTTTGTTTCAATGATTGCGCCAACGGCATTGGATTGGACGGTTGATTTGGCGACAATTTGTGCGTTTTATCGAACCGCATGGACACCATTTATGCGTGATGTGATGGATAAAATTACGGCACAAATTAAAACCGCGCACCCGGACATTGCATATATGTTTGACGAAAATATGCGTAATACAAAATATTGGTCACCAAAATTTGCACCTTGTTATATGGGTGTAAAAAAGCGTCCAGAATTTAGATTGTTAGACTATAAATATGATGACAATTTGTTTAAAGACAATAAATCACATGATACTGTTGATACTTTGCAATTCAGCCCGGAATATATGGACAATTCGTTAATGTATGTGCGTGAGTCTATTCATGTTGATGCGGGTGCCACAATGGGGCAAGACCAACGCCACCGCAGTATTAAACGTTCAAAACCCGTATTCACCGGATATTTTTATTTGCCACCATTATTGGACATGGCCGGATTGAAACCAACGGCGGATACATGGATGCGTGATTTTTATAACATGGTGCGTAATCCAGAAATTCCAAATGGTTTTGTCACATCCATTGCACCATACGGTGCGATGGTTCGGTATGATAAACATGCGGACCTAAACGCATTGATTCACGAGCAAGGCAAACGCACATGTTGGTGCGCCCAGGAAGCGATCTATCACTTGGCATGTGATTTGCGTCGCGAATTAGCGGAAAAGATTGGTGAAGATGCAGCGGTCTTAAAATATTTAACCCCACCATGTTTATCAATGGGTAAATGCGTTGAAGGTCCCCGTTATTGTGGTCGCAGTGTTGCGCTGGATAAAATAAATGGATATTTCCGCGACAGACAAATCTAAATAGGTGTAAATATGGATACAAACGCGAAACAATTTCACGAATCCCGTCGTATATTCATTATAAATCCCGATTTAGGATTAGTGATTGCCCCATCAAAGACCAATATATCACATGTGGATATGGTATACAACATGGGGTTCTATGACAAGCAGTATGCCAATGTTGTTTTGAATAAAATACCACGTGGATACTACATGAAAGGTGAATTGTGTGTGTATCAAGGTGTTTATAAACCAACATGGGAATTAGCGCAATCTAACTATCAAATTGTGCAACAATATATGCCCGACCTGTGTGCGTTGTTTAATTTAAAAGATAATTCAAATATGTTCCTTGGGGTGCGTGTTGGTAAAATCGGCGAAGTGTGGGAAAGAATAAATAAAACAACCATTGGTGAATTTATGCGTATGCACATTCGATAAATAATTGGGCTTGCGAAAATTTTTAAAATGTTCTAATTTGCACTTGATAAACAGAGATGTAATTATGAAGGAAAGCGCAAAAATTATTGAAAAAATTGATTCCCAACAACTGGGTGACGCGTTAAGCGAACGTTATTTGTCGTATGCTGTATCAACGATTGTATCACGTGCATTACCGGATGTCCGTGACGGTTTAAAACCGGTACATCGTCGTATTTTATTTTCTATGTTGCGACAAAAATTGTCGCCGTCGGCGGCATTTCGTAAATGCGCAACGGTTGTTGGTGATGTGTTGGGTCATTACCATCCACATGGGGATTCATCGGTCTATGACGCGATGGTGCGTTTAGCCCAGGACTTTTCTGTGCGTTATCCATTGATTGATGGCCAGGGTAATTTCGGTAATATTGATGGTGACCCCCAGGCGGCATACCGTTATACCGAATCCAAAATGACCCAGGCCGCAATGCTGATTATGGAAGGTATCGACGAAGACAGTGTCGATATGATGCCAAACTTTGACGGCACGACGGTTGAACCAACGGTTATGCCGGGCGCATTTCCAAATTTGTTGGCAAACGGCGGTATGGGAATTGCGGTTGGTATGGCGACAAATATCCCAACCCATAACGTGGCCGAGGTTTGTGATGCCCTGTGCCTGGTTGTTGATAAACCGGACGCGACAACCGCGCAAATTATGAAAAAATTGGTTGGCCCTGATTTCCCAACGGGTGGCGTATTGATTGATTCTTTTGATACGATTGTTAAAAATTATGAAACGGGGCGGGGCGCATTTAGAATCCGTGCAAAATATAATATCGAAGATTTGGGCCGCGGGCAGTCCCAGGTTGTAATTACCGAAATTCCGTACGGTATTGTGAAATCTAAATTGGTGGAACAAATCGGCGAAATGATTGATGCCAAAAAATTGCCATTGGTCGAAGATATTGTCGATGAATCTACAACCGATGTTCGAATTGTTATCACACCGAAAAGTAAAAATGTTCCGATTGATAAAATGATGGCGCATTTGTTTGCAATGACGGATTTGGAATATAAATTCAACATGAATTTCAATGTCATCGATACAAATGGCGCGCCACGCGTTATGCCGATTGGCGATGTGTTGCGTGAATTTATCGCCCATCAAAAGCGGGTTTTAATCCGTCGCACAAATTGGCGCCTGCGTAATATCGCGCACCGTTTGGAAATATTGGGTGGGTTGTTGGTTGTGTATCTGAATTTGGATCGCGTTATTGAAATTATCAGGAACGAAGATGAACCAAAACCTGTATTGATGGCGGAATTTCAATTATCTGAAATCCAGGTTGAATCAATTTTGAATACGCGCCTGCGTTCACTGCGTAAATTGGAAGAAATGGAAATAAAGCGCGAGGATGCCGAACTCCGTGCGGAACAGGAAAAATTACAAACATTGTTGGCGAACGATGCCGCCCAAAACGACCAATTAAAGGCATGGTTTTTGGACATTAAAAAAATGTATGATAAAAAAACTGCATTGGGCCGCCGTCGCACAACATGGGATTCTGGGGTTGTGGATGTTGATGTAAATCCGGATGATTTTATTGAAAAAGAACCAATGACGGTTATTTTGTCGGAAATGGGCTGGATTCGTGCGGCCAAGGGACACCTGGATTTGAATAACCTGGATGCAAAATTCAAAGACGGCGATGCATTGCAAACGGCGTTTCATGTAATGAGTACTGATAAAATCAATATTTTCGGCACATCTGGAAAAATGTTTTCAATTCCGGTATCTGATTTGCCGTCGGCACGCGGTTTTGGTGAATCTGTGCGTATGATGGTGGATTTGGCACCGGACGAAAATATCGTGCGTGCGTTTGTATTGGATACATCGGCAAAATATTTATTGGTGTCGCGTCATGGTGCGGGATTTATCGTGTCGGGTGAAAATTGCCTGGCACAAACGAAAAACGGAAAACAAATTATGAATACGGACGCGTCCACACCGGCAATATTGTGCGTAAATGTTTCCGGCGATATGGTTGCAATATCTGGGTCGAACGATAAATTGTTGATTTTCCCGACTGACCAAATTCCCGAAATGTCCCGGGGCAAGGGCGTGATTTTACAAAAATATAATGCCGACAGAACATATGTTTTGGATGTTATGTTCTTTAATATGGCTGACGGTTTTGGTTGGACCACGGGGCGGGGCACAACAAAATTGGACGATATTTCACCGTGGGTGGCAAAACGTGCGTCCCAGGGTCGCACAATCCCGGTTGGTTTCCCGCGCAGTGGCAAATTTTCAAAATAACAAATGGGGTGTAAAATCGCCCCATAAAAAAATCAGTTTTTTTTAATAATCGTTTGACAAATGAATATTTTGGGAATAACATACTAACCATCGTTTTTAACAATTATGGGGGTTGATGTATGCCAAAAAATATCTCGCAACAGGTTTATCGTGTTGTTGCCCAAGAATGTGGTGTGGAACGTAATTCTATTACGGGGAAAACTTTATTTATGTCAAATCCGAAATTTTCATATTTTGATGTTGTTGCGACATTATATACATTACAACATAAATTACATGTATCCCTGCCAGAATCTGATTACATCAAATACGAAACTGTTGGTGCATTGACCCGTAATATTATCAAACAATTAAAAATGCAAAAATAAATTTGCCGCCGATTTGGCGGTTTTTTAATTGCATGCGTGTGGCTGTTGTGATAAATTTTACTCATACATCAAAAGGCATCGCATGATTACGCAATATGTTAAACACGAAATAGATTTCATCGCGCATCCCGCGCCCAGTATATCGACCGATGATATAAAATTTATCGACAATGGTACAATATGCGTCGATGCGGCGGATGTGTCTGGGGTTGTGTATGATGCGGTGGGCAATTTATGTGACGCATCCATAACGCACCGTTTTGGTGGACATACATCAATACCGCGGCTTACCCCCCCCTGTTTGCGTATTACGCGTAATTATAATTTTATAGACGAAACGGTTGTCTTTGCCGGTGGTGGTTATATACTTTCGCACTTTGGACACTTTTTGCTCGAGGGTCTGGCCCGCCTGTATCCGATGTTGGATTCAAAATATAAAAATAAAAAGTTTGTTTTTGTTGTTGGGCGAAAAACAAAATCTTTGCCACGGTTTGTTATGGAATTTTTATCCGGGTTGGGAATAAATTCCGATAACATAATTTTGATAAATAAAACGACCCGGTTTCGTGGTATTTATGTCCCGCCCCAAGGTTCTGTTATAACGCAATACATATCACCAATAATGAACAAAGTATTTGATAAAATTGCGCGCGATATGGGCAACGAAAAAATCAAAACATTTGATAAAATTTATCTGTCGCGTGGAAAAATGAACGACGGGCGAACATTTGGTGAAAAATCTATTGAAAAAATTTTTGCTAAAAATGGATATAAAATAATTTATCCCGAAACATTACCATTGTCACATCAAATAACATTGGCGCGAAAGTGTAAATATATGGCGGGCACCGCCGGGACGGCATTGCATTTGGCATTGTTTATGCACCCCCGTGGCACGGTTATTCAGATAAAACGGAATACTATTCCGGGCGACAGTGCCGAAATCCAAAACGATATATGTGTTGCGCGCAAATTAAATTTCACATATATCGCGGGCAGTATTGAACGCGTCCCATCCACACACTTTACGTCCCAGCCCCAGATTTTGGGTATAACCCCCGAATTAAAACAATTTTTTATTGATAATAAATTCAAATTCACCGCGCGCGATATTACAACCGATACGGCGGCAATGGTGGCATATGAAACCCAGTTGCATAAATATATAAAACATCAAAAATATAAAAAAATCGTCAAACCAATCGCGCGTTTTATATCAATGTTTGGCATAACAAAATATCGCCGCCAACGTATCCGCGAATTCATCACACGTATTTTACACGCAGATTAGGGCGGGCAACAAATAAAAAAAACCGCCGTTTGGCGGTTTTTTGAATCCTAGTGTGACATTTTACCTTCGGTAAACACCACATGCTTGCGCAATTTTGGGTCATATTTGCGGAATTTCATTTTACCCTTGGTGTTTTCAGATTTAGTATTTTTTGTTGTTGTGTAAAAGTATCCTGTTTCTTTATTTTCCAATTTGATAACTTCTACTGCGCCTTTTTTTGATGCCATTTTAATAACCTTTTTTTATTGCGTATCGTATTCTATCGTTTTTTTTCGATAAATCAAGTTTTTTTTAGGTAATTATATACTTCCCCACTTTTGTGGCTATTTTTGTTTTGAAATGCGACGTTGCACAGCCAGTTGTTCTACTGCACGTTTATAGCCATTTGAAAGTCTTATAAACTTTTCATCTTTGGCTATAAGATTTTTATCTACGGTTAAGTCATAACTGATCTTAACAAACAAACCATTATATTTTTCTGTAACTATCTCTTCCTCGCCCAAAAATTTTGTTCCACTGTGTTTGATAAACCTTGTAATTTTTCTAGCATAACGGGCAGAATCAATTTTTGCTACAATTTGCGGAACGGATTCATATTTATCAATATCAATTGTATTTGCAGAATTCACAGCATCAGCATGTGCGGCGGTCAAAATTTGTTCTGTTCCATGTTTTAATTCTTTTTCATAAATTTTGCTGGGACTGTCCATATATTCCAAATATGCAAAATAAGGGACTATAATAAACACACCTATCAGCATACCCAATGAGAAACCTTTAGCCAAATCTGGATCAAAACCGCCATAATCACCGTTATCGTCGTCTGAATTATTATATAAATATGTTGGTGGTACAATTGTTACCATTTTATTTCCTTATTATATTATATTTGTTGTTATTTTAATCGCCTGTCGCGGCTTTGCCAACGGCAAAGACGGATGGTGCGGGTAAAGAGAGTCGAACTCTTACGGGTTGCCCCACAGGAACCTAAATCCAGCGCGTCTACCAATTTCGCCATACCCGCTCTAACTTATTTCAGTTGCGTATGGCGGCACTTGCGTAGTCGCCATACCCGCATATAATTTATTTCATTTGCGTATGGCGGCACTTCAACGTCACCATACCCGCATTATTTTAATACACCGGATAATTGCGCGGAAATCCGGCCGTCGGATGTTCCAGGTTTGATTTTTTTCCGCACCCGGCCAACGCCACAACCGATAATATCAAAAAACACAATATCATTTTCTTCATGTCACACATTATATCGCATGCGCCGCAGTTGTCAATAAAACAAAAAACCACGGCAAACCGTGGTTAAAATTCGTGGCGGGATGTAAGGGGCTCGAACCCTCGACCTTCTGCGTGACAGGCAGACGCTCTAAACCAGCTGAGCTAACACCCCTGAAACTTATCAAAGCGATACCAATATTATACTGTTCTTTATCGCTTTGCAAGTATTTTTTTTATTTTTTCAAATCAGTTTCCCAATTTCTACGGCGGTGTCGCACATACGGTTGGAAAATCCCCACTCGTTATCATACCACGCGGTCACATGAACCAAATGTCCATCAATAACATTTGTTTGTGTTGCATCAAATATGGAACTACGTGCATCATGGGTAAAATCAATCGACACCAATGCCGCATCATTATACCCAAAAACATCAGATTGGGCGTGCCGCATTGCCGCGTTTACCTTGTCAACGGTTGTTGGCTTTGTTGTATTTACGACCAATTCGACAACCGATACATCGGGCGTTGGGACACGAATTGCAATTCCGTCCAATTTGCCCGCCAATTTTGGCAGTACCAAACCAATCGCGCGTGCCGCACCGGTTGTTGTTGGTATCATGGACATCGCCGCCGCCCGTGCGCGACGCAAATCTTTGTGCGTTTTGTCCAATAATTGTTGGTCGCCGGTGTACGCATGCACCGTTGTCATCCAACCGCTTTCTATACCAAATTTTTCAGATAACACCCGCGCCACATGCGCCAGGCAATTTGTTGTGCAAGACGCGTTTGAAACGATTACATCTTTTTTTGTCAGTGTTTTTTCATTTACCCCAAACACGATTGTTTTGTCCGCACCCGCCGACGGCGCCGACACCAACACGCGTTTTGCACCCGCATCAATGTGAACGCGTGCTTTATCTGCGGCGGTAAACAATCCGGTGCATTCCATAACAACATCCACGCGCATTTTTCCCCACGGTAATTTTGCCGGGTCGCGTTCAGATAAACATTTAATTTTTTGCCTTCCAACGATAATATAATCGCCATCTGTTTTGACATCCATACCCAACTTTCCATGCACAGAATCATATTGCAACAAATGTGCATTTTGTGCGATTGGTGCCAAATCATTGATGGCAACAAATTCTATATCGCGTCGATTTGATTCCAATGCCGCACGCAAGACCAAACGACCAATACGACCGAAACCATTGATGGCAACCCTGACTTTTTTCATGTTTAATCCTTTCCGTTAAATATTTCATAAATAATAATAACACTTTTACAAATTTACACGCAATCAGATTTTTTGCACGAATACTTGAAATTGTTATATTTAGATTTTATAATGCGCATACTATGAAAATACAAGATTATGTTATTGTTGGTCCAACGGCATCGGGAAAATCTGGGTTTGCCCATGCATTGGCAAAAAAAATAAACGGCGTAATTGTTAATTGCGACAGTGTCCAACTGTATCGCGGAATCGAAAATATCTCGGCCAGTCCTTTTGCCGGTCAAACTGATAAATTGGCATCCGGTGAATTGGACGGCGTGCCATATAAATTATTTTCCGTTGCCACTTTGTCCGAACATGTAAATGTCAGTCAATATCAAAAAATGGCGCGCGTTGAATGTGATGCGGCACATGCCGCGGGGCGTCCGGTGGTTGTGGTTGGTGGAACGGGATATTACGCAAATTCATTGATGTATGGTATTTCTGAAATGCCCGAGGTCAGTTTGGAAACCCGTGCCCGTGCGCGTGAAATGGTTGCCACCGATCGTGATGCGGTAATTGCGATGTTGCCACCTGATTTTACGGCGACCGACCCACAGCGTGTGGCACGTGCATTGGAAATTTATTTGGAAACCGGCCGTCATATCACTGAATTTCAACGCACCGAACGCGTTGGTGCGATATTATCGGCGGATGATACGGTTCGGGTTTTAATCAATCCGGATCCGGATGTCGTTCGTGAACGTATCGCGGCGCGCATCCCTGAAATGTTGGCGGGTGGTGCATTAACCGAAGGTGGCGCCATCATACGCAGTGGTTGGGCCCCCGAACGTGCGATTGGTGCGGTTGAATTGGTCACATATCTGCGTGGCGGATGTTCGTATGATACAATGGTTCAAAATTGGATTTTGCATACAAACCAATATGCAAAAAAACAACGTACATGGTTCCGTCAAAAATACAGCCCCGATGTCATAATCGACCATATTCCGACCGATGCGGATCTGGATACGGTTATTCGTAATATTTAATCACGGTTTTTACTGGGATTTCTGTGCGACGCATTTTGCGGCGACGGTTGTATAAACTGATAAAATCCATTGACGCATTTCCCCACGATGTCCATTCCCAATCAATCACACCGGTAATTTCAAATGTTTTTGGATTGATTAAAATATTACTGCATAAATCCGTATGAACCCAATGTGCATCCGGGTTTTTGCCCGCCAAATCCGAAATCGTTTTTGGTTTCGCGGCATGCAACTTTTTCAAAAAGTTTGCCAACTGTTGGGCGATTTCATCGGCGTGCGCATTTAACTCGCGTTCGGGCAAATTTGCCAAAATCACACCCGGAATAAAATGGGTTTTATAAAATACAAATTTTTTACCATGAACAAATTCAATTTTTGGAATTGCAACCGGTAAATATCGGCGCAGTGCATTTGTTATACGTTGTTCTCGCACCAATCGGGGAAACACCGATGTGGCCTCGTACTCACGTTTGCGGACACGATATACATCGCGGTTTTCGAAAATAAACGCCAATGACCCTCCGCCCTTGGTCAGGCGCATTTTTTTATTTTTCAATTCCGGCACGGTATTTAATAAATCATCCAATTTTTCACGATATCCAAACAAATACCAATCGCGAAAACGGCGTCGTGCGCGTGGGATAAAAATTAAAAAACTGAACGCGTATGCAATATCAAAGAAAAATTTCCACATATAAATAACCCTTGGGCTTGAATCACGATAAATGGTATTGAATTTTATAAAAAAAACAAGTATTTTATTGGTATGTTTGCAAAAGACACCATTGTAAAAGTTTTAATTCCAAATGTTATCAATACCGGATACGACTATCGTTTAACGGGTGATGCCGATATCGGGCAATTTGTGCGTGTGTCTGTGATGCGCCGTCCATATATTGGTGTTATCTTTGGTTTCGGCGACAGTGGGCTGTCCCACGATAAAATCAAAAATGTATCCCAGATATATCCACAAAAATTGTCAGACAACGATTTATTATGGATTCAGAAAATGTCTAATTGGACATTAATGACGCCGGGTGCGGTCCTGCGTTTGATAATAAATGTGCCGGACGCATTTTTACCACCAAAAACCGAACCTTTATATAATTTTAATTTCGATGCCAATACCAAAATGACAGAAAGTCGTCAAATGGTGATGGATGCGTATTCTTCAAACGATAATACGGCAATGAGTGTGAACGATTTGCGAAACATATCGCATGTATCATCGGCGGTGATAAACACAATGATAAAACGCGGATTTTTGACATTGGTGGAATCGCGCACGGTTGAAACCGATAATTTTAATTTTATATATTGTGATACCGGCAATGTCGTGTTAAACCCGGAACAATCTGCGGCGGCAAATGAAATTGGTGCATCGGTGGATGCGGGCGGTTTTTCGGTGCATTTATTGGATGGAATCACCGGCAGTGGCAAAACCCAGGTTTATTTTGATTCTGTTCTGCGTGCATATAATGCGGGCAAATCGGTATTATTGATGATGCCTGAAATTGCATTGACGGCGCAATTTATGACACGTTTTAAAAATCGTTTTGGTGCGCCCCCGGTGGTGTGGCATTCTAATTTGACATCGGCGCGTCGGCGTGAAATTTGGCGTGGTGTGTTAAATAAAAAAATCAGAATTATTGTCGGCACACGCAGTGCGCTGTTTTTACCATGGCAAGATTTGGGGTTGATTGTTATTGACGAAGAACACGACACATCATATAAACAAGAAGATATGGGCAACTATCACGCGCGCGATATGGCGATTTTGCGTGCAAAAATTGCGGGGTTTCCGGTTGTATTGGCGTCGGCCACGCCATCGGCGGAAACATTACATAATGTCGAAATCGGTAAATATAAAATCTTAAAATTGAAATCGCGTTTTGGTGGTGCACAAATGCCCAAAATATCAACTATAGATTTGCGCGAACATCGTCCAACGGATTATATGTTGCCGGGTGATGATACCCCACAACACGGCAATTTGTCGCCTGTTTTATGTGATGCGATAAACGAAACATTGGGTACGCATCAACAGGTTATGTTATTTATCAATCGTCGCGGTTTTGCCCCAATTACCCAGTGTCGAAAATGTGGTTGGGTCGCAACATGTCCTGATTGTTCGGTGGGTATGACATACCATAAACGGTTGGGAAAATTATTATGCCATATGTGTGGGCGGACAATGACATTGTCACAAAAATGTCCGCAATGCGGTGACAATGTATCGCAATTTGGTGCCGGCCTGGAACGGATTCAGCAAGAGGTCAATATTCGTTTTCCAAACGCAAAAACCGCGTTAGTTTCCAGTGATACAATCCCAACGCGTCAAACATTGGAACGATTGGTTGGCGATATGGAAAACGGCAAAATTGATATTGTGATTGGAACACAAATTTTGGCCAAAGGTCACCACTTTCCGAACCTGACACTGGTTGGTGTGGTGGATGCCGATATGGGATTGTTTGGTACGGATTTTCGCGCACCCGAACATACATTTCAACAATTGTTCCAGGTTGCCGGTCGTGCGGGTCGTGGCGAATTACCGGGCCGCGTATTGTTGCAAACATATCAACCCGATAACCCGGTGTTTGCGGCAATTTGTGCATGTGACCGCGACAGTTTTATGTCCGCCGACCTGTCTGCGCGGCGTGTTGCAAAAATGCCGCCATTTGGTCAACTGATTGCATTGATTATAGAAGGCAACAACGAACAAAAATTAAAACAGTTTTGTGATGAATTATCTGCGCATGCACCAATATTAAATGGCGGAAAAATTTTGGGTCCAATCGCGGCACAAATATATCAAATTCGTTCGTGGTATCGCATGCGTTTTTTGATATCTGGTGACGAACGGGCAAATCTGCAACCGGTGGTATCGCATTGGTTGTCCGGTGTTCGCGTTCCCCCAAATATCAGAATAAAAATTGATGTCAATCCACAAAATTTTATGTAAAAAAATTCCCGAATTTATCGGGAAAATAAATTATCTGAAACGTCGTCTGAACACAACCAGCATTTTACGGCGCATTCTATCGACCTGTTGCCATACATTTTTATTTGTGTGTTTTACATACGAACGCGGTTTTGGGTATTCAAAAACATCATTAAAATTTTTTTTATGCACCGCGATGTTATTCAGAAAACGTATTTCGTCCAATAATACATACGCATTTTTCGTATCAATTAACCGGCCGTTTATAATTGGTATGTTGTTTAATTTTGTTAACCGATCATCCCTGGCGATAGTAATTTCATGGCAATATTGTGATATATTTAATATATCGCCATGTGTGTTGATAATTTTTTTATCAATCAACAATTTTTTAATGTCATCAGATATATTTGATGTCACGCGTTCGTTCGTATTATCTAATAAATACATAACATTATGCCTTTTGTCTTGGTATAAATTTTTTTAATATTTTGACAAACAAATTATCCGTTTTTGGCAAATCTTCGTATGAAACAATCGGTTTTTGTTTTAACGGATAAAAATTGGTTGTATGCTTTGCCAAATCTTGCAAGTATTCCAATTCGCCAACCAATATTGAATACTTTTCGCGTTCCGTCACAACACCGTCAATGGTTGTGTATTGCATCATCCGTGCCTTGCAATCAATAACTGCGGTATCAACTTCGGCACGAAACCGGTCCAGATTCAAAATATTACCATGTGCGTCGATAATATTTTTCAACCATAATATATTTTGCATATAATTTTTAATAGAAGATTGTTTGTCTATAATCTCTATGTTTTGATGTTTTGCCATATTGTCCACCCTTGTTGAATATGATATGGACAAAATAGCGCAAAATTCAATATAGTCAAGAAATATATCGGGGTTATACAACTTCGGTCACTGCACGCAAAGACCCATCACGCGATAATTGAACAACGCGGATTTTTTGTTTCATTTCATTGATTAAATCGGCGCGGTTGTATGCCGGTTGCGTATGCAAAATTCTGTCGGCAAATGCGGCGTATGCGGCCTCGGCAGATTCTGCGTGAATTGTGGTATAAAAATGGTCGTGTCCTGTGCCCAACATTTCCCACAATACAGACGCATTTCCGGTTGAAATTTCACCGCCAATAATAACATCGGGCGTCATACGCACAACCAAATCCAACAACCGTGCATAGTTAAAATCATTGTTTTGTTCTGTGCGCGACAAAATGAAATGCACGCGATTTTCTTGTGGAACGTGAATTTCACGGGCGTCTTCGACCGTAATAACACGCGAATTTTTATCAATCAGTGTCAACATATGATTCAAAAATGTTGTTTTACCGGTTGCGGTTGCACCGCTGATTAAAATAGGACTGCCGTCATTTATGGCATGCATCAAACGGTCATATGGGTCATCAGGACGCACTTTTTCACGCGGTTTAATTTTTAATAATTGTTTCCCTTGTTCTAAATGATAGTTTTTGAAACTGACATCCGTTGCGCCACCGCCGCGAATACTCATCGCGACACCGCCGGTCAAATCGTTATCGTCATATTGTACATTGGGCCCCGCGATTGCTGAAAAACGATGATTTCCGGGTAATGTTGCATAAACGACCGGCACACCATGATACGGATCAAACGGTTGTTCGTAAATATTTGCCACCGTATGAATTAAATCCACCAAATATTGCTTGCTCAGTTGTGGTGCATTATACGCGACCCATGGCACGCGTGCACCATGCAATCGCATCCACACCTGGCCGGCATGATTGACGGCAATTTCTTCAACAAAAGACGGAGTATAAAATTCCGCCAATGGTTTTAATAAAGAATCCAGAACTACATTTGTCATTTTATTTTTATTTTATCATAAATCGGCTCTTGAATCAAAATAGTTTATTTGTTAAAATCAAAAAAGATAAAGAGAAAAAGAAATGAAAAAATCATTGATATTTTTACTTTTTGTGCCGTTTTTTGCGGCATGCAATGGCACCCCGTATAATGCGGACGATTACGCAAATGGCGGGGCGGATGCACCGTATTACAACGAACGCACATCGGAATTCATGGATTCTTCAAATGAATATGCCGAAATCGATTCGGCGCGTCCTTTGACCGATGAACAAAAAAATGAATCAAACCGTTTGTGGAGTTCTTCACGCATGGAAACCCGGTGGCAGGAATATCGTGGTGCGATGGTGCGTGTGCAAATATTATTGGGAAACAGTGAACTGCGTCGTATGCGTCTGCGCATGATTCAGAGTGCCGATGGCATGGACATTGATGGCGATGCGCGTTCGGTTTTGGCACATGTTGCCGATTATGAAATGAAACGTGTGTGTGGTCGCAATGTTGAAAATATTGCAATCATATATGACGAACCCTCGTTCGAGGTTATGCGTCCAACACCGTTCTTTGATTATCGGATAGAGGCCGAAGGCCCCACCATGCGCGAATATGGTTTCCGTTGCGTATATAACAAAACAAAAAAATAGTTTTGCCACCGGATATTCCCCTTCTTTATGAAAGAAGGGGGGGACCGGCGTAGCCGGTGGGGTAGTTGTGAAAAATTTATAATCTGTTAACAAAAAAATAAAGGACAAAAAATGAAAAAATTAGTATCTGTTATGGGAATTTTTGGTGCAATAATGTTGACGGCATGTGATTCAAATGCGGGTGCAAAAAATGGTGATACGGTTGTGATTGATTTTGCCGGTTTTGATAACGGTGTGCAATTTGCGGGTGGAACTGCGGAAAATTATCCTCTGGTTTTGGGCAGTGGCCAATTCGTTCCCGGTTTCGAAGATCAACTGATTGGTGCAAATGTTGGTGATACGCGTGATGTGAATATCCGTTTTCCTGACAATTATGTTCCGGAACTTGCCGGTCACGAGGTTGTATTCAAAGTGACCGTCAAAGAAATTAAATCAAAATAAAAAATGCCCCAATGGGGCGTTTTTTTGTATGACATGGTTTAATTTTTACAAAAAAATCTTTACTTGAAAAAATTTATTTTTTACAATCGGAATAGTAAAACCAAAACAAAAAAAAGGAAAGAGAAATGGCAACAAAAACACTCAAGAAAAAAACTCCTGCGAAAAAAACTGTTGTTAAAAAAACATCTGTGAAAACATCCATGAAAAAAACAAATGTTCGTCGTGCACAACCTGTTGCGGCACCGGTTCAGCAAATGCCTGAATGTGCATGTGGACATGATTGTCATTGCGGATGTGGATGCGGTCATCGTTTTATAAAATTTTGCATTAAATTGATTATTTTATGCATGGTATTTTTCTTGGGGGTTATTGCGTCCCCGTGGTTTGTAAAAAATTCTGATCATCATATGATGCGTCATATTCAATTTGATGATAATGGTTGTGTCGTGATGGAAACGGTTAAATGTCCAAAATTATTGGAAACATTGGCGACCGCCGATGACGATGCAAATGGTTGCATTTCGCGCGCGGAATTAAAATCCGCAATGCATGAAATGCGTCGTGAAAAATAAACACATACATTAATAAAAAAACAGGGACAAAAATTTTGCCCCTGTTTTTTTATTTGCCTTTTAAAATTCGGGCCTTGGATTTATTCCACTCGCGTTGTTTTATTGTTTCGCGTTTGTCTGTGCGTGATTTACCGTAACCGATACCCAACAATACCTTTAATTTACCACGATTTGTAAAATATAATTTTAACGGCACAATTGTTGCACCACGTTCCGTCAGTTTACCAATCATACGATTGATTTGTGAACGATGTAACAACAGTTGACGCGACCGGCGTTCATCAAAATTGACAATGCGCGCCGCCGTGGGCAGTTTTTGAATTTCAACCCCCGCCAAATATAAATTGTTCCCGCGTCTTTGCACAAAACCGTCGACAATAGAAACCAATCCATATCGCACGGATTTAATTTCTGCACCGGTCAGTGAAATTCCGGCCTCAATCGTATCATCAATAGAATACGCAAACCGCGCCTTGCGATTTTCAGAAACCGGACCAAATTTTATTATGTTGCGTGTCATTTTTTATCCGCAGGTTTATTTAATAATTTTTCAATAGCCCATTGTTCTTTTAATACGCCGGCCGCTTCCCGGGCGCGTTCATCGCGTGCCGCGCGCAAACGTTTGCGTTGATTCCCGTTCAGGCATTTTACAACGGTCACAATATTCATTTTTGGGAACAATTTCAAAGTGTTTTCGTACAAAATTGGTTCGATATCTTCAAACGACATCCCACGAATTTCCGCCAACATTTTCGCAGTTTTTTTCACCATAAAACTTTCGCATGTTTGTCCACGAAATGGTACCGGTGCACAAAACGGTGCGTCTGTTTCAACAACGATTCTATTCATTGGTAATTTGGCAAAAACGCGACGCATCTCGGTTGCGTTTTTAAATGTCAAAATGCCACTGGCTGAAAAATAAAATCCACGATCCAATAAAACTTTGGCCAAATCCCAGCTGCTGGTATAACAATGCAGAACGCCGTGATTTTTATCTGTTAAAAATTCTTTGGTGTCTTCTTCGGCCTGGCGTGTGTGAACGACGACAGGTAAATCATGTTGTTTCGCGATTTCTAATTGTTCGGTAAATAATTTGATTTGTGCATCGCGGTTATCTTTCTTTTCATGATAATCCAATCCAATTTCACCAACACCAATTACCGCATCATCGTTCAAAATTTCATCTGTTAAATAATCTGCCGGATTTATACCCGCGCAATCTGGATGAAAACCAACCGTGGCAAATATATTTTTATGTCCACGTGCGATTGCTAAAATTTCATCTAAATCGCCGGGTTCCGCGGTTGCGGTCACAATTGCGCCGACATTTTTCCGGCGTGCACGACCAATAACATCATTAACCCCACCACGGTATTTATTATTCAAATGACAATGAGTATCTATAAACATTTTTTTACATCCATTAGTATTTTAAAAATTCCTGTTTCTGGTTCCAAATGCACCGCGTTTATATCCACCAATGCCCGCGTAGCACACGGATACAAATCCGCCAAACCAAAATACGCAATCGCATCCAGTATAATACTATACAATTCTGGGCTGGGTGCAATCTTTTTTGCAATATTCATCAAATCCGCCGATGTTGCGGCACTATCTTGCAGTGTTGCGATTAAATCGTCATAAATCACATCCCCGCCAATGCGTTTCATATCTGCGATTTTACCAAAACTGCCGTTGCTCAATCGTAAAATTTCTGAACTGATATCTGAATCAGGCATAAACCTGACGCACAAATCGCGCAATTCTGATATAGTCAACGGATGCATTTTTTCAACCCGTGCCCGCGAACGCACCGTTGGTAATACATTTGCCAGCTGATGTACAACCAATAAAAATAATGTTTTTTCAGGTGGTTCTTCCAACAATTTCAAAATTGCATTTGATGCGGCCTTGTTTAATTCATCCAATGAATCAATCAACACCACACGCCATGCACCCGACATAGACGATAATTGCATTTTATCAATCATCGCCCGCACGGTATATACAGAAATTTCTTTGCCGTCCGGTTTGGGTTTACCGTCTTTATCAATATTACGCGATTGATCAATAATGAAAAAATCACCAACATTACCATAAACCATCCGTGCCAGTTTATATGCCAATGTGGCCTTGCCAATACCGCGCGGCCCGGTCAACATCCATACCGGATGAATAGGGTGCCGTTCACGATTATTCCATGCATCCATAAAATTTTTAACCGTGCCCATATGTCCAATCATGGTATCATTGTCTTGGGGGGCGGGAAAATCATAAACAGGTGCCGTTTTTTTTGCCATATCCAAACCCCTTATATCTTGTCAATCAATACCATGATATTACGCCATACGCGACGGAATAATTGAACGCGACGGACTGTATCGCGCGCCACCAAATCCGCAGTTGCAATTTGTTTGCCACCTTTCGTTGCGACCAATTTTCCGATTTTATCCCCGGCATAAATTGGTGCGGGCACCGGACTGTCATACACTGCGACAATGCGAACGCCATCCATCCCATCGGATTTTTGTACCGTAATCGCAAAAGGTTTTGTGACCGTCGCCACAACAAAATCGTCCCGCCCATACCATGTTGGCATTTTTGCAACTGCGTCGCCCGGGCGATAAAAAACCTTGTTCATGGTGGTTGTGAATCCGTGCGTCATCATTTTTTTCATTTCGCCCGCCAACGCATCATGGCCACGGCCGTGAAATCCGTTCATAACACCAATTAAACGCCGGCCGTTTAATACCGCACTGGCCACGATACCATAGCCACCGTCATCCGTATGTCCGGTTTTTAACCCGTCTGCGCCCGGCATAATAAACAATAATTTGTTATAATTCAATGTGTGGGTTTTCCCCCAATCGCGGCACCAATCAGATTGATATTCATTAAATTCGAACCGTTTTGTTGCGAACATCGGATATAAATCAGGGAAATCCGAAATAATATGTGTTGCCAATGTCGCCAGTTCCCGCGACGTCATTAAATTCCCCGGGTGGGGCAGTCCGCTTGCGTTTCCAAATGTCGATTTTTCCATCCCCAAAGACGCCGCCTTGCGTTGCATCAGTCCGGTAAATGCGGATTCACTGCCAGCCAATTTTTCCGCCACAACAACCGATGCATCGCCGCCAGAGACAACAATTAAACCCAAAATTAAATCGCGCACAGTGATGGTTTGTCCCGCGTTCAGGCAAATCTTGGATGCCGGGTACCATAACGGATTTTTATAGTCGGCGTTTTCAGATACCGGAAACCGGTCATCTAATTTCACGCGACCGGATTTAATCTCGTCAAACAGAACCGCCAAAGTCATCAGTTTAATCATCGACGATGGCGGCATCAACACATCCGCGTTTTTCGATACGATTTCTGCACCAGAATCATAATCAATTAGAAACGCAGATTTCGCACCCGTGGTAAATTCCGCCCGCGCGCCACATACAATAAACGATAAAATAATTGAAAACAAAAACTTTTTCATAACACGCAAATCTTAAACAATTTTATTGCGATTTTCCAATATTTTTTTATAAAACTTTTTCGCCGATAAATACACCGTTTTCAACGCCGGTTAGTTTTACATTGCAAATCGTGCGGGGCAAAATCGGTGCGCCAAAAATTACAACATCTATATCATCGGGTGTGCGACCAATATTATTATTCTCGACCAGGCACGATACGGTTTTACCGATTTGTATTGCCGCGTATGCAGAAAGGTTTTTATCTGCCAATTTAGTGATTTTATGAACACGCGCCTTGGAAATATTGCGCGGAATTTGGTTTGGCATAACGGCGGCTGTGGTGCCGGGGCGGGGCGAATATGGAAATGCGTGAATTTTAATTGTTTTTAATTCCCGTGCCAAATCCAGTGTCTCGTTGAATAATTCATCAGATTCACCCGGAAAACCGCAAATTATATCCCAACCAAATGTAATGCCATCCGCCGCCGCAACAATTTTACGCACCATATCGGCATTATGCCGCCGCGCCATATCGGACAAAATCGTATCCGACCCCGATTGCATAGATAAATGTAGATGCGGCATCATGCGGTTGTCACGATGAATTAAATCGATAATTTTGAAAATTTGCGGCGATGCCGGGTCCAGTGATGAAATGCGCAAGCGGCGAATTTCCGGTACATCCCGCAACAGCATTTCGCAAACATCGGATATAAATAAAACCTTGTCCCCATCGCGATATGCATATGATGCACTGTCAACGCCGGTAATCACAATTTCGAAAAATCCGCGTTCTACCGCCGCCCGCGCGTCCGCCAAAATGTTTTCGTATGGAAACGACACCGCCGGCCCACGCAGCAAACGCGTCACGCAATATGTGCATTTATGATTGCAACCATTTTGGATTTGAATAAATTGCTTGGACAATTCCGGTGTTTCATGCGCGAATTTTACAATTTTCCCATCTGTATTTATTTTTGCCAATCCGTCAATATACGGCGCCGGATTCATCTTGTCAGAATTTGGAATAACGATTGTATTTGGAATTTGTTGGAACAATGCCGGATTTCGTGTTGCACCACACCCGGTCACAAAAATCGGCACATTTGGATTTTCCCGCGCCACGCGTCGCACAGATTGTGCAGATTGGCGTTCGGCCTCGGCCGTGACGGCACAGGTATTCACAATAACCGCCGTATCTACGCAATTGGATATAATATTTTTGATTTTTTCACACTCTAACGCATTCAAACGGCATCCAAACGACAAAGATTTTATATTTTTTTCTTGCATTTTCAATATCCTGGTGGCATTATAACTTAACTAAAAAAAAATTCAACAAAGGATTTAAAATGGCACGTACAACAATTTCTGACACATTACCATATGTTGACAGTCGTTATGAATTGGGCATGTTGGCATCTCAACGTGTTCGTGATTTGAACGGTGGGGCGACACCTGTGGTTGATAATAATGATGGTCGTGATAAATTGACGGTTGTGGCACTGCGTGAAATTGCCAGTGGTAAATTAGATGTTGCGAACGTTCGCCATGAATTTGTCCAATCGTACAAGGATTCTCCGATTACGGATGCATCGGAACAGAGTTTAGAGGTTGAATCCACTGATCCCGAATTGCGAGAAATTGATGCGGAATTGGAAAACGCATTGTTGGATGATTCTGAAATTATTGCCGGCGAGGATTCTGACGATATCCCGGATGCTGCCGACGAAGAATAATTTTATATCCGGAGTCGTCGCATAGTTGGTCTAGTGCGCCACATTGGAAATGTGGTATACCGGCAACGGTATCAAGGGTTCGAATCCCTTCGACTCCGCCACAAAAATCAAACGCCCATTCGGGCGTTTTATTTTTGTGTTGCGGGTCGAAGGGATCGGTCAGAGTGCAAACGGCACAAAATGTGTCGTTTGAAAACGAAGTTTTTGTGTGCGATAGCACACAATGCACGCATGACCAATACGAGAATACACAATTAGAAAAATCTAAAAAAATCAACAGCGGGCAGATTTTTTTGATTTTTATTATTGCGTATCGAGGCACCCCTTCGACTGTTGTTGCGTATTAAGATAAACACATCCAATACTGTCAAAATTATAATTTTACCACGGAATTAAAATCTTAAACCGCCCAATTTTTGGGCGGTTTATTTATCTGATGCGTTCCAAAACGCTAACATGTGTATATGTATATATTTTCCAGTTGTTCTGTTTTGATACTGCATCCCTCAGCCAGATTCTGGTATATCTGTCAACCAAAGAATCAATCACAATGCGTCCACCGACATTTGTATAGTTTTGCATTTTTTTCAATATTGGCGCCAAATCATCGTATTCAACATAATCCATTACATTTGATAAATGCATAAAATCGTACATTTCATACAAATTCAAATCTGTTATATCAGACCATGTGAAATCAAACGATTTTGTCAGTTTTGATTGTAATGTTTTATACTCTGTCGGCATCAGTGCATAACGCATATATGATTGTGGACCAAAACCTTTGGAAAATAAACGCACACCATTTGTGTCGCGTATATATTGTCGAACCACGGGTGTTAATCTGGGCATAATTTTATCCATTTGCGGAACGCTTAACAATCGTGGGTTTTTGTATAAATTTTCTAACAGGTTTGAATATTCGCCAATGTTCAAAATGGGCACTGCCGCAGATTTTATATCCATCAAAACCTTGGCATTATAAGAAATATCAAATGTTTTAACATTTTTCGCCCCATACAGTTTGCAAATCAATGGATGATCGCCCGATGCCGCCACCGTCAGCGCGTTGTGTGTCTGCTTTGGCATAAATCGTTGCACAACATCATGCACATTTTCGTTTGATACAATATATGCCGGCGTATATTTAGAAAACAAAACCGCCTTGCGGTGATTAAAACACATGTGACCGCATCTTTCTTGGTCGGCAAAAATTTCTCTTACTGCATCTGTTGCATTTGGTGCCAGATTCATCATATAAACCTTTTTTTAGTATTATAACCCCAAATTAATAATTGTCAACAAACTGTTTTTTTATTCCTTTACATTTGGGCGGAATTGGTTGTATTGTTGCAAATGTATAAATAAAGGCAGGGCGGATATGATTTATCATATTTATGACAAAACAAAATTGACAGATATTCCGGCAAATGATGCCGAAAACCAATGGATTGATTTTAATGAATTGTTGGGCGGTGGCGATATAACGCGTGACGATATCATTGTCAAAGAATTAATCAATTCTGACGATTTTTTGCGCACGATTTTGCGCCGTTTTAACCCGGAAAAGCGATTTTTATCACATTGTTTTTACTTTGAACGGCCCGCGACGGCACCGGACAACATGTCAAATTTTATTGTGACAGACGCGGCATTAAACCAATTTCCCGATTTGCCAACGCGTGTAAAAATCACAAAAAATGCGCTGGATTTTTGTGCGCAAACGAATGTTTTGGATACAAATCGTCCGATTGTGACATTTTTGAATCACTCGGGTCATTTTAATATCAAAAATCCGACTGCATGCGCATCGCACTTGTTGGTGACCGAATGTGCGCGCCTGTTTGGCAACGCCGCAGATTTTTCGGATTTTCAAATGGATTGTTGTTTTTCGCAAAGTGCGCGCGATATTAAAAAAATCACGCAAAATCGCAATTCAGATATCATTGTCGCAAACGATATCAACGAAGGAAATTCAATCGTGAAATCATTTTTACTAAATGGATGGATGGGATATGGATTTTTATGTGGCCTGGACATGCGCATTGTTATGAATTCGCGGTCAAATTTATACGCGAACGGCGGCGCAATAAAAAAAGTTAAAAACATCAAATAACCCGAAAAATTTCATTAAAAAAAATTAAAAAAGCACTTGAAAATTGGCTTTTTTTGCGCTATATTCCAATCCGTTACACAAAAGGATTTTTCATGAATTACCCGTATATGCCAAAATCTACCGCGTTATGGTTGATTGAAAACACATCATTGACATTTGAACAAATTGCTGAATTCTGCGGCATGCATGAGTTAGAGGTTAAAAACATCGCCGACGCAGAAAACCATAAAATGCAGGGTTTAAACCCAATTTTGAACGGTCAATTAACCCGTGAAAATATTGCCGCTGCCGAGGCCGACCCAACGGTTCGATTGGTGTTGAGTCAAACAATCGTCAATGCCCAGGAAAAAAATAAACGTGGCGGCGGTTACACACCGAAATTGCATCGTCAAAATCGTATGGGCGGAATTTTATGGATTTTGAAAAATTATCCGGAATTATCCGATGGTGCGGTTGCACGCCTGATGCGCAGTACGAATCCAACGGTTGCATCTGTCCGTAACAAAACATATAAAAATTTTTCTGATATTCATGTTTGCAATCCGATTACATTGGGCTTGGTATCCGAAGGCGTCTTGAAAGACGAGGTTACCAAGGCACAAAAAAAAGCGCAAAAAACGAAATAATTAAAAAATCTGGAATCCAGGGGTTCGTCGATGACAAAAAAATTGGACACGGCAACAAAGATGTTGATTGATTCGTTGCCTGAAAATCTGCAAAAACTGGCAACCGTATCAATAGAAAACGGGTATTTCTCGCAAAGTGATTTTGTCGAGGCCACCACCCTGGACGAGGTTCCCGATGATGAACAGGCCGAGGTTATGGATTTCTTTCAACAAGACCTGGGGCTGGAGGTTGTAGAATCTGAAAGTTTTTCCAAAGATATGGACCGTTATTACCAGGCCGAAGAAGACGATGATGGCCCAACCGATAAAACGCGTGATTTGCTGAATAACGCCGCAGAGCAGGTTGATGTCAACGATGACGATTACGATCATTACGCAAAACAATTGGAACGCAGTCAAACAGGTTCGTTGGTATTGGGTGTCCAAGATTCTGTCCAATCATATTTGAAACAAATTGGTACGGTGCAACTGTTGACCGCCGCTGGCGAGGTTGCAATCGCCCAACGAATTGAGGCGGCATCTCGTTTAATGGTTTACGGCCTGTGCGAAAGTCCAATGACAATCCAGGCAATGTTGGATTGGTATCAACAATTATTAAATGAAGATATCCGTTTGCGTTATATCATAAATTTGGAAGTGATGTATTCATCTGAATCCGAACAAAAATCTTTGGCGGCGATATCTGAAACATTAAAATCCAAGGGCGTCGAACATGTCGATGAATTGAATGATGATGATTTGGATGATTTGGAAGAATCCACCGCTTTGACGGACGATGATGACGATGACGACGACGATGATGAAGACGAAGATGGCGTCAAAAAAGAAGAAACCCCACGTGGTTCGTCCGGTGTGCCAATTCCCGTGATGGAAGATTCATTGATGCCAATGATTTTGGATTTGTTTGCCAAAATCAAACGCATTTTCAACAGTATGCAAAAACTCCAGGCGAACCGTTTGGCAAACTTGCTGACATCAAATAAACCGGATGAAGAATTAGAAAAGAAATACAATAAAATGCGTTTGGAATTATTCGAAAATGTCAGTAAAATCCGTCTGAACGATGACCGTATCGCGGAAATTTTGGAACAATTAACCAAACGCGACCAACTGTTAATGGGACTTGAAGGTAAATTATTGCGTTTGGCGATGGCGAACAAGGTTAAACGCGAAGATTTCTTGGCGGAATACACCGGAAATGAAATCAATAAAAACTGGGTTAAAAAATTACAAAAACATAAAAATCCGGTGTGGGCGAACTTTGCAAAAAAATGTGAAAAAGAAATTTTAAAAATCCAAGAAGATATCACAAACATTGCAAACGAAACAGGGCAACCGACATCCGAATATAAAAAGGTTGTAGAACTGGTTCGTCGTGGTCAGAGCGAGGCCGCCCGTGCAAAACGCGAAATGATCGAGGCGAACCTGCGTTTGGTTATTAAATTTGCGAAAAAATCCAGCAATCGCGGTTTGGGATTGGATTTTTCTGATTTGGTCCAAGACGGCAATATTGGTTTGATGAAGGCCGTGGATAAATTCGATTATCGTTTGGGTAATAAATTTTCAACATATGCCACAAACTGGATACAACAAGGTATCTCGCGCAGTATCGCCGACCAGGCCCGCACAATTCGTATCCCGGTGCATATGATTGATAACATCCACAAAATTCAACGCGCCACGCGCCAATTTATGCACAAATATGGTCGTGCGCCAACCGCCGAAGAATTATCGAAAATTATCTATTTGCCGGTTGATAAAATACACAAGGCAATGAAGGTGAACTTGAAACCAATATCACTCGAGGCACCGGTTGGCACCGAAGACGACAGTTCTCGTTTGGAAATCATTGCAGACGAAACGGCGAAAAATCCGTTTGTATCTGCGGCGCAAAAAAATTTGCGCAAGATTGTCACACAAATTTTGTCAGAATTGGATCCCAAAGAAGAAACGGTTTTGCGTCAACGCTTCGGAATGAGTACGAATAAAACTTGCACATTGGAAGAGGTTGGTGAATACATCGGTGTGACGCGTGAACGCATCCGCCAAATTGAACAAAAGGCATTGAATAAATTGAAACACCCAACCCGCGCCCGTAAATTACGCAGTTTCTTGGAAGAAGATTAAAAGAAAAATCATATGTATAAAAATATTCTTCTTTTCTGCAATGGATTGTCGGGGACGGGTAAAACGACATTTATAAACACATACGCAATACCAAACGGTTTTCATAATCTGATATCGGCGACAACCCGCGCACGCCGCGCCGAAGAAACAGACGGCGTTTCATATTATTTTCGTGATGAAAAATATTTTGCCACCGAAAAATTTGCAACATATTTGTTTGTGAATCGTGATTTTTGGAAACCGGGCGATGCGAAATGGTTATATGGCGTTCCTGAATTTGAAATAAAAAATCATATTGGCCAAGATTTAATTTATGATGTAATTCAACCACGATATACGCGCGAATTGATGGACTGGTTTATTGCGCGCAATTTGCACAATCAATACGATTTTCGTGTTGCATATTTTACAACAGAACTGGACAATTTTGAAATAGCACAACAACGCGCGGTTATGAAAAATGATATGGCGGTGCGTCGTACGAACACATGTACAATGGATGATTTTGCGGCATCGCGCGTGAATATTGATTATATTACAATGCCGCGTGATGATAAACCAAATATGGATTTAATAAAATTGGTCAAATCCCGCACGCGATAAAAAAAACTGGGCATTGCCCAGTTTTTTAAAACTGTGTTTCAAATGATAACAAGAATCGCCGTTCTTTATCATTTTTATCAATTTTTAATGGCCAACCCCAACTGAAATTCATTGGGCCCATCGGCGTATTCCAATACACACCAAAACCGACCGATGTCCGCCATCCCGAACCAATATTTTTCAAATATGGCGCGTTTTCTTTACCATGTGGAACATCCGGGTCACCCAAGATACCATAATCGGTAAATACAAATCCTTTGACCTGGTATTCATCGGGGATAAACACCGGGAAATTTAATTGGGTGGAACCGTTAACCTTCCATAATCCACCCAATGAATAAGAATTCTGCCCAATGCGCCCCACGCCCGCAACATCAAAACCACGCAAAGATTCACCCCCCAAGAAATATCGATATACACGTGGTATATAATCGTCGCCAATCGGTTGTATATACCCACCCTCAATCGAGGATTTTAATTGCCACCGGTCGTCCAAAAATTTCACCATCGCGGTCAGGTCACCATAATACCGCATATATGTGGTTGACCCACCAAATCCGGTATATGTTGTGCCAATATTACCAACCAACCCGGTATGAGTGTTTTGTTCAAAATTTGTTTCCAGGTTATAATATTTAAATGACGTTCCCAACGAATACAATCGTGCATGAATCATGCCACCACCTTGTTGTGGGTCGCTGTTTTGATCAAATGCCGCCGACAAACGCATGTTCTGAGACCAATGGTCGGTCAATTTCCATCCCAAACGTCCCGATATTGTCAAAGAATCACGATCGTAATCCAAACCGGTCAATCCATTGTAATCATACATAGTATACGCGACATCCACACCACCAGACAATGCACGACCAAACAAATATGGTTCTGTGAAACTGAATAACGCTTGTTTTTGATATTGTGCGATTGAACCCTTAATCTGAACGATTTGACCGCGTCCCATAAAGTTATTTTCGGTAATGCCCGCATCGACCATAAATCCATTGATGTTTGACCAACCCACACCGCCCGATAATTCACCGGTTGGTTGTTCTTCTAATTTAACATCCAAATTCATCATGTTTGCGTCGGCAATTTTTGATGGCACCATTTGCACATTTTTGAAATAACGCGTATGCATCAAGTTTTGACGACCTTCTTCGATTGTTTGTAATGAGAAAGGGTCGCCCGCACGCATGGGCAATGATTGTTCAATCACACTGTCAAATGTGCGAACATTCCCCAAAATATTTATAGAATTCAAATAAATGCGATTTGTTTTTTCAATTTTAAATGTCATTGATATTGTGCGCGCGGCATCATCTTTGACCGGTATCGGTTCAACGTTTATAAATGCGTATCCATAATCGGCAACCGCACCACGCAAGGCAGACACCGTTTCTTCGACCAAATCGATATTGTATGTGTCACCCGCATCCATTTTTATAACATCATACAATTTTTCGTTTGGCACATCTGGGAACGGATTATCAATGTTTAGTTTGCCGAATTTATATTTTTCACCCTCGTCAATATTAAACACAACCGAATAATATTCACGGGTTGGGGTGAACCGACCGTTGATACTGGTCACATTTGCATCGGCATAGCCATTGCGCAAATAAAATTGTCGTAATAATTGTCCATCATATTGTATTCTGTCTTCGTCGAAAACATCAAATTGACTCATAAATCGCCACCACGCATGCTCGCGTGATAATATTTCCCCGCGCAAAGTGCGATTACTAAATTTTTTATTTCCAGAAAAATCTATATCGGAAATATATGTTGGATGACCTTCGGTAATTTCATATACGACATTGACACGATTGTTATCCAATTCGATTTTTTTCGGATTTATTTTTGTGCCAAAAAAACCCTTGCGTTGATATATTGTCAACAACCGTTGCACATCAGAACCGATAACAGTTTCATCATAAGACGCGCGTTCTTTTAACCGAATTTCTTTTTTCAAGTCATCTGTGGAAATTTCGTCATTGCCCTCGACCGTGATGGTTGATACGACCGGTGCTTCGGTCACATTGATTTTTAAAACATTTCCAACCAACGATACATTGATGTTGGAAAAATATCCACTGTCTTGTAATTTTTTTGTAATTTCGTTTGTGCGCGCCGCGCCCACATTGTCGCCAACCTTGACGCCCGCCAAAATTCGCACAGATTCCGCATCCATGCGTTTTATACCATTTACATCCACACGCGAAATTGTCACCGCCGTTGCCGGCAACACAAAACACGTCGCACCAAATACAGATAAAACTAAATTATTTTTTTTCATATTAATTTAACCCAAATACCCTTGCAATATCGTTCCACATTGTCAACAACATTAACGCACCAATTAAAATCCACCCCGCCGCGAACACGATTTCCATTGCTTTGCCTTGTAATTTTTTACGTGTGATAAATTCTATAATTAAAATCAGTAAAAATCCACCATCCAATACCGGTAAAGGCAATAAATTTATCACCCCCAAATTCACAGACAATAATGCAATAATTGATAAAAACGCCCAAAAACCGATTGATAATGCCTGGCCTGAAACCTGGGCGATGGTGATGAACGACCCCAACTGTTTCGATGAACGTTCACCGGTTATAATTTGTTCTAACACAATCAACAAAGTTTTTGATTGATTATATGTTTCGCGTGCGCCCCAATACATGCCATCCAAAAAACCTTTTTTACGAAATTCTGTTTTACTGCCGTCGGCAACCAGCCCCCACCGTTCCGCTGGTGACAAAGCAACATTTATATTTTTATCGCCACGCAATAATTCAACATTTGCATCGTGGTTTGCCGCCAATTCTTTGGCCAAAATAATTTCACCCCAGTTGGAAATTTTTTTCCCGTCAATTTTCATAATTACATCACCCGGTTTAACGCCGGCATTAAACGCAACACTTTGTTGAATAACCTGGCCCACGACAGGTAATTGAACCTGGCGCGGATGAAACATAAACGCCGCAGAATAAATAACCCATGCCAACAAAAAATTCATAAACACGCCCGCGCCAATAATGATGAATTGTTTCCAACGCGGCGCAGACAAATAATGTCCAACCTTTTTATCTGCATCTAAATCTTCGTATTTTTTACGGTCGAACATGTCTTCTTGACCATAAATCGACACATATCCGCCCAGGGGCAAACATGCCAACTGCCATTGTGTGCCGTATTTATCGTGCCATTTGCAAATCGCCGGACCAAAACCAATTGAAAATTTATCGACCCTGACACCGGCCCAACGTGCCGCCAAAAAATGTCCCAATTCATGGATGAAAACCACGACACCTAAAACAACAATTAACGCAATAATGGTAATTAAAATATGCATTTTTACATTTCTCCCTTGCGCACGATTACATCATCATCCAAACAATCGGCAACACATAAATCCACCCGTCAAAGCGGTCCAGTAATCCACCGTGTCCGGGTAAAATTGTTCCAAAATCTTTGATGCCCAATTTTCTTTTTACCCAACTGGCGGTTAAATCACCGTATTGCGACAACAACGCAACCGCAATTCCAACCCACAATAATTCAGGCAAATAATCACCAACGACCAACGGACCAAAAGACAATGCCACAATCGCGCCACAAACAATACCGGCGATTTGTCCAACCCATGTTTTATGCGATGATACGCGTTCCCACATTTTGTCGCCACCAAACATTTTGCCGAAAAACCATGCGCCAATATCTGCGGCACAAATAATAGACAACAACAGCAACATATTTTTAACCGACGCACCAACAAAATATGCCGCCGCAACCAACATCACCAACCATGCCAAAAACAAGAAAAATAACCAACCATGCTTTGCAATGTCCATGCGTCGCGCATTGAATAAACGATTGACCATTTCATACACCATACCAACGGCAACAAATACAGACAACCAACGAACCGCATGAATACCGAAATGTTCCATGACACCAACGATAAACACAATACCAATCAATCCAACCGCAACCAACACGCGTTTTGACGTCTCTGACATAATTATTTTCCTTTATTTTTTCCCAGAATAATTTTTCTTTTTTCCGCCACCAAATCTGCGGTCACGAGTTGAATACTCGTCTAAAACCCGTTGCCACAATTTTTCAGATTTTACCAAATCAGGCCAATGTTCCGGAATAAACAATAATTCCGCATATGCCAGTTTCCATAACAAGAAATTAGAAATTCTGCATTCATTACTGGTACGAACCATCAAATCAACCGGTAACAAATCCCCGGTATCCAAAAATGTTTCAAAACCCTCGCGTGTGACAGGTTCCCCGTTGTCGATTGCCGCATTTACCGCACGCACAATTTCATCTTGACCACCATAATTTAATGCAAACACAACCGTGCCACCGGTGTTTTCCGACGATTTTTCCTCTAATTCATCGCACAGTTTTGCTAATTTTTTCGGCAATCTGTCGCGTGACCCAATTACGCGATAGCGCAAATTATGGCTTAGTGCATGTTTCAAATTTTTATTCAGTTCCGTATAAAACAAATCCATCAAAAAATTCACTTCTTCATCCGAACGATTCCAATTTTCTGTGGAAAAAATGAAAAAAGTAATTGTTGAAACACCTTTCTTGACAAACCAATCAACCATGTTTTCAAAATTTGCGATACCGGCCTGGTGTCCCATCAATGGCGGCAATCCGCGTTTTTCTGCCCATCGACGATTACCATCGCAAATAAATGCAATGTGCTGAGGAATCTTTGTTGATGTCTGTGGTTTATTTTTTTTGAATAATTTGAACATTTGCGCCTCCCCGTTTTTTTTGTGAAGATTATTGAATATTACACAGACATAATATCGGCTTCTTTTTGTTTCGCCATTGCATCAACTTCTGCGCCGCGTTTGTCGAAAACCTTTTGAATATCGTCCTCGTATTTGCGTTGATCATCTTCGGAAATTTCTTTGTCGGTGACGGCGCGTTTAATTTTCGACATGGCATCTTGGCGAATATTACGCATAGAAATTTTTGCCTCCTCGGCATATTTACCGGCAACCTTGGTCAATTCGCGACGTCTTTCTTCGGTCAATGGCGGCATGTTCAAACGAATAACCGCACCCGCAGACATCGGATTTAATCCCAACCCTGAATCACGAATTGCCTTTTCAACCGCGCCAACATTATTCATATCCCACACGGTCACATTTAATGTTTGATTATCCGGGGTTGACACGGTTGCAACCTGGTTCAATGGCATATCGGAACCATAAACCGGCACGCGCACACCATCCAATAAATGTGTTGACGCGCGACCCGTGCGTAAACCCGCGAAAGAATTTTGTAAAACATCCAATGTTTGTGCGGTTTTTTGTTCAACGTCCTGTTTTAAAATTTGATAATCCATATAATTCTCCTTGTATCACCAAAAGATTAGCAAAAATATTTGACATTTGGCAAGAAGAAATATAGAATATGTTCTGCTTTATGGGGTTGTAGCTCAGTTGGTAGAGCACTTGCATGGCATGCAAGGGGTCGTCAGTTCGAGTCTGATCAGCTCCACCACAGTTTTTTTCATGGCGGGCGTAGCTCAGTTGGTTAGAGCGTCGGTTTGTGGTACCGAATGTCGCCAGTTCGAATCTGGTCGCCCGCCCCATAATTCAAAAATCCCCAAACGGGGATTTTTTAATTATCTGGTAGGGCCAGATGAGAACTGGCGAAGCCAAGTTCGACTACGAGTAAAAGAGCCAAGCGTAGCGCAGGCGATTTGTCAGGAGTGCCGCGATGGACGAAGTCCAAGCGACTATGAGTAAGCAAAAACGAGTGTTAACGAAGTTTGAGTGCTAACGAATGCCGCACAGGACAAAGTCCGAGCGAATACGGAAATACACAATTAGAAAAATATTAAAAAATTGAAGTTTACGAAATTTTTTTAATTTTTATTATTGTGTATCGAGGAAAAGGTCGCCCGCCCCATTAAATTCAAAAACCCATCGCAAGATGGGTTTTTTAATTTAATCGAGACAGAATGTCTCGGATTCGAACTGGAAGTTCGACAAATTTAAAAGATATATTTAACGCCAAATGATATATCCAGCACTCCATCAACCGCGTCGTCATTGTCTGAATTCAATGCTGCATATTTAATCATCGCACGTGCGGCCCAATGTTCTGCAAAGTCGTATTGCCCACCAAAACCAATTCTTAAACCAATATTTTTTTCTGTGTCTTTTTCTGTCTCACTAATGTTATAAACATAATTTATAATATCAAATGTTCCTTTGGTATTATAATATCCCAAGCCCAACGAGCCAATAAAAGAAAATTTACTGTCCGTGATTGGCAAATATCCCAAGGCATCTAATCCAAAAGCCCAAAATGAAGTTTTGGATTTATATTGCGATATTTTGGTTGTCCCCAGTGTATCATAAAAATCAATTGTTGATTTAGAATTTCCTGTATTTTGATAAAATGTTTCTATGCCAAAATAATCGTTGATTTTTGCGCCAGCATTCACGGTAAAACCAATATATTTTGGGTTTATCAATTCATCTGAGTTCACATTATATAAATATCCAGTTCCGGCACTAAAATCTTCGCCTAATTTATTGTTTAAATTACCATTAAACCAATTTACATCCCAACCAATATATGCTTTTACATTTTTTTGTGTGATTGGTTTTTCTGATGCGGCAGATGCGATTGTTGGCATCAATGCCAAGCCAAACGCAATATATGATATTTTCATAATGTTCTCCTTTATAAAAAAATTAAACCGCCAAAAAATTGACGGTCGGGGAGTTGCTAAATCAGTATCTTAATGATTCTGTCGGTCTTTCGGTTGCCCGTATTGTATAACCAACAGCTCCCCGGCCATAACGGTCAGGGTTATAACGGCGCAAAAAACACCGATAACATCAAATTAACGATGCTTTCGCACCGAAGATACAGGACTTAGCATAGTCCAACCCAATTTCTTGGATCTATGTGAATTATAGCATAACAAAAACACAATTTGCAATATGTAAAGAAAATAGAAAGCGAATAAAAATAATGTTTTATCAACCGAATTTTTATTGTCACAATGAATTGCACTCTGCAAATTGTATCATGCAAAAAACAAACCCGGCGATTGCCGGGCATTTTAATTTTAACCAACCAATTTTTTCCAAATGGATTTCTTTTGAGGTTGTTTCTTTTTTGTTTTACGCCGTGGTGCGGTTGTTGTTGTGCGTTTTGCCTCCACATGTTGTGCATTTTTCTTTTTTGCATCTGTAGATGGGGTATGTGCCGCCAAAACATCATCGGTTTTAACCTGTTCGGGCGCAACGCGTTGTATAGAATATTGATCGATATTCATCAAACTGTCATCACCAACAATCACGATTTCTGTTTCAAATTCGGTCTCCATCGCCGCCAATTCTGCGCGTTTTTGATTCAGCAGGTAAATTGCGACATCGGTCGGCACCGTCATAATGATTTTCTGGGCAGATTTCGCCAACAGTTTTTCTTGCAAATGACGGAACAAAATAATCGACGCGGTTTGAATGCTTGGCACCACGCCGGCACCCATACAGTGCGGACATGCCACATACGATGATTCAATGAAACTGCTGCGCATGCGTTGACGCGACAACATCATAACACCAAACGCATTGATTTTTGCAACCTGAGTCCGTGCACGGTCGCGTTTCATAATTTCGCGCATTTTCATTTCCAATTTGCGATTGTTTTTTTCTTCTTCCATATCGATAAAGTCAATCGCAACAATGCCCGCCAAATCACGCAGACGTAATTGCAATGCGATTTCTTCGGCGGCCTCTAAATTGGTATTCAGTGCCGTTTGTTCGATATCTTTTTCCTTAATTGCGCGTGAAGAGTTCACATCAATCGTCACCATTGCTTCGGTCTGGTTTATAACAATCGAACCCCCAGATGGCAACACGACATACGGCCCATGCAAACCTTCCAGTTGTTTCTCGACACCGGCCTTGACCATCAATGGCATTGCGATATCTTTATACAGTGTTATTTGTTTGCGCGGTGCGCGTCCATATAATTGCTGGAAATAATTCTTGGCGGCATCATACGCTTCTTCGCCCTGGATAACCATGGTGTCTGATTTATCAGAAATAAAATCACGTACCACACGACGGAGCAGGGAATCTTCGGCATGGATAATAACCGGTGCAACCGATTCCAATGTTGTTTTGCGAATATCGTTCCATAAATTCACCAAATAATCATAATCTTTGGCGATATCATCACCGGATGCACCCGCGGCGGCGGTCCGCAATACCACTGTCATTCCGCGTGGAATTTTTAACCCATGCAAAATTTCGCGCAATCTGGCGCGTTCGGCCTTGTCAGAAATTTTTTTGGAAATCCCATAACTGTTGCGTTTGCGTGAATTTGGCATCAAAACCGCAAAACGTCCCGCCAAAGACAAATATGTTGTCATTGACGCACCTTTTTGACCGCGTTCTTCTTTGACGCCTTGAATCAACAAAATTTGTTTAGGTTTAATAACATCCTGGATTTTGAATTCACGTGCATGTTTCAAAAATTCTTTATTATCTTCGCCGGCACTGCTGTCGTCATAATCTGCGACTTCATCGGCCTCGTCATCGGGGTCGGTATCGTCATCAACGATGTTGGCATGTGCCAATTCCAATAATTTCTTTTTTTGTTCCGCACTGATTTGATAATAGTCAGGATGAATTTCCGAAAACGGCAAAAATCCGTTTTTCCCGGTTCCATAATCGACAAAGGCGGCCTGTAACGATGGTTCAACCCGAATAACCTTGGCCAGATAAATATTTCCCTTTATCTGGGGTTTTGTGGTTGTTTCAACATCAAAATCAGAAACGCGCCCATTTTCAGAATCCACAACGACGACGCGTGTTTCTTCCGGGTGGACTGCATCCACAAATATCTTTTTTGACATATAATAATCCTTTTGTGTTAAATACGCAAACATTGGATGCAACCCGTCCCCATGGGGCAACCACGCCCATGCCAAGGGACAGTGCCACGAACCCACTCAGCACCATTCGAATTGCAGAAATCAGTGATAATATAAACATTAAAACTAACCCCATTGTTATACGATATATTCACATTACCAAACCCCAATTTTAAAAGCAAGTCAAAACGGAAAAAATCCTAAAATTATCTTGCAAATCCGTTCTGATATGGTACTTTCGAACCTGAAAAGGATTTGTTATGAATTATTATGCTGAACTGATAAAATCTATTGCGATGGAATCCCCAGATGCCAAATACGCATTTACAAAACGTCATTTCTGGGATTGGTCAGACCATTTTGTTGAACAATATAACATTTTTGATAAACCACACGGCGAAAAATTATTTGAAATTAAAAACGAATATGGTGATTTCGCGATTGATGGTGTGTTCATAGATGTGAATGACCCTGTACACGGTAATTTATATGGTAAATGTGCAATGGCTATCCACACAATGAATGCCCAAATCCAGGCCCAAGAACATGCTTTGGATGATTTAATATATAACCACAACCACGAATTTAATATCACTGGCAACAAACATCCATTCAGTAATTTCACAATTGACGGAAAATATTATGTGTGGTTGAACAAAAAACTACAATTTATTGTTAATGACCAAGGCACAGAAATATATCTGAACCGTCCAAAAACAATTGCATGTCGTCCATTTGATATAATTGTACCAAAACAGACATTAATAAACCTTATCAACTATCAGAAATAGTTAGCATCGGTTGAACCCTGAATATTACTTATCTAAAATATCGCCAGATTTAATATATTCAGGTGAATTTTTATCTAATTTTTGTTGTGCGCGTTTGGCAAATGTGCGTGCCTTTTTTGTGTCCCCGTTCATATTATAAAATTCCGCCAATGCCCAATATTCGCGCCCGTCATCATACAGTTTTGCCAACACCCAATACGTCAATGGCATCGGTTCTGATAATAATGCAGATTTGCACAACTCTATTGCACGTGCATTATCGCCCGGTTTGTTTCGTTCCGCCAATACCAACGCCAATGCGGTTTGTATTTGTGGTGCATTTTCGTCTAATTCTAATGCGTGTTCATACGCATCAACCGACGCATCGTAATGGCCCATTTGATATTCAATATCGCCCAATAATTCATAATAGTATGGGTTTTTCTTGTTGTGATGAATTAAATCTTGGGTTGCGTCCCGCGCCGCCACCAATGCCCCCCCGCGCATATTTCCAATCGCGCGTGCATAAATTGCCGCATCGCCTGTATCACGATATGGATATTTATCCAAAATTTGCCGTTCGGTGTATAAATACCCAATCAGTTTTGCGCGAACCTGTTCATATTCTGAATCATTAAATTTTTTATATTTGCCATTATGTTTAGTTTGTGCGATTTTCACCCGCGCATTTTGTAATCGTTCACCGGTCAGTGGGTGGTTAGTGCGGTTTTTGTTTATTTTTGCCTCGGCGGCACCGGTTATATTTTGCATTTGTTCAAAAACATCAATCAGTCCCGCCGGATTTACATTTGCGCGCACCAATAAATCAACGGCAAAATCATCCGCCACGCGTTCTTCGTCCCGCGAAAAAGATAATAATGATTGTTGTGCCACACCACCGGCACCCGCCAAAACCCCGGCGCCCAACGATGGGTTGCCGCCGGCAACCATTAAACCGACACCTAATGCCTGGATTATTAATGTTCGTTTCATTTCGGCATCCATCCGCGCAGACATTTGCGCCATATGTCCGCCAATCATGTGTCCCAATTCGTGCGCTACGACCGCCTGGAGTGCATTTGTGTTTTTTATGCGTGTCAATAACCCGGTATAGACAAATACATCTTCGCCACCTGATACAAACGCATTAAAATCATCGTCATTTACAATATGAATTTTTAATCTGTTTTCCGGAATATTTGCCGCCGTTGCCACCGGTGCAATAATTTTATGCAGAACTTTTTCCACCTCGGTATCATTTATCAGGGACAACGCCCCCGCCGGTGCACATAAAAACAATGCCACAAAAAATATAAATATTTTACGCACTGATGTGTTCCCCACAATTAAATATCGCCATCAAATCACGCGCCCATGTATCCACATCATTATCACATGCCGCCCGCGCCGCCAATTTGAATAAATCCCGATGTTCGCGCCAATCGGCGAAATGATATTGAATCCAACCGCTTTGGCGTGTTCCCAATAATTCACCAACCCCACGCATCATTAAATCTTGTTCGGCGATGACAAAACCATCATCTGTTTCGCATAATACATCCAATCGTTTTAATCCGTCCGCACTGACATTTGGGCCATATAACAAAATACAGAAAGATTGAATTTTCCCGCGTCCCACGCGTCCGCGTAACTGATGCAACGCGGCCAATCCAAATTGTTCCGCATTTTCAATCACAATAATAGACGCCCGCGGCACATCGATTCCAACCTCTATAACCGTGGTTGCCACCAATAAATTCATATCAGAATTATCATCCGCAAATTCAGCCATAATTTTATCGCGTGCATCTTTTGGCATTTGACCATGAACCAATCCGGCGGTTGGAAAAATTTGTTTTAACATATCGTGTCGCGCAATCGCCGCACCCACGCCAATACCATTTTCATCCGCCACCAATGGACAAATCCAGAACACCTTGGCGCCATTTGTAATTTGCGTTTTTACGCGTTCTATCAATTCGTTAGTTTTAAAAATTGGTAATTTGGTTGTGCGTATTGGTAATCGTCCCGCCGGCTTTTCATTTATAATAGAAATATCCATATCGCCATACATTGTCATAGACAAAGTTCGCGGTATTGGTGTCGCCGACAATGCCAATAAATCGACATTTGCACCCTTGGCGCGTAATGCCTCGCGCTGGTTCACACCGAACCGATGTTGTTCATCAACAATAACCAATCCTAAATCTTTGTATTCGACATCATCTGAAAACAGGGCGTGTGTTCCGATAATAATCTTTGTTCGCCCCGAACGAATTGAAATCAGTTTTTCACGCCGCGCCGCGCCTTTATCACGGCCGGTTAATACATCCACCACAATGCCCAAATTTTCGCACATTTGTCGAATTTTTGCAAAATGTTGCTGTGCCAATGTGTCTGTCGGCGCCAATAATGCTGTCTGACCGCCACTTTCCGCCATGCGTAATGCAGAAATCACGGCGACAATGGTTTTTCCCGAACCAACATCCCCCTGGACCAGGCGCATCATCGGGGTGTCGGATGCCATGTCATGAAATATTTCATCCACCACGCGTTGTTGTGCATTGGTTAAATTATACGGCAATGTGTCCCAGAATTTTGTTAAATAATCACGGGTTTTAATCCTTTTTTGTTTTTTATTGCGTTGGGTTATACGATTGCGCCTACTGATTGCGATTGCACATTGGTGTGCAAATAATTCACAGTATGCTAACTTTGCAACATATGTCGAATTTGGCAATAAATCATCAGACGATTTTGCAAAATGCACATGACGCAGTGCATCAAAAAATTCCACCAATCGTGCATCGTCATACGCATCCGATATAATTGTTGCCAATTTTGCGAAAATCTGGTCGCGCATAGACATAAATTGTTTTTGCGTCAAACCCATGCCTGCGGGGTAAATTGCCTGGGCATCGGGTATTTTGTCCGCCGCGTCCATTTCTTCGATAAATTCAGGATGATTCATCACCGGGATTTTTCCGGCCTCAATCTTGCCACTAACCATGCGCCATTGACCCACGGGCAGTTTATTTAGCCAATATTCGGTATATTTTGAATTAAAGAATTGAATTGCAACCTGGTACCCTAATTTATCAACGCACATCACGCGTGTTGCGCGTGCGCGCCGCAGCCATGGCGGCGTTTTCCCGGGTGATTTATGTGATTTTATCATCAATGGTATGGTAATCGTTGCACCGGCGTCGACATTTGCGATGGATTCTGTTATTTCCCGATTTCGAACATACGCCGGTTTATGCAGTAAAAAATCCAACACACGCCGTCCGCCCAACACATCATTGAACCGTTCGGCCATAACCGGTCCCACGCCACGGATATATTGCAAATCAGTATTTAAAAATTCGGCAATTTCTCGTCTCATACCAGTAAAGTTAAAAAAATTCCCAATTTTACGCAAGTAATAATTCATTTATTGCACTTTGAACTTTGCAAATTGAACTTTGGAATAAAAGTTTGCATTTTGATTTATATATTGATACTATAACACCTTGCCTAAGGGGAAAATATGTCTGCACGAACAAAAAGAATATTCAAAAAAATAATCAGTTATGCCGGGGTTTTCTTTTTTATCCTGGCGGTTGGTATGTTGTGGTATCAATTACGTAATTACAGTTTTTCTGATGTTTGGGGTGCAATTTTTTCAATTCCAAAACGCAATTTGATTGCGGCGTGCATTGCGTGCCTGGCGGGATATTTAGCATTGTCTTTATACGATTTTTTGGCATTAAATTATGTTGGTGGCCGCGTCACATGGTGGAAATGGATGTTGGCGGGCATGTTGGGTTTCGCAATCAGTAATAATGCCGGTCATGCGGTGGTGTCTGGGGGTGCAATTCGATATCGGTTATATACGCGTTGGCGGATTCGTGGTGGCGACATTGTGAAGATGTTGACTTTTTCCGGGTTTACATATTTCTTGGGGTGCGCCGCAATCGTGATAATCGGATTTTTTTTGATTCCAGACGATGTTTTGGCGGATGCCGGTGGTGCGAATATTGGCCTGGGGGCGTTGTTTATATTCTGTTTGGGGGTGTTGCTGGCATATTTTGGGATGACGGCACTGTTTCACGATAAACGCATTAAAATAGGTGGCCTGACATTTCGGGTGCCCGAAACAAAAACCGCATTTTTACAGACCGCATTGGGCATAACCGACAGTGTTCTGGCGGGTATGGTGTTGTATTTTTGTTTGACGCCTTTTTGGCATATATCGTTCGGGACATATATCGGTCTGTTTGTTGTCGCGCAAACAACCGGCGTTTTCAGCCAGGTTCCCGGTGGTATCGGTGTTTTTGAAACAATATTCTTGTTGGCATTGCCCGACGACGTGGACAAGGCAACGGTTTTTGGTGCATTGTTGGCGTATCGCATAATATATTACGTTTTGCCGTTAATTGGGGCGGGGGGATTGTTTATTATTTATGAACGTTGGTTGCGTGCGCGTATAAAAAAATGGCGTGCCATGGCGCATGACCGCGGGGTCGAGGTTGTTGAAAAAATCAAAACTGTCACACATAACGTGGCGGAAAATGTTGCAAACAAAATACCACACAAACATCACCACCATCATCACCGCCACCACAGAAAAAATAATTTACACTAACTCTTGATTTTGTCAATTTTTGTGCTATATTAGTATAGAAAACAAAAAACAGGAGATGAGTAAATGACATGGTTTGAGCCAGTTTTATTAGCTTTTTTGGCCACCCCCAGTAATGTTTCATATTTTTGGAACACGATTGCGTTGGCAACGGGCGATTTGAACAATTATTATGGTCCTAAATCGCGTGATGAATTGTATGGTTGGATTAAACATCGCAAACATTATAATGATATCAGTCAAACGGAAGATGCGTTTTTGTTGTATTTTTATTTGCATTTGAAATCACCAGAGATACAAAAATACATGGCATGGGTTAAAATATTGGCGCCGTTGGTGGCGCGTTCCGACCAATTACCGGGAATTTTAAAGAAAACAGGCGTCCCAGAACTGGATTGTTATAACACAATCATTCTGAACTATAAAAATTTCCAAAACCCAGAATTGCAATATGATTTGTTGACCCGTGTTATTGATAAAATCAAACCCATTGTGGAAACAAACAGGATAGATGCCGAACCATACAAAAATTTGTATAATGTTGCGCGATTTTTTCGTTCGACATGCGATTGGGCAAAACAATCAAATGAAAACAGTGTTCGCGAAACATTGATATCTGATAAATTGTATACATTGCGCAATCATCAGACCGTGTCTGGCAAATTAAAAATGACCCAAGACATAATGCAATTAATGATAGATAAATTGGAACACATAATTAAAATAACACCCCCTGACCGGCAACAATCGGCAATCCGTAGTGTTTGTCAAGATGCGTATCAATACGTCGCGTATGCGGGTGCCGAAAACCAAGGTTTTGTGAACAAAATGTGGGATGTGTTTAATTGGCGCGATATTGTCAATATTCCTGTCGAGGTTGCCAAACAAATCAAACGATAATATTACTATGCCAAGCCGACAAAAGCCTGTGGCTTTTGTCTTCCTGGGCATCAGTCGAAAGCGGATGCCCTCTGCATGAAATCTCTCCCATGGCAAGATTCTCTTCCTTGTGAAATAATACATACCGGATAAATCAGGATGCTTGGGTGACGCCCGGGAATTCCTGGAAAAAAAGCTGGGATAATCCATCGGGCTTTTGTGAACAACTGTCCGGATTCAACTCCCATTGTTTCCCGGTTCTTTTTATGATCCACCAGAAAAAACGGGCTGAAATTTTTCTTTTCAGCCCGTTATCTTTTTTTACGCCGCATTTTGATATTTTTCCAAGTACTTTGCCAAATATTCATCAGACATTTTCTTGGCTTTCGACCGCGGTTTGCCATCTTGATCTAAATATTCGGCTTCGTCGCGTTCTTTCAAGAAATTGTCGCGCATTTTGTTTGCGGCAAATGTCAACTGATGCGATTTCCAGAACGATTCCAACATATCCCAAAACGCCATCAGTTCCATGTATTTGTCGGTATGTTTTTCATCCCAATCTTGGACCGCATTTTCTAATTTTACTTTTTGTGCTTTTAATGTTTTTTTACCAAATTGTAAATCGTTATAATTTTGCAACAATTCTTGATTTTTTCTTATTCTATCTTGAATTGCCTGAATTGCTGCTGGAAGGGTTGTCGGATTATTCAGCAACGCAATATCGTTATTTATTTCATCAGACAAATCATCCAACATTTTCTTTGACCATCTGGTGTTGCCGACGCCTAACACATTCTTGATGTCTTTTCTTGCCCGGGTTATATCGCGTTTATTGGTACGCATAGATGCATCCAATCCGGCCAATGCGGCGTTTGTGTCGTCCACACTGTTTTTGTCCTGCCAATTTTTATGTGCTTTTTCGATTGTTTTCGTGTTTCCACGTAATTTCAGGTTATTACGGAATATAAATTGATTTCGTGCGGCGGAAACAATACGACCCGCCCCCAACAGGGCAAATTTCGCGGTTTTGTCCATCGCCGTTGCAACAAATTTGCCACCATCGTATTTATTCCAAGACAAACCCTTGTCAGACAATACCGACATATCTTCTTTGCCCAATGCGTCCATTGTTCTGCTGTGCAAAATGCCATATTTCATTGTGGACAAAACTTCCAATGCGCTTTTCGCTTCATCTGATTTGCCTTCGTTTATCGCATCAACAATAATTTGTGAAACGATTGCACGCATTTGTTTTGGGTTGCGAAATGCACCCTCAAACGCCTTGGGCATTTTGTTAGAATAAATTTTTAATTTCTCGGCAAACCAACCAAAATGTCCGGTGGCCTTTGGTGATTTTTCTTGCAGTTTGCCCTTGATAGTGTCCGCGTTATCTAAAATTCCCTTTAATCCATCTGTCGGTTTAATTTTGTGTGTTTTTCCGTCTTTGTCTTTTATTTTAACAGATGCCACGGCCTCGACCACATTACGTGCAAATGGTGAAAAGTATCTGCGTGTGCCACGCAAAATATTTGCCCATGGGTCAATTTGATTTTCTTTGAATTTATCCAGTTTGTCATCAACCCGTTGCAAGAAATTTTTTTGATCATCATAAACCGGCGGAACGAAATCTTTACTGTCTTTATTGGCATAATCCGTCCCGGTAATTGCCTTGTTTACCTGACCCGAAATTGTGCCTTTGTAATCATATTTTTGAAAATCTTCACGCACGGCCGAACTGGTCAGCAATTTATTAAAGATTGACTTTATATGGGATTTGAAACCCGGATTATATGTCGTTGTAAACCAATCATCTGTATTCAATGGCAACGCCGGCAATCCATTTTCTGGTGCGGAAAAATTATATGGATTCAGATTATCCGGCCAATCGCGCCAACTGTTGCCGTTTGCAATGGATTGAACATAGTTAACAATGCGATCAAATTGTTGGGTTCTGAATTTATAATCCGTTAAATATTTTCCGTTTTCAACATCACTAACAAAAGAATCATAGTCAAAATCATCAGGCAATCCGGCATTTCCCGGCACAAAAATCCCCATTAATTCGGCTTTGTGTGGTTTTAAAAAATTATCTGTAAAATCTTTGACCCTTTCTTTTAACCCACGAATAGGTTCCGATGCACGAAATAATTTATCGTCAGAATTCCCATACCATTCGTTAAAGAAATCATTGGTGGCCTTTTTATCTGCAAAATCTTTCTGATTTTGCGCCATATTTTCAAAGACGCTTTGAAACAATTTGTATAAATTTTTCAATTTTGCATCAGACAATTCCGGCAATTCTGCCCCCAATAAATCCGGCCAATGTTTCATGTTTCCGGCGAAATCTTTGGTTTTGGCATATTTGTCGAACCGCGCACGCACGTTTGTTGGCATATTGGCCAAGTGCAGTATTTTACAATACTTTTCGATAAAATCTTTTACATTATCCATAACTTCTGCCATGTGTGCCTCCTTTTGTTGTGGTTATCCGATGCGCCCCTCTACCCACATCATATAATTATAATACTTTTTGACAAAATTTCAAGTGGTGAAAGGTTGTTCTCGGACGTCCCCTTCTTTCACAAAGAAGGGGTGGATTGCGAGACGCTAGCGAGCAAGACGGGGTAATTTGAACATAACAAAAAACACACCCCGCCGAAATGGCGGGGTATATTTTTGGTGGAGACACAGGGATTCGAACCCTGGACCCACTGATTAAAAGTCAGTTGCTCTAGCCAGCTGAGCTATGTCTCCAAAACTGATATGTTTTTCAACAGGTCGGCACCAATTCTGACATAAAAAAAAGACAAATGCAAGGATTTTTTTGCAAATTTCATATTTTTTCCTGTGAATTCGTGCGGCCGCGCCGAAAGGCCCCCAAAACCCCAAATAATAACATTTTATAGGTTGATTTTTTGTTATAACTGTCCTAAACTTGAAACAAAAACCCATAATCACAGGATTTTTTATGTTGTCGCATCAATTACAATCCAGGCCGCGCATTGCGGTATGTTTTTACGGGAACCTGCGGACATTCCGGCGGTGCCTGGGTGCGTTACGCAAAAATTTGCTGGATTTGTACGATTGTGACATTTTTATGCACACATGGGACAGGTATGACCACAATTCAAAAACATGGCATGGTTTTCGGTGTGGCGCGGACAAAATTGTTGATAAAGAAAAAATCAAACGTTTATTGCACATATCTGATGACCAAATTATTGTTGAACCCACGCCATTTGACGACAACAAGAATTTATATTATTACGAGGGCAACACGTTTTCATCATTTGGTTTGAAATGCGTTTGGCACGCGATGGGCGCCGTGAATAAATTGCGCTATGAATATGCCCGCACGCACGGCATAAAATATGATGCGGTTGTGTTTATTCGTCCTGATGTATTTTTGAACACAAAATTTAACCTGATTGACACAATAACAAATGAAAACGCATTGTATTTTGTTGGCAATTTGGTTGGTCAAATCGATGATATCAAACAAATCAGGGCATCTGACATATTCTTTTGGGCGCGCCCCGATGTGATTGATTCTGTTATGAAAAAAATGACATTACACATTAAAAACGGCGAAACATTATCCATATTACCCGAAGGTTTATTTATCAAAAACATAATATCCGCGGGTGCGACACCAATATGTTGCGCTGATTATAAATACGGGTCTGATTTTTATATTCTGCGTCCGCGTCGAAAATTCAGGATGTCGCGCGACATCATAACATTGCACACGCACCGCGACGTGGTATTTATCGGTCTGTTGATGTGTCTGGGACCCGTGATTGACATAAATATAAAGTTTTTTAATAGGTTTGCCATCCATTTTTCAATCGGCAATTCACAACCAAGGGGGTGTTAGAATATGGCATACAATCAATTTGAATCGCGTAATTTTAATCGTATGTCTGTGAACGAATCCGGTGGCACCATAACCAAAACATCCGTCAAGAAACAAAAGTTGCTGGACGAGGCAAACTGGTATCGTTCGTTGCCGTCTGATTTGGCGGGTTTCGCACCAAAATTACACGATGTGATTCAAAACGATGATGATGTCAGTATTGTTATGGAATTGTTTCCATATCCAAATTTGGCGTCTTTATGGTTGACCGGTTGTTCAGATTTTGATGTATGGGCGAATATTATTCGCAAATTGTTTGATATACATCACGCATTTGAAACACATACGACAGAAATAGATAAATCCGAATACGAATATATTTATCGTGAAAAAACCACCGAAAGAATTGATAAAATGCGCGAATCTAATCCGGTAATTGCGGATATGATGACCGGCGACGATATCACAATAAATAATCATAAATATCGCAATCTGCCGACTTTGAAGACCGATATTTTTAATTGGATTGATAAATTGATTGCGTACGACCGCCGCACAATTGTTCACGGTGATTTTTGCTTTTCGAATATTTTAATGAATCCGGGAAACAATTCGTTTCGTTTGGTTGACCCGCGTGGTGGTTTTGGCAAGACATCCATATATGGCGACCCGCGTTACGATATTGCAAAACTGCGCCACAGCTTTATTGGTATGTATGATTTTATTATCGGCGATTTATTTGAGTTAAAAAGTTTGGGCGACAATTCATTTATGTTTCACATTGATACAGGCATAGATGTTGATAAATACGAACAATTTTTTGACCGTATTGCCACAGAATACGGATTTGACAGTAATGATATCAAATTCATTGAATCATTATTGTTTTTAACAATGATACCGTTGCACGCGGACAAACCCGCACATCAACAGGCATTTTATTTAATCGCAATTAAAAAACTGAACGAGGTGTTATAAATGGAAAATAAAAAATTAAGAATTTGCATTGATTTAGACGGCACGATTTGTGAAATTCGTCACGACCCACAAACATACGCAGATGTTGCAATGAAACCTGGCGCGGCGGAAATGATAAAAAAATTGCATGATGCGGGTCATACCATTGTAATAAATACCGCGCGCAACATGGGCTCAACCGGTCATAATGTGGGCAAGGCGTTAAAAAATGTTGGTTTAATAACATTGGAATGGTTGGACAAACACGGCATTGTTTACGATGAAATATTTTTTGGCAAACCCAATGCCGACATAACCATTGACGACCGTGTTGTGCGTTTTAATGATAATTGGTCGGACATGACATCTGAATTTTTAACTGAACAGGCCAAGGCGAAATAAAATGATAAATATTGTAATACCAATGGCGGGTGCCGGTTCGCGTTTTAGTGTTGCCGGATACGATTTGCCCAAACCATTTATTGATGTGAACGGCAAAATGATGATAGAGCATGTGTTGGACGGAATACAAATTCCAGATGCTACATACACATTGATTATTCAGCGCGCTTTCCAGGCGGAACATGGCGATAAATTGGATTTATTGGCGCGTAAATATGGTGTCCGTTTTGTGGCGGTTGAAAAATTGACCCAGGGCGCGTCTTGCACGGCATTGGCGGCACACGAATTGATAAACAACGACGACATGGTTGTATTTGCAGATTCGGACAATTTTTTTGACAACGCGGCATTTTGCAATTTTATTGCTGATGCAAAAACCAGAAATCTGGACGGTTCGTTGCTGACCTTTAACACAAACGAACCATGTTTTTCATTTGCCGAAACAGACAGTGATGGATTTGTGATTCGCACTGCGGAAAAGGACCCCATATCAAATCATGCGATAACCGGCGTGTATTTGTTCGCGCATGGGCGTGATTTTGTGCGTTGTGCGATAAATATGATGATATACGGCGACCGTGCGAAAAATGAATACTATATGTCCAATGTGTATAATTGGGCAATTAAATCAGGATTGAAAATCGGTGTATTTGATATAAAAAAATCAGATTGGGCATGCGTTGGCACCCCACAACAATTAACGGAGTATCTAAATGCATAAAAAAAATATAATTGACCCACAAGACATTTCTGTCGTTGTCCAGGGCGCGATTGATAAAAATCTGACACCTCAATGTTTAAAATCCATCCGCAAACATTTGCCGGGTGCCGAAATTATTTTATCAACCTGGGATGGTTCGGATGTGTCAGGTTTAGATTATGATAAATTGGTATTAAATAAAGATCCCGGCGCATACCCTAACACTACGGATGGCAAGAGAAATTATAATTTGAATAGATATTTGGTTTCAACTCAATCAGGAATAAAAAAGGCATCTAAAAAATATGTTCTAAAAATGCGATCGGATATGCTTTTGACAGGTGCTAATTTTTTAAGATATTTTAATAAATTTAAGCATCGTGATGCCAGATATTCTTTATTTAAACACAAAGTTTTAACATCATCATTGTACACTATTGAAGGAGAAAAAGGGATAAAAAAAGAACGACACAAAATGCATCCAACACCATACCATATATCCGATTGGTGGCACTTTGGATTGGCTGATGATATAAAATTATTATTCAAATGTCCAATTATTAAAAATTTTAAAAAGTTTGCTCAATATTTCAAAGAACCTAAATATGAATTATCTTGGTTAAACCATAGATTGTGGCGTTTTCCGCCAGAACAATATCTCGGAATAGAATTAGCAAAAAAGAAATTTTCTGATTTATATTTTCCGGATTGTTTAAGTTACAAAAATGTTGATTTAAAACGATCTAGAAATTTTATTGTTGATAACTTTATTACATTGGATTACAAACAATCACAAATTTTATTAAATAAAGATTATTATTTACAGATGTGTAAAAAATATAGAAAAATTCCACCACATGTTTTTTATACAATGTTCAGTTTTGATAGATATAAATCTTTTTATTATGGTCTGCCAAATTTTAGAATGTTTTTTAAAAGGTTATATTATTATTACAAGAATAGGAACGAGTTATGAAAAATTGTATTATAACGCCAACTTTTTCTGGGCATTTCAAATATATCACGGATTATTTGAAAAGTTTTCAATTAAACGCATCACCGCGTGATAATTTTGAAATTTGTTTTACGATTTCACGGGGTGAATCCGCCTGTTTTCAAAAAATAATTTCAAAATTTCCGGATTTGAACATACGGGTATTATTTTTCGAAGATATCTTGGCGCATTTTAATATCAAATATACACCAGATGAATTGTTAAAAAAATATGAAAAGTTTTCATTTCAAACATTAAAAAAATTTTACACCATGTTGTATTTGGGTGCGGATTATCGTTTTTTGGTGTTGGATTCTGAATCGGTATTATTAAATAAATGCAATATAAATGAATTATTTAATAAATTTTTTAACGCACCATTTATATCGGTTTCTGGACTTGAAAAACGAATAATCAGCCCATTTGTGGTTGATGTAAAAACTAATACTGGTTTTATTTTACAATCTGACAAAATTCAAAATTTATGGTTTTTGGAAAATTTTGTTTGGTTTTATGACTATAAAATTTTAACCGATATGTTTCAAAAACACGGGCTTCCATTTGATATGGTGGACGCGGTTTATAAAAACGCATATGGCAAACACAATATTGCGGTATTTGAAATCGATTTGTATCACAGTTTTATTTATCTGCACCATAAAAAATACAAATATAATGTTATCAATGCAGATGAAATGTTAAATAAAATTCCAGATGCGAATAATTATAAATTCGCTTTATTCAAAAAATTTAATGGCGGATGTGGATTGTTGGAACATGCTACATTGTTTTTAACCCATGATAATGTAAAACCTTTGGCGTCCGTGTTCAAAGAAAATGGTTTTAGTATAATCAGATGTGAATACACAATCCCATCAAATTACAAATTGCAAAAAATGTTTTTGGATATTGTGCAACCTGATATTTTGGCGGCCGCCCAAGACCATTGTTTTGGGGTAAAACACACATTAAAACAACGGTTGTTGACGGCGGTTCGAAACACGAATTTTTCAAAAATTAAATCACATATTAAACTTTTTTTGCAGCCAATCGGACACATTTTCCAATGGCTATATCAACCGGTGTATTTAATTTTTTCGATAGTTATATTTGTTATTAAATTTATAAAAAATATAATTTTATTATATAAAAAATAAAACAAACGCCCGATTGGGCGTTTTGTTTTTAACTGTTTGCATAAATGAATCGAATTTTTGATGTGTTTTTAATATCCGAACCATAGTCGATTTTCAATATTCCGCCTTGGCCACACGGTATCGGTGGAATACCAAAACTGTTATTTGCAATTTGAGCCCAATAATTACCGATAAACACACCGTTCAAGTTTAAATTCACCCAATGATTGCCTAATCCGGAATTTTCCATATGAATCATAAACCATCCGTCCGCCGGGGCGGTGTATGTTGTGCCCGACGGTCCCAATGTCAATTCGTCATAATTCGCACTGGGCATCGCCATGTGGGAAATTGCGGCGCGACCCGTTGCGGAAAAATTTGCCGCATCTTTCAGGTTTGCAATATCGCCCGTATTCGTCGCGATATTTTCCGTATTCGTCGCGATGTTGTTGCTGTTCGTTGTCACATCATCTCGCAAAGTGCTGATATCGCCCAACGCCGTGATTTTCGCGTCTATCGCAACAATCTCGTCATGAATCGCACTGATACGCGCCAACAGTGTCGCCGTCGATTCTTTGTCGGCGATGTCGGCATATTTTGTGATTAAATCGTCCAATTCATCTTTACGGTCTTTGATGACCTCCATCAAATAATTCAAATCTTGATTCAGTGTTGTTGGCTCTATTTTCGCAAACGGTTGATAATCTGCAATGCGGCGCATGGGCAGTTGCCGCGAAATCGTGATGCTGTCTGTGATATGTGGGGCAACGGCAAACACAACGCGCCCACCAACAAATGGAAAATCTGCATTTTCGCCGCCGGGCGTGCCGATGATGTTATATGTCGGCGCCGGTGCATTGTTCACCGTCACCACGATATTACTGGTTTCGAAATATGGAAAATTAAAGTAAAACTCGGTTGTTTCGTCATTTCCCATGTAAGATACTGATTGCATAAAAACTCCTTTTTGTTATCCGTCTTTGCCGATGCAAAGCCGCGATTTTATAAAAAAATGCCCCACGCCGCGGGGGCAGGGGGCAAATTCCACTCCGCCAGGGCTTCGTGGGATAAAATAAAAAAACCGGGCACAATCCGCCCGGTTGATAGTGGTATTATATCACAAATGCGATAAAAAATCAACGGCTAAATTATTTTTACATTGATTCCAACCGCCGAATGCGTTCATCTGTGGATGGATGGGTTGAAAACAAATCAGACATAAACGCTTTGCCTGGTGCCTCGATACATGCAATCGCCATAGATTTTGAATTTGCCAATGATTTTACATCCGCTTGCCCCGAAATCTTGCGCAGTGCCGACGCCAATGCCCGCGGATTGCGCGTGATTTGTGCGCCACATGCGTCCGCCGCAAATTCGCGTTTGCGCGAAACAGCCAACTGTAATAACGGTGACACAATAACATTAAATACCGTGAACGCCAACCACACCATCATCATCACCAACGCCGTATTATTTTTACCGTTGTCATCACGGCTGTGATTGCCATATATAACCATGCGTGACAAAATATCCGCCGCAAACACCGTGACCCCAACACCCGTAATCAGCAACATATCCAATCGTATGTCGCGGTTTCCAATGTGCGACATCTCATGCGCAACGACACCCTGTAATTCATCGTCGTTTAATTTGTTTATAATTCCGCGTGTCAATGCCACCGATGCGTCGGCGGGCGTGCGTCCCGTGGCAAACGCGTTTAATCCGTCATCGGGAATAATATAAACCCGTGGTGTTGGCAACCCGGCCGCCAGTGCAACATTTTCGACCAAACGGAATATTTTTTTATGTTCTGACGTGTCGTCATGAATTTGCTGTGCACCCGCCGCCGACATCATCATAGAATCACCAAACGCCCACGATATAATCATCCACACCATACACACAATAAATGTCGGAATTGCAACCTGGATTGTGGTATTCAACGCATCCCGCGCCGGCATAATAATCCAGCAAAACAAAAACACCAACGCGATAAAAGATATCGGAAACATCATTACCAAAATCGCGGTTTTTATATTGTTCGACCGAATATGGTCATACACAGTTTTGATTTTTTTCATGTTATATATTTACATCCCATGTTGTGCCGTTTATGCCGTCTTTTAACACAATATTTTTTGCCAACAATTCTGCGCGAATTTTATCCGCCGTCGCCCAATCTTTGTTTTGTTTCGCCGTCGCACGTTCAGATATATACGCGTCGATGTCGTCCGCACTTAAACCATTTTGTTTTAACGCATCAGATTTAACATTATTGATATATTCCGCCGGGTCATGTTGCAATATGTTTAACACACCGAACAATTCGCGGATTTTATCAGCAACACGCGACAAATCGTATTCTGTTGATTTTTTTACAGATTCCGCGTTGATAAAATTAAACCAACCAAACGCCGCCGCGATAACTTCTAATGTATTAAAATTATCATCCATCGCGTGTTCAAATTCAGATTGAATTTCGGCAATTTTTGCATCTGTTTTTGTTTTATCTGCGCCCGAAAAATCGCGTCCGCGTAAATCCGCCATTGTTGAATACATTTTATAAACCTGGCGCCGTGATTCCGGCATCAAGTTATCTGTAATATCAATATCGGCGGCATATGTGTTTCGCAGCAACGCAAATCGGATTGTGTCCGCATCATATTTTGCCAAAATATCTTTTAACAAAATACCGTTGCCCAAAGACTTACTCATTTTCTGGCCATTAATTTTAACCAACCCGCAATGAATCCAATATTTTGCAAATTGTTTCCCGGTCAGTGATTCAGATTGTGTGATTTCGTTTTCATGATGTGGAAAAACCAAATCGCGTCCACCACCATGAATATCAATTTGTTCCCCCAGGTATTTTAAATTCATCGCACTGCATTCAATATGCCAACCCGGCCGTCCCATGCCCCACGGCGATTTCCACGCGATTTCGCCAGGTTTTGCCGATTTCCATAATGCAAAATCTAAATCGTTTTGTTTGCCTGGTTCGGTATCTTTACGCACCCCAGAATCATTTTTATCGGTTTTAATATGCGATAATTTACCATATTCAGGAAAACTGTCCAATTTGAAATACACATCGCCAAACGGTGATACATACGCATGCCCAGAATCAATCAGTCGTTGTACAAAATTTATAATATCATCAATACACTCGGTTGCGCGTGCCATAATGGTTGGATGTTCGTTCCCCAATGCATCCATTTCGGCATCTGTCTGACGCATATATTTTTCTGCGAACGCAATAGGGTCAACCCCGGCGCGTGCCGCGTTTGCGATAATTTTATCATCCACATCGGTATAGTTGCGCACATATTTCACATCATAACCACGATATCGTAAATACCGTGTTATTACATCAAACACCACCGATTGATATGCATGTCCCACATGTGCATCACCCGACACAGTGATTCCGCATGCGTACATTTTAACAACCCCCGGTGTCAATGGCACGAAATCTTGTTTGGTTCTGGTTAAAACATTATAAACTTTCAATGACATAATTTATTTCCCTTTGCAATTAATCATATTAAATTAAAAACCACAATGCAAACAATTACTTTTTGAATTTAACAGAAAAACTGCCGTTATTTAATGGCGCACATTGCACGATATATGGGGAAATCAGACTGTCCTGCACCCAATTTTGGAATTTGACTTTTAATATACCACTGGCGCCTGTGATGACGGTTGCCGTTCTTGCCCCTGATTGCGCCGCCGCCATAATCATACGCCACGCTTCCTCTTCGGTGTGGTTATGAAAATCCAATACAACATGTTCTGCCACCGGCATGTCATGCGGAATGCGTCGCGCCAAATGCAATTCCCGGCGCACAGATTTTATCCCGGCCGCATCCGGCACGAAATCGACGCCCGCCATATCTGCAATATCTTTATCGGTCAACTGTTTCATTTTTTTACCAAATTAAAAAAGCCCCATTTATCCCATGGGGCAGGGAACATTTATTTTTTCCTTAGAACGGGATTTCATCGCCCGCCAAATCGCCCACAGAAATTTCTTCGTGTTTTTGCGCCGGTGCCGCATCAGGCATTGAACCATCAACGGCCTTGGCACCACTTAAAATAACCATTTGTCCACCGAACGGATTCAATGTGACCTCGGTCGTGTATTGGTCTGCGCCCTGTTGGTTTTGCCATTTACGTGTGCGCAGCGTTCCCTCGATATACAACTTTGTTCCTTTTTGCACCATGCGTTCGACGACATCAACCAGTCCCGGTTGAAACACGACAACACGATGCCATTCGGTTTGTTCTTTTTGTTCACCCGATGTCCGGTCGCGCCAACGGTCCGATGTCGCCAATGAAAAACTTGCGACCTTTTGTCCGTTGTTCATTTGACGGATTTGCGGTTCTTGACCGACATTACCGACCAAGATAACTTTATTTATGCTGCCTGCCATGTTTTCTTTCCTTTTTCTTAACAGATTTACACCATCATTGTAAGCATTTTTCTTACGCTTTTGCAAGTTTTTTATTGTCTGTTCCCGATGTATCATTAAATTGACTTAAATGGCTAAATTTTTTATAATTTGCGTATGGCTGACACACTTGATTTATTTACGCGTTCTGAACATGCAGAATTATTGAAAAAATTAAACGCATGGGACATCGCATATCACCAAAACGATGCGCCAATCGTTGACGATGCTACATATGATGCGGCAAAAAAACGCGCCCTGGAATTAGAGGAAAAATTCCCGGAATTGGCAAAAAATGGCGCGTCCACGCATGTTGGTGCGGCGGTATCGACAAAGTTTAAATCATACCCACACACCATCCCGATGTTGTCTATATCTGATGTTTTTAATGAAACGGATGTTGCCGATTGGTTTTCAAAACTATCCAGTCGCGATTTATTTATCGAATTAAAAATTGATGGCGTATCATTTTCCGCGCGATATGAAAATGGCATACTTGTCCGTGGCCTAACGCGGGGCAGTGGCGTCGCCGGCGAAGACATTACGGCGAACCTGATGACGATACCAGATATTCCACAAAAATTATCCGGCGATTTTCCAGATGTTATCGAGGTGCGCGGCGAAGTGTATATGTCCCGTGCCGATTTTATTGATTTGAACGCGCGCTCTAAAAAGCCATTTGCCAATCCGCGTAATGCGGCGGCGGGGTCGCTGCGTCAACTGGATGCGGGCATTACTGCAAAACGTAAATTATCCGCATTTGGTTATACATATGGCGATGTGTCGTTGCGGACATGGCAAACACAAGGCGAGTATTTAGAAAAATTGGAATCATGGGGATTCAAAACAACATCTCATTGGGCACGGCATGCGCATACCGTTGATGAAATACAAAATGTTTATAACGATATCATGGCGCATCGTGCGGAAATTCCGTTTGATATAGATGGACTGGTAATCAAGGTGAACGATATCAAAACCCAAGAACGCATGGGTGCACGTGCCAACAGTCCACGATGGGAGGTTGCGTATAAATTCCCTGCCGCCCGCGCGATAACCGTGTTGCGCAACATTTCAATCCAGGTTGGACGCACCGGTGTTTTAACCCCGGTTGCCGAATTGGAACCAATCAATATCGGTGGCGTCGTCGTATCGCGCGCAACATTGCATAACGCGGACGAAATCGCACGATTGGGTGTAAAAATTGGCGATAAAATCATCGTGCAAAGGGCGGGCGATGTTATTCCACAAATTGTCGGTGTCGCGGAAAGTGGCAACGGTGCGCCATATGTTTTCCCGACGACTTGCCCGGTGTGTGGTGCGGCGGTTGTCAGGGAATCCGGTGCGGTTGCGCGGCGTTGCGTAAACACACTGTCGTGTCCGGCGCAAAGAATTGGGGAATTGGAACATTTTGTATCGCGTCACGCATTTGATATTGCGGGACTGGGCCCGCGCCAGTTGGAATTATTTACCGAACGTGGTTGGATAAAATCGCCGGCGGACATATTTACGATAATTGCGCGCCATGGGGATGCAATTAAAAATCTGGATGGGTTTGGTGATAAATCGGTGGCAAATTTGAACACATCGATTGAGAATGCGCGTCGCATTGATTTGCATCGTTTTTTATATGCAATCGGAATCCCCGATATTGGCGAGGTTACGGCGAAATTACTGGCAAAAAAGTTTGGCAATGTGGACCGGGTTCGTCACGCCACATTTGGCGAATTGTTGGAAATTGATGGTATTGGCGATGTCATGGCAAATGAAATTGTATCGTTTTTTGCGGATATCCATAATAACCAAATTATTGATGAATTATTGGGGCAAATAACGGTTGTTGATTCTGATATAACCCAAAACACAAATGGGCCATTGGCGGGTAAAAAAATTGTGCTGACGGGGACATTGGCAAATTATACGCGTGATGAAATGCGTGAAATTTTAGAAGGTTTGGGCGCACGTGTTCAATCGTCTGTGTCACCGAAAACAGACATCGTCCTGGCGGGTGCGGACGCGGGGTCTAAATTACAACGCGCGACGGAATTAAACATCCCCATTTGGTCCGAAAACGATGTTGAAAAATTATTAAAGTAATAAAAAAAATTTATAAAAAATGTCCCGGAAACCGGGACATTTTGCTTTCAAGAAAAAACTGATATTAAATACTGTCGGCATTGACCCATCGACCGTTTTTCAACAATCCCGGTGCCATACCTTCATTTGTGCGCAGGGCGTTAATAACACTGCGCGCGCGCGCGGCATCCAAATTCACAATGCGAACTTTGTACATGCCACCCTCGTTCACGACGACCGCATCACCGTATGTTTTCATGCGTTGTGCCATGGCATCCGCGCTGTCCTGGGCATAAAATGCCGCCAACTGAATTGTGTAATCACCCGATGCGGCAACTGGTTGTGATGCCGGTGCTGGCTGTTCGGCAACCGGTGCGACTTGGACCGTGGTTTCTGTTGTGACTGTTTCGGTTGGTGTACCAATCGTTGCATTTTTAACCGCCATTGATTGTTCGGTTAAAACCTGAACCTGGACCTTGGATTGAGAATTTATACCAATCTTTTGTGCCGCCGCCGGTGACAAATCCATAATACGCGTATTTACAAATGGACCGCGATTATTTACACGAACAATTACTGATTCCCCATTGTCTAAATTTGTGACGCGTGCAATCGTCGGCAAAGGTAATGTTTTACTGGTTGCGACCATTTGTGATGCATCAAACACTTCGCCATTTGTGGTTTTTTGACCATTTAATTCTGTTGGAATAATTCCCGCTATACCGGTTTGATTATATGTTAAATCTTCGGATGGGATATATTGAACATCATCAACCTTGTATGCATTACCGATGTAATATTTTGGCGCCGCCGCCATCAAATACGAATCGTTTAATGCCTCTGTCGACAAATCTTCTTCAGCCAAAGATTCCGAACCATACATATTTGCATCGTTGCCGCCCATGGCGCACCCCGCCAATACAGCAATCAAAGCCGATAAAGACACCAGTTTTTTCATTTTTGTTTCTCCTTTTAGCGCATGTTAAAGGGAGCAAATATTTTGGAAACTCCCTACATTCTCGAGAGTAATTTTATCATAAATTTACACATGTTTCAACTTTTATTTATGCGTGTTTATCAATCAAGTATGCAACCGGCAAATATAATACCCCAAACGCACCAATCGCAACACACAAAGATAAAATGCCACCCACCGGCACAAACCATAATGCCGCCCCCAGCGCACCAGACCAAATTGTAAATCCGACCGTTGCGCGAATTGTGCGACCATCAATTTTGATTAAATTGCGTTTTTTGCATGCGCGTGCCAACAGTATGTTTTTGACATAGCCCGATATCACAACACCGACCGGAATTGCCAAATATCCTAAATGATAAAATAACGTGATATATAATATCGTCGCAACCCCCAATGAAGTAATACTGGTTTTAACAGGTGTTTTAACATCCTGGGACGCATAAAGGGTCTTGCTGTAAATCTGACTGGTCAACATGGCGGGCAATACCATGCATTGAATCATAATTGCCAATGCCACCGCATGGGTGGATTCAGATGTCCACGCGCCATATTGAAACAGGTGTCGTATAATTGGTTCTGCCAACACAAACAATCCGACCATACATGGAATTATTAACATCAACGACCGTCGTAACGACGCATTTTGTTGGATGTAAACACTGCGCATATTCTTGTCTGCAATCGCGTTTGAAATCGAAGACATCAACACTGTGCCCACCGCCAAACCAATTATCGCAAACGGTAATTGCACAATGCGGTCGGCGTAATACAGCCACGATACCGCGCCGGATTCAAAACTGGCAACCAAAGTTCCAACGATGATGGTGATTTGATAAAAACCGCTGCCGACCAAACTGACACCAAATCGTTTCAGCATGGATTTAATCTTATCGTTCCATTTCGGGACAATTAAACGCAGTCCGAAATTACCTGCACGAATTCGCGTCCATAAAATTGCGCATTGGATAACGCCCGATGCCACAACGGTTGCCGCCATAATATATAAAACGGTTGTTGGTGCATAAAACGCCGACATCAGCAATGCGCATATCAACATAATATTTAACATCACCGGCATAAACGCCGCCAATATGAATTTAGAAAACGCATTTAATACCGCCGATAAAAATGCCGCCGCACAGATAAATATGACATACCAAAACATTATGCGTGAAATAATGGTTGTCATTTCCAATTTTCCAGGGTCCGACGCAAACCCGGGTGCCAAAATCGTGATAAATGCCGGCATAAATATTTCAAATATGATGGTTATGCCCAATAAAACCGCGACCAACCAAGAAAACACATTGTTGGCAAAATTTTTATCGCGCCGGGAATCAGCAAACATTGGGATGAATATCGCGGACAGGGCGCCTTCGCCCAACAAATCGCGAAACAGATTTGGTAATTTAAACGCCGTCAAGAAAATATCTGATAATCTTCCTGCACCTAATACACGCGCAATCAGCATGTCGCGCACAAATCCGAAAATACGACTGATGCCGGTCATTGCGCCAACACCAAAAATATTTCGACCCAGTTTCATCTAAACGCCCTTTATAAAAAACTTCTTTTATTTTTAACGAATATATTATACTGTGATTGTGTAAAGGAATTCAAGTATGAAAAATTTTGTGATTTTAATTGCGATTGGGGCGATTTTGGCGGCCTGTGGTGGCACGGATGTTGCGCCAGAACGTTCTATGGCGGCGATTTATGCCGATGCATACGAAAATTTTAACGATGGTGATTATGCCGATGCTGCGGAATTATTTACCGAGGCCGAGGCAGAACATTCAACCGACCCATATGCACCTGATGCGCTGGTTATGGCGGCATATTCACGATATATGGATGACGATTTTTCGGGCGCGTTGATTGCAACCGACCGTTTTTTGCGTTTTCACCCCGGTCACCGGGATGCGCCATACATTTTATACCTGCGCGGCATGTGTTATTATCGCCAGGTCAGTGACGTTCGTCGTGAACCGGGCATGTCCGTATTCGCATTACAGCAATTTGAACAACTGCGCGAAAGATTTCCGACATCTGAATATGCGAAAAACGCCGAAAACAAAATACATATCTTGAAAAATTATATTGCGGGCAAGGTTATGTATTCTGCGCGCACCGATATGAAGCGCGAAAATTGGACATCGGCAATTACAAAATTGCAATCGGTTGTGCAAACCGCGTCCGAAACCGTCATGACGCCCGAGGCACTGTACCGTCTGACCCAATGTTATACGGCGATTGGGTTGCCGACCCAGGCCGCGGGTTATGCCGATATGTTGCGTAAAAATTTCCCCGATAACCAATGGACGAAAAAGTTAGATAAATAAAAAAAAACCCGGAAAATCCGGGGCGTTTTTTATTTTGTGTTCATCATTTGTTTATTTCTGATTGCATCCAACTGTGCTTTTGTGAACAGGTATTTTTTTGGAATTGCCTTGTTCGGGATACCAACTTCATTAAACATATCAAAAGAAATATTTAATTCATCGCGCCAACCCGGAATATTCTTTTTTGTTTTATCTAAATCAATATACAAAATTTCACTAATACCGGCCTGGACAATCATTTTTGCGCAATTTGGACACGGTGGGGCGGTTACAAACAAAATACCACCATCAATTTTCGCACCATTTCGACCCGCATTCACGATTGCATTTGTTTCTGCATGAACAACGCGTGGATATTTCAATACACGGTCATGCAACCTCTCGGCTGTGTCGGCGATACCGTGCGGAAAACCATTATAACCTTCGGATAAAACAAAGCGGTCAGGGGAAACGATTATACAACCAACGCGTGTGCTGGGGTCTTTGGACCAAGTAGAAATAATTTGTGCCTGTTGCATAAAGCGGATATTCCACTTGTCATCAAATGTGAAAGAGTTCGACATTATTTTCATCCTTTTCTTGCTGTTCTCTCTCACCCAAGAGTTTGCCATAATATATTATTTTTGCAAGGTTTTTTATTGCCTTTTGAAATTGGTGTGCTATTGTGTATCTCATGACAAATACATATTCTGGATTTATTGCAATTTTGGGCCCGACAAACGCCGGGAAAAGCACCCTGATAAACCAAATCATGGGGCGCAAAGTGTCAATCGTATCGCACAAGGTTCAAACCACGCGAACAAACCTGCGCGCGGTCAAAATGGTTGGAAACCGCCAATTAATATTTGTTGATACGCCGGGCGTGTTCAAACCAAAACGCCGCTTGGACCGGGCAATGGTTGGTGCGGCGATGGATGCGTTTTCTGACGCGGACGCGGTATTATTGCTGGTTGATGCGACACACGGCATAACCGACACAATTCGTGGTTTGATTGAAAAAATCAAGAATCATAAAAATCTGTTTGTCGCATTGAACAAGGTTGACACAATATCCAAAGGTAATTTATTGCCAATGGTTGCAGAATTGACAAACTTGGCTGAATTCCGGGAAATATTCATGATTTCTGCATTAAAAAATGACGGAATAAATGAAATGTTAAATGCATTGGCGGCGGTGATGCCGGAATCCCCGTATTTATTTGATGCGGCGGACGCGGTGGATGTTCCGGATAATTTGTATTTGGCGGAATTGACCCGTGAAAAGATTTATAAATATATTCATGCCGAATTGCCATATCATATCAATGTCGTGACCGAGAAAGTTGATGTGGACGCGGACGGTGTTTTGGACATATATCAAAAAATTGTTGTCCAAAATGATGCCCATAAAAAGATTGTAATTGGTCGCGGTGGTGAACAATTAAAGAAAATTGGAACCGAAGCCCGTCACGACATCCAAAATCAATGGGGTGTAAACGCACGTTTGCACTTGTTCGTTCGCACAGAAGAAAATTGGGAAGATAAGGCGGAAAATTATACCGACCAAGGGTTAGAGTTTAAAAAATAATGTTACATACATCGGATTTTGATTTTGAATTGCCCGCCGAATTGATTGCGTCACACCCATTGGAAAAACGCGATGCCTCGCGTATGTTGGTTGTGGATAGTGGGGTGGTTGCTGACAAACATATCCGCGATTTTTTGGATTATTTGCAACCGGGTGATGTGGTTGTATTTAATAATTCGCGTGTGATTCCTGCGCGTTTTATGGCGACCCGTGGTTCTGTTTCAGAACAAGGGGCGTCGCGACGGAGCGAAAGCGAAGACGGACCATCCGCTGTTTATGAAATCACATTACACACATCGGTCAACGATCACGATTGGTGGGGATTGTGCAAAAAGTTTAATAAAATAAACATTGGCGATACGCTGACCATGGATGATGGCACAAAAATTCAAGTCGTTGATAAAGACGACGAAAGCGGTTTATTACTGCACTTTGATTGCGATAATGTTTTTGATGTTTTGAATAATGTTGGCAAAATGCCACTGCCACCGTATATGAAACGCGATAACGAGCCTGCCGATCGCGACAGATATCAAACGGTATATGCCGAACCATTGGGGTCAATGGCGGCGCCAACGGCGGGATTGCATTTTACAGACGAACTGATGAGTGAAATTGAAAAACGCGGTGCAAAAATTGTAAAGATAACTTTGCATGTTGGTGCGGGAACGTGGATGCCGGTCAAAACCGAAGATTTGTCGCAACACAAAATGCACTCTGAGTGGTGCTGTATCACACCCGAACAAGCCGATATAATAAACGGTGCAAAACGCGTAATTGCGGTTGGTACAACATCAATGCGTACGTTGGAAAGTGCGGCAATGCGTGCGTGTGAATCCGGCGCAGGTACGCGTGTTGTTCCAATTTGTGATAATACAAATATCTTTATCACGCCGGGGTATAAATTTGGTGCGGTGGATATATTGCTGACGAATTTTCATTTGCCAAAATCGACACTCTTTATGTTGGTATCTGCGTTTGCGGGTCTGCCCGAGATGAAATCCGCCTATGCCCACGCCGTCGCCGAAAAATACAGATTTTTCAGTTATGGCGATTGTTGTTTGTTGTTCAAAAAGGATAATAAAAATGCAATTTAATCCAACATTACATAAATTATCAAATGGTGTGACCGTGATTTTGGACCCGATGGATTTGGAAACGGTTAGTGTCAAAATTCGTTTTGCGACCGGTTCGCGCGACGAAACGCCTGACGTCTATGGTATTACACATTTTTGCGAACATATGTTGATGAAAGGAACAAAAAAATTTCCAACCCGCAAAGAATTAAAAGATTATGTTGAAAATATGGGTGGAACATTCAATGCATCAACATCAAATATGTCTTTACAAATTTATGGTCGCATTATTGCCGAAAATATGGACAAATTGCTGGCTGTTTTTGCAGATATATTAGAAAATTCTTTGTTTGACCAAGATAAAATAGAAATAGAGCGTAATGTTATATTGGATGAATTGCGTCGTGGCCAAGGCAATAACAAACGCAGATTTAGTGATTTTGTTCATACAAATTTGTTGGGTTTTTCCGCGTTCCGGACATTGGGAACAAATGAAAATATTAAATCATTTACGCGCACACAAATGATAAATTGGTTGCAGCAGCGTTTGTCTGCCAAAAATTGTGTGATTGGCATATCTGGACGTATAGATAACCCGGATACATTGTTGCAAAATTTGGAAAAATTATTTGCTTTTTTACCAACACACGATGTGACAAAAAATACGGAATTAAAATATACACCATGTGATAAATTTTTACCAGACCCCGGTTTGAAAAACGTATGGTTAAATATTTTATTTCCATATATTCGTCCGGATACTTATGAAAACATTCGTGATAATTTGGCAGAATCCAAATTTCATAAATATTTAATCCAAGAACTGGGTGAGGTTGTCCGCCAACAAAACGGGTTGATATATGGTATTGGTATGGCGGGATACGGTAATGAATATTGGGGTGTGCACGGCATAGATACCGAAACCAGCCTGGAAAATCTGGAACGCGCGGTTGCATTAATTGCAAAAACGGCATATCGGGTGCATAACACCGATAAAATAACACAACCGATTGTGTCGCGATTTTATAATATTCATAAATTGGTTGATGCGGATTTCTTGGAATCTGCAACGCGCCGTTGTGATGTTTTAATTGGTCATTATACAGATTTTGGTAAATTGTATGATTTAAAAACAGTTCAAGATTTTGATAAATCTATTACTGCCGACGAGATAATAAAATGTTCAAATGGATTTTTTACGGGGCCGATGTCAATTATTACATTTGGTGCCGAATGCGGCGATATCGATTTGCATAAAATTTGGATTGATAATTTTAAATAAGGGACGCATAAATGATAAAAAATCCAAAAAATCTTTCAATGCCGGAATTGGGGCGCAGAGTGGATATGGGACTGATTTTTGGTATGGCGCCACATTTGGGCATCTGGTTTGATGATGCCGAAATAAAATATATTGAAACAAAAATGATGACACATAAATTGTATCGCGCACTCAGTGGAAAAATATCTGGCAGGATTTCCTTAACAGAACATCAATACCAGGCAATAAACATTTGGCTGGAAAGTTTTTTAGATGACCCGAATTTACCATTGGGTATCAAGGCGTTTATACATTATTACATTGGTGCATACCAAGGTGATATGAAAATTAATGATGAATATGATAAAAAAAACAGATATAAAAATTATATGACACAAATGTTTTTAACTGAATTATGGATGGAAAAATGTCGTTAAAATTTGATTTGTTAAATACTGATGGAACTGCGCGTCGTGGACGTGTGCATACGGCACATGGGGATTTTGAAACGCCCGCATTTATGGCGGTGGGAACCGCGGCCACGGTCAAGGCACTTACTATGGACCAGGTTGCCGCCACCGGAACGCAAGTAATTTTGGGAAACACGTATCATTTGATGATGCGCCCTGGGGGCGATTTGGTTGAACGCATGGGTGGCCTGCATAAATTCAGTGGTTGGCATGGCCCAATTTTAACAGACAGCGGTGGATTCCAGGTTATGTCGCTTTCTAACCTGGTTAAAATGCGCGCCGATGGTGTCGAATTTACATCACATATTGACGGCGGTATTAAACACTTTATGCGTCCCGAAGATTCTGTCCATATTCAACATCAACTGGATTCTAATATTACAATGGTTTTGGATGAATGTTTGAAATTGCCCACAACGCGTGCGCGTGCCGAAAAAAATGTTGATATGGTGACCGAATGGGCGCGCCGCAGTAAAGATGCGTTCATAGACCGCGATGGTTATGGAATCTTTGGTATTGTCCAAGGTGCCGATTTCCCTGATTTGCGTGAAAAATCGGCGCGCGAACTTACCAAAATTGGTTTTGACGGATATGCGATTGGGGGACTCGCGGTGGGTGAAAGTCAAGAAGTTATGTTCAATATGATTGCAACAACAACACCGCATTTGCCAACCGATAAACCGCGTTATTTAATGGGTGTTGGAACACCATTGGATATATTGGGTGCGGTTGAACGCGGTGTTGATATGTTTGATTGCGTCATGCCGACGCGTGCCGGCCGCACGGCCCAGGCCTTTACGCGTCATGGTACAATGAATATGCGCAACGCAAAATTCCGCGATGACCCGTCGCCATTGGATGATAAATGTGGTTGCCCGGCATGTAAATTGTCGCGTGCGTATTTACACCATTTGATTAAATGTAATGAAGTTTTGGGCGCAACATTATTGACTCAACATAACCTGTGGTTCTATCAAGATTTAATGCGCGACATTCGCAAAAGTATAGAGCAGGGCCGCTTTGCCGAATTCAAATCGGAATTTATAAAAAAGTATACCGGTGAAAATTAAATAAAAACTTCTTGAATCCAAATGTCATAATTTAATAAAATCTCCATAAAGGAGATTTTATTATGGCAAAAAAAGAAGTTGAAGTAATTGATATGCATGGCGCCAAAACCGTCGCCAAGAAAAAATCTGTAATCACCGCGGCCAAGCGTACATTTGCGATTGTGTCGGTCATTTGGTTGGCATTTGTGATATCTTTTCCATTATATGTAAAACATCACTATGCCGGCCCGATAAAAAAATCTATGGTCGTGTCGATGTTCTTTGATTTGCAACGCAATATCCAAGAACAATATGCGCGCCTGCTGTCGGGTATCAAGGATGCAATCAACCTGGAAAAACCGGTTGCAATGGCGATTGACAAGGTTAAATTGGCCCAAGGTGCGGTTGGTAAAGTGACGGACACCACGGCCAAAGCAAAAGAAACCACGGCCCATGCGTCCCAAACCACCGGTGGGGTGAAAAAATTGACGGGTCTGGCGAATATGTTTGGTGTTAAAACCGATGCTGTGGACAAAGTCGTGAATCAGGCCGATTCCGGCATTGCCCAGGCAAACAAGGGTATTCAAAAAGTGGACGATACCGCCGCCATGGTGAATAAACAACTGGACAAAGTGCAAAATGATTTGACAAAACTGACCCAGATAGAGGTTGATAAAATCATCGATGCCGCAATTAAAAAAGAATTGGACAAGGCGTCTGGCGGTCTGGGCACAACATTGTTAACCGATTACGGTGTAAAACATGTGTATCCGTGGCGTCCATCTTCATGGCCGGTTGGCGTCAAAATATATAACGATTTGGAAAAATCAGACCTGGGCGTGGTGCAAATTTTAACCCGCACCGTCAACAGTTATTTTAACTATGTTGCATGGGGATTGGTGATTGCGGCATGGGCGATTGGATTTTATATCTGGTCATTGATATTCAAAAAATACAAGGCCGTTATTGCGCCGTTCTTGGTGTGTCCGCGTTGTGGTCATACATATGCCGACCGTCGTACCGCGATGAGTTTGCTAAGTGTGTTTCAACCATGGAAATGGTTTTAACAAAAAAACACCGCGATTGCGGTGTTTTTTTTATTCTGCCAGGTTTCCAACCGACATTGTGATTCTGCGGATACCACTTGCCACAGATTTTTCTTTGTTGATATGTGCCCGGATAATTTCGCCGGTGTGATAAACATGTGTTCCACCACACAGTTCGCACGACACATCGCCCGCCGTAATCACACGCACGACATCACCGTATTTTTCGCCAAACAATGCCATCGCACCACGCGCGCGCGCCGCGTCAATCGGCATTTCTTCGTGTTTAACATCCATATTTGCCGCAATCCAATCATTTACTAAATTTTCGACCTGGGTCTTTTCGTCATCTGTCATTGCACGCCCAAATGAAAAATCAAACCGCACAGAATCCGGCGCAACACGCGAACCGCGTTGTTCCACATCGGTATTCAACACACGACGCAAGGCCGCCTGTAATAAATGCGTTGCCGTGTGTGCGCGTGCCGTTTGTTCACGAATACCGGTATTTATAACCGGATTCACAACATCGCCAACATTGATTGCTTTTTGAACAGTACCCTTGTGAACAACGATATTACCGGCACGTGTTGCCTCGGTCACGGTGACCACCGTATCCGCACCGATACGCAATTCACCGGCATCGCCAACCTGGCCACCTTGGGTGCCATAGAAATTTGTTTTATCTAATGCGATTTCAACATTGTCCCCGGGCGCGGCAGAATCCACAAACTCTCCATCACGCAAAATCGCCAAAACCGTCGATTTCATATCCGCCACCGGCGCATATTTTGTTGCATCATCGGTTGCCGGCAATTCGCCACGTGATTCCCACAAAATTTTTGTTCCGCGGGTGTCGGCGCGACTGCGTTCTTTTTGTTCGCGCATCGCGGCGTCAAAGCCCTCAACATCCACAGACATGCCACGGTCACGCAGAATCATTTGTGTCAAATCCAATGGAAAACCATATGTGTCAAACAATTTGAACGCAACGGCGCCCGGCAAAATTTTGTTTTGCACATTTGGCAATTCAGATTCCAATAATTTCATACCACTTTGCAACATATCGCGAAACGCGTTTTCTTCGTTTTTGATAATTTCAACAACATGTTTTTCTTCGCGCGCCAATTCTGGATATGCCGCGCCCATTTCACGCACCAATGCGGGATACAGTGCACTTAGCAACGGACCATTGTGTCCCAATAATTGCCCATGTCGCATTGCACGACGCAAAATACGACGAATTACATAACCGCGGTCCGTATTACTTGGAATTACACCATCGGCGATTGCGAACCCAACCGCGCGTAAATGGTCGGCAATAATTTTGAAAGACGGTGTGTTTTCCGCATTGCGCGCCACATGCACAACATCAGATGTCGCATCCATTAAATGTTGGAATAAATCCGTATCATAATTGTCGCGCACACCTTGTAATACCGCGGCCCAACGTTCCAAACCGGCGCCGGTATCAACATTACATTTCGGCAGGTTTGTTAAATTCCCATTTGCATCGCGATTGTATTGCATAAACACATCGTTCCATATTTCGACATAACGACCACCATCTTCATTTTCAGACCCCGGCAGTCCACCCGGCAAATCCGCGCCCATATCATAATGCATTTCGGTGCAAGGCCCGCACGGACCAACATCGCCCGCCGACCACCAGTTATCTTTATCCAAACGGATTGCATCCTTGCCGGCAATCTTTTTCCAAAGTTTTGTTGCCTCGTCATCAGAAATATGGGTCGTCACCACAATACGATTTGGGTCCAATTTCAAAACATTGGTCAATAAATCCCAAGACATTTTGATTGCTTCTTCTTTGAAATAATCGCCAAACGACCAATTTCCCAACATTTCAAAGAAAGTATGATGTCGACCATCAAAACCCACTTCGTCTAAATCATTATGTTTACCACCGGCGCGAATACATTTTTGCACATCGGCAACACGTGGTGCGACAGGTTGTGCGTTTCCCAAAAATATATTTTTCCATGGCACCATACCGGCAACCGTAAATAACAATGTCGGGTCATCCGGAATCAGTGACGCCGACGGCACGATTTTATGCCCATGTTGTTCAAAATAATTCAAAAACAATTTTCTGATTTCATCGTAATTCATAATTATACCCCGGGTTTTATTACATTTCTTACCGCATTTTATAAACAAAGGCAGACATTTTCAATCATATTTTGAATTTTTTTATAAAACATACACCCAAATTTATGATATAATAATAGCGATTATAGTGAGGAACAATATGAAACAGACAATGATTTTTGCATTGGCTTTAATGACATTGGTTGCATTGATGGCGTTTTTTAATGTCCATTTGGGCAATATTGCACCAACGGTAAATGTTCCGGATAAACTATTGGGTGATGTTTTATACATATGTCCGGCGGCATCCGATGGTTGGGATGCGGCATCGGAAATTTTGCGTTCGATTCAAACGCCATTAACGATTGGTATGTTTTTTGCGTTGACGATGCTGTTGTTCACATGGGGCTGGGCATTATATCAAAATTTATTAAAAGATAAATTCAACAGAAATATGTTTTTGAAACCGTGGGGATTTACCAAGTTGCTGTTTTGGGCGTTTGTAATATTAATGTTGGCAATGAATACACCGAATCATTATCGCGTTGTGCATGTTCGTGGTGTGGCTGGGAATTTTGTTTTATGTGAAAATAATACGCCAAATCGTTCTGAATGGCACGATGTGTTGGATGGTCGTTGGCCCAAGGCCGCATTATATAAAAATGTGACAAAATAATTACTTATTTATATATATTAAATTATGGGTTCCAAAGAATCGCGGGGTAAATTCAATTTGGTCTTGACTTGAAAAGCGGGATTCTCTATGATTCGGATGAACAGAACGAGCAATGTCCTTGAAATTCGCCGACCGCACGGATTGCGCAAGGCAAAAACGGCGGAATTGGGGCGCGATTTCAAAGGCATTGCTCGGTGGACTGTCGTTTAAATAAAAAACCTATGAAAGGAGAAACATATGAACAAACAACAATTGATTGAAGCAATCGCAAACGAAGTCGAAGTTACCAAGGCAACTGCTGCTTCTTGCTTGGATGCATTTATCAACACTGTTACCAAAGTTTTGAAAAAGAAAGGCGAAGTTCGCTTGGTTGGTTTTGGCACATTCACATCTGCAAAACGCAAGGCGACAACTGGCCGTAATCCTCAAACAGGTGCTGCGATTAAAATTCCTGCTTCTGTTCAACCAAAATTCAAACCTGGTAAGGCTTTGAAAGATGCTTTGAACTAAAGAGTAATCGAAATAAAAAAACGCCCAATCGGGCGTTTTTTTATTTATGTGTTTTGACGGCGGTCAACGCCAAACCACGATGCAACAACGCGCACAGCAAATCCGGCGGAATCGGCAATCGCCCAATTTCATACAAGTACAAATCATGCGCGGATATTTTCAAAATTTCCGCCACGGTCGATTTATTCATATGCAACGATTTACGCGCCCGGCGCAACTGTTGTCCATAGGCACGCGCATCAATTAAAACAATAGACATTTCTCTCCTCCTTGATAAAAAAATACCGCGGAAAAAGCGCGGTTGGAGGCAAGAAAAACTACCATAGAGTGTAGCGTCGCTTATTCGAATATTCGCGACCCTCCAACCTGGTTGGAGTTTTCTCTATGCAAGGGTTTTCTTGTCCCACACTGGCAACACACCAATGCAATTATATTTTACCCGATAAAATATGATTTTGCAAATTATTATTAATAATTCATTATATGAACTCTGAACACTGAAAAAAAACGCCCGATTGGGCGTTTTTTTATTTTCCTTTCAGGTGGGTGTAAATATTTCCTAAATCGGATTTTAATAATTTTGATTTTACGGTATCCGGTGTATCCGTAGAATCCGCACCGTCCAATATTTTGCCAAAACCACGAACAAATTGGGATGCCTGGGAACGGAATATTGTGTCGTTTTTTAACAATTCACGAATTTGTTTTTTATCAGATGCCGTCAACATCTTGGACAACCATTTTGAAAAAATCGTTGCATCGCCGGCATGATATTTTTTCCAAATCACATCTGGAATATCTGCGCCGATTGCCTGGGTTAAATCCATTGATAATTCGTGCAGTTTCCCAAAATCAACATTTGCCAAAAAATCAGACCCACTGGCGGCGGCGACCGCCGCAACCGGGGCAGATTTCATTGCATCCATTGGTGCCGATGCGCGTGCAACCATCATTTGTTTGTTTAATGTTTGTAATGTATTCACGGCCTTGGCATAATCAGACATTAAATCAATCATTTGTTGACGCGCCCCGCCGGCCAAATCTTCCAATTTTGTTGTTGATTCAGACATAGATACGGTTGAATCTGCGATTGCCTGTTTTATCAACATGATATTTTTTTCCATGTTTGCCACAATTTTGTTCAAATTATCGTTTGTCTCAATCGACAAGTGCGACAAATCGGGCAGGGCGGCATAATATTTTTCAATTAATTCAGACAATGGTTGTAATTGTGCGGTTGTATCCGCCGACAATTTGATTAAATTTTGCGATTGACCAGATAACTGGGTATGCGCCGTATTCATTTCAATCAATGTTTCGCGCACACCGGTCGCCATTGTTTTGACCGATTCTGAAAACGCATTTGCGGCGGTTTTTGTGTTTTCTAATGTGACATTTGCAACACCCGACACCGTTTTTATTTCAGACACCACCGATGTCGCAAAATCTTTGATTTCGTCATTGAAATGGTTGGTCAGCCCCGACAGTTCGTTTGATACACCGCGCACAGATGCCTCGGTCGTGGTGGCGGATGTCATTAATGTATCAACCGCATCGGTTAATTTGCGTGTTTGTTTGTCAATTGATGATTCGGCCAGTTGCACCTGACTGGCGACGACATTTGCGGTATTGGTCAATGTATTTGTTTGTGCCACTAACTGTTTCTTTGCGTTTTTGCTGTATGCGTCCATTTTTACCAAATGGTCGTTCATAAATTTGTCGTTTGTTCGTAATACATCTTCGTATCCGGCGGCCGATGTTTTTATATTGTCGAAACCATCTGCCACAGATTTACTTAAATCAGACAATGTATCGCGCATGGTGTTCGTGTTGTCAGTCAGCGATTTCATTTGATTGGTATTGTTTTCAAAATTTGTGTTCAATTCTGTATTTAATTTTTCGCCCGCGTCAATCCATGTTGTGATTTGGTTTTGAATATTATCAACCCGCGTGTTCACATCATTTGTCGTTGTATCAATTTTTGCCAACATTTCGCCAATATTTGCAGAAAAATTATCTGCGGAATGGGCAACAGAATTCCAATTTTCGGAATTCACGATATTTTGCAACCCATCAACAGTATTTTCCAATCGTTGAGACATATTTGCGACTTTTTTTGTCGCGTCATCTGCGGTATTTGTTAAAACATCGTTTTGTGTATTCAGTCGTTGTTGTAAATCTTCCGCCGTTGCGATTTGCGTGCGTAATGTTTCTTGTAATGTTTGAAATCCTGCATGAATTTTCGCAATTTCGTCGGCCAAAACGGTATTTAACACACGTGCGGCATCATGAACCTGGACACGTTCCGGGTGTGTTAAAATGGTTAACAAAGATTCCATAACATGTTGAGATTTGCGTGAAATTGAAAAAGATACAATTAACGCAATCAACAATAATACCGAAACAAAACCTAAAACAATCAACAAAATTTGTGTGGTTGGCATTTTTTTTCTCCCCCAACGGTTTATACTCTTGCAGTGCTTTTGAATTTATACTAAAATAAAACACAGAAAGCAAGATGATAAATTAAACAAAATGGGAAAAAAGACAATTCTTTCACCTGAACAAGATTACGCCGCCAACCCAATCGAAAATGTTTGGGTCCAGGCGAATGCTGGTACCGGAAAAACCAGTGTCCTGACCCAGCGTTTATTACGTATTTTATTTCGTACGCCCGATGTGTTAAAAACGGGTGTTCTGTGTTTGACATATACAAATGCGGGCGCGGGCGAAATGCGCAACAGAATATTAAAAAACTTGAAAAAATGGGCGTCTGCGTCCGATGACGATATGCGCGAATTATTGGATGGTGTGGCGCAAAATCGTGTTGTGTCGGATGGCGATATAGCGCATGCGCGTGAAATATTTTTTACATATATCGATAATCCAAATATGTTAAAGGTAAAAACTATTCATGGTTTTTGCGAGGAGGTTTTGCGTCGTTTCCCGATTGAGGCCGGAATATCGCCTGCATGGAAATTGGTGTCTGATGCCGACAAGCGCGCGTTATTATGGGATGTTTTTAACAATATGTTGCGTGCCGACAAGGATGCGGCAACACAAAACGCGTTTTCGCGCATAGTGGAACGCGTTTCTGAATACGCAATCGATGATTTGTTAAATATTTTGGAACGACATTATCAAGATTTTTTTGGAATAACAAATTATATTAAATATCGTGAATATTTTACTGAAACGATTGCAGAATTTTTAAAAATCAAAAATGTGCCAGATAACAAAATTACCAAATCTCGCTTGCAAGAATTACTGGATACGGCGCGGGAATTGCAATCAATCCATGGGGCAAAAAAATATCTGCAAACGATTGTGGATTTAACACAAAAATACATTGATGAAAAAATAGGTTTCGATGAATATAAAACTGCATATTTAACAAAAACGGGTGGAAAAATTGTTGTGGTATCAAACAATCCTGATTTTGTTGCGGAACAATCGCGCGTGTTTGCGATAAATGAATATAATGAAAACAAAAAAATATATGATGATACGATCGCACTGTTTGATTTGTCGGCGGCGTTTGCGCGTGGGTATATGGAAACAAAACGCGCACGAAATATTTTGGATTTTTCTGATTTGATTTTATACACCCGTAAATTGTTTTCAGATCCCCAAACAATGGGGTGGGTATTGTCGCAAATGGATGTGACATTGTCGCATATCTTGGTGGACGAGGCCCAAGATACATCGCCATTACAATGGGATATAATTCGTATGCTGACGGGTGATTTTTTTGATAATGGTGATACGTCTGATTTGCCGCGTTCGTTGTTTGTTGTGGGGGACACAAAACAATCAATCTATGGATTCCAAGGTGCCGACCCGGTTGCATTTATTCGTTCGCGTGATGATATTGCGCGTCAAATTGAAAATAATTATCGCACAATTCGTGATATACCGTTGGCGCAAAATTTCCGTTCGTTGCCATCGGTATTGCATGCGGTTGATACATTTTTTGACGATGAAACGGTTAAAAATGTCAGTGCATTTGTAAATCAACCGCATATATGTTTTCGTGCAACGCATGATAAAAATCCTGGATTGGTGGAATTGCATCGTTTGGTGGCGCGGGGTGAAACAAACGATACGACGGTGGATTATGTGAAAAAAATCGCGCAAAAAATACAATCCGTGTTGGCGGCGGGCAAATATATGCCGGGCGACATAATGGTTTTGGTGCAAAATCGTCATCCGTTTATGGCACCATTGGTTTTTGAATTGAAAAAAATGGGCATTCCTGTCGCGGGCAGTGATAGAATCATTTTACCAACATTTTCTGCAATTCGCGATTTACTGAATTTGACGCGTTTTTGTTTGGATATAACTGACGATTATTCTTTGTGTTGTGTGTTAAAAAGTCCGCTGTTTCGTTTTTCTGAATCCGATATTTATAACCTGTGTCATAAAAAAAATCAGAAAAATGCCATGGACGATGGCACAACGACCACGGTTTACGCTGTCTTGGCGGAATATAATCCGGCGGTATTTTCGTGTTTGTCAGAAATTGTGGCGGTATCGGCAAAAATGTCACCATATTCATTTTTTACATATGTGCTGTCGCGCGACGATAATCGTGAAAAAATGATTGCGGCATTGGGCGAACAAATTATCGACCCATTGGAAGAATTCATGACGATATGTTTATCGTACGAGCGTACACAAACCGGAACATTACACGAATTTTTAAAATGGTTTATCACGGGTGGTGCGGAAATAAAACGCGATATGGATGCGGCAATGGGTGTTCGTATTGTCACAATTCATGGCAGCAAGGGTCTGGAATCCTCGGTTGTATTTTTGATTGATACCGTTCGCACCCCGGATTCTGATAACATTGTGCCATTGCCGGTTGGGGTCATACCGGAATATGCCACGCCATGGATTTGGTGTGCGTCGGGCATAACCAAAACAGAATCTGTGCAATCTGCGATTGACGTCCGGCATGATTTGCAAATTGCCGAATATTTTAGGTTATTATATGTTGCGATGACGCGTGCGCGCGACGAATTGTATATCTATGGTTTTACGCCGTATAAAAACGCAAATGAATTATCGTGGTATGCAAACCTGTGGCGGGTGTTTTCGCGTATAACTGGCGCGTCTGACAATCAAGAATATATCAGGATACAACATGAACAACCAACTGAATGAATTTATAAAAAATCAAGATGCTGAAAAATACGCGACACAAAATGGTCGCGCGATACACGCAAAATTACAATTTGTGCGTATTACACCAACCCCCATTGGGGCCCCGGATTTAATTGCAAAAATCATGGCGGCTGGTGCCGAATTACAATCGTTCTTTACTGACGATGCCCGGGTCGAAGTCCCCATTGCCGGTGTTATCGATGGGCGTTTTATATCGCGTCGAATTGACCGGTTGGTTGTGGATGGTGCAACGAAAACCGTTCGCGTATTGGATTATAAAACAGATATTGATACAGAAAAATATCGCCCAAAATATATCGCACAGTTACGCGAATATGCCGAATTATTAAAACAAATTTATCCGCGGCATAAAATATCATGCTATATTTTATGGTTGCACGATTGGCATTTGGAAAAATTATAAAAAATTTGAAATCGGGGAAAAATATAATATAATCGGGTCATGCTAACAAACCTGTATATTTCTAACATAGTTTTGATTGAAAAACTGAATCTGGAATTCGGTGGTGGGTTAAATGTTTTGACTGGCGAAACGGGTGCCGGTAAAAGTATTTTAATGGATGCGTTATCATTGGCGTTGGGCGCGCGCAGTGACGCCGGCCTGGTGCGTGCCGGGTGTGACATGGGCACGTCCACGGCGGAATTTACCGGGGTGTCTGAAAATGTTAAAAACATATTGGTTGAAAACGGTTTGGATGTGGATGATACGGTTATGTTGCGTCGTACATTATCGGCGGACGGGAAAAGTCGTGCATGGATAAACGATATACCCGTATCGGTTCGTGTGTTGAAAATGGTTGGTGATGCATTGGTTGAAATTCACGGTCAATTTGCAAATCATACATTATTAAATCCGGCAACACATCGTCCAACATTGGATGCGTTTGCCGCATTAAATATTGCGGGCTTTTCGGATAAGCAAAAATCTGTTCGTGAAGCATATACCGCGATGCATGCGATTGAAACAAAAATTTCTGAATTATCAGAATTGGTTGCGCGTGCGGCATCTGAACGCGAATTTTTGGAACACAATGTTGCCGAATTGCGCGCACTGAATGTGAAGCCGGGCGAAGAAGACGAATTGGCAACAATTCGCGCAAACATGATGAACGCGGAAAAAAATACCGCGATTTTGAACGACGCATTGGCGGCGTTAAGCCCAAACGGAAATTCATTGGATTCACTTGTTTGTGATGTTGCGCATATTTTGGAACGTTTGCATCATGATGGTGAAAATCCGTATTCTGAACAAATTGATGTGTTATACGATGCGGCACAAAATATTGCAAATGTTGCAGAATCTATTAAACCCGAATATACGGATGTTGGCACAATCGACGATGTTGAAGAACGTTTGTTTGCGATACGCAGTTTGGCGCGCAAACATCGCGTTTTATCGAACGAGTTGCCAAATAAATTGACCCAAATGGAATCGGCATTAAACACAATCGATAATTCCGATGCCGAATTACAAAAATTACAGCGCGAATTGACGGGCGCAAAAAAACAATTCGATGATGCCGCGCATGAATTATCCAAAATGCGTACGGATGCTGGCGCGGCAATACGAACGCGGATTTTATCAGAATTACCGGATTTGAAATTGGGTTCTGCTGATTTTATGGTTGAAATTACAAACGCCACCCCATCCGCCAACGGTGTGGACGATGTTGTGTTTATGATTAAAACAAATCCCGGCATGCCATTTGCGCCATTGAATAAATCGGCGTCGGGTGGTGAATTGGCGCGTTTTATGTTGGCACTGCGTGTGGTGTTGGCGGGCGGGGCGGACATGCACACATTTGTGTTTGATGAAATTGACACCGGAATCAGTGGCGCAACCGCATCCGCGGTTGGTGCGCGTTTGAATAAATTGTCGCAAAACGCACAATCAATCGTTATAACCCATTCGGCCCAGGTTGCGGGCTTTGCCGACCGTCATTATAAAATATCTAAATCAAGCGAGAACGACAAAACAATGACATCTGTTTCGGAAATCACGGGCGACGAACGTATAAACGAAATTGCCCGCATAATCAGTGGCGCCCAAATTACACCTGAATCTATTGCCACCGCAAAAACTTTGATAAAATAATTTGCAAACACATGAATTAATCGCATCCTGAACACTAAAAAAACGGGCAATGCCCGTTTTTTTATAATTTTATTACCCCATCGTTAAATTCAATGCTTGCCGGGCGGCCATCACCAGAATTACTGATGATTTTATTGTTTTCATCACGCACAATGGCATACCCGCGCCGCAATACATTTTTATAACTCAAACTGTTCAGCATATTTCCAACATGTTGCATACTTTGATTCAGCATGTGCATTTTGTTAGTTAAAATATTCGGCATATTTGCAACCGTGTCAATTTTTTGACGCGCCACGGCCATTTTGTTTGAAATAATCAAACCGATTGTGCGTCCAACATCATCCAACCGTTGCGCCCACTCCATAACGATTTGTTTTGGACTTTTTACAGAAATGTTTTCTAACCGCTGACGCACGCCGACCAAACGCGTTGCGAAAACCGTGTCCAACCGATGCGACATGTTGTCCAAATCTTGAATCAGGGATAACTTTGTTGGCACAACCATTTCGGCGGCACCCGTCGGCGTTGGCGCGCGCACATCGGCGGCAAAATCAATCAGCATCCAATCCGGTTCGTGTCCCACACCCGATATCAACGGTATATGACTTGCGGCGGCGGCACGCACAACGATTTCTTCGGAAAAAGGCAGCAAATCTTCCAATGCGCCACCACCACGCGCAACAATAATCACATCGACATTATTCATTTTGTTAAAGTATTCAATGCCATTGGCAACCTCGCGCGCGGCGGTTTCTCCTTGGACGGTTGCCGGGTATAATAACACATGCACCGGGAATCGTTCGCGCAGACGATTTTGAATATCTTGGAATGCGGCGCCGGTCGGACTGGTGACGACACCAATTCGTTGGGGCAGGCGCGGCAACGGTTTTTTGCGCGACGCGTCAAACAACCCCTCGGCGGATAATTTTTGCTTGCGCTCTTCCAGCATTTTTAATATCGCGCCAACACCCGCCATTTCGATATTGTTCACAATTAATTGATAATTACTGCGCGCCGGATATGTTGTAAATTTTCCGGTGACGATGACCTCCATACCTTCTTCTAACTTAAAAGGAACAGGTGTACTGCGCCAAATAATTGCGTTTATTACGGCGCCAGAATCTTTGATAGACATATAAATATGCCCCGATGTCGCACGCGTAATGCCCGACAATTCGCCACGTACACGAATTTCCGGAAACGCGGTTTCAACCACATTTTTCAACAATGCCGACGCGTCAGACACACTGAAAATCATATCCGGTTTAACAAAAGGTTCGGGTTTTGGTAACATCGCTTCCTTTCCATTGTTTAATTGCGTGATAGATTTTCAATCAATGCAGTATATAATTCTGCATTTGGACACCTGAATTCTTGGGTTATCGGATGACCTAAATCATACGGAATATCTTGAATATCGCCCAAATATAAATATTGGCCGTTTTTCTTGTTTTTCAAATACTTTACATATTTATAGAAACCGTGCTTTGGCGAAATAGTATAATATTCCCAATATTTATCGCCACCGGTTAAATTATAAATAACATAAGAATTTAATGCACAAAAACCACTGGCATAACTGACAGGTTTTTCAACATCTATAAACTTTGCCCGCACATCATCAATCGGCATAACCGCCCGAATAATCGATACTAACTCGGTCAAAGTATAATGCGAACTGTCATAACAACCATCAAAGGCGGACATTTTTGCCTTTAATTTTTCTGTTGCTAATTTATATTCTTTTTTGTTCAGCATTAAATTTTGCCTTGGATTATAATTCGGTCAACGGCCATCTGGGGCGGGGCGCAATAGGTTTCGTGACGATTTTTCCCACGCGCCAGTTTTCAATTCCGGCCCATGCAATCATCGCACCATTATCGGTGCACAAACTCATCGGTGGGGCGGCAAAAAACATGCCGTTTTCTGATGCCAATTTTTCCAATGCATTGCGTATCGCACTGTTTTTCGCAACACCACCCGCCACAACCAGCATTTTTGGTTTTACAGATTTTACAGCCGATGTCGTCATCGCATGTTCCAAACGATTGACAATGCAATCAACAACCGCCGCCTGGAAAGACGCACAAAAATCATTTATAAATACATCGTCCACCGGTTCAGTGTTTTTATCCAACATCATGCGGGCCGCGGTTTTGATACCGCTAAATGAAAAATCACATCCCGGTGTGTTGCACAATGGGCGCGGGAATTTAAAACGTGTTGCATCACCCAATTTTGCGCGTTTATCGACAATCGGCCCGCCCGGATATCCCAATCCCAACATTTTAGAAATTTTATCAAATGCCTCGCCCGCGCTGTCGTCGATGGTTTGTCCAATCAATTCATATTGTCCGACACCGCGTACTAATAAAATTTGACAATGACCGCCCGATGCCAACATCAATAAATAAGGAAACTCAACCTGATTTGTGTTCCATGTGCCGTTTGCAACCGCCGCCGATAGCCGTGGCACCAATGCGTGACCCTCTAAATGGTTAACCGCGACCAATGGTTTGCCGGCTGCCTGGGCGATACCGGTTGCCGCCATCCATCCGACCAACACACCACCAATCAGTCCCGGTCCCGCCGTTGCGGCAATAACATCGATATCGTTTATACTTTTTCCCGCCAAATGCAGTGTTTTATTTATAACATCATCAATCGCTAAAATATGTGCACGCGCCGCCAATTCAGGCACCACACCGCCATATTTTTGGTGTTCTGGAATTTGCGAGTAAATAATATGCGATAAAATATTTCTGTTTGAATCGACAATAGCCGCCGATGTTTCATCACACGAAGATTCAATGCCTAAACACAATGTTGCGCGTTCATCACCCGGTACCGCGTCGCCCGACATCGTCCCCATGTTCATACGAATAATTTTATCATCATTAACCATTTTAATTATTTTCCTGTAATTTAATACCCATATTGCATAACTTTATTGCGTCACGCACCGCAAATTCCCCAGAATCATTAAATGTGGACATTTTGTCAACGCATTTCATAATCAATTCTGCATCTGGTGAATTGTCTGTTAAAATCTGAACAGTGGACATTTTTGCCTCGATAGAACTCATTGTCCATGTTTTTAAATCAGAATTTTCCAAACTGGTTGTCTTGGTTTGTATTAAAAAGAACCCACCAACCACCAAAATTAATACAGCGATACCGATAATCAATTTGAAATTATTTTTGAAAAAATCTGTGGTTTTTTGCAAAATTTTTTTCATGTTGTTCCTCCCGTTTTTAATCTTCGCATGTATTCAGCCAAATATCCCAATCCGGACTTTCCAATGGGTTTTGACCCGGTTCGTTTTTATTCATCCATCCGCCGTATATTTGTTCGGATGTGGAATTAAAAACCTCTACAAAAGCAAAATGATTTTCTGCGTCAAATGGGTCTGATTGCTTGCACGCACGCACAGTAATGGTCAATTTGTCATATTTGATTGTTTCCCCAACCGGCGCGCGCAGGTTTTGAACCTTGCCGGCGGCCTTGTTCAACACGCGTAAAACGGCAACATTATGGTCAATATATGCATTTGCAGATTGCGGCAACATCCCAACAATCAACAATAATAACACTAAAAATTTAAATAAAGTTTTCATAACAACAATGATACATTTATCTTGTCACTAAGTCAAATTATTAAATTTTATAAAAAACACCGCACGGTTGGTGCGGTGTTTTTTTTGTTTGTGTTTTTCGCAAATTATTTTGCGGCTTTTTCGGCAGATGTTGCCGCCAAATCTTCCACAATACGTGCCTTTTTACCAGACAATTTGCGCAAAAAGAACAATTTCGCACGACGAACGCGACCGATACGAACTTTTTCGATTTTTTCAATCGCCGGTGTGTATAATGGGAATTTGCGTTCCACGCCCACACCATAAGATTCACGACGAACCGTAAATGATGCATTGTTGCCATTTCCGCCATCGCGTGCGATAACGACGCCTTCGAACATTTGAATACGGAATTTGTCGCCATCTTTAATTTTTACATGAACGCGAACCGTATCCCCGGCTTTGAAGTTTGGGATAACTTTATCGCCTTTCATTTTTGCAACTTGTTGTTCTTCAATTTTTTTCAAAATATTCATTTTTTATTTTCCTTTATTAAATCCGGACGTCTTTGTTTTGTTATGTCATCCGATTGTTGTTTCCGCCACCGTTCGATATTGCCATGGTGACCGGACAGCAGGACTTCTGGGACTTTATGTCCACGCCATACTGACGGGCGGGTATATAATGGCCATTCCAGCCCCCCGATTTCGAAACTTTCATTTTCGGTGGATGCATCCCCACCGTGCAACACATTATCCATCACGCGAACGCAACTGTCAACAAAAACTTGCGCGGCAATTTCACCACCCGATAAAATGTAATCGCCGATAGAAATCTCGGTAATGTCGTATTCGTCCAAAACGCGTTCATCAATGCCTTCGTATCGACCGCACAGCAAGGTATATGTTGCGTTTTTGTCCGCCGCAAATTCGCGCACCAATTTTTGTGTCAATGGAACGCCGCGCGGTGAAAAGTATATGATTTTACCTGATTTTTTAACGGAATCCAATGCCGCGCCCAATACATCGGGTCGCATAACCATGCCCGCGCCACCACCGAATTGTTCGTCGTCAACACTGCCATAGTTATTTATGGCAAAATCGCGAATATTTATAACATCCATTGACCAAATACCATTGTCGCGTGCGCGTCCAACAACCCCGCCACCCAGGGTTCCCGGAAACATATCTGGAAAAATGGTCAATATGTTAAAGTGCATTGTTTTTCCTGTTTAATTGCGTATATTTGTTTTTTGATTGCACAGTTGGCATTTTTTACAAATACCTTGTGCCTCGTAAATATTTTTTCTAATTCTACTAATATCTACATCAGTAGAGAAATTGAATATATATTTACCAAAATCACCTTTAGTGAATTTGACGGGTTGTTCCAAAAAATACTTTACCACAGGGCATTTGCTTTGTTGTCTGGTACAATTTTTCCATAAAACGAAAGTGGCATTACCAAATGTCTCTGTGACATTTGTATCGCTTGAACAAACATAAAAAGTTTTCATTCTTGTTATCATTTTTATTTATTATGGCATTTAGAGCATGTTGTTTGGATTTCACGAATTACAGCAACGCATTCTTCAAAAGAACCTGCTGATTGCAACAAAGTTTCATTAACAGATTGGTGTAATGCTTTTTGTTCTTTCAAATATTTACGCATAGGGCAATTTTGTTCATTCATACCATTTGGGCATTGTGTTGTTAAAAAATTCCAATTTAATACAGTAATCATAGCTTTCTCCTTTATTTAATATTTATAGTTTTGTTATTCATATCAACATCTGCGCCAATAAACGAATACATGTTGCCGTCATCTGTTTGAATAATATCGCCCGCACCATAGTTTTGAAACCCGGCAACGATACCAAGCCGCACGCCATCGCGCACAACATCAAACCCAATTAAATCAGATTGGTAATATTCACCATCTCGCATATCGTCGGGCAGGGCGTCTCGTTCAATAAACAACCGTGTTCCGCGTAAATGTTCGGCGGCCGTCCGGTCTTCGTATCCGCGCACATGTGCAATAATGACATCAGAATTTGGCACCACGCGTATAAATTTGAAATCGTCCACACCAAAAATCCCCGACCAAACCGGCAGTGTTGCAAAATCTGTGGGCGCGGCGGTATATGTTTGAACGCGCACATCGCCGCGTATACCTTGGCATGCGACAATTTTTCCGACCAAAATTCTGTTATCTTTGTCCATGACTTGGAACCTTGTTGTCTGCCAAAATGCGTGGATGCCGCGGGCATGTTTTTTCATTTGGGCATCCAGAAAACGCATCTGGATTGATTGGTTGTGGCATTGTGTATGTTGTCACAATATTTGCCCATTGGGAAAATCGCCGGTCTTTTTCCAAACAGTATTGATTATCATATGGACAATTTATATTACTCATTATCGTGCCAAATATGTTTGTGGACATGACAACAGTACATCGCGAATACTGTGAATATAATCCATTTCGTCAATATTGTTTGTGCGCGCATAATTTATCAGTTCGTAAAAATTCAAGAAATAACTGTCGTTCAGTTTATGCTTGGCGCGTTTGTCCACAAAATAAACAGACCTGAACACGGCATTTAATTCATGCCGTAATTCAATGTCTGAATATTTTGATTGTGGATCTGTCATGGCCGATTTATGCGTTTTCCGACGCGTCTGCGTTTTCAGATGATTCTGCCGGTGCATCCGTGGCGGCTTTCGCTGCGGCTTCGGCTGCGGCTTTTTCTTCGGCAATTTTGGCCAATTTTTCGGCTTTATCTTTTGCTTTTTGTTGTGTTTTTTCAGACGGCAAATTCTTTTTTGTTTGTACCGGCACCGGTTTTGCGGTTGCCAATCCAGCATTCACCATAAATTTATACACACGGTCAGATGGTTTTGCACCTTTGGCCAACCATGCTTTTAATTCTTCGATTTTTAACACGACGCGTTTTTCGTCCGTCTTGGCCAACATTGGGTTGTATTTACCAACGACCTCTAACACATTACCAGAATTGCGTGCATTGCGTGAATCTGTCACGACGATGTGATAATACGGACGTTTTTTTGCACCGAAACGCGCCAAACGAATAACTGTTGCCATATTTATTGCTCCTTTTTATTAAAATATGTTTTTTCACAAAGAAAACCGGCATCCAGGGCGAAACTCGCTTGTGCATACCGCACACAGGGTGTTTGAAATGGCAATCTTTGGGAATTGCAGGGTAATTATTATACTTTATTTCCAAAAAGTCAAGGATTTATACAGAATAATCAACCCATACCATATATTGTTGTTATACTTTATTCAAACAACCGCAGGTTTTGACGCAACCATTGGATATAACTTTCGCCTAATTCTTGTTCTTTGTTAAAGTGATACATTAGTTGTTTAAAATCATTTGTTTCACCAAGAGCAGAAGATTTATACTTTTTAAGGATTATATTGGTTTCATCTAATTGATTTTGAATTTTGCTTATCATATAACGTGCTTCTTCGGCATCTCTTGGGCGATGTGTTTCAAAACCAAATTTTGTAGCTAATGCATCATAACCTTCTGCTAATGGTTCGACCGCTTTATATCCTGTTTGATCCAGTAATTCGATAATCACATCGTCATATTGTTTTTTTAGATTTTTTGTTGAATCGTTAACTATACTTGTAGAGCGTGAAACTGTACTAGTGTTGTTCTTAATATCTGTTATATTATTTGTCGGTTCGGTGGTTTTGGGTGTGGTGCTGGGTTGATCCACATTAAATACAGTCCTAAGGTCTTCCTTTGATGTTGCTGATGACGCATTTGCAACTGACTTTGTGGT
>CADAKI010000003.1:0-3795 GCA_902788485.1 uncultured Pseudomonadota bacterium | reverse complement strand
AAATACAGTCCTAAGGTCTTCCTTTGATGTTGCTGATGACGCATTTGCAACTGACTTTGTGGTATTTTCGGGTTGCATCAGATTGAATCCAGCACCAATGTCTTTTTTGGGTGTGGTGGTTTTGGGCGTGGTGCTGGGTTGACCCATATTAAATGCAGCCCTAAGGTCTTCCATTGATGTTGTTGATGGCGCATTTGCAACTGACTTTGTGGTATTTTCGGGTTGCATCAGATTGAATCCGGCACCAATGTCTTTTTTGGGTGTGGTTATTGCTTTATCTGCAGCAACGGCTTGCTCTGCTAAACCTTGTGATACGTCATGCGCAGTCCTTTTGCCTATGGACTGTGCATTTACTTCCAGAGGTTGTCTATGATAAGGACCGATAAAACCAGCGCCTGTGGTAGTATAATTATCCAGATTATAATCAAGCAACCATTTAGGAACTTCTGTTTTTCCAACATCTTGGGCATAATGATAATTTTCATGAACTATACTTTCTATCGCACGTTCAAATGTTTGTTCTTTGGGATTAACAGCATATCCATCAAAACCGTCTAACTTTTTTGCTGTTTGCTGTGCTTCACTGCCTGTTCTTTGCATAGTATATGCTGCGCCATCTCCCTCGATTCTTTCGTATGCCACCGGTGTTGCGTCTTCATTTATCAACTGGCGTCTTATTTTACGATTGGTTTGATGTTCGAATTTCCATCGTTCATATTCATCCATATTATCCCAATTTGCTCTTGCTTTCGCAACATCAGGATCTTTTAACAAAAGTTCTGTGGCAGATTGTTCATATAAACTGGACCAGTCGCTTAATTTCTCTGGCTGTTTATAATAGATTCCAACCGATGCTAATCTTGCATCTCTATCTACCGATGTTGATGCAGATTCCAATAATTTCTTTTGGGCTTTTTCTACATCTGGTTCATCAATTGCATATATTCTGTAATTTGTGTGTTCTAAACCGTTTCCGTAATTTTGTTTAACAGGTTCGACTCTAAAGCCATCTTGTTCTAATTTTTTTATAACATCAGGCATATTATTTTTTCCGACAAATGGTTCTTCTAGCAATCCTATGGGTTGTGATGTGTTTTCACCCTTTTTAAATGCCGCACTAATATCTGACACTGTTTCTATTTTAGATGCCTCGCCAGTTTCACTCGCATTGAATACGGCGGCTTTTGATGTGGTTTTTGCATTGGTAATTTGTTTTTCTTTCAATAAATCATCAATTTTGCTTTGTTTGCATGTTGGGCATTGATTAATTCTGACATCTAATTGTTTTAAAAATTTTGGTGCCCGGGTTTTAGATTTGGAAATCAATGCCTTTACACCTTTGGTCGCATTGGTTATCGACAACGCCACGGATACCAGTGTTGCCACCGTCTCGATTTTTTCTTCGGTTGACATATTTTTCAAAATCCCCGTGGTGTCTTTTCTCAGGTTATCCAGACCCTTGGTATATGTATCACCGATATATTTATCATCCAACATTTTCACCAATCTGTCCATTTCACTGTCGATTACATTAAATTCATCGTCGTTTATACGATCCATTAATTGCAGCATATGTTTGAATTCTTCTTCGAAATATTTTTTTGCACAATTTGCATCATAACAACGGGTGGAATTTTTTAAAAACTTTACAGATGCTTTGTTCATTTTTATATCGGTCGCCAACACAACGCCGTCCGCCAATACGCCACCTGCGGCCAACCCAATGGCCAATGCCGAACCTGCGCCGGCGGTTGCAACCGTTGTTATTGCCAACATGCCAACCTGGGCGGCAATTTCCAGGTCTTTCAAAATCTTGGCGTTTTTATTTGATGAATCTAATACGCACATATTATTTTCATTATCAAAATATGCCTTGGCGGAATCACTGGGGGTGGCAAAGACACTTTGAATCATTGTGTTTGTATTTGCACATTGTTTTTTCTCGTTTGCAATATCTTCTTCCAAAAAGAAACAATGTTTACTGTCAAATAATCCACCTCTGATTAAACAAGACATTTGTTCGGCGCCCAAACTAACCCATGACGCAAAATGTAAATCTGCACCGGGACTGCCAATCAAAGATTTGAACTTGAACGCCTTGATATAACTTTTACAGTTATTTTTTTTGCACGCATATATTTCAACCGGCCATGTTGAATCGTCCGCGGTGGCAAAAGATTTTGTTCGTGCAGAATAAAATTTGATACTTTCAACCGTATATCCGGCGGATTTCAACTGTTGTTGAATATACTGTTTGATTAACATTTTGATATGCGCGGTTGTGTTTGTGACAATATCTTTGAATAAATCTGTGTTTAAAATTTCTGATAAATCATCTTTGTTGTTAATATCGGTTCGCAACGGCAAAATTTCAAAATAACCACTGTCAACATTTTTGATGTCCATTATTTCAGATTTGCGTAAAAAGTTGGCCATATCTTTATATGATTTATTTTTAGAATGGCAACGATGTTGATTACCGCGACTGTCCAAATGTTGGAATCCAAATACCGGGCACAATGCACCCGCCACCGCCTCGCGTGATGTGGCCATGCTGTTCATTTTTCCGAATATGAACTCTACATAAATTCCATTGTCTGACACGCAACGCACAGAACGTCCACCACCAGATTTAAATCGGTTGTTTTGTTGCGTTGTGCAATTATCTGCGCGTATTTGTCCGATACCATTTGACCAATTATATCGTTCAATCAAACCGATTGCCAATGCCGTGGACAATTCATAATTTGCAAAATCTGTGACGCACGCATATTTTACTTTTCGTTTTAAATCTTGTATTTCAGATTGTGTTTCCATCACGGTTTTGTTTTGAATTTTGTTGGGGTCAAAACTGGCACAGGCATCAAACAAATTTCGTTTTTGATATGTATAAGTTAACAGATTTTTATGAAACCTGGTTTGTTCTGACGAATTTAATCCGGAACAAATGCCCGCTTTATCCGGCGTAAGTCCGTTTGGACACTCGTGTGCCGTGCATTTAAATGTGGTTTTGTGGCACGACAGTTTGAATTTAGTGGCGCTTTTGTCGGTTATTTGGGCTTTGAGTTTTTCGCATCGATTAAGATTTACCGGTTCCACAAATTGTCGCCCATCGCCCAGCGTTGTTTTCCCAGATACACAATCAGCCATTGCGTTATGAAAAACACAAAACATACAAATTGTTAAAATCAAAATTCGTTTCATTAATCGCATATCAGATGATTCACCAATTTGTCTATGCCGTCTTGGGCGGTTAAATAATTTAATTTTTCTATCTCTGTGACATACTCACGCAATCCAGAATTTTTCTTGTATTCCGGTGTGTTTTTTTGTTCTTGGGCCCATTGTTTTATATCTTGGATTTTTGCATTACAATCTTCTATCTCGGATTGCATTATGTCATCCAACTTATTCTTAATTTCTTCGCGTTTTGCCAATATCTCTTGTGATTTATCATGTTTTCCTTGATTGATTTTTTGGTTGGCAATAACACTGGTCACAATGCCTGCCGCTGCGACCGCGCCACCAATCCCGACACGCCGAGTGGTCGCATCCGATTGCGCGTCCAATTTATCAATGTCGGTTTGATTCCCCATTGCCGCACGATACAGTGACGCATATGTTCCGTTATTGACGCCCGTGCCCGTGTCATCATATAACCCGGTTGCAGATTTATCCAACACAACCTCTGCCTCGATTCCCGCACGTATTCCCAAATCCGCCTTGCGTTGTTTTAAACTCGCCGCTAAATCAACATAAGATTGATATAAATCTATCAACTGGTTCGCGCCAGGC
>CADAKI010000002.1:158398-162009 GCA_902788485.1 uncultured Pseudomonadota bacterium | reverse complement strand
TTATGAACACACCAGAGTTTATAGTTTTTCACAATTACCTCCCCCTACGCCGATAAATCGGCTTCGGGTACTCCTTCTTTCATAAAGAAGGAGACGGCGCGTCGCGCCGTAATTTTGTTGTCGGCTATGCCGACACATCAACTGTACTCTGAACTTTGTACTCTGAAAACTGCACAACACCGTTGTTCAAAAAAATATTGCACATGCGATAAAATTTTTTTACCAAAACAACAAAAAAATACTTGCGGCATAAACGAAAAATTTTCTAACATAAAATATAGAACAGGCGGCAAAACCAAATGTTCGGGGTTGTGATAGGCCCATAGTATGCTAACGACGCGGTCGCACGCGTCGTAAAATCTGAATTTTTTTACACAAATGTATGCGATTATCATTTGTGTTTTTACGTCCCACGTCGATTCGGGGACGTGTTTAGACGAACATCATTTTTTGATGTTTGGCATATTATGTGTTTATTACATTTTCCTGAATATTTTTTATTGATACGCCTGTCGAACAGAAAGGACAGGGAAAATGAAAAAATTAATAAATTTTTTAGTATTAAATTTATTCGTATTTATATTTACATTTATAACCAGACCGACGATGGCGGTCACCCTGCCCGACGGGTATACAGAGTTAGAGTATATCGAAAGCACCGGGACACAGTATTTGGATTTGGATACCGGTACACAAACAGGTGTGTTCAAAATTTTATTGCCGATGTGTATGCAGCGGGTTCTACAGATTGGCAATATTTATTTGGTTATTCAAAAGATGCTGGTGGCAGCCCTTTAGGTGTTTGGGTTTCAAGCGACAAGATAAAAGAAACTTTTGTATCTGGGAACGGAAATGTTATCGCAGATGCGAACAAATGGGAACATATAGATATAACTAATTCGAACACTGTCACGATATCTGATTTTTATATATTTCATGTAAATCCGATCAATGTTACAAGTTATACAATTAATCCTGGAAGGATTAAATATTTACAATTAAAAAAAGATGGAGACACTATTCGCGATATGGTCTCTGCGAAACGCAACAGTGATTCTGTCATCGGTATGTACGACACAGTGAACAATCGGTTTTACACTAATGCCGGGACAGGGTCTTTCGTCGCCGGTCCGATTGCATGTGACGGGACGGTGGTGAATTATACTTCGGCAACCGGAACCGTGACACAGAACGGCACGCCCACACCCACCAACCCAATCACCCCAACATTCTATACCCAGGGCGACATGGTCCTGCGCAAGGTTGGCGACTACGCCGATACTTACGACGCAACAACAGGTAAGATTACAAGAAAGGTCGGTGTGAAAGTGTTGGATGGCAGTGAGGATTGGGGTGTTTTTTCCACTGGTGCATATGCGACAAACCCGTATTTTTCAACCTCTGTAACAAATTTATTAGTAGGAGGCAACCAAGGTACAAAATTATTTTGTAATATGTTAACTAGTGGGAATATAGCAAGTTCTACAATATATAAAGTACAGTATACTGGTGGTGGTTTTTTTGTTCAACCATTTTTGTTCAACCATCAAATGATATGTTAACAGTTGAGAATTTTAAATCGTGGCTTGCGCAACAATATCGGGCTGGTACACCTCTTACGATTTGGTATCCATTGGCTACGGCGGTCGAGGAAGATTGGCCGAGTTCTTATTGTGAAACCCCAATCAAAGTTGCAACCACAAAATACACCGAGACGGTTTTTAATCCGTTGAATACGGCGTTGGCGAACGCGGTGGCGACGGTGAATACTGTCGTGACACAAACGATTGCCCAGGCGGCATCGATTGCGACCTTGCAATCCGGCAAACAGACGCGCCCGGCGGACAACGCGGAATGCCCGGCGTATAAGCAATGCCTGTTGGTCGAGGACGAGAACGGCACGCCGCACTGGTACGAAATCACCGACCCGTTCCGGGATTTCGTCGCCCCGATTATTGCGAATAATGTCGCCCCCGCCAGCACCACTAACCAACCCGGCTATACCCAGTTGGAGTATATCGAAAGTGATGGAAATTCATGGATTGAAACAAATGTTAATGCAACCAATAATTCGTCTGTAGAAATCAAGTTTGTTCTCTTAAATAAAGACGGTTTTCCCGCAGTGTTTGGTGCCAGAGAAACAATGGAAAGTCGTGCGTTTAATGTTTGGGGGATTTTGCCTAATGGCGCTTTGGGAATCAATATTGGAAATCTTGGTCAAGTTGAGTTGGAAATTTCACCACAAATTGGAACCGAATACACATTATCTATGTCAGCGACAAATTTAACAGTTAATGGTATGTCTAAATCTATCAGTAATGTTTCTTCATTTACAACACCTGGGGGGGTATGGGTGTTCAATACAAATGGTGCTAATGCTAGTGGTGGTGGAGACAGCAATCGTATCTTGGTTGGTAAAATTTACTATGTAAAAATGTATAACAATGGTGTTCTTGCTTTAAATCTTATTCCTGCGAAACGTAACAGTGATTCTGCGATTGGCATGTATGACACGGTGACAAAAACTTTCTTTACCAATGCGGGCAGTGGCACATTCACCGCGGGGCCGGTGGTTGCGAATACCGATGTTCCGTCAAATCCAACTTGGACGGCGACTTGGACAGCGAACGCGTCCAATGGTGTCACCGCCGGCACCGTGTACGGCGAGGGGTTGTGTAATGCGGTGGCAGGAACGGCGAATACGGCCGCGACCAGTGCGCAAATGAGTTCTGCGAATTGGTCCGCCAGCGGTGCGGAATGTTGGTGCAAAGTGTCGGGATTAACCGTTGGTGAGGAATACAATGCTGCGCCATCATCGATTTCCTGGGTGTTCCGCAGCACGCGCAGTTCGGCCGCCGGTTGTGCGGGCAACTGTGCGGACGTCTGCACGTACGCCGTCCGTTCTGAAGCGTCGTTCCGCTCTGCGGTGTTCGGTATGTGATGCAATAATCCCCACCCTGAATCCCGGCGGGGCGCCGGGGCCCCTCCCCAGAGTTTGCGCCAACGGCGCAAACCTGTGTTATTTGACATCATTACGCAAGTTTTGCGTTCCGCAAAACTGGATACCGCGCGACCGCGGTATGACGGCGGGCGAAACCCGCCGGGGAACCGGATGCACGATTTTTCAGACAGACGGACAAAAAATGCAGAGCATTTTTTGTCATTGCGAGGGAGTTTTTACACCTTGGCGGAAATTGGCCCGCGTTCCGCGTTTCGGCGCGAATGCGCCGTCCCCTTCTTTATGAAAGAAGGGGTGGATGGCAAAGCCAGACGGGGTAATTGTGCCGGGCGATGTAGTGAAACGAAATCGCCATAAAAAATTATGAACACACCGGCAGTTTAGGGCATTTCACAATTACCTCCCCCTGCTGACGCAGGGTACTCCTTCTTTCATAAAGAAGGAGACGGCGGGGAAACCCGCCGGGGAACTACCCCACCACCTAGTTCCACCCACGAAATTCTTTTGGAATTTCGCGGGGCCCGGGGTGGTCCCCCCCTTCTTTTTACCCTGTGGGTAGAAAAGAAGGGGAATATCCGAGAGTGTAGCGGTGTTTCGGACGAAGTCCGTCCCCTTCTTTATGAAAGAAGGGGTGGATGGCGAAGCCAGACGG
>CADAKI010000002.1:0-158356 GCA_902788485.1 uncultured Pseudomonadota bacterium | reverse complement strand
ATGAACACACCAGAGTTTATAGTTTTTCACAATTACCTCCCCCTACGCCGATAAATCGGCTTCGGGTACTCCTTCTTTCATAAAGAAGGAGACGGCGGGGACCCCCGCCGGGGGGACTGGGGTTATATTTCGGGATGCTCGATAATTTGGGCGAATTCGGACAATGTCGTATTCGTCAGGCGTAAAACCTTGCCCAGGGTATCAAACGATAACCATCGTGGTTGTCCGTATTTTGATTTCCTTTTCGATTTGTTGAAAGTTGTTGGATCTAACCCTGCCGCGCGAGCCATTCCACTGGGGCTCATATGATTATTTTGTGCCAATATGTCTATGGCATTCCATAAATCGTCATTTGAAAACATCTTTCCGTCCTTTGTGATGTTATAATGTTTCTTGTTCCTATATAATACAGTTTACCACAAACGCCGATTTATTCAATGTGTTTTAGCGCCATACGATAATCGTAAAATTTTAACAACCAAAACGGTAAAAGCATTGAAAAACTGGTTTTTTTCATGGGTGAATTATAAAAAAATCACCTGTATAGGTGATGAAGAATATTTTCCTAAAACGATAAAAAACAACGACACCGATACAATAAATTGATTTTAACCCCGGTTTTCCCGATTCGTTTTCAATTTATTGTATGCCACATGGACATATTTATCGTAAAAGTATAAAAACAATGTTTGTTGATTGGTTTGTGGCACGACCATATCTATCTGTGCAGAGGGCATTATTTGCCCAAAGTGGCGGATTTTCGCGGCAATTCATTGACATTATCCAAAAATATAGTATTTTATCGAATATCCATAATCACAGAGTGGTTATAAGCAGGTGTAAAATGAAACGATTATTGATATTTTTGTTTTGCGTGTTTGTAAGTGCCTCGGCCATGGCGCATAGTGTGGCATATAACAAAAGTTCCCATATTTATCACCGTCATTCTTGTGAATGGGCGCAAAGGTGCACTAAAAATTGCATTACTATCGACAGTGCCGATGCAAAACGTCGTGGCGGTCGGCCTTGCAAAGTATGCGGCGGATAATTTTTATGGTGCCGTTATCACAAAGTCCTTGACTTGCGTAGAGTTTGGTTATATTATATGTCGCGTTATTCGGGCATAGTTCAGTCGGTAGAACAACGGACTGTTAATCCGTATGTCACTGGTTCGAGTCCAGTTGCCCGAGCCAAGGAATTCCGCCGTAAACCCCGCAGGTTTGCGGCATTTTTCTTAAATTAACACTTCTGTATTTACGCATACTACGATACACCAAAATACGCCATAAAACACCCCTCTGGCTACACAATAGCTACACAGGATCCGTAACCTATCCGTCGTCTTATGAATAACTTATGCTTTTTCAACCCGTAAATTTGTCTACATATTTTGAACATAATGCAGATAAATTTTGTGAACCACAAAACAAAACCCAGCTATTTTATGTTTTGTTTCTGGTTTTTAGATACTTGTTTTATTACACTTTCTATTGCTTTAAAATTTTGTTCAGCGTCTTTTACAAAAGGTATAGAAACTAAACCACCAAGAGCAAACAAGGTAATATCCGAATAGCCACATACTTTGCCTAACAAACTTCGATGCAATTCTACATTATTTATATCCTTGATATATAATTTATCATAAGCCGTGTAAGTAAAGCCCCTTTTAACAACAATACAGTCTTTTTCAATATAGGCTTTTGTCCAACATGAATCAAAACAATGTACAACATCACGTAAAGAATATAACAAAGGTAACAAGAATACAGAATACAAAAAACTGGTATCAAAATTACTTTCTGTAAAAAACCACTCTTGTGAAGCCAGCAACTCTCCTATTTTATTAAAAAACCAAAATAGTCCACAGAACAAAACTATCCTGAAACCAATACGCAAAAAATTCTCTAGTATAGGCCAATTGCTTATTGTAAGCGGCTCGGTTGATGTTGGAATTTTAAATAATTTATCAATATTATTTTGTTTATTTTTGTTTAACATTTTATCTAATTTCATTGTGCCTTGCGTTATTTTCATAATCAAAAAGCTCTACAGCATCTTTAAAGGCCTTGAAACGTTCTTCTGGGGATACGTATTCTCCACGAACGATTTTCACCAATACTTTTGCAACTGATTCACATTTTATCAAATATTCTGCATAGGTCATTTATGTTCCTTTTACCACAAAAATAGCAAAAAAATCCAACAAAAACAACAAGAAACTCATAGCGATTTTTCTGAATAAACAACTGGACTTTTGGCAATAAATACGGACAAATACGACAACCTTAAAAGGATTGTCTATGAAATATACGCATTTTGACGATATTTTGCCCAACCATCGCACAGATTTTGTGATGCTGTATTTTGCCGCATGTAGGTCTTTACGCGAGTTACAAGCCGCAATTCGCCGAACAAACGGTGGTAATTTGACCTGTCGCCAGGCATGGCTGCTCCGCCGTATTCAAAACAAGTTTGTTCAAATGGTCGCCCGCCTTAAAGCTACCCAGCGCAACGATATACCCACTATACCCAACGCAAAGTATCCGACAGGCATCGTTATTGATCTGAAAAGCCCCCAAGGAAACGTTTTTTACCTTATGGGGCTAGCTAATCGACTTATACGGGAACTTGGCCTGTCCGCCGAAGAAATCGCCGAATTCAAGCGAGAACAAGCCAGCGCAACAACATACCACGCCCATCTAGCCCTTTTACGCAAATGGTTCGGGATTGTGTTTATCAGCAATTAAAACAGGCTCATACCTGGTATAAATATTATCTTAACGCGTTTTCTATACGTGCAACAATTTTTTTTGCATGTTTTTTATACGCACAATAAAACAAAATTATCATCGGCAACGCTCCAAAAACAATATTCCACCGACACGTGATGGCCGCTATTATCAAAATAACACAAAATAACGTCATATGATTTCTTGCGACATTCATTTCTCTGGTCAACATATTCAATTTATCGTTTTCCGCTTTCTGGTATTCAGCATAACTTTTCCAACTGATTTGAAAAATACGCGAGAACCAACCACGTTTATTTAGTGGTTTTTTGTTAACCAAAATTGGTTCCACAACAAGTGACGCAACCCAATTCAAAATCAAGCCAATTTCATAACCTAGTGTCAAAACAACAACGATATCAAACACCTGGTTGTTAATACGACCAAGTATACTAAAGACATAATCGCCTATCTCAGGAAATAGGAATATGCACAAGCCGCTGAAAACCAGCCCGATAAATAAAATATTTATCACATTATAAAAAGGTATTTTAAATTCCATATTGTCAACCTTTATATTATTGTTCCAACATAATACCCGTATCTCGGATTGTATCGATGATTTACCAAGCTAAGTGGTTTTTCAAGATTTTTCAATTTTGTGCAATATGGGTCATAATCTTTTTCGCCAACATAAATATCTATTTGACCATTTTCGCAAACAAATGTTATGTCACCCGCCGTATTTTGTGTAATCGTGTCGTATCCGCGGTAATAATCTAGATGCTCAGATGGAGCCTCGCCAACAATTATCACTTTCGGTTCTAATTCCTGCAACCATTCACTTACCAAGTGCCCAGATTTACGTCCATGATGCGGCGCAAAAACCACATCTGTTCTTGGTAACTTTATTTCGTTTTTGATTTTTTCTTGAAATGAGTTTTCCATATCTCCAAACCATATAAATGACTTTTTGCCTTCCGCTTCGTATCTTATTATCGGCGACATATTATTGGGATCTTGCCAGTCTTTTACAGCCTTTAATACTTCTTGATATTTTTCATTTTTAACAACCGGCCATAATATATTTATACCCGCACTTTGTCGTTGTTCGTCATCCCCAGGATTGCTATTTAAGTTCATCCATTTGCGTGAGCAACCTTGTTCCAAATAAAAGCACGAAGATCCGTCTCGTAATTTACAATACATATCAAAATCTTCTTCCCCATCTGGATTTAGAGCCTTGTTCGCAACGCAATAAAAATTCGGAATTTCAAAATCCTTGCATAATTTTTTTAATCCCCTTATATGGTCGTCATCGGGATGTGTAGAAATAAAACGCTTTATTATTTTTCCAGAAGCTGCGTTTTCTAACTCTTCCACAACCTGTTTGTGCCATTCTTCTTCAACACAACAATCTATTATAGTAAAATTATCTGAATTATGGCGGATATAAAACATATCGCCTTCACCAACTGATAAAGATTTAACTATCGACATCTTTCTTTCCTTTGTTAATTGTTAATACGTACGTTTTATATCAGTTTTTTTCACATTGTCAACACAATTCTATATTTTTATAGAAAAATTTTAATTATTTCTATTGTTTTTCATAAAAAACATGTTATAATTTATGGTGAGAAGGGGCAAATATGAATTTAAAAGAACAAATCTTGCGTTTTTTTAAACAACATTCTGATTGCGATTTTACACTGTCACAAACGATTGACGAATTGCAGTTGGACCCAAAAAAGTACACATCTGTTGTTTTATATCATTTAAGAAGATTTGTAAATTCTGGCCAACTAAGAAAAACAGAGAACAAAACATACAAATTTATAAATGATAGCGAATGCAATACAGTTAATATTCTATACATTGGTGATGCTCGTGCTGGTTCAAATGATAGTTTTATTGGTGAAGAAAATGGTTTGACAACCATCCCAGTAAAAGCATCTTTGATAAATTACGACCCAAAAGATTTGATGCTAGTTTCGGTCAAAGGCGATTCTATGGAACCAGGGTTACCTAATGGTTCACTACTTTTGTTTAAAAAAATTCCAGAAGGTATTATTCCAAATGACAACAGAATCATTTTCTGCAGATATAATTCCGGATTTAAAATCAAACGGTTTAAACATCTTAACGATAATTTTGCGGCACTGGTATCAGACAACAAACGATATGCACCTTTGATTATAGATGAGAACACCGATTTTTCCCCGAAAGGCGAACTTATTTCAATTATACAATAACAACAGTTTACTTTCTAACCACATTTGTAACTGATGTATAGTATGTATCATTTTCGCCGCGGATGCGTCTGACAACGTAATCTACATCGAAATATTGGTATGTACCGTCTTTTTCATTGTATTTGGTTACAAGTTTAGCTGAGCAAGCACGACGTTGCGGCGTTACATTGGTGAATACTTCCATTTCTACAACTTCCTCAAACCCAACGATGTCTTTCTTGTAACTTTCTTTGGCTATATCTGTTAATAATTTTTTAACAGAACTATCCCAACATTCTGGTGCTGGTTCAGAACAGCCAACCAGTGCAACCGCTAACAATACAACCCCGAAAACACGTAATAATTTCATTTTATTTCTCCGTTATTCCATAATAATTTTCAACAATGTATCATAACTATTGACAACACCATACTTGACCCTGTCCCCGCTAATTTTCGCAAAGTGTTTCTTTGCACATTTAATTTTCGCTTTTTCTATATCTTTTAAGCTAATCTCCAACTCATCTGGTGGAGTAGCTTTAGTTTCAGCAACGAAATATATGTGCTTCACGGTCCCCTCATTGAAAACTATCGCCCAATCCGGGTTATACTTACCCATAGGCGTACTGATATAAAAATCATCCGGTAATTTAGCATATACACTTACATTTTCTTGGGCTTCCAATTCTTTTGCCATATCACGTTCAACCTTAGAGTCATGTACAACCCGATCGTATATATGATGGTTTGGAGTCTCGATTGAATTATCTTCCAATACATTCATTTCACGCTTTGTGAATATATCTGTACTAAACCTTTCTTCCAAAGGATTGTATTCTATATGCTCAATAACAGAAACAGCCTTAGTTTCGTTTATCAAATCAATAGCATTTTTAATAAAATCTTGCGGATTTGCTTTAAATTTATCAAACACTTCCGGTTTAATTTTAGTCAAGATTTGTGCAACAGCTTTTCTAGTTAAAGCCGTTTCTTTTGCTATTTCACCAATCAAATCAAACGGCTGCGTGATTTCCGCTACGGCTATTCTTTCAATTCTTGTTTTGCCTTTACTCATGTTTAAATCGGCATTATCAGAGATTTTTTCAAGATTTGAATTGGCAATTTCAACAACCAATGGCGTAACATGTAAATTGTTGTTTAATGCTTCAACAGCTTTATCTACTAAATCTTCCGTTTTAAAGTCGACTGTATAGAAGGACTTTTGATTGATCAAATTCCACAATTCTTGAAATTCTTTCTTATTAAAATTCTTCTCATTTAATTTTTGAAGCACTCTTCTCCTACCGGCATCGGTTATCTTTATGGTTGTTCTGTCCGCAATTTGAATAATTTCATTTGCATCAAACCCCATTGGTGCTACAAAAGTCTCTTCTTTTACGGCCGTATAGTACTTTTGTGTTAATTGTTTATTTTTATCAATGTATTGTTGAACCGTAAAATGGTATACAATATCACCAGCTTCATCTTTGGTGATCTTGTGTTCTTCACCGTTGATATGCACCGTTTTCCCGACAAACATATCTTCGGTTATCTTTTGCAAACGACCATTCGTTGCAGCCTTATATTCATCTTGTAGTGCAGCTGCAAAACTTTCATAACTTTCTGAAGCGATCACTGTTAATACATTTATTTTATGAACATTTTCACCAACCTCTGCTTCATCCATACGATCACCATGTTGATTTACGCACAAACGCATACCGCGGCCCAACTCTTGACGGCGCGTGGTCGTACTGCTATCGCTATTTTTCAGAGCACAAATTTGGAACACGTTCGTATTGTCCCACCCCTCTTTTAATGCAGAATGTGAAAAAATGAATCTTACAGGTTCATCAAATGACAATAAACGTTCTTTGTTTTTCATAATCAAGTCATAAGAATCCCTGTCGGCATCAGTATTACCATTTGTATCTTTTAATCTGCCCTTTTTATCTTTTGAAAAATACCCTTCATTACAAGTCTCTGGACTAGTTCTCTTTAAAAACTCTTCATAATCTGGATTTAAACCTAGTTGTTCAAGGCGTCTTTCCATAGCAAATTTATATTCTTCCTCAAACATTTGCTTGTACAAGCCGGGTTCTTCCGTATCAGAACGATATTTGGCAACTTCATCAATAAAGAACAAAGATAATACTTTGATATTTTTATTGAACAATGTTTCTTCTTTTTCAAGATGGCTACGGATTGTTTCGCGAATCTGCATTCTGCGCAACTGTTCTTCATTTATATCGCCGATTGATTTACCTTCCTCCAAAACGACACCATTCGTAAAAGTGACGGTTTTATCGCTACCATTTATTAAATCAACAACCCAACGATCTTCATATTCTGCTAGGTTACCCGACTTTACATATAAATCATCCTGTTCTTCGAAACGCATAATTTTTCTATCACGTTTGCTGGCTCCTTGATGATCAATTTCTAACCATACAGTAGGATCTTTACCTGGTCTGACATCAATTTTAGAAACATATACATACCCATTTGTAGCGGTATCCCCGTGTATAGAAATACCTTTAACTGCTATCTTCTTTACTAAATTTTTATTATACGCATCAATTGAATCTAATCTGTACAGCATATTATATTCGTCACGGTGAGTAGCAGAATAACGCAATATAAACAACGGGTTAAAATCTTTCATTCTTTGAACAGTTGTGGCACCGCTGGTTGATTGCGGCTCATCCAGTATAATAATCGGTCTTGTTTCTGCAATAACATCAATTGGACTTCGTCCTTTAAACTTTTCAGGTTGCTTTGATGTAAATACTCTACTTTCTGCATTATTTGCAGCGAATGCTTGTGAATTGATAATCATTACATGGATATTTTCATCTGTTGCAAACTGTTCCACTTGTTGTAAATCAGATGAATTATAAATAAAAAATTGAAGGATGTCACCATATTCCATTTTAAAATGGCTTTCTGTCGTTACAAATGAATGAAAAGCACCTTCACGAATAGCTATAGATGGCACAATTATGATAAATTTAGTCCAACCGTATCTTTTATGTAATTCATGTATTGTTTTGATATAAACGTACGTTTTACCAGTACCGGTCTCCATTTCTACTGATAAATTCAGTTCCTTTTGATCATAACCAACAATAGAATCTATCGGTTTAATACCATTTTTTATTTGCTCTTTTCTAATATTTGCTTTTAGTTGTTCTTCTGTTAACTCTATCTTTTGATTTGCGTAAGCATTTTGAACCTCATTAAACAATGTGTTATCATCAGAAGTCCCAGGATCCATCAAATACACATTTGAATCTATATTTGGTTGACCAACAAACACATTACAGATTGCATCACATGCATCTGTTTGAAATTGTTGATGTTTGTATTTTTGAATTACATTTGGCATCAGAAACCCTCCGTACAATTACAGTATTTTTAAGCATTTATCATCGCCACAGAAATTTTTAAAGATTTCTGATACATTTACTTTGTCTTTTGCCTCAGCAAACGAAAAATCCTTGAATACTGCACATATAGGTTTTTGTTTTGCGATTTCCCGAATTAGGTCTTCTGATATACTGTCTTCAAAACAGGCTATTAAATCGGCATTATTCACAACATAATACGTCTTGCCATGTGATGTTTTAGTTTCAATTGGCATATTCAATGGTAAACCACAATCAACCATCACCCCAAATAACAAATCCATATCTGTTCTGCCATCTTCTATGTTATCTACCAAATCAAGCAATCCGGATTGTTTTGTGTCAGATGGCTTATAATAAACTTCTTTCATATTACTTGAATCTATACGCAATACGCGGAAGCCGATATCCAAGTCTGTTCTCCCTGTTTCAGCAACTATTTTATCGCCTGCACGACGGATTCGTTCTTTACCAATTTCGCAAATGTTTTTATACCCGGCTTTAAAAGCTTCGGAATCTTCGGCTGTTGGTTCTGGCAACTGCACCATTATAAATTTACGACATCCGCCATCTTCCGCATTTAGCCGCATTATTGCATGTGCGGTAGTCGCAGACCCTGAGAAAAAATCTAACACAATATCATCTTCAGAAGTTTTCATGTTTATTACATATTTTAGCAAACTTACCGGTTTCGGATAGTCCATAATTTTTTGATTAAATAAAGAGATTATATCTTTTTGAGCATCTTCATTAGTCCCTACATTACACTCTTCCTTAGAAATCACATTCGAAGGAACTTTTATTCGCTCACCAGACCGTTCATACCTTATCGCGAATCTCTCTGTTTTGATACGAAATACTGTACCAGCCTTTACTTCTTCATTTAATGTAGATTGTTGCCACTTAAAATTACCAGACAACTCAACATCAGTGATAGATTTCCCATTTTCTACAATAATATCTTTTTCTAAAGACACTCTGTCATACTGTCCCGCTTTATACTTACCATCAGGAATCTTAAAAACAACAGAGTCTTTCGGAAACACCAATGTACCAAAGCTATTGCCATCATTTAATAACGGCATATCTCCACCCTCTACGATTCCACCATTCAATCCTGTATCATTTTGTTTTTTTGCGTAACATAAAACATATTCAAATTTTTTTCTAACATTTTTTGATAAACTCGGTGGTGTCGACGTTTTCATCCAATTAAATTGAGCTATAAAATTCCCTTCTCCAAATATTTCATCACAAATCTTTTTTAAATTCGCTTGTTCGTGGTCATCAATGGAAATAAAGATGAGCCCATCATCAGATAATAAATCACGTGCCAATTTTAAACGCGGATACATCATTGAACACCAATTAGAGTGATATTGGCCGTTGTCACGTTTATTTACAAACAAACGATTGCCATCCGCATCACATACTTCTTTTTTATCCAAGTATTGTTTACAATCTTCAGCAAAATCGTCACAATATACGAAATCATTTCCGGTATTATATGGTGGGTCAATGTAGATCATTTTTACTTTATGCAAATATGATTTTTGTAGCAACTTTAATGCATCCAGGTTATCACCTTCTATGTATAAATTCTGAGTTGTTTCCCAATTTTTAGAATCTTCAACGACAGGTCGTAAAGTTTTTCTGATTTTACGTTTATATTCACGTATGGCATTTTCTTTACCAACCCAATCAAATTCATATCTCTCGCGTTGTCCTTCAACCACACTGTCAGACAATTCTGATTTCAACACATCAAAATCTATTGTTCCATTATCATTCACCGCACCTGGGCAAACTTGTTTTATTGCTTCCAAAACCGGCGACATCGGATTTTGTTCCATTTTTAACTTTTCTGTCATGACAGCTCCTTTACTTTCGCTTCTATTTTACGAATTTGATCTTTTATTTCAAACTTTTTATTTAATTGCACCGTTGTGCGTAATTTTTGTTCCAAATCAGATATTTGTTTTTCCAATTTTGTGCGTTCTATATCACGATCAACCGCATTTTGCAGACCGACACCTTCGGTTTTTACGCGGCCAGCAGATATTTGTTCTATGAAGCCATTGTATATTTTATCCAACGTGGTGCCATGCAATTCAAGATTCAAACCATCCATCCATTCGGTCGTCCAACGTTTGTCTATTGTACTTGAATCTTTGGTATTTATCGTTTTATGTGCGATGCTGGCACACAGTTTATCACCATATTCTAGGACAAACAGAACATATCCAGCGCAAATTGTTTTATCCAGCGCATCCAACAATTTTTCGTTTATCTTTTTATGCTTTAATTTGATTTTCAAAACCAGTATTTCTGGGAATTCGGTTCCAGCATCAACATTCAAAGTGTCACGCGCCAATCTATTTGATATCGTTATTTTTTCAACATCATCGACCAAAGCCTGTTTCAATGCCCCGGTTAGTGTGTTCTGGGCATAAAAGCGTTCTTTTGCTAAAAATTTACCGATTTCGGTCGTTTTTGGCCAATTCATTTCACCACCACAAAGCAAATTAGTTCAAAATCATCCAATCCCTGAATATTGTTTACCCCCAGTGTTGATCCACCATAAGTGAATATACTGTTCACATCGGATTCTTCTTTGACGTTTATAATCGTCTGGATGGATTTGTTCAACATATCGGAATAATGTTTCATATCAAAACCGTCTTTGGTTTCGGCATTAAAGCTTTTGCATAAGGCTTTATTCGGCGATGTTTGTCCTTTGCATAACCGGCCCATGATATCCAACATCTTTTTGGCACTTAAATGATCACAAACAACATCACCTTTTTCAGACAGATAAACCATATAGAATGGATGCAATCTGTTTTGTTTGTCTATCTTTTCACCGTTATTGACATTACGCAGTACGAATATTACCCCAGACGGCATATCTGATGTCGCGGCAACAACGGCGTGCATACCCTTGGCCGCATGTTCAATTTCAGGATGTGATTTACGATAATCAACAACTTCTAATCTGAATTCATTCAGACCCAAATCCATGATATTCACACCAGTATTCATGTCTTCCAGATCTGGTGTTTCTGTTTTAATCTTTTCGAGCTGAGCCTTTCTGTATTGCAAATCCTGATCTTTACCAATGACGTTTATACCGGTACTGGTAATAGCAACCCCGGTCATACGATTTTGAACACGGTTAGTCAAATCGATGTATTTATCCAATTCGCGTTCTGGCCAGAAATTAACCATCTGGATTTTATCGTTTTGACTACCGATACGGTCAATACGACCGAAACGCTGTACAATACGAACAGGATTCCAGTGAATATCAAAATTCACCATATAATCACAGTCCTGCAAATTTTGCCCTTCACTGATGCAGTCTGTACCGATTAAAATATCGATATCTTCGGACGGCATATTGTTCAATACATCACGATCCTTGGATACTGGTGAAAACATTGTTAACAATTCATTAAAATCAAATTTACCCTTGTCTCCATTGCGTTTAATTGTGGAATCACTGGTATTCGCATCACCGGTCACCACGCCCGTATTCAAACCAAATTCTTTGGACACATATTTTGATATATTGTCGTACAAGTATTGTGCGGTATCGGCCCATGCAGTAAATATCAAAACTTTTTTGTTATTCGCATTTAATGGATGTTCAATTTTATTTTTGATAATAGATTTAAGTTCGTTTAACTTATTGTCTAACTCTGGGGTCATGTGACTGAATAATTCTATGATATCATTAAAGATCGCCTGATCATTTTGTAATTCACGCAACCAAGATTCATAATCCATATCGTTGAAATCAATGCTATATTCACCATAGGTTGTATCAATTTGGTCATCTTCATCATCGATATCGAATATATCCAGTTTGAATCCTTTGGCAGTATGGGATTTTTTAAACTTTTCTATCGCAGATACCGCATTATTGATTTTATCTGCTATGGATTTGGCCGTTTCATTAAAAGAGAACCATGAACTTTCCAGACGCTTCATCAAATTGATTGCCATCAACTTGCGGGTTCCCATTTCACGGCCAGTAAGTGAAATACCTTTCCCTGCTTTTTTACCGTATTTGGATTCATATTTTGGCAATTTACTTGGGAATATGAATTTTGATGGCGAATAAACACTAAGATACAAATGTTCTAATTTTCCAAACAAATCCGCATAATTTATTCCCAAAGTGTCATCCAAAGTGATTGCCGGATACCTGTTATCTGGTTCAAGGCGGGTTGGGAATTTTCCAATTTCGGAAGTATCATAGCTCTTTTCAATATGCTTACGGCTTCTGGCAATTGTTACGGAATCCAAAACCTCGAAAAAATCTTGATCCAACTTGTTCAACAATTCTTCAGTTGTACGTTTTTCTTCAGGCAATTTGCTCCAATCATTAAAGGCACGTTGGGCGTTGTTAAAGATGACGCTTAAACTTTTCTTGGTATTCAGTTTTTCGTTTATCTCGTCTTCTATACCTTCGTATGCCAATTCCAATTGATATTTCAAATCAACAAAACGATTATTTACCGGCGTTGCAGACAGCATCAACACTTTTGTTTTTACACCAGGTTTAAGAACTTTCTCCATCAATTGATTATAACGATTATATGATTCTATGCCATCTTCATCGACAGTTGTTTTACCACCATTTCTAAAGTTGTGACTTTCATCTATCACAAGTAAATCATAATTACCCCAATTGATTTTGGATAAATCTATGTTGCCAGACATACCATGATCACGTGACAAATCGGTATGATATAATACATCATAACGTAATCTGTCCTTGGCCACAGGATTATTCAAATAATTTTCTTTAAATGTTGCCCAGTTGTCTTGCAACTTTTTGGGACACAAAACCAATACACTCTTATTACGGCATTCATAGTATTTTATAACCGCCAGCGCAGTAAATGTTTTACCAAGACCAACTGAATCCGCCAAAATACATCCATTATATTTTTCCAATTTGTGGATTATATCCCTGGCTGCATCTTTTTGAAACGCAAACAACTTATTCCATATCTGGCTTTGTTTAAATCCTGTTGCTTCATTCGGCAGAACATCATCAGAAATATCATTCAAAAATTCTTTAAAAATGTTATATAAAGTCACCATATAGATGTATTCTGGTGCATTTTCTGCATAAATTGTTTCAATATGTTCCAGAATTCGCTGTTTTACATCTTCCATTTGTTCTGGATCATTCCAAATTTCATTGAACAGATTCAAATATTGCTTGCTGTTTTCATTTTCCAAGCGGTTGACATACATCGCCAACGCATTGCCCTTTTCTGTACCCAAATCTGTCGTTGTAAAACCGTTCATTCCGATGTAGGTATATTTGTCCCCAATGTTTATAAAAGGCTGTATAAAACGGTTTGTTTTGTTGGATTTAAATTGCACTTTGGCTCGGATCCAATCTGCACATTCTTTAGATATTGCTTTTTGTGTCATTTGGTTACGTAACCGCAATTCAAAATCAGTACCATACAAACTTTGTTCGCGTTCTTGGCGGGGAATGTAAAATTCGCGTTGTTCTTTATGATTGTTTCCACTTAAAAATGTCGGCGATGTAAATATAAAACGCAATTCATCTATATTTTCCAACTGTTTCTTCAAATCTTGATATGCATAAATAGAAAAACATGCCGCAGCAATAGATAGTTTGGAATGCTTTTTTATTTCGGTTTTCAGATCATCCGCTAACCTGTTGTTTATATTATCAAATAATTGTATTTTATTATTGAACAAAGCCATATACGAACCCTTTTGGGGTATAGTAGGACAAATGTTCAAAAAAATCTACAAATAATCCTATTTTTTTAATAATTGTGGATTTTTGGCTAAATTTGCATAAATTTTAGCTCTTTCCGCATCATTATCGTCAGAACCATGCTCTTTTTGCAATTTTTCAGCATCTTCCTTCTGTTGTCTTAAAAGCGGTAATAAACGTTCTAATCTTGGTTTCGCCTGATCATAGTAAAATTTATTGTTAAGAAAATCATACTCTGTCAAAGCAGCTATTTTTTTGATACAATCGTCTATATTTTTATACAAATCAGCATAAGTTTGAGCCATCTTTGCAGATAGAGCTACCAGATTATCAAATTCTGCAGGCACGCTAAAAGCATATCTTATTTGATTTAATTCAGGATGAGCAGGATGACTTCCAAATATTCGCATTCTCGGATTTTGTTGATCGTTTTTATAAATATCGTTTTCACCATATTGAATATCCGTTTGTTCTGCCCACTTTGTTGCTTTTTGTTTATGCAAGCGGTTGCACAAGGTGTAAGCAAGCAATCTACATCTGATTGGTTCATTGTAATTATTGCAGAAAATTTTAGCTTTTTTGATAATTTCCACCGTTTCACGATATGAAAAACCACATTTTTTAGCATATTCTGCAATCCATTTTTGCAGTTCTATAATACTGTTAAAATCGTTTCCTGTATAAACAAGATTTTTATTAAATTCTTTCTTATTGATGCGATCTGAACATATTTTCTCATAATTCAAACTTGGAATATTTATAATTTCGTTAAAAAACTTCCTCAAATAATCTTCTTGATTTCCTAACCGTTGATATGCATCAACGGGTATGCCATAAAAAGCATCTATATACAATTTCATTCTTGCCTGATTTGTTGGTAACACAACAATCAAACCTTCTATGTCAAAAAAGTGTTTTATAATTTCTAAAACTTTTACAGCAGTATCTGGTCTACATCTATCCAAATCATCTACAATAAAAACCAACTTTCCCTTTGGGAGTAGTTTTATATATTCTGCAAGACTTCTTTTGGCTTCTTGAAAAATATCTTCTGTAAGCCCAATATTATTTATTTCAGTTATAAACTGTTTGATATCCGTATCAATAGAAACCGGTAATTTTTCACAACAAAACTTTAAGTTAAACTTCGTTGTCTTCCACCATGTTTCTATTACTCTTGCAATGATTGGTTTAGTTTGTTCATCTATTACTTCTTGTTCTTTTTTTACCAGCCAAATAATTTGCTCAACGAAAACATTTAACGGTTCTGCAATGTAATCTTTTTCCCATGCGCTGAAATACAAAGTCTTTATCTTTGAATCCATTTGTATTGCGAAACGTGTAGCGAAATGCGTTTTTCCGGTACCATATCCACCATCAAGTCCTATCACGTACGGTGTATCAACAACCTTTAATAATCCTTGTAAATCCTTTGCAAACTTTATTATCTCTGGCGCTGTATCATTCCATAACGTTCTATTAGACTTACGTTTCTTTTCCAACTCGTCTGGCGACAATTTAAAAATATTTGCAACATCTTTCATGGCTTTTTCTCCAAATTTTTTATCTTTCTACACACACCATGCATGAAAAATTTTCATTTGTAAAGCCCTTATTTTCTGCGGATTTTTTCGTTGATACATTATGATACACCACGATACATTTGACCCAAAAAATCATGATATTTTTATATGTAAATTCATGAAAAACATTACGATTCTTTTTGAATCAAATGAATACATCACGATATTTTTTATAGTTCCGGATTGGGTTTTATGGGCAATTTGTTCTGTCTCTGTGCGGCATAAGTGCGGCACTGCCGCGGCACAAAGCCGCACTAAAACCCCAGATTTCTGCACACTTGACCCCTGCAGTGTGGCATGCGGCTTAAAAAAATATCCTGTGTGTAGCGAGGCGCTGCGCTCGCCGTTACCCTTGATTGCAAATCCCGTCACAGTACCTTTTTGTTTTGACGCATACCACGCACATACTCATGGTCCGCACTTAACCCTTTGCTTTTACAGAATAAACACCCCAGGGCGCGGACTGCGGACACCTTTTTTGCTCTGTATGTAACAAACCATATTGCTAACTATCATCCTTGCATAGCAAAACACATTGATACTTTGTGACACATCTGGTGTGCACAAAATAGTTATCAACACATTGCAAAGCATTACAAACTATACCAACAGATGGACGTGAGTTTTCAACAGGTTTTCAACAATTTTAACGTGCATTACTTCTTTCTCTTTCTTTACAATTATCTTTTTCTTTATATTTATCTTTTTCTTTACTACTTACTTCTTTCTTTTTCTTTACTCACGATATCGTATACGAAATCGTACACGATATCATATCTGATTTCAGATATGATTTCAGAACTGAAATCATGGGTGCGAACCTGGTGCGCACCCCAGGTACGCACTTAACGCTTTGTTTTTACGCAATAAATATCCACGCTCGCCGTTACCCTCAGTAGAAAAATGTCCAGACAGTACCTTTTTGATTTTTTATGATACGCCACAATACAGGACAGTTAGACGGCTTTCTAAAAGACTAGATTTTTCGGAAAAATGGGTTAGAATCAAAAATAAACCCGATAAAAGGTGAATTTTTATGTATGACGATTTTATAAATCAACGTCAATATATCGCTAGTAGCGATAAAAAAGTTAGCGATATAACTATCGATATGTTGAGCGATACCGAACACAAGTTCTTAAAAACCATCGCACTGATCATTATTACCAAGGGCGAAGTCACCGCTGCAGATGCAATAAAAGCCACAGGCAAATCCCCTCAACGTGTCCGACAATTGTTTTCTGTTTTAGTAGATAAAGGTTTTTTGGTTGCCATCGGTCAGAACAAAGGTCGCAAGTATACCTTCAAATCACATTAGGTGTTCGCACTAGGTGTTCGCATGTGTTCGCACCCCTGCTTTGCCCTGCTTTGCCAGATTTCTGCGGTTTACACCCACAAAGTGCGAACTGCGAACACATTTTGGCAATGTGTGTGTAAAGAGGCGTTGCGCTCGCCGTTACTCCCATAAAAACGCCCCTGTAACGGAGCGAATTTGATTCATCACGATACACCAGCGCACAACTAGCCACATATTGCGTTTGCAACGTTATTTATCGCGCGATAGGTGCTGCTGTCCATGATATGAGTGTAGCCTTCGGTGGTGGTTATACGGGAATGTCCGGCCGCTTCTTTCATGGCGGCCATGTTTTCGCCTATATTCGCCCCCATACTGATAAATGAGTGTCGCAGGTCGTGTATTCGCATGTGTGGCAGTTTTGCGTATTCCAGCGCCCATTCAAACGGTTTACGGATGTTATTTATCGGACGGCGGATGTTGCCCACACCCGGAAAGACATATTTACTGCCCAATGCAGTTGCTTCATCCAGCGCAGCCTGTAAATACGGTATAACCGCATCACATAACTTAACATCCCTGGCGCCAGTCTTACTGTCTTTCAAATGTATTACTTTGTGCATCAGTGCCAATTCGTCTACTTCCAGTCCTGTTATTTCTGATGCACGACATCCGGTTAGCATTAAAACCCGCAGTGCATTGAATAATCGTGGATGCATTCTGGACACCTTTGGTCCAACATCCAGCGCATGCGATAATGCACGATAGCCATTTTGATCCAGTATTTGTGGTTTATAGGCTTTATTTGCCCCTTTGCGGACATATTTACATGGGTTGGTGTTGCGATCCACGTATTTATACATTTCGCACCAGTCCCAGAAATTTGAGAATAACGACAGTGCTTTATTTGCGGTTGAAAACGATGTCTTTTTAACCCATTTGGCATAGGCATCCATTACATGCTTTTCTTCTATCTGACGCATGTATAATTTATCAAACATTGGCCCCAGATATAATCGGTATTCACCCCAATTAGAATCTTGTGTTCGTGGTTTCTTGTAAACCTTGGCATATTTATCCATGTATTGTGGGAATAAATCTTGGAACTTTTCCCCAAGCGCCTCTTTTTCTTTCATTTGTTGTTCTATCTTTTCGCGACGTGGGTCTTGCCCCTGGGCAATTTGATGCCGCATATTCCATGCCATTTCACGAATGTCTTTGATTGAATAATCGTTATACCGCCCGATATAAAGGTTACATTTCTTTTTATCGATTTTACACCCCAGGAAAAACCTGATAGTACGCGTTGCCGCCGAATATCGCAGGAATAGCCCGGGGATTGTCCCGTCACTTACCTGTAAATTCACATCCGAATGCAACAGATGTATCCATGTATCCCGAAACGGTTTAGTATAACATTTCCATTGTTCTGCCATATGTGTACTCCTTTGTTACAGCTACACAACAATGCATGATAACTACGGAATATCCAGTAGAAACAACTATTTTCCACCGTTTTTCTTATCTTCCAGCCATTTATCTATATCTGATATGCGATACCGCACCATTTTGCCGATTTTGAAGTACAAAGGCCCAATACCCAGCGCACGATATTGGCTTAATGCCGAAACAGACGATCCAAGATATGCTGCTGTCTCTCTTGGTGTAAGCAGCCTGTCTTTCAAAACATCTTCCTTTATATTTATAAGTTTATAGTTTGGTTCTCTCTCCATCCCCCCATAATTCAAGAACTCATGTTCCATGTTTTTCTCCTTTGGGTTTTGATGGTTTTGTTCGGTTCAAAAACGCTATAAAGTATCATCTAAACTCACAACGGTTTTTGATATCCTTACATGCAAATTATAGCATGCTAAAAAATAAAAGTCTTGTAAAAGCCGCAGAAAAACACACTTTTTTTAGCAATGAAATTGTATCATAATGTATCAAAAGCATATCAAAGCATATAAAAATGCACTTTGGTCAAACTTTTTTGCTCCCCCTCATCGACGGCACCCGACCAAAAAATCGCCCCTTTCAAACGAATCGATTTAGATAGAAAAATGCATATATTTTTCTATCTAAATATTCATTATTGGACATCAATAAATTATTAAAAAACTATTTCGGCAATCTTAATAATGCCGTAATATTTTCAGCGTCCTCAACAAACGCATTTGTTGATTGTAATATATCAGTAGCTGTGCGCAAATCAGTCCAATCTATTTGACTAGTATATTTTTGAGCAAAATCCATCGTCTTTATTATAGAATCAGTAATTTTGTTATGAGAGAAACCCTTCAATGCCATCAAGTAATTCGAACGATAAATTGTTGGTATTATTATACGAGATTCGTTGTTTGCAACAAGTTCTGAATTCATCATAATTCTTGATATACGCCCATTCCCATCATTAAAAGGATGAACTTCTGCTATTGCACACATCATAAACACAGCACGCGCAAAGGCTGTATCCAACCTTGAATACAATTCAAAAGCTTGTTTTAAAGTTCCAACAACAAGATTTGGTTCAACAAATACTGTGGATCCGGCCTGGTTTAATAATGTTTTAAATTTTCCGGGTTCTTTTTCTGGTCTCCCTTCCATTATACGTGCATGCCTTTTTTTTAATATGTCAATAAAGTCATCAAAATTCTTTGGTGTACGCAACATGTCATGTTCGCTAGAAATAACAGCATACGTTCCAGCTATATCATGTGCATCATCGGGCCGAGATGCGGGTATTTTATTATTAAAAACTATATCCTGTGCTTCAGAAACAGCAAATTTAGTTCCCTCAATATAATTAGAAAAATATGATTCATAAAAACATAAAACTGGAGAAAAGTTCTGTTCGGTTTTACGAATTACCGGAGCGGTTGAACTAAGTGCCTCATATAACGCCGTGAATAACACAACACGTTCAGGATCAAATTCTTCACCCATAGAGCGAGCAATACCAACATTAGATTTCAATCTTGAGGTATGAGTTCTTAACAACGTACTGATGATCGAATTTATTTTATTGAACTCTGATTCCAACTTTAACGTGGCAGATAAAGTGCGCATATCGTCACGCAATTTATTTAATGCGGCCTCCCCATTAACCCGTATATATTGATCCAATTTTTCTTCTATTTCTTGTTGAGATAAATAACGAGGTTCTATACTAACTTTGTTACGAGATACCCTCATATTCTCTAAGTATTTTCTAGCATTAGAAGCCAAAAATAAATTTCCCATAAAGGGTGTATCAGATGACTGAACAGCCGCCCCAGGACGAGGATAAATTGTATAAGAGCCAACTTTTACCGGTCGTCTGGATTTTTCTGAAACGATAAATATTTCATGATCTTTATTTGGTCCCATATAAAAAGCGGTTCGATCTGAGATAATGGCACCAGGAAACAACAACCCAACGATTTCCCATAAACGAGTAGAAACAATCTTGTCGACATCGTCTGTGACATTAGAAGTATACAAATTACCGGTCAATTTTTTTACCTGACCATCCTTCAATAGACGAGAAACCTTATAAGCCACATCGCCCGTTGATAAAAACACCTCTGGTAAATTATCTATCACCATACTTAAACCTCTTTATTGTAATTTTATGTTATTTTTAACGTATTTTCAAGAGCATTTTGCAATAATTTGTCGTTTTTAATGCTATTTTTGCAACAATTTGTCGTTTTTAACTAAAAATACGCATATTTTTAGCAAGAATTTCTATTGTTTTTGATTATTGCTATTTTTTGTCGTTTTTAATCCCTTTTTAACATCTTTTTGCAATTATTTGTTATTTTTAGCACTGTTTTTGCAACAATTTGTCGTTTTTGATAGTATTTCTATAAAAAAATCTCGCTTTTTATATAAAAATGTCGTATTTTGACACAAAAGATCACACTATGAAGAATAAAAAGACCCTTTTAGACAAAACTGCATCACGCATCAAAAGACGAAAAGATAACGTTTTTATCTTAAGGGATTTTGATGACCTTGTTGCAGAATATGACTATGATCAAATGCTGCGTGCATTACGCATGTTAGTAAAAGATGGTACATTGGTAAAAATCGGATACGGTATATATGCAAAAACTCGTACTTTTAATAATGGGGTTGTACTACCAAATGCTCCCATAGGCGATTTGGCAGAAGAAGCTTTACAAAAACTTGGGATCAAAACAGACAAATCGTCTTATTGGCATGAATACAACGCTGGGTTATCAACACAGATGCCAACCGGTAGAGTTATTGCTGTAAACAAACGAGTAAGACGACACATAGAGTATAATGGATTTGATATTTTTTTTGAAAAATTAAAAAGCAAAATTTAGTCCGTTAGTCGCGATAAAATCACCAAAAATATTCCGTAAAAGTTGGTTGATGCATTCTCTCTTTTGTATGTTTTCGGCACATGTGGCTACACGATAGTGCAATTTTTTTGCTACACAGGAGCTACACATAAAAAAACAGCTACATAGTGGCTACACAGCTATACGCGAAAAAGTGGCTGATTTATGGGTCTTACACGCTGCAACCCAAGGAAATCCGGGCAAATTGCGGGCTTGCTGTTAATCCGTATGTCGCTTTGTCAGATAAATTATACATACAAAAACTGCGGATTTCTGCGAAAATTTGATAAAATATTGATTGTTTATAAAAACGTAAAAACGGCCATTTTTACAAAAAACTCTCAAACACACGTACCAGTCCGTGTCTCACAAAAAATAACTTTTTAAAAAACGCAGAAAACATGCCCCACCGTCCGTGTGTCTGCTAAAAATTTTTCTATATTTATAGCAGAACACCGCCAAAAAAACAAAAATCTACATATTAGCTACACATATAAACATATTGATTTTTTTGTTGTTTTGTGATATAATGCTCTCAACTTCAAAGGCACATTTTGTGCCGTTTTTTATATCCGCGTTTGGCGGTTTTTTTATTTAACAAAGGAGATTTTAATATGAGTGATATGTGGGAAGGTGCCACTTGGAACGAAAATGGTGAATTGGTCATAGATATTTATGCCAATCCACCGAAAATAGAACCAGAAATAACAACAGATGATATTGATGATGAAACCGATGATGAAATTGATGAAGATTTGGAAGATGATTTTGATGAAGAATATGATGAAGTAGAACACACTTATACTACCATAGATTGCGGTGGTGATTGCGGTGGCTGTGTGGCTTTGATTGTTGACGACGAAATCGTGTCTGGACCACCGTTTCATCCAAACTGTCGTTGTACGTTAAATGCGACCGATATAGAAAACGCACATTATCATGATTCTCATTTGCATCAAGATGTTGCCAGTGACAGAAATGTTGATACGCATGATGTTGAATGGTTAAAAAAGGCGTTGACTAAATTGGGATATTATGAACCTGACACGCGTGCCGGCGAATCAAAAAAACAATTAAACCAATACCCAAATCAAAGATTATTCAATGCAATAGATAAATTCAGAACAGAAAACAAAATCAAAGAAAATGGCGCTGTAAAACCCGGCCATTGGACAGAAGTAAAAATAAATGAAGAATTAAAAAAGAAAATTATTATGAAAAATGTACTTACTAAAAAATTTAAAGAAGAAGTTTTGAAATTTGAAGGGATTAAACAACATTTTTATTTAGATTCTAAAAATATTCTTACAGTGGGCATTGGTCAAAATATTAGTGAATTAAATAAATTCAAAGAGTTAAACATATTAGACACACAAACAGGTAATGTGTTAGATGAACCTCAAAAAGAACAATTGTATTCTCAAATTATGCAAGAGATATCTGACAATACCTTTAAAGAAAAAAACTATTCTGATTTAGAGATATCAAAAAATGACATTTACAATCAATTTAATACAATGTTAGAAAAATCTTATAACGAACTAGAACAAAAAATAGAAAACTTTAACGATTTTCCTATATCCGTTAAGCGAGCTTTAGTTGATATGCAATTTAATATGGGAAACAAAAAATTTTCTGATAACAATTGGCCAAAGTTATTTCAAGCGATTGATAATCGCGATTGGCGGACAGCAGGAAAGGAAGCAAGACAGAGAAAAGATGTTCAAAAATCTAGACGGGAATGGACTTATAAAATGTTTATAGATGCCAAATAGAAATTTACCTGATAAATATATCTTGCAAAATTATCATAGATGCTGTCATACGGGCATAATTGGCAGCATCTTTGTTATTCATTTTCAAAGACGATTCATAATATTGTTTAATGGAATATATCATTTTGTTATACACCCATTCTAAATCAGGATGCTTATAAATTTCTTTTTCCAATTCATACGCAAAAAATTTTGTTGTTTTGTCATTATCTATACCGGTTTGTTGAATATGCAATTCTTCAAATTTATTTGTTTTAAAATAATGTGCGGGATATGTTAACATGTACACAAAATCATGATACTTCATTCGCTGCAAACCAAACCACATAGTTCCTTCTGTTTCAGGTTCTTTATTTAAATTTTTCAAAAACGTATAAGATGTTAAATTAGCCATGTCATCTATATTTACAACATCATACGGATTAAATGTATCGCATAATGTCGGTATACTTGCATCTCTGGAACTGCCAAAATAGCCGTCTATGATACCGATTGCTTTTTCATTTTCTTGTACCATATCTATATGAACACACGGTAATGTCATTTGATAAATAATTGTTGCTTCTTCTAGATTATTTACAATAATCGGTATTTCATCCTGATAATATTGAAAATAACAAAAATTATCATAATGTCCATGATACCCGTCACAATCTTGCCATATTGCTTTTTTAGCGACAATCAATAAATTATTTGCTTTGTTTATATCTTTATATTCACTATCTGTTAAATAAATATACGACAAATACAACATTGCATCTATTTGTTCGTATGTTAGCGAAGCTGTTTCGAGAGAGACGACATTATCAAGAAGTTGTTCATAGTATTTAACAGCTTGCTTTTTATCAATCCATTTAAAACAACCTGTTTCGCGACATACAGGTTCTATTTCAACAGATTTATCTTGTGCTGAACATCCCAGTAACACAAAAAAAATTATGTACAAGCAATATTTTTTCATGTTCCGTATGATAATTTAATATGTACCCATAGTCAATTGTTTTGATTTTTACAACAATAATATTTATACTGTGACGTATGAACAAGATTTTGCTGTTTTTAGTGTTTTTGGTTGGCTGTGACTCTGCTGACAGCCAATCATGTGATTTATGTGGCAACTGGTCTTTTGATAGGTTCGAATATGCTGGATATATAACCACAGATTGTAAAGGCACTGCTCAGCGTTTCTATACAAATACCTCTGTTAAAATAGATGTTCAAAATGTTACTGTTGGTGAATATGATTTAGAAGAGAACGCTCAAGAACTTTTCGTAAAAACCAATAACGATTTAACAGAAAAATTTTACTTATCAAGTCAAGATTCTATTTATATTTTATCAGATGGTTGTCGTTTCTATTTCAATCGGAAATAGGCCCAAAAATAATGAACATGATTTAATTATCAATCTTTCTTTTGTATGTTTTTGGCACATAGAAAAATTATTGTTATTGCGATTGGTTTTTAATGTAAAATTACTTGTATTAAATTTTTCGATTTAGTAGACTGATTTCATAACAAGAGAGAGTATTGAAATTTTCTGTATTAGATATGAAAAAGGCATGTGCGACATTTTTTTTCGCAATTAATGTGTTCGCCGTATTATTCACGGGTGTCGCAGGTGCCGAAACAAATTGCACGGGGTGGAATTATTATGATTATGATTCAGAATCTTGCGTTCCATGCCAAGATTCTGGTTTTACAATTACAACAACCGATTTATCTGCAAACACAAAATTTTGGTTCAGTTTATCGGCCCAGGGCAGTTTCGCCGTTGATTGGGGCGATGAAATCAAAAATATAAATCGTGATAATACAAATGCAGAAAGCTATACACACACATACACAACCGGCGGTGTTAAAAATATTAAATTTTGTGGTCGGGCAACAAATTATAATTCCAGTACAGGCGACAATGTTGTTGCGGCAATATCTTTCTATAACAACACAACAAATGGTTCGCATACAAAAATCCAATCGGTGTCTGGAACATTGGGTGCGGTATTTCCAACGATTGGGGACGGAACATCGGGAAATCAACAACCCCGATTCCGCAGTACATTCCAAGGTGCAAATAATTTAACAGATATACCGGCAAATTTATTCCAGGGTGTACATGGTTCTGCGGATGGTATGTTCCGTTCAACATTTGATAAGTGTTATGCATTACAAACAATACCATACGGATTATTTGCCAATGCCACCGGTGGTGCACAAAATATGTTCCGTTCTACGTTTTATCAATGTACTAAATTATCATCTTTGCCGGATGATTTATTTGCCGGAATTAATGTGGCGGCGAATAATGAATTTATGTACACACTGTATGGAACAACCGGATTGAAAGATATGTATATTCCACCATCAACATTTACAGGGTTAATAAAAGCCGGCAGTCCAAAAAATGCCACTATGTGGAATCAAACATTTGATACCAGTGGTTTAAGAACAACATGTCCGACGCGGACAAAAAAATATATAACAGGATACGAAGGCGACACACCAAAAAGTTCTTGGAACGGCCGTGTTTCTTGCGAACCCATCAATCCGTGTACGGGGGCAGAATATTGGGATTCAACAAAAGAAGTTTGTGTCCCATGTCCGACCGGATATAATTACGATACAGAAGACACCAAGGAATCAATTACCAGTTGTAAAATTCTTTGTAACGCGGGAACATATTTGGCAAAGTCCGGCGATACCGCATGCACCAATGCGGGCGTTGGATATTATGCGCTCGGTGGTGTGGTAAGTTATGGTTCAACCAGTTCGCACACAATATGTCCAGATGATATGCCAACGGTAAACAACACAACCACCGCATCAAGCGAGTCGCAATGTGTTGTATATTGTCGTAATGCGACATATCGTGATGCATCAACCAATACTTGTGTATCATGTCCGACGGGATATGATTACGACAAAACAGACAACAAAACATCAATGAACAAATGTAAAATTCATTGTGACGCGGGAACATATTTGTCGACACCAAAGGCCGCCGCGTGTGTTAATGTGGAAGATGGTTTTTATGCACCAGAATCAACCGTAGAATACGGTGCAATATCATTGCGGAAACAATGTCCTGATGGACAAATGACTGGTGTATTGAACGCATCAGACATATCACAGTGTATTGATTTATGTAGTGGCGCAACATATTACGATTCAGCAACAGATATGTGTATACCGTGTCCGATGGGATACAATGCGCACACATTGTCTGGGAAAAAATCACCCAACGATTGTCAAATACACTGCGTCGCAGGAACATACATTAAAAATGCACAGGACACAATATGCACCAATGTTGGTGATGGATTTTATGTTGCGGCATCTTATGTAAACTATGGCGACACCGGCACACGCAACAGTTGTCCAGACGGACAATTAACCGGAATTCAAACGGCAACCGATTTATCACAATGCCAGACATCGTGTGTTCAGGCAACATATTTTGATTCTGCATTTGGTCAATGCCAAGATTGTCCGGAGGGATATCGTGACAACAAAACAGACGGGAAAAATTCTATTACCCAATGCCAGCATTATTGCCCGGCGGGCGAATATGCGGAAATATATACACCGATTTTATATTTGCAAAGTGATGGAACAAAACAATTTATTGATACCAAATACGAAATCAAGGGAACACATGTTCACGGTACCGCGGTTGTTGAAACACCAACAACATTAAGCACTGGCGGTGATTCAGGTAATTTTTTTGGAAACCTGTATGGTCCGGGCGGATTTAGTGCAAACTTTAAGGGCGGAAACTTTGGTTTATGGATTCAATCACCCGGCAAAGGACTAAAATCCATATTACCGGGTGATGGCACAGGGGTGTTTATTGCAAATCAGCAATACACAATTGATTATGATGTATCAATGGGGACCAATAATGCAACGTCAGAAATTAAAGTAGATGGTGTTGCAGCAGCACAAATAAGTTTAGACAAAGCGGCCATAAATGCAGAAGGTAATTCGTTCAAATTGTTCACAAACGGTGGTGCAACCAATACCGGTGACAAGGTCGTCGTCAATAACTGGGGTGATAAATTATTTTCTGGGCGCATATATTCTTTACAAATGTATGCAAATGAAATATTAGTTTTAGATTTGATACCTGTCCGTCGCGAATCAGACGGTGCATTGGGTATGTTTAATCGCGTAACAAACGAATTTTATGGAAATTCTGGGCTAAATGATTTTGTAGCCGGCGATGATAATGGAACATCGTTTATTATTTGCACACCTGTGGGTAATGGATATTATGCGGCTGAAAACTATACAAATTTTGGAACAACCGGAACACGAAATCGTTGTCCAAATGGCGCACCAACCATAGTAAATGACCAAATTATAACTAACGCCACCAGTATATATCAATGCGATGGGGTTGAACCTTGTGGTGGCGCAATGTACCCGGACACCAATACCGGCATATGCGTAGATTGCCCCACAGGATACGATTTTAATGTACAAAATCGCAAAGAAACTATTTATGAATGCCAAACACATTGTTATGATGGAACATATATTGCAAACGCAAATGACGCAACATGCACAAACGCCGGCAACGGATATTACGCATACGAATCCACCACAAATTGGGGTGATATTGGTATGCGACATCGTTGTTCAAATGGCGGACCGACAAACAAAGAAGATGCCGCCGATGAATCAGAATGTTTGGATGTTGTGAACACATGCGACAAGGCAACATATATGAATTTGGGTGTATGTGTACCGTGCCCACCCGGGTATGAAGACAATAAAAATGCGGGCAAAAAATCGGTAAGTGATTGTCAACTGATTTGCCCCGAAGGCACATATTTGGCAAACCCGAACGACACAACATGCGTTGATGCAGGGGTTGGGTTTTGGGCAACCGGTGGCGCCGTAAATTATGGATCAACCAGTTCACATATTGCGTGTGCCCCGGGATTAACCACCGTCGGATACGGTCATGGCGCAGACGAATTGGCGGATTGCGGACGCATATTACACATTGGCGATTATGTATTATATACAAAAACGACCAAACCATCGTCGCCCGCAATAAATATCAGAACCGGCAATGGTCCGGTGCATTACATCGGGGTCAGTCCCACAAATCACAAACTGACATCGGTCCACGTAACCGTGAACAACCAACAATATACTGCATTTGACGATTGTATTTTACATGGCGAACGCGATTTCAAAACAAACACTCGCATTGCACAATAAAAAAATAGAAATAAAATTATTCCAACCAAATTGTTGCGCGGGTGATACTGGTTGTGGCACCAACAGGGATTGTGACTTCGCTTTTTGTGATTGTGACAGTGCCATTGTTTGCCGACACATCATTTACCATCGCGCCACCCCCAGATTCAATAACATTAACATTTGTAGACGACAAAACATCTTGTTTAACATCTTGCAATTTATTGACTGCCTTGATTGCCGCATTATACGCGCCCTTGACATATGCGGTTGATGCCAAACTGGCGTCGTTTTCTGCGACGGTTGCCAATGCATATTTCGGATATGTGTCCGCCGTGACGGCATCGGACGATTGTCCCGCATCAGTGGCGTTTTCAGGGTCCGCAACATCAACAATATCACCCGTTGCGGCATACACCACCATTGGCAATATTGCCAAGATACAAAATACCGAAAGTCCACGGATTTTTTTCATCATATTTTTTTGCGATTATTTAATATCATCAATCCGGATTTTGTTGTCCGGTAATTCTGGCCTCGGCCGATGCATCCCAATTATTTTCGACCGACAATGCCGTCCATGTTCCACCACCACTGCCGTTTGATTGAAAAACATAGTTTGCGCCGGCCGTTGGATTGGCTGGCAAATCCAAATTGATGGTTGATGAGGCGTTGCCCTGCCCCGCCGTTACGGTTATACCGGTACCGCCGGTATATGTTTTGCTGGCGGCTTGCAAAGTGCTGACATCTGTTTTCAAATCAGTCACATCATTCTGTAATGTTCCCACTGCACCCCGCAATCCCTCTGATGAGCTAGCACCAACAACGGTTTCTAAACCTGCAACTTTGCCAACCAAACCGGTTGCCGCGTTTTGTCCATCGGCCGCCGCACCAACAACGGTTTTTAAACTGTCGACATCGCCCTGCGCCGCCGCTGCCTTTTGATAAACAAAAGACAAACCGGAATCGACATAACCACGCGTGGTCAATTTTGCATCCGCATTGTCATCTGCTGCAAACGCGCATGGCGTTAACATCCACACCGATAATGCCGCACCAAATAATAATTTTTTATTTTTCATTTTACACTTCCTTGTTGTTTATCAATAAAATCTTGTTCATCAAAACTGTCCACGATTGTCACACTTCTGTATTCTTGGGTCCCAGAATCATAAATTGTTGTATTGTTTTGGATATTATCAATGATTTGTTGGATTTGTTCCAAATTTGTCACATTGAATTTTTCGTGTAATTCATCGATTTCTTGGTTTATTTCCTGCAATTTTTCTGGCAGTTTTACCATTTCTTGGGACAATCCAATTGTTTTTCCATCGATATAAATCCCATTGCCAGATTTTAATGCCTCTTGTTTTGCATCCAACGCTTCTTCCAATTCGTTTATTCGTTGCGACAATTCAGATGTGGCGGAATTATTCGGTTGTTGACCGCCCGAATTTGCCGCATAATTTGTGGACAATTTTGTTCCAATTCCCTTGATAATATTTCCATGAAACAATCCCGACAAACGCGTTCCATCTGATGCGGGCGATGTTGACACGACATTGACCGCATTGGCATTTGACGCGACATCTGATTTTACAACCGCCGACACAGACGGCGCGATTTTATTTGCCGTTGACATTTTTGCCATTGTCTGTTTGTTTATGGTGGCATTGTCCAATGTCGTGTTATTTATTTGCGAATTTAATTTTTTTATTGTCGGCGCCGCGTGCGCATCGGGCAACAAAACCGCCCCAATCACAGCAATCGCAACAAAACACCAACAATACAGATAAAACATAATTATTCTCTCGTGATGTATATTATATCATAAAAATTCCCCAAATGCCAAAATATTCAGACAAATATTTTTATTAATTGTCAATTTGACGATTGAAAAAAATGCGGTGAAATAGTATAATATTCCAATAAAAACAGAGAAGGACATGTGCCATGAAAAAATTTATTGTGATTGCGGGCTTGGTTTTTATAACAAATGTGGCAAATGCAAAATTAGAATCTTATGCATCGGTCAAAATGGGTATTGGCGATACAACGATATATGTTGATGGCGACAAAACAATCGGCGATTGGTTCATAGAAATTTCTGAATCGAACACCGGCATGTCTGGATTTGAATATGGGGACAGTGGTTTTTTATGGGAATTATCACCCGCCATCGGTATTGATTGGACACCTGATAATAAATACGGCATGCGAAATCAATATCATTGGTTTCATTTGCGTGGCGAGATTGAGGCCGGATACAATCATTATCGCGAAAACGGAAAATTAACATACAATTACGCAATCACAGATATCGCAACAATAAATTTTAATCAAGTATTCGTATTGGCAAACGGATATGCCGATTTCAGAATCGAACAATTTGCGCCATATATCGGATTTGGCATCGGATACAGTTTCGGAACCAGTGACATAACCATAGCCAACGCATACGGTGAATTTAATGATTCTGTCAATGACAACGGTGTGATTTATGCCCTGAATTTGGGTCTGGGCGTTAAATATTCTGATATTACAACATTTGATTTTGGCGTGCGCCGTGTATATGTTCCAACCGATGATAGCGGTAAATATATTTTTGACACCGTGCGCGTGGGTGCGCGATTCCGGATTTAAAAAATGCCCGTTTGGGCATTTTTTTACAAAGCACAAATTTTGCCATATCTTTTGGATAATCGCAAAAAAAATCCCCCGCAGGGGATTTTTTATTTTGCAAATGAATAATCCATTTTCAAATGGTCGGGGTTATATGTCCCGTTCATGATTGCGATGGTATCTTCGACAATAACCAATTCTTCGTTGGTCGCAACCATGATAATTTTTATTGGACTGTCATCTGTGCTGATAATCGCACTATCCACGCCTTTGCGTGCCAATGCCGCCGCATTTTTTTCCGGGTCCAATTTAATTCCTAATGGCTCTAACCCTTTGCAGAATTGTGCGCGCAAGTAATCATCGTTTTCGCCAACGCCCGCCGTGAATACGATTGCATCAACGTGTCCCAATTCCGCCAAAAATGCGCCGATGTATTTGCGGACGGCGTGCGCCTCCATCTCAATTGCCAATTTGCATTCGGGTTTGGTGTCTTTATTCGCCTCGACATCACGACGGTCGGCAAAGCATTCGGTGATGCCCAACAGGCCGGAATCTTTGTTCAAATGTTTTTGCATTTGTTCCGGGGTTAGCCCCAAACGTTGCATCACATACAGAACAACGCCCGCATCCAAATCGCCCGGACGCGTCCCCATAACCAGGCCCGCAACCGGTGTCATACCCAATGATGTATCAACCGCGACACCATTTCTGATTGCCGCCGCAGACGCACCCGAACCAATATGCAATGTGATTAAATTGCATTTATCCGCCGGTTTGCCCAAAATCGCCGCCGCCCTTTTCGATACATACAGGTGCGATGTTCCATGAAATCCATAGCGACGCACGCCCAATTCACGATACCATGCAGATGGCACCGCATAACGATATGCATAATCAGGCAATGTGTTATAAAACGCCGTATCAAAAACCGCAACCTGGGTCGCGTTGGGCAATAACTGTTTTGCAGCCATAATGCCAACCAATGCCGCCGGATTATGTAATGGCGCAATCATTGATAATTCATCGATTTTTTTGATGACTTCATCAGTAATTTCAACAGAATTTGCAAATTTTTCGCCGCCCAGCACAACACGATGACCAACGCCGGCAATTTTGCCGATATCGATTGATGCCTCGCGCAATAAACCGATGACAACGTTTAATGCCTGGTTATGGTCGGACATTACAACTTCTTTTTTAACCTTGGCACCGTCAGGATATTTTTGTGTCACAAATGAATCCGGCAAACCAATTTTTTCGACGTTACCACTGACCAATGGGGCGCGGGTGTCGGCGTCAAAAACCTGGTATTTTAATGATGATGAACCACAGTTCAATGCAAGTATATACATGTTTAATCCTTTTTGTTTTCAGATAGCCCCAGTTTAGCACCCACATTTACAAAAATCAATCGCGTTTGAATATGAATTTTATAGACAGATGATTAAAATTTGCTATGGTTAAAATATGTTAGACGGTATCAGAATTTTTTCGTCGGATGATATGTGGCGCCATGTGTTGCGGGAACTGGGCGCGGTTGTTGTCGACACATTGGACATCGATGTTGTGAATATGGATGATATTACGACAAATGGACCGGTGCGCATTGATGAATTAAAGGAACTGATTTTAAATAATTTAGATAACACGAAAATTTTGCGGTCTGTGTTTGGGGATAAAATGCCGGCGTTATCTGATGTGCAAGAACGCGTTATTGTCGCGCTGGTGCGCAGTGGCGGTATGTCGGGCGTCGAATTAAAACGCGCGTTGGATTATATGCCGATTGCAACACACACGATTGACACGGCTATTTATAACCTGCGTAAATTATGTGGTCGCGATTTTATTATTTTGGAAAATGGGGTGTATAAAATTGGGTCTGTATAAAGTTATTTCTTTTGACAAAATCCCCAGTACCCAAACAATGGCGCAAAATTTAATTGCGTCACATCGTGCCGGTGATCACACCGTTATTTGCGCCGCCGCACAAAGTGATGGTCGCGGACGTTTCCGCCGAAAATGGGTGTCGCATCACGGAAATTTATATGCCAGTTTTATTTATGCCGCCCCAGAACGCGATGCACGATTATCGTATGCGGTGGCGGTGGCGGTGGCGGATACATTGTATTCTTTTGGAATTACCCCGATGATAAAGTGGCCAAATGATATATTGGTGGATGATAAAAAAATTTCTGGAATTTTAATCGAATATTTTGGTCGGTTCGTCGTCGTCGGAATCGGTATAAATATTGCAACAAATCCAACTGTCCCAGAATATAAAACGACAAAAACTGATAATTATGTAAAATTAAATGTAAATGATGTGTTGGGAAAATTGATGAAATTTCTGGATAAATGGATTGTCGCAGATTTTTCCCAGGTGCGCACACGTTGGATGTCAATGGCATGTGGACTGAATACAACCGTGAAATATCGTGGGGCAACCGCACAACTGATTGGAATAAATGAAAATGGCGCATTGGTTTTATTATGCGGAACACGTTATGTTTTGGCATATGGCGACGAGATTATGATATAAAACACTTGACTTGCATTTCGATTTGTGTTATAATGGCAACATCAAGAGCAGAAATTATACGCACCGCAATGGTGTGATTTTTTTTACTTTTTTTGGCGCACTGTTTGGGTGCGCTTTTTTTATTACATGGGTGGGACAAATAACAAAGAAAGGACGAGAGCAATGCGATTAAATATAAAAAAACATCAAAATGATTTCGACACAGATGTTTATAAAATTGCACGAGTGGTGTTCGCAGAAACATGCGCACAATCGTTACGCGTTGTCGAGGCGTTGGCATCGATGATTGCAAATGGCGCACAAAAATCTGGGCAATCTGAATTGGATTTTGTGATGAAGTCCGGATTGTTCGAATGTTTAAATAAAAAATCATCACATCATGATTTGTTAAATGTCAACCCAGATGCACGAACATTTCAAATGTGTCTGCGCGTCGTTGATAAAATGTTAAAACATAATTTGGATGATTGCTGTTTCGGGGCAACAAAATTTCACCGTGACGAATTTAATCCAGATTGGTCACGCGCACGCGGATATATTTTGGAAATGGATGGTTTGTTTTTTTATCTGTGATATAAGGATTCAAAAAATATGAAGGTACAAAAAATTATCCGTGGCGGATTCTTGGCCGGACACAGAACATATATTTTGTCGGGCATGGGGATTTTGTCCGCGATAGCTTCTTATTTAGTCGGTGACACAGATTTGTTTTTAACTATGCAATCTGTATTCACGTTGGGCGGAATTTATTTTTTAAGAAAATCTGGTGAAACAAAAAGGAATAGTCATGCAAAAAATACCGGAAAAATTTCAAAATCAAGACGGTAGCGTCAATGTCGAAGCATTGATGAAATCTTATTCTGAATTAGAAAAGAAAATGGGAAACATGGTGTCAATCCCAAATGATGATTCGGATAAAACCGTACGTGAAAAATTTTATCGCGCAATTGGTGTGCCACAAAATGCAAATGATTACCCATCAAATAATTTGTTCGATGACGAATCGATTAAACAAAAATTTCACGATATCGGTTTAACAAAACATCAAGTAGAACAAATTTATTCTGTGGCAGAAGAATTTTTATCACCAGTCATCGCAGATTTATTTTCAATGAAAAATGAAAATACAGAGATGTCAAAGTTAGAAAAATTTTTCGGTTCACGCGAAAAAATGAACGACGCATTAAATGCAATAAATACATTTGGTGAAAAATTTTTACCACATGATGCATTTGAATCTTTGTGTGAATCTGCCGCAGGAATCCAAGGCATTTATCAAATGATGCAATCGGTGGAACCACACATAAACACCAATGGTGATGCACATGAAAATTTAACCGATGCAGATTTACGACGCATGATGCGTGATCCAAAATATTGGCGCGATCAAGATCCAGAATATGTTCACAAAATTGAAAATGGTTTTAAAAAATTATATTCTGAATAAAAAAAATGAAATAAAAATTCAATTTCTGCTTTACTATTTTTTTCTTTTCATATAAAATGTAAGTAAGAACAAAAAAAATTTGTTCTATCCAAAACATCTAATAAGGAGAGAAGAATGTTCTGTTTGAAAAGAGCAGCCGCAAAAAAACCAGCAGCGAAACCTGCTGCAAAAAAAGTTGCAGTGAAAAAAGTTGCTGCAAAACCAGCTGCGAAAAAAGTCGCTGCGAAAAAACCAGCAGTGAAAAAAGTTGCTGCGAAAAAGCCAGTTGCTAAAAAAGTTGCTGCAAAAAAACCAGTTGCTAAAAAAGCACCTGCGAAAAAAGTCGCTGCGAAAAAACCAGCAGTGAAAAAAGTTGCTGCAAAAAAAACAGTTGCTAAAAAAGCACCTGCGAAAAAAGTTGCCGCAAAAAAACCAGCTGCTAAAAGAAAATAATATTTTCTGAATAGTGTTTCAAACCCGCAAGAAATTGCGGGTTTTTATTTGCCACAATCTTAACCAGATATATTTTGTCTGGTTAAAACTGTTGCAGGAAAATCTGAATCCAGACCCCGCGTTTTGTAATATGACGCAAATTTATTTGCATAATCAAAAAAACAAAATCAAATCAAAGGTCGGTGCAATTCGTTGCACTTTGTTTTTATTTTAACAACAAAAGGAAAAATTATGTCTGTTTCCATAGATCAAGTTTTCGTGAAACAATTTGAAGCAGATGTTCATTTGGCATATCAACAAATGGGCACAAAATTGCGTTCCACTGTGCGCAGCAAATCAGGCGTCGTGGGACAATCTACAACATTTCAAAGCATCGGTCGTGGTACCGCCAGCACAAAATCAAGACATGGTATTGTGCCGGTTATGAATTTAAATCATCAACCTGTGGAATGCGTATTGCAAGATTATTACGCCGGTGATTGGGTTGATGCATTGGATGAATTGAAAACCAATGTTGATGAACGTCGTGTTGTCGCGTCCGCCGGTGCGTATGCATTGGGTCGCAAAACAGATGAATTGATTATATCTGCGATGGATAATGCATCTGCGTATGTTGGCGATTTTACAACCGGTTTAACCAAAGATTTAATTTTAGAAGCCGTTGAAAAAATCAATGAAAAAGATGTACCAGATGACGGTCGCAGATTCGCCGTGGTCGGTGTGCATCAATGGAACGAATTGTTGGGCATCAATGAATTTGTTTCGGCAGAATATGTCGGCGATTCTAATCCGTTTATCAATGGGTTCGAGGCCAGAAAATGGTTGGGCATTACATGGGTTTTGCACAACGATTTGCCATTGGCCAGTTCAACCAATCGCAGTTGCTTTATTTATCACGCGTCATCGGTTGGTCATGCATGCGGTCAAGAAGTTAAAACCGATATTACATGGCATGGCGAACGTGCGGCGCACTTTATCAGCAACAGCATGTCCCAAGGTGCCGTATTGATTGATCAGGACGGTATCGTTCGTATCAAATGCAAAGATAACGCATAACGCGTCTATATCAAACAACCAATAAACCAAAAGGAAAAACAGATGGCGTTTCAAAATAAAAAATTATCTGTAATTGCATATGCAAACGGTTTTACTTTGTGGCATTATGCAGCAAATGAAACATTGGCAACGATTGCAACAAGTGGTTATTTTAACAATGTTGTGACATTGATGAATTCTGGGGACATTATATTGATTAATGCGTCGGATAAAACCGCCATGCGCGCAATCAGTGTCGCAGATAATGTTGTGTCGGTTGCGGCATTAGATTAATCATTTTTTGATTCATAAAAAATAATACCGGGTGGGAAAAACTTTATCCCACCCCGATTTTTTTATAAATATAAAGGAGACATTATGCTAACCAAACAAGATTTATGTTCCATGGCGTTATTAAAATTGGGTGAACAGCCGTTGGTATCATTGACATCGGATACCGCCGCCGCACAATTAGCAAGAACACTGTGCGATGTCACATTAAATTCTTTGTTGTCATCCCATCCGTGGCGTTTCGCAACAGACGCGGTTTTGATTGAACGCGACACAGATGGTAATTTAATTATTCCAGAAAATGTTTTAAGAATTTTGAAATGCAATGGACATGTTTGCGGGAAAAAAATATTTTCACATTCAGACAATGTTAAATTATTGGCCGTCGTAAATGTTGATGTAGAAGATTTTCCAAGTTATTTTATATCATTGGCGGCAACCAGATTGGCAATGGAATTTTGCATGCCTTTGACCGGAAACCAACAAATGTTCAGAACATTGGTCAGTTTATATGAATCAGAATTACAAACCGCCAAATTTATAGATTCAACAACCGATTCTGATGCGGGCGTACGTGATTTTTCGTTGATAAACGTCCGATTCTAAGGCACAAGGAGATTCGTATTATGACAGAGTTTATACATTCGCAAAATTCTTTTGCAAACGGTGAAATCGCACCAGAATTTTATTTAACAAAAAATATTTCGGGACTGTCACGATTGGAAAACATGGATGTGTTGTCAGGTGGCGGTGTCACACGCAGATTTGGTATCGTCGATATCGCAACATTGGATGGAAATGCACGCATATTTTCATGCGATATGTCCGAACAAGAAAATTATATTTTGGTTTTTACAAATCGCAAAATTACAATTTTTTCCAATGATACCGTCGTTGATACAATCGTATCACCATGGTTGGAATCGGCATTACCAAATATACAATTTGCCGGTCGCGGGAATTCTGTGATATTTACGCACCCGGATGTACCACCGTATGTTTTAACCAAAGACAGCGATGGTTTTTCTTTGTGTAAATTCAATTTTTATGATGCGTCAGGATTATATTCCAAGGTCCCATTGATAAAATACGATGATATGCGTGGTGTGGCGTTAACCGTGACGGCCGGGCCATATGGGGTTAAATCTGCCACATTTACGGCATCTGAAAATTATTGGACATCGACAAATGTTGAAACATTTGTTTGTTTCAATAACCAATTATGGCAAATCACAGAATATGTCAGCCCGACCGTTGTATATGCCACCAGCCCAATAGAATATACTTTACCCGCAGACCCAATCACAGATTGGTTGGAAAGCGCATTTGATTATCGGCATGGTTGGCCGTGTGCAATCACGTTTCATCAAGACAGGTTGGTTTTTGGTGGAACACATTCTGTGCCGGGTGGAATTTGGATGTCGCATGTCGGACAACATTATAACTTTGATGTCGGGACCGGTTTAGATGACGAGGCGATTATTACCACATTGTTATCCAAAGAACGACAACAGATTTGTTATTTAATCAGCAGTGATAAATTGCAAATACTGACATCAACCGGCGAGTGGGCCATATCAAACCAACCGTTGACCCCGTCAGATATAAACATAAAACAACACACTTCCGTTGGCAGTGTCGCATCGCGTTGTTTAATTCCACAAAAAATTGAAAATGAAACGGTTTTTATATCCAGTAATTTGAAAGATATCAGAAAATTATCACTGGATACATTGGGTGAAAAATACAATGCGGATGATTTATGTGCATTTGCAAAACATTTAATCAATAACCCGATTGATATTTGTTATAACAAATCGTCCAAACATTTATTTGTTGTGAATTCTGATGGTGATATGTCGGTATTAACATACGATGTTGGTTTGGGAATTTCTGCATGGGCGCGATACACTGCGTACGCAAAATTTGTATCGGTCGCAGAAAGCGGTGGCGAAACATTTGTTGTATTAGAGTATATGGGAACATACAAATTGGCACGTTTTTCCGATACCGCACATAATGATTCAGGCACGCATGAAATTCCATGTATGATTGCAGGCGTTCCAATGAATTTTTCAGGCCACAGACCAAACCATTTAAGATTACGTAAAATAAATTTACGGTTATGGCAAACACGTGGCGCATTTATAAACGACATGCGTGTTGAATTGCCAAATGAAACTTATTCGCCGGGGCATCCGGGATTTTCTGGTGATGTTTCAATGAATTTTTTGGGTTCACAAATCGACCCATCTGTTGCGCCATGGGTTATATATGGCGCGGAATCTGGACCGATTACGGTGTTATCTGTCACGGTATATGGACAATATGAAATTTAAAATAACAATAGGAGGAATAAAATGGGACAATTAGTTTCAGATGTGACGCAAATATTAGATTATCAAAAATCAAAAAAATCAGACAATAATGCCAGGTTAAATATTTTGCAACAAATGGCCCAAGATGAAAAGGCAAAAACAAACCTGGTAAAAAAATCATTGGCGACGCAACGCGCAAAATACGGCGCCGCGGGTGTTAACGCATCCAGCACCAGCGCAGGCAGCGTCCTGGCACGATTACGCGACGAGGCGTCACAACCATACACGGATAAAAAATTGGCAAATTTGGAAAAATTAAAAAATACAAAAACGACAAAGAAAACAAATCTGTTGAAAAATTGGCTGGCGCGATTTGAAAACATCGTTGGATAAATAAAATGATTACGCAGGTATATCAATTCGCTGATGCGTGGAATCATGTGTTGGGATATACAACCCCGCGACATCATCAAGATATGCTGAAATTTCTGTATGATGTGTGGCAAAATCCAGACCACAAAGGTTTATTGATGGCATTTCGTCATTCGGGAAAATCAACCGTGGTTGGAATTTTTGCCGCGTGCGTTTTATACATGCGTCCCGAAACCCGCATTTTGGTTTTGTCTGCGCATACAGTGTTGGCCGCGCGCATGGTTGCGCATATTAAAAATATATTAGAAAATCATCCATGGTGCGGCGATTTAATTCCAAAAAATAAAAAAGAGTGGGCGTCTGATAAAATCACAATCAATCGTCCGGTTGGAATTCGCGAACCATCGGTTGTATGCCAAGGTATCCATGGAAATATTACCGGTATGCGTGCAGATTTAATTATATGTGATGATGTTGAGGTTCCAAATACCGCAAATACACCACAAAAACGTGTCGCATTACGCGAAAGGTTGCGTGAATTGGATTTTATTTTGTCGCCAAATGGCACAATGATTTATATCGGAACGCCACATACAATGGATACGATATACAGAACAAATGACGACGATTAATCTGGATTTTGCGCCGTGTGTTTTGAGTCCTTCATAAATGTGCGCAATTTTTCCAGTAAATTTTTGCCAGCATCACCGAACATTGGCAAAAATGTTTCGTATTCCGGCATATCGGCCTGAATCTGGGCACGGGTGTGTTCGGTCAATGGTTGTGATACAATTTGTGTTGCCATATCCCACAAATGATATGCGCGCCAAGTTTGCATCACGACACGCCATTTTTCAGACAATTCGGTATTTCCTGACAAAATGGTTTTTATCCCGTTTAACCATTGGTCGCCAAAACGTTTTACAACATCCAATTTTTGTAATTCTTGCAGGCCTTGTTGGGTTGGCGTGAATTTATTCAATGCATCACTCAATACGGTCCATTGTTCATCATTTATGGGTTTTGTAATTGCAGATTCATCCATCAAACCACCATATGGCAACAAATTCCGGTCAATTGAGTCCATTGGGGTTTTGCCACTGCGCAAATTCATAATGTGGGCCGCCAACATTTTTCCCGTTGGCAAATCCGCCATTGCGTTCAAAACTTCATCGGTACCTTCATCCAAAAATATTGGATTCAATGCCGTCCATCCGCCCAAAATAACGTGTTCCTGGCGATACAGGTTGACCAATTTTTGTGCAATGATATTTGATTTTTGTTTCATATTCTCTCTCCATCCAAATGGGGGTTATTCGGTCAAAATCAAAACAACCCGATGCATAGTTTTTGCATAAAACTTTTCCGCAGGATCAACCAATGCGCCATACTTTTTACCCTTGGAATCAGTATGAACGACCGCAATGTTCGCATCAACCGTATCATCCGGTGATAAATTTGCAAAATCAACATCCATACACAATGCCAAATCACCATTTTCCGCCGTTTGCATTGCATCGATAAACACATATGATTTTTCAGGAATAAATCCGCCACTGCGTTTAGAATTTGGAATAACCGCATAAATCGATTTGCGACCCTCGAGTGATGCGGGGGCAACAATCATGATTTTGTCATTTTTCTTGAACGAAATTGTTTTGCCGTTTGGTGAACCAAATACAGGAACCAATTTGCGACGCGCACTGTCGTACAATTTGGCACCATACAACCCGTCATGCATATCAATGCCGGATGCCGGATTATCAGGGACCAATACAGATTTCACGCGTTCTTTGACCTTGTTTATTTGTTTGGTCAATTCGCCAGATTTGTATAAATTTGCGATTTTATCAAACATTGAATCCGCCGACATTGCAAATGATTTTGCCAGGGGCTCAACCTCGTTTTTATATATTTCGCGTTGACCGATTTCGATTTTATGATAAACCGACAATGTCATACCGGCGTCTTTGGCCGCCTGGGCAATGGTTTTGCCCTGTAATTGACGAATTTTGCGCAGACCCGAACCAAACACTTTCAATCCGCCATGTTCATTATCGGAAAGGCGACGTTTGATTTCCGTTTGCCATTTGTCGGCAACCGCATCAGATTCTTTGATAAAAATGTCAGATAATTTGCATCCCAAAATATTGCAGATGTTCAAAAGTTGTTTTTGGTTCAAACGACGAACACCCTTTTCAATTTTAGATACAGCGGATAAACTCAACCCCGTTTTGCGCGCCAGTTCGGTCATTTTCATACCGTTGTTTAACCGAATTGTACGAATATTGTTTGGAAAAATGATTTCTTCTTGTGCCATATTTAAAACTCCTTGGGAACACTTGACAAAAGTTTAGTCAATTTTGAAATATTTCGCAAGTAATTTTTTTGTCAAAAAAATTATAATGGCATATCATCCGGAATCGCCGATACATCAATCCCCATGCCGTCGGGCACCATATCCGGCGATGGCGTTTGTGCTGATGACGTTGTGGCACCGGCAAAATCCCCCGGCAACGGTGCAGCGTTACGCGCCGCCATTTCATCCAAATTGTCAAACAGGCAATAATCACCCAGGAAAGCCATATGCACCGTTTCCGGGCGACCATGACGATTTTTGCCGATAATCACATCGGCCTTGCCACGGGCACGTTCAAGACGTTTTTGCCATGTTTCGACACTGTTTTGTGATGTGGTGTTTGAAATGCGTTGCGATGGGTCGCGATTGTCCAAATAATATTCTTCGCGGTATGTGAACATAACGATATCGGCGTCCTGTTCAATAGACCCCGATTCACGCAAGTCCGCCAATTGCGGGCGTTTATCGTCACGCATTTCGACACTGCGTGATAATTGAGATAATGCAATTACCGGGACATCCAATTCTTTGGCCAACATTTTTAATCCACGGGTTATTTCAGATAATTCTTGGACACGATTGTCACTGCGTCGGCCACCGGGCGACATCATTAATTGCAGGTAATCAATCACAATCAATGCGATACCGCCATATTTCCGCGCCAGGCGACGCGCACGCGTGCGAATCATTGGGACCGACATGCCCGCCGTATCATCAATCACCAATGGCGTTTGTGCAATAGCCTTGGAATATTGGGACATTTTCAAAAATTCTTCGTCGGTCAGTGAACCCTCGCGCATGGATGTTGCCGGAATTTTTGTTTGCGATGACAAAACACGGGTTGCCAACTGGGGCGCGGACATTTCCAGCGAGAAAAACGCGACAACACCTTTGTATTGAGTATTTGCGCGTCCGGTCAAAATTGCGTTTGCGGCATTAAACGCGATATTCATCGCCAGTGTCGTTTTACCCATCGCCGGACGACCCGCAATAATAATTAAATCAGAATGGTGCAGACCACTGATTGATTTGTCCAACTCGGTCAATCCCGTGGTTAAACCCGACAGTTTTCCGTCCGCCTGGTACGCGATTTGTGCCTCTTCCAGTGCACTTTGCAGTGCGTTGCCAATTGGTGTCGGTTCGTGTTCAGAAACACCGACAGACGCCATGTCGAATAATTTTTGTTCGGCAACCTCTAACTGGCGTGAAACAGGGTTGTCCAAATCTTCGACATATGCGTTGTCCATAATTGATTGACCAACATTTATCAATTCACGACGCATCGCATTTTCATAAACAATGCGACCATATTGTTCGACATTTACAACCGTCGCGCCCGCCGAAGACAACTGGGTTAAATAATCGACACCACCCACAGATTCTAATGTGCCCTGTTGTTGTAAATAATCCTTGGCGGTGATGATATCAAATGGGACACCCGATGCAAAACGATGCAATGCCAATTTATAAATTTCGGCATGGGCGGGATGCGAAAAATGTTCCGGCTTTAAAAAATCAGCCACGCGTTCCAATGCACGATTGTTCATCAGCACCGCCGCCAGTACGGCCTGTTCGGCTTCAAGATTTGTTGGTAAAGTTTTGGGAGTAAAGTCCATGTCATTTATAGTAAATAAAAAATTTCATTTTTCAACGCCTTTTTTATCGGGATATAAAAAATTTTTAATGCCAATATTAAATTCCGACGGCGCGTCCGCATGGCCCGAAGTTTTCAGCATTGATAAAATTTCAAATCTGCGTCAAACCGTGGGCGAACATCACTTTATGGCGCAAATGATGTTGGAATTTAGGCCATTAGAAAATGTGCGCCTGGACCCAGGAAAAATTCAATTTTACGATTGGGATTTTAATTTTCACACAGGCCGCCTGGGCGATTGGTGTGTCACCGGCGCCGCCATGTATTGGGATCCGTCGTTGGGACATAAAAATACCGACGCCAGTGTGTGTGCATTTATATTTCGCGATGATAAATCACATAATATATTTCTGCACGATATAATGTATATGGTTGTGCCGCGCGACCACACCCAGCCATTAACATACCAATGTGATTTGGTTTTGGAATTTCTGAATAAATATAAAATGCGACGATTGGCGGTTGAAGTTAATGGGTTGGGAAACGCCCTGCCCGAAATTTTGACCGATAAGATTGCAAATATTGGTGGCGGCATTGTTGTGCAACGCGTCAATAATCACGCAAAAAAAGAAGACCGAATTATGAATGCGTTGGAACCGTTGTTGGGGGCGGGACGATTGTTCGCACACCAAAAAATTCAACAAACCCCATTATTGTCTGAAATGATTGGATGGTCCCCTATTGGCGGCATCGGACACGATGATGGATTGGACGCGTTAAGTGGCGCAATCAACGCTGTGCCCGTACCAATCAGACCAATGGGGACAACAATTCGAACATTTCATGCAAACACAAATTTCAAAATTTAACACCTAAAACAAAAGGAGAAAAAATATGAACATACAAAATTTACAAAAAATGTACACTCGTGCATTGAATATCCGTGAACCGTGGTTAAAACGATGGGACGATGCGCGTCGTTATACAATTCCCACAACTGATACAGATGCGGCAACATTGTTTGATGGCACGGCGGCCGATGCGGTGGATAATTTGGCGGCATCAATTTATACTCTGTTGACACCACCGGAATCATTGTGGATAAACCTGACACGCGAAAGTGATATGTCCCCAGACCCAGAAATCGCAACAAACACATTACGTGCAAATTTGAACGATTCTAATTTTTATACAACTGTTCATCAATGTTATATGGATTTATGCATTTATGGCACGGCATGTTTATTCATGGCGGAAAATCCGATTGGTGCGGCGTCTGCTTTTTCATTTACCGCGATTCCAATGCAAGACATCGCAATTTTGGAAAACGCCGTATTTCATACGACATCTATGACCGCAAATGAAATCGCAACGGCGTATCCAACATGGACCCCATCGGACACGTTGCGTAAAAAAATGGAATCAGACATTGATGCAAAATTCCGTGTTGTTCAATCTTTGGTTGGATTGGATTTTATCGCATGGTTGGATATTGATTCGGGACCTGAAATTTTGAACACCGGGCATTTTGATACAAACCCATATTTAATTTTCCGTTGGAATTTATGCAGTGGCGAACTGTATGGACGTGGACCGGTGCTGCGCGCATTGCCGGATATCAAGACCGCAAACAAAGTTGTCGAATTAGTTTTGAAAAACGCAACCATTGCCGTCAGTGGTATTTGGCAGGCCGATGATGACGGCGTTATCAATTTGCAAAATATAAATTTAACCCCGGGCGCAATTATTCCAAAAGCCGTGGGCAGTTCGGGTTTAACCCCATTGACATGTGGCGCAAATTTCGATGTATCACAATTAGTGCTGTCTGATTTACGCGACAGAATTCGTCACACATTATTGGCCGACAGATTGGGGTTAATATCTGACCGTGATATGACCGCAACCGAGGTTTTGGCACGCAACGCCGATATGATGCGCGTGTTGGGCGCAACATACGGTCGTTTATTGCATGAATTTATACGGCCGTTGTGTGAACGCGGATTACAAATATTATCGCGGCGCGGTGTGATTGAACCGATATCTCTGCACAGTGATGCAGAATTAAAATATCTGGCCCCGATTGCAATCGCAACCAATAATGCAACCGTTATATAACGATAAAGGTGATTATTATGCAAGAATTAGAAAAACAATATGCGCGCCTGTTTCAAACCCGTGATGGGCGCGCGGTTTTGGCACACATGCGCAAAATCACTATCGAACGCGTTTTGGGTGCAAATGCAACCGATAATGAACTGCGTTGGGCAGAGGCCACCCGCGCATTTGTGCGCCAAATTGAATCCATGATTGCGCGTGGAACCCAGGGGTGACATCATGCAAAAAAAACAAAATGTTATAAATGTTTTGGATATACTGCGCCACGGTTGGTTTTTATTGGCGGCGGCATTTGGTGTTATTTACTGGGTCGCACGCCAAGATTCTTCGTTGGCAGAATTGACCCGCGCAGATTCACGTATCACCGCATTGGAAAACCGGACAACCATTTTGGAATCAGGTATCGGACAATTACAATTAAAAATCGACGGAATCAAAGAAGATGTGACACTGATTAAATCCGCCGTTATAAAATAGATTTTAAGGAATAAATTTGTTCAATTTTGGCATGTCAAATGCACGCGATGAACACATGCAAATCACGTATTTACCATATCGCATAAACAAACGCGACCATGGGTGCGCACCAATTTTATATTTTGCACGCGCAAATGTCATGTTGCGTAAAAATTCGTTTTTCGTTTTTGATTCCGGCAACCCCATGTCGCGAGTAATCGCGGCCATATCATATTCCGCCGTCGCGTCAGATATCGCAACCCCAACCGGCGCCGTGTTTGATGCCGCAACCACAACCAAATTATCAATATAACCAAATGAAATATAACGTTTACCCGTCGAATTTGCCATTAAATGCCCTAAAATAAATTGGGCACGGCGGGTATCGGTTTTAAACCGTGCGGCGCGTGCCTGTTGCGGCGGGGTCAACCGTGCCGCATATGCGTCCAAATTTCCCGTAATTAAATCTATGTTAGACATGTAAACTTTCATATTTCGATTATAAATCAGTTTTTATCGAAAGGCAAGTTTATAGCATTTTTTGCAATTTAGTGTAATTTTACATTTGCGTTGGCAAAAAAATAATATATAATTGCCAAGTATTTCAGTTTCGGATGGTTGGCAGAGCGGTCGAATGCGACGGTCTTGAAAACCGCTGACGGGGCAACTCGTCCGGGGGTTCGAATCCCTCACCATCCGCCAGTAATATTGAACATCCCGTGGTAATCCCACGGGATGTTCTTTTTCGCCCCGTTTCCGGCGATTTTTATGAGCGGCATTACCAGTGTATACCGCCCCATATGCCCAATTCACCCAAATCTGTCGCAACTATATACCTTGCCCGATTTAGCCGAGGCACTTATCTTGACTTTAAGTTTTAAAATTCTAATATGATTGTAAGAAAACTTGTAATAAAATGAAGGATTTAAGATATGTTTAGTAATACTAATGATCGCACTATTCATTTTGCAACAGGTGGCGTTGCCACTGTAAAATTGTCAAACAATGAAATTAGAATACATCAAGATTTTGATTTATCTAAAGATACAAAATTTAGCACGCGCACACTATTACTGTTATGTGTATTTTGTATTGGCGTGTTTGGCTTTGGTTTAAGCCCAAATTTTTTTGGTTATAATTTAAGCACGAATTACAGATATTTTGGTGCATTTTGCTTGTGTGTTCTATGTGGGCAATCTTTTATTACTTGGTTCCAATATAGTTTAAACAAAGAAAAATTAAGACAATATTTATATAAGCAAAAAGCAGAAATCTCTAGATTAGAACAAGCTCAACAAGAAGTTCAACAAAAGATCGATGGTTTTCATAATAAAAGAAACGAGATACTCAAAAAACCGTTTCCTCAAACTGTAGATGACCAGCAAGTCGCTAATTCTGTCGAACTTGACAATGTCATGAAACCTTTATTTGATCGATATTCAAAACATTTAGTGGAAGCAACACAAGAATTAAATAATGCGAAGATATTTTATAGGGACTCTAAAGTGGTTTATAAGTGGATAAACGGATACATCACATCTGGTTTGGTGCTTGTAGCAATTGTATTAGGTGTATTCTCACTATATTATAACAAGTCCGTAGCAGATGCCTTGTTTTCGCATGTAAGTGATTTGCAATATGTATCAATAAATATAAATAATATTAACCCATATTGCTTATTGCATAATTAACCAAATAACAACCTACGTTTTAATTTTATCATTATATAACACTAGCCAACTTAGCATATTAATTAATTTTTGCTAAAGATATTGAATAAAACCAATGAGTAATATAAGATTGTCTTATGAGAGCACTAACGGATAAAGATTTTAAGAAAAAATTACAAAAAACAAACCCAAGAGTTATTGCTGTTGGAAAATATATAAACCGAACAACAAAAATTGAGTTTGCTTGTTACAAGTGTGGTAAAATTCAATCTGCTCTTCCACAAAACCTTTTTAAACACTCTGGTTTATGTGCTGATTGTTCTAATAAAATGGTGGCCACAAATAATGCAAAAACCCATGAAGAATTTATTGCAGAATTGCAAACAAAAAACCCTAATATAAAAATAACAGGCAAATATGTTAATGCTTTTACTAAAATAGAATGGGAATGTAGTAAATGTAGGAAAAAATTATTAACTCGTCCTAATTCGCTATATACCTCAAAAGGTCTCTGCTCCGAATGCTTGTATAAATCTCGTTTCTTAGCAGATGAAGTATTCAAGAAAAAAATTAAAGAGTTAAATCCTGATATAAAAGTTACAGGAACTTATATTGATTCAAATACAAAAATAGAATGGGCGTGTAGCATTTGTGGAGAAAAGCAATATTCCAATCCAAAAATATTACCGGGGTTATCTGGAATATGTAATAAATGCAAAGCAAACATTAAGAAAGAATACTTTTATAAAGAATTTAGCAAATTAAAAGTTCCTCCTATTTTATTAACTTCTTATCAAGGAATTACAAAAAAAATCAAATGCAAGTGTAGCGTTTGTAAACATATTTGGGCATCGTTACCCAATGTAATTCTTACATATAAATATCCCTGTCCAAAATGTGCAAAATTGGCACGCTTTTCTGATAAAGAAGAATTTAAACATAAGCTATACAAAATTAATCCAAATATTGAACTATTAGAGGAGTATCAAGGAAATGGAATTCCAATTGGATGTAAATGTAAATTATGTAAGAATGCATGGAAATCGAGACCCAATGATTTATTAAGAGGAAAAGGATGTCCTGAATGTAATCATACAAGCACATCTTTTGTTGAACAACTTTTGTTCTTATCATTAAAGAATGTATTGGGCGAAAAAGAAGTTTTATCAAGAAGCAAAAGTGTTATTGGAAAAGAATTAGACATATATATTCCAAAAAAACAGTATGCTGTTGAGTATGGGGCATGGTTTTGGCATAAAAACAGATTAAAAAATGACCAAAATAAAATTGAAAAATGCAAAATACAAAACATAAAATTGTTATGTATTTATGATTCTTGTCCAGAAAATTTACATATTGAAAATGCCATAATATTTCGAGAAGATTTATCACAAAATTTAGATTTAGTAAAAAAACTATTATCAACCATTTTTTCAGAGATTAATGTAAAATACTCTTTTTCAGAAGATGAATGGGCAGAAATTAAAGAAAAGGCCTATATACAATCTCGTAAAATGACAACGGATGAATTCAGAAAAGAATTAAAAAAAATAAATAAAAATATCAGGGTGCTTGGAGAATACAAAGGTTCCTATATAAAAACAAGAGTGCGGTGTTTAAAATGTGCTAATGAATGGAATGCAACACCAAAAGAATTGCTAAAAGGGACTGGGTGTCTCAAATGTTACAGAATTAAACAATTTGATGGCCAAGAAGAATTTCAAAAGAAAGTAGCTAAGATAAATCCGAAAGTTGAGGTACTTGGCTTGTATAAAGGACGCAGAAATAGAATAGAAACGAAATGTAAAATATGTGGTCATGTGTGGAATCCTTTAGCGAATAATTTAGCACAAGGGAAAGGCTGCCCCAAATGTAAAACACACAAACAAATGATAATGTTTTAATTAAAAGCTTTTTGTTGTGATTTAAAGTCACTACTACGTGATGCTCTATCCAAAATATCTCTAACTGCCATATTAATTTTACTGCTTAATAGTTTATTTACGATTGACGGACTAAGATACGAGAGAGATAAATATTTATAAAATAATCTTGTTGAAGTACGAGCATTATGTATAACGTTGTCTACATTGCCATCTTGTTCATATAATTCACGATACTTCCATGCGGTGGCAAAGGCTTTCAGAATCAAATGATTGTTGTCGGTGACATTTAGCATACCATTTTTACCACGGTCATATACTGTATTCACATATTTACGAAGAAATACTTTTTCTGTAATTGTTATGCTGTTGTCGCCAATATGGCACAGGGATTTGCTAAATTTTTGGAAGAAAACATTTTAACGGCGCCGACACAATGGTTTAATTTTTATGATTTTTTTGGTGCACAACATGCATAAAAAAATGACCCAAATGGGTCATTTTTTTTAATCAGAATTTTTCATTTGGGGAATAATGATTGCGTCATTATATTTCGCCAAATATCGCGAACCGGTATAACACACGATATTACCCAATGAATCTTGGTATTCACGCAGTGCCGTTAAATACCGTTCATTTATTGCGGCATCGGCACCGGCGGCACCCGACAGCGCACCCAACGCACCGCCCGCCCCCGCACCAATCATGGTTGATTTTGTGCGCGCCGCATTATTGAAATCAATCACACTGCCATCAGACACCGATTTATATGCCGGGGTGAAATCTTCTATTTTTTTATCCTTGGTTGCACCGTCCGATTTACCATACAGGTCATAAACTTTTGTATCAGTTATTTTTATTTTTGAGTTTTCCTTGCCACGGTCACGCCAATCATCGCGTTTATATCCGAATATATTTTTATATTCACCGTACAATTTCACCACCGCACCCGTGCGAGAACCCGCGGTTTTGGCAGATGCGATTTTGATATAATTACCTTTGTTTGTGCCGGATTCCGCCACCAACACACCACCGTTTAATATTGTTTTTTTCTCGTCATCTAATTTGTATGTTTTATCACCAGATAATTCTTTTAATTTTTCTTCACACTCTTTACTGATATTGGTATCATCGCATTCTGATATACCCTCAAATGTTAAATTAGACAGTTGAATTCTGTGACAGCGTTCCCATTTGTTACTGTCGCCATACTGAGTGCATTCATAAGAATATTTATCATCAGGATTATAAAAATATACCGTATAATTTGTCGCAGTCGATTGTTTTGTATCAGATTTTACTTCCTTGCCACCACCAGTGCTGACCGTGCCATAAATACATTTTTCTTCTTTACCGATTTCTTCCGGGCAATTATCGATTTGTAAAACCTCGTCGCCAGACGACATAACATTTCCTGCAACCGCGCCCGCCGCCATGTTGGTGCCGGTTGATAAAATCATACTGCCGGCTTTGTAATCGTTGACCTGGGTCGATGCGGTCATCAATGCCGCGCCACCCAACGCGCCCAGCGCCGTCGTTTTTAATTTTTCCGAATTTGTGCCAAAACCATCGTCACCCTTGCCTATGAAATTTCCGCCGATACCACCAACAACCGCCGTCGCCAAAATCTTAAACCCGGCATTTGCCTTGTTTTCTGCCGCCATGACTTTTTCAACATCTTCAATAGTTGGGGGATTGTCCGCCGGATATGTGAAATCGCGACCAATCACCGTTATGTCGGGGAAACTGTCGATATTGCAACGGACCGCATCACCAGATGCCAAATACCCGGTTGCCAAAACATTGTACGATGTGCCACCGCCATTATACGCACGCAATTCAACATATGACGCACATGTCGCCGCCCCACCCGCACGCATTCCCATCGTTGGTTTCGTCCAATCAAATGTGCCACCGGGGTAAATTGCATTACACGCATCCATTTGCGCATTACTGATTGTGGTGGTATTACCGTTTGCATCGGTCACCGTGCGCGCCGGTTGTGGCGCGGTTTGCATTTGCGCGACGGACGCCATTTCGTGCATCAGTGCCATATTTTGCATTTGGTTTTTAACAACAGAAGAGTTATTTACACGCAATGCGCCGTGCGCCGCCGAATATGGAAACATCGCGGTCGCCAACGGCAATGATAAAATTAAAAATTTTAATTTGCGCATTTTATTCTCTCTCCCCGTGCACATATTTTAGAATTGTAATCGCAGGCGCACACCGACATCAATGGTGCTTAAATTCGCACTTTCGGTCCAATCGGTATAATGCGCAACAGTATCCACAAACTCTTCGCCCGGCATAACCCCACTGCCGTCACTAACCCATTCTTTTTGGGTTAAAACGATACTGCCCGATGATTTAACCTTGCCCAAATTCATATATCGAACGAACAAATCCAATTTCATGCCGTCGCCCAATTCGGTTGTGACACCACCCTCTAATGAAAATGCCAAATGTTCGTTTGTGCCACCGTTGTGATATGCACTGATGTCGGATACGCCGGTTGGATCGCCCGCCGGTGTTGTTAACGGGTCGCCTTCGGAATAAAATGTGCCGTCATACACCACATAATCAGACGTTGTATTCAACGCAATACCAACACCCGCGCCAATATATGGACGCAACGAGCCACCCGCCAAAAACCCAGTATAAGAATCAATGTTATAATAAAAATTCAATAATGTCGCGTTTGATGTCACCGCACCACCGGTCGCCGACGCCGTCACAAAACCGCCCGACCCGTCCGCCGTTTGCACCGTTTGTGGATATGCAAAATTACTGTATCGATTATACGAAAAGTCAACACGAAAATCACTGTTGATTGCGGCACCCAACGATAATTGTAATGGTATCACGGAATCTTTGGAAATACCGCCACCGGCAAATGCACCGGGAACCATGTATGACCCGGCATCGCCCGCATAGTCGGCCTCGAACTCACCCATAACGGATGCCGTATATGCCGCAGATAAACCGATATACAAACCGGAATCCGCCAGGCGATCAAAATCCGATGACTGGTAATAACGACGACCCGCATTTATTGATGTATTTCCAACACGCGGCAACGCACCCGTCACACGCGTCGGCTGTGTCGCCGCCACAGAATTTGTTGCAACAACGGTACCGTTTGTCGTTGGTAAATATACCACACGTCCCCCATTTGCGGCAGGCGCATTTACACCACCGTTATACCCGGAATACACCGGATACGCCGCATTTGCCGCCATTGGTATTCCGGCAAAAAATGCAAAAAAAGCACCCAAAAAATTTGATTTTTTCATAACCTTTCCATATTTCTTTGGGTTTATTATACCATAATTCGACAAAATAATAAAGTATTTATTGCGTAAATTAAAAATCCCCGAGTACCCCCGGGGAAATGTCCAATATAAATATTTCAATTCACGAATTAAAAGCGAACGTTCGCACGAACGCCGATTTCGGTCTTGATATCTGTTCCGTTTTGGGAACCTTGGTGTGATGTGTCAAACACATATTCACCATACAGTGCCAATTGCAAGTAATCGGTCACCTGGTTCGCCAACGACACAGTTATGTAATATTCTTCCCAACCGTCATCCATACTTTTGGTTTCAGCCAACAATTTTTGCACAGTGGCATTTTGTGCCTGTTGCAATGTTGCGCCACCCAATTGTGGAATCGGCGTTGTGTTATCAACAGGAATCAATCTGGTATGAATTGATTTCACACCGTTGTCGGCATGTTCAACGAATTTCAAAGAACCACCGATAGACCAACGGTCAGACAGTTGATACAATGTATTCAAAGACACCAACCATTCGTTATTGGATTTCAAATCAACAGAAATTTTATCCGGGAAACCCAACATCAACAATCCAGGATGAGTGATTTCAATTTCATTGTTATGGTTGCCAAAGATTTGCAAATATTCGGCGTTCAAAGATGCGGTTAAACGCGACCATTTTTTACCAATCTTGGTTCCAACCAATGCGCCCCAACGGCCACTGGAAAAATTATCATATGTGAAACCGGTTGTGCCGTACGAACCCTTCATTTTTGACAATCCGGCCAGATATGCCTCGCCATACATGTCCCAAACAAAATCTTCGGTTGTTTCAACAACGCGATAGTTCACGCCCAAACGTGCACGGTGCGCGCCACTGCGGCCAATGTCATCATTTTGTGTCCAACCCAATGACAAATATGTACTGGCACGGTCAGTGATACCAACACCAAAATCTTCAAAAAAGCGCCACACAGGAAATTCCGACTCGCCCGCATGTCCTTTGTCCCGCAAGGCCTTGGTATGGTCGGCCTTTTTATACATTAAACCGGCCGTTGTTTTGGAATAAAATTCACCCGCCGACGGTATATACAGTGGGTTTTCCATGTTTTTTGTGACAGATGCCATCGCACCAGATGTAATCATCGTTGCCGCAGCAATCGCCACAGTTTTCAAAGTTTTTTTCATCTATGTCTCCTTAATTTTATGATGAAATTCCTGACCCCCATTATTGGCAAGACCAGGGTTATTGCCCGTACCACCCATTATTGGCAATAGCACGCTTTGTGGCATAACGATGACATTATTAAATATATGGGCGCGGATGTCAAAACAATCTTTTGCTTGACATGTTTTTGAATTTGCCACTTGAAATATATTTTTTGTGACCTATATATGTATCCTGTGGTGATGGTGCCATGGGAAATACAGCCAAAGGAGGCAACCATGACAGATGTAAAAATTTATGTTCAACGCATGTATGTCGGTTTCGTTTACGTTCATTGGGCGGAACGCGAAAATATAAAATTAGGAACCGCAAAGCAAAAATCAATTCAACAAATAAAAAGTTTTTCAAACACACTGGATAAATCAAACCCGATTGCGGGCGAAATAAAATCAAATGTGCAACAAATGTCACGCGATGTGGCGCGTCAAATCATGACGGACAAATCGTCAGAAATGACACTGGATGCCGCCAAATTGCCACAATACCGTGCATTTGGCGAACGGCAAGTTGCGGCGGCAAAATCGGCACTGGGCGCACAAATGGCGCGTGGCAATGTGGCACAGGCAAATGCGGGGCAAAACAACGCGGTGCAAAAATCGCACACAACAAAACGCCCCACGATTTCTCAGGTTCGCGATACGCAAAATAAATCACGGACACAAGATATGTTAGCAAAACAAAATGCGCCACAATATCGCGCGCACAAAACAAACGTTCCGGCACAGGGCGCAAAACCCGCCACAACATTGCAAAAATTAGACCAGAAAAAATTGCTGCAAATGTTCGCGTATAACAAATATCAAAAAGCCGCATAAATAAAAGGAACAAAAAAAACACCGGAAAATTCCGGTGTTTTTTATTTTTATAAACCTGATACAATTTTACGAACGGTGTCCGGAACATCCGTGACGGGAACGCGGATTTGTTCCATTGTATCACGGTAACGCAATGTGACGGTGTTATCCTCTAATGTTTGGTGGTCAACCGTTATGCATACCGGCGTTCCAATTTCGTCGTGACGACGATATGATTTTCCGATATTGCCAGAATTTTCCATTTCAATTCGCCCGATTGCCAATTTACGCAAATCAGATTCAATTTTGTTTGCGACATCTTGCAATTCGGGAACATTTCGCGCCAGCGGTATAACCGCCGCCTTGACCGGGGACAACCAGGGTTTTAATTTTAATACCGTGCGGTTTTTCCCGTCGCCCAAATCTTCGACAGTGTACGCATTCAGCATTACCGCAAACATTGCACGATTGACGCCCATCGCCGTTTCAATCACATACGGAATAAATGTTTTGCCGGCCTGGGGGTCGGAATATGCCAATTTTGTGACACTGTCGTGATTTTCCAAAACATTTGCGTGCAATTCAAATTCGTTTTGCCCCTTGGTATGCGAGCCCAGGTCGAAATCTTGGCGGTTGTGGATACCCTCGACCTCGTCAAAGCCATCGGGAAATTCGTATTCGATGTCGCATGCGGCCTTGGCATAATGGGCCAATTTTTCGTGTGGCATGAAACGCAATTTGTTGGCGGGTATGCCCAATACATTTATCCACCATGCCATGCGTTCGTTCTTCCACATTTCAAAATATTTTTCATCCGTTTCCGGGTCCACAAAATATTGCATTTCGGCCTGTTCAAATTCGCGCATACGAAATACGAACCCACGCGGGGAAATCTCGTTACGAAATGCCTTGCCAATTTGGGCAATACCAAACGGCAATTTATGCGGTTTAGAATCCAAAACATTTTTGAAATTCGTGTATGTTGTTGTTGCCGTTTCCGGACGCAGATACGCGTTTATTTCACCATTTGCGGTTGCACCAATCGACAGCCCCATCATCAACTGATATGCGCGGGGCGCGGTTAAATCCGTTGAACCACAATTATCGCATTTTTTTGGGTCGCGCATTTTATCCGCACGCATACGGGCACCGCATTTTTTACACTCGACCAAGGGATCTGAAAAATTTGCCTCGTGCCCAGAATATTTCCACATCAGACGATTGGTTATCAACGCGGCATCTAACCCTTCGATATCGTCGCGGGAATAAATCATGGTGTTCCACCACGCATTACGAATATTACGCATCAATTCCACACCATACGGGCCATAATCATATGCACCCGGCAAACCACCATAAATTTCAGACCCGGTAAAAATAAACCCGCGTCTTTTACACAATGCAATAATATCGTTCACGTCTGACATTTTTTTGTTTCCTATTTTTATTTATTATCCGCAACAATCGCACCCATTGGACATACGGATGCACATGTTCCGCACGATGCACATTTCGATGTATCAATCATACATTTGCCGTCCGCACCCGTCGAAATTGCCATTGCCGGGCACATACCCATACATGTATGACAACCAATACATTTCGAATTTTCAATTTTATAAGCCATCTTTCTTTCCTTTTTTTTTAATCACGATTAAATAAACTCAACAAATATTGGAACATCGCAATAAACGAGATATACAAATGCAACGCGCCCAATACAGCCAACTGATTTTTTGATGTGTCATCGCCGCCCGCCATCGTGTTGTATGCAATTTTTAAGTTCTGCATATCATATGCCGTGAACAATGCGAACACCAAAACACCGATAAAGCATACAACCGTTGCAAATGTTGAACCCAACGGCCAAAACATTGATGCAATACCGACCAAAATTAAACCAATCATGCCCATCATCAAGAAAATTCCCAAAAACGATAAATTCTTGACCGTTTTATAACCGAACATCGCCATGCACGCAAACATCAGTGCCGACAATACAAACGCGTATAAAATCGATACCGGATGGACCGCCAGAGACACCGCCAATAATGGTGTCAATGTTATGCCGATAATTGCCGCATATAACATCAACATTACCGCACCCGTTACCGGCTTTAATGAAAATGCACGAACCTGGGCCCAGATGGAAAATGCCAAACCGCCGAACAACAACACATAATACAGCGCCGAAAAGCCCGTTCCCGCACCATTTATTAAAAATCGCAGTCCCCCGCCCCATATTGTCAAATATGCCGCAACCGCGGTGATTCCAACCGCGCCGAACATCAATGCAAAAATCCGTTTCAAATATCCATCCATAGTATTTGTTTGAACACCTGTCATTTTGTTTTCTCCTTTGATTTTTTTCATCAGATTATATAATACAAATACCCCACAAATTCAAGGATAAAAACATATAAATATTTGTCATGCATAATACCAAACCACAATAAAAAACAAAAATATTCTGTTTATGGTTGACAAATAATTTTTTTGCACTATAATCTTGTTTGTAATAAAACAAAAGAAGCACAGGAGGCAACCCCATGGCCACAGGCGCAAGATATTATCAAGGTACCGGATGCGAATACATCAACCCGGACCGTCAAACACACAACGACAAACAACGCATTATTGACGATTGTTGGTCGCGCGTTCGTGAAATGCACGCAAAATGGAACGAAATCAAACGTAGTGGTGACGAAAAACGCGCACAACGTTACGAGGATTGCATTTATAATCAACTGGATACAATTCGTCGTGAAAAAAATGCAATGAATATTTTACTGGGCAAACACAAACAACACTAAAAAAGGAATATAAAAATGTATAAAAAAGTCGCAAATTTTAATTTCTCTAATTACAGTTCTGCATTACCGTATCCAACCGGACGTCAAACTGTGGCGGACAAAGATAAAATTATCGCAGACGCCAAAGAAACCATCGAACAAATGCAAAAACGTTTGGAAACAGAAGAAAATCCAAAAATTCGTGCGCGCTGCGAAGAAATCATACAAAACCAATTGGATAAAATTGAACGCGAACGTGTCGCAAAACGCGTATTAAAACAAAATCCTTTTGGGGAATTATGTGGTTTGACATCACGCAGACGTTAATACAAAAAATTATTTTTCGGCACCGATTTTTCGGTGCCTTTTTTTATTGTGTTTTTGCGCCGATTTGCATTACAATTTTGGCAAAAGGAAAAAATATGGCTATTGTTATAAATCCAATTTCGCCGGTGGCGGTGTCTGTATTTGGAATCGATATTCGTTGGTATGCGTTGGCGTATATCGCCGGATTTTTAATTTGCTTTTGGTTGTTTTTACACATGACACGCAACCCGCACAGCAACATCACATTAAACAAAAAACAAAGTGATGATTTTTTAACCGCGATTATTTTGGGTGTGATATTGGGCGGACGCTTGGGTTATGTTTTGTTTTACAATTTGCCGTTTTTTATTGCGCACCCATTGGAAATATTTATGGTCTGGCACGGCGGGATGAGTTTTCACGGTGGATTAATTGGGGTTGTAATTGCAAACTTTTTATTTGCACGTCAAAACAAATTAAACGGTTGGAAATTATTAGATTTATGCGCTGTGTTGGCACCGATTGGGCTGTTTTTTGGACGCATTGCCAATTTTATAAATATGGAGGTTATGGGTCGCCCAACCGATATGCCATGGGGTGTTGTGTTTAATGGTCACACCACAATTCCGCGCCACCCGAGTCCCCTGTACGAGGCATTTGGCGAAGGTATCGTTTTATTTGCATTGATGTGGTGTTTATACAAAAAAACAAATTTGAAATCGCATCCCGGGGCATTATCCGGCGTGTTGGCGATGTCGTATGCGGTTGTGCGTATTGGGTGCGAAATGTTTCGTGCGCCAGATGCCCAAATTGGATTTTTAACCACATGGGGATTGACCATGGGACAATTATTGTCCGGTATAATGTTTATTATTGGCGCCGGATTGTTTATTTGGTCAAAAAATAAAAAATAAGAACCGGCATTTGCCGGTTTTTATTTGCGTTTATACGCCAATATATATTGCTGCATTTGATGTAAATATTGTGCCGGGATTTTGTTGCACGGTATCAAAATCGAATTGCCCTGGCCTGCGGACATTTTTGGTAATTCATCGCCGTTTTTGGCGTTTATGATTTTATCCAGTTTTATGGTGAATTTATCACGTGGCAGCAAAAAGGTTATTTCATCGCCCGCACGCACTTCGTTACGCAGTTCAAGTACAACTGCCCCACCGGCTACGCCGGTTCCCCCCTTCTTTTCCGCTGACGCGGTAAAAGACGGGGAATGTCCCAAGAACTGGGCGGTCACCGCCGTTATAACACCCGCGGCGTGATACATGGAATCTGATTTTGTTGTATTATAATCGTGCGCCGTCGCCGGTAATGGCCCATCAAAAAATGCGTCTGTATATCCACGCGTTTCCAACACATTTAAATCCGCCATAAATTCGTCGGGATTGAAATTCGCCGGGTCACGCGCCCACGCATCCATCGCGTTGCGATATGCACGAACCACGCTGCCTACATAATATTCGGAACGGTTGCGACCCTCTATTTTCAACGAGTCAGGTGCAGATTCCAAAACTTCTGCTAAACGTGGCATTAAACATAAATCTTTACTGTTTAAAATATATGCGCCGCGGTCGTCTTCATCGATTGGCATTTCGATTCCGGATTCTTTCTCGCGCAATATTACATCATATTTCCACCGACACAGTTGCGCGCACGCACCGCGATTTGACGGCCGCCCCGTTATATAATTCGACAGCAAGCACCGCCCAGAATACGCCATACACATCGCACCATGCACAAAGATTTCAAGTTTGATATCTGGGCATTGTTCGCGGATAGAACAAAACTCACGATGTGACACCTCGCGCGCAAGGACGCACAGCGACGCGCCCGCATTTTTCCAAAATTTCACCGATGCCGCCGAACAAATGTTTGCCTGGGTCGATATGTGAATTGGCATATTTGGGAAATTTTCACGCACCCATGTCAGCACACCCGCATCCGCCACAATCAGTGCATCCGGGCGCAAATATTCAATAATTTCGCGAACGCGTGGCATATTGTCAAAATCCCGGTCATGCGCGAACAAATTAAATGCCAAATAAACGCGTTTACCATGCGCATGTGCAAAATCAATCCCGGCACGCACACCGTCAACATCAATTTTTGCGCGCGCACGCATAGAAAACCCGGGCAACCCCGCATAAATTGCGTCCGCCCCATATAAAATAGCGGTTTTGAACGCGTCTAATGTGCCCGCCGGCGCCAAAAGTTCAGGTAATTTTTTCATGAGCATCATTTTAACAACGATTTTATGAAAAGCAAGCGCACATAAAAAAACACTTGAAATTATCAAATAAAAAATATATGATTTACTCACATTGCCAGTTTAGCTCAGCTGGTAGAGCATCTGATTTGTAATCAGAGGGTCGTTGGTTCAAGTCCGACAACTGGCACCAGTTTTACCGCGGGAATCCGCGGTTTTTGTTTTTAATTGATTTTTTGTCGCATTTATGATATAATAGTGCTATCAACTGGGTGAATTTTGCCCGGTTTTTTTTATTGCCCCTGCCCCCGCGGCGGGGGATTTTTTGTTATAACAAAAAGGAGTTTTTATGAAATCAGTATCATACATGGGAAACGGAGTTATCACCGAATTTTACTTTAATTTCCCATATTTTGAAAACACAAACATTATTGTGACAATGAACAATGCGCCGGCGCCGACATATAACATTGTTGGCACGCCGGGCGGACTGGACGCAGATTTTCCCTATATCGGTGGGCGGGTTGTGTTTGATGTGGCGCCAACACGACAAGATTGCATCACGATTTCGCGGCAACTGCCCATGACGCGCATCGCAGATTACCAGCCATTGGGAAAAATCGAGCCGACGACATTAAACCAAGACCTGAATTATTTGATGGAGGTCATCAAAGACAAACAAGACGAACTGGACAATTTAAGTGCGCAATATGCCGACATTGCCGACAAAGAATCGACGGCGACACTGTTGGCGCGTATCAGTGCGATTCATGACGAGATTGTGGCGATAGATGCGAAAATCACGGCGCTGGGCGACATATCGACACTGCGCACAGATGTATCAACGAACCATGACAACATCGCAACGAATACGGAAAATATCGCGACGAATACGGGCAATATTACAACATTAGACACGCGCACAGAAGGCATGATAGATTATGTTGTTGCGTCCCAATCCCCAACCGCAGAAAACAATTACACATGGTACCGGAAATACAAATCCGGCTGGGTCGAACAAGGGGGATACAGCGATTCACAAACAGTAAATTTACCTATTGAAATGGCAGATACAAATTATCATATACAACTGACAGGCATATGCAATTCCCAAAATAATAATGTTTTTATTCATGGATTTCGTGATATAACAACAACAGGGTTCACCACACAAGGGATTGTTGTAAACAACTCCGGCGGTTCAGGAGCTTCTAACACATCTCCAAAACATTGGGAGGTATATGGTTTTAGAAAATTATAAAACTTGTTTTGATAAAATATTTGCCATAAATCCTGACTGGTAATCAGTCAGGATTTTTTATACATGCAACATTTTCTTTGTTTTTAGGTAATTCCATCATATTTCCAATAATTATATTATATTTAGACGGCTCAAAACCTTGTGATGCACCCCAATGGAAAAATGTCATTTCGGAAAAACGGTATCCTGTTTTTGTAACATAAAAATCACAACGAACAAACGGAAAATCACCACACATTTTTTTCGCATTTTCCAAAATTTCGTCATAGCATTTGGGTTTTGTTATATCTGTATCAAAATTAGGATAGTGGTTTGTTATTGGCATACGTGTCCAGTCCAATTCATAAAAATTCGCACGAACATCCGGTGTTTTATCATTTATAACAATCCAAAAGAATCTAGGTTTTCCATTAAAACAAAAAAACTCCAATTTGTATTCATAATCTAAAAATTCTTCGCACACAATACGCGGTTCTATGAAACGGTAGCCGGACTCAAATGAATAAAAATAATGATTAGATTCTGGTTTAATCCATTCCCGCATTTTTTGTTTTGCGGCATCGATATCTAACTTGCTTTTATCCTTGACAATTATTTGTTGGCCCGAACCCCAGTTTGATTTCAGAACAAATTTATTTGGCAAAGTGTCAAAATCAATCTCATCCGGTGTTTTATATACGCCGTATTGTTTTACTAAATGTTTTTCGCCATCCTTGATTTTTTCGCAAAAATATTCACGCGCGCGAACTTTATCGGCGCATATTGTCATCAATGGATTCCAGTAATATAATTTTTCCCAACATAGCTTTTCATTAAAAGTTTCTGGTTTTTTCAAATTTAATTTCTTGCCATGCCACATTTTATATTGTCTTTTTACGCAAAATTCTAACTCTTTCTGTGTAAGTCCGCTGAAACGTTTATTGTAAATGCGTTGAAATTTATCTTGGTAACTAAATAATTTCAAATACACATGAGTACGACCGTTTGGTAATCTTTCTTTTTTAAATATTTTCATTTTTCCACTCCTTGAATTTTTTTATGCCCTGTTCAAATGTCGTTTGTGGTATATAACCCAGCAAATTGTTTGCCTTCTTCCAATCACAAACCGTTTTATCTACATCACCGGGTTGCATTGGCTGTTTGTTTATAATTGCCGACTTGCCCAAAACTTTTTCTATTGTTTCTATCATTCGTTTTAATGTGATTGGTTCGCCACCACCCAAATTTATGATTTCATATCCAGTTTTGTCATATTTTATCGCCGCACAAATTCCACTGATAATATCGTCAATGTATGTATAATCGCGTCGCGTTGAACCATCACCATACATATCAATCGGAACCCCTGATTCAATTTTTTCAACAAATTTACGGATTGCTAAATCCGGGCGTTGGCGCGGTCCATAAACCGTAAAGAACCGCAGACATACGGCGTTTATATTATACAAATGATGATATGTGTAAATAATTTGTTCACAGGCGGATTTTGTTGCCGCATATGGCGATATTGGTTCGGTCACTTTTAAATCTTCACTGAATTTTTCTGCACGACAATTACCATAAACAGAACTGGACGATGCAAACACCAATTTTTTTATGTTATGCAATTTCATTTGTTCCAAAACATTTACCGTACCCAATATATTTGTTTCAACATATGCAACCGGATTTTCCAAAGACGGACGAACACCAGCACGCGCAGCCAAATGAACAACTACGCTTATATCGTTATCAGAAAACACCCGTGATATTGCATCTTGGTCACAAATGTCAACACGATATAGTTTGTAGTGCGGGTTATTGAGATTTGCACAGACATTTTTTTCTTTTAATGACACATCGTAATAATCATTAAAATTATCAACAACCACAATATCGTGCCCAGCCGACAACAATCTGTCGGCAAGATTGGAACCAATAAAACCCGCCCCACCGGTTATTAATATTTTCATTTATGCCCTCTTTATTTATTTTTGTCGTGAGGGACCACCACATAATCCCAAGATTGATGAACCGGCATATAAATATTTTGAAAAGGAATTTTGTTTTGCCATAAAACATATCCAAGAGTCAACTGGTCGCGTTTAGAATATTTTGTAAACATATGCCACCATTGGTTGTCTATCTTTTTTATGGTTTCATCATTATGTTTTCGCCATATCAGGTTATTTTCAGCCAACCCCATTTCACGCGAATACCCAGAATCACGCAATAATTGCGTAACTTTAAATACAGCACTCGGGGTTTCTTTGCCAACTTCATATACCCTTTTGCATTCGTCATATATACATTCACAGTCTGGATGAGCAGGAATTAACAGTCTTTTTTCTGACTTCTCGCAAATTTTGAATAATCGTTCTGACACGATACTGATATTCGCATCAACATACAACGAACAACTATAGTTTTTTAGTATTTCATGCGGGTTTAATTTTGGGAAACGTGAATTTGCTATATTGTCACCATCTGTATATGGTAATGGTTTTATTTGCCATACAGGATGCCCTTTTTTTAACAAATTCTTGTTGTCTGTAAAACAGATATAATCATAATTCGGATTCAAATATCTATGTGTTATGATATTTTCATAATTCCCTGTTACACAGGTATATACAACACCTCGAATTTTCGTATTTTTATGTGCTTTCTGATAGTTTTCAATTTGATGTGTGGTTGCATTAATTTTTTTGCGATGTAATCTAAAAAGTCTGCGCTTGTTCAGACTTACCGCAATTCCTTTACGGTCATAACAGATTTTTAATCTAAAAAACAATATGCGCAGATGTTTAATACGCCTATTAATAAAATCTTTATGCCACACAACCCATCCAAAAACTCTGCATACACCGTACAAATCTTTATACCAAAAAATCTCTTTTATTTTTTTTATAAACACTGACTTTTTGGTAAACGGTACGTGTATATTTTTTGTGCGTAACACATTTGCAGATATTTCTTGCACAATTTTTTTGTCCGGAATATTTAAAACTTTTGTAATTTTCTTTGCATATTTTTGATCAACATCAATTATGCTCTTTTTTAAGAACGGCACATATTGCTCAATACCATAATAAGAACGATCATTTAACAAGTATGGGGTATACCCTTTGAAAGAAAATCCATGGTCTAATACTAATTTTGATAAACCAACCTCATAATGCAAGACAAGGTTTTCTTTATCTTCCGTACGAACGTGAGTTAAAAAATTATTGAACCAATCAGATTTAAATATTTCTGGTGCAAAACCCATAAACCAACTTTGAATATGATCTTTCCATAAACAATTTTCAGAAACGCCTATCATTTTATATGGAGTTTGTTCCATATACTCCAAAATCCGTTTTGGAGTATTTAGCAAATACACAGAATCATTTACCAAATATACCCAATCGTATTTATCCAAAATTTTATTATCATGTGCCCATATGTATCCGCGTTTGTATGAACCAAAATCATATTCATTGTGACGCGCCAATTCGGTATGTAATATATTTTTGATTCCCGATAATTTTGTTGTGTCGGCAACATCGCAATCCATTACCAAAACAATATCACCCAGTTTTGACAACTCGGTTAAATAATAAACCAATGTATCGTCAATAATTCCGTCTTTGTCATATCCGGCAAACAAAAATAATCGTTTCGTTTTTTTCATTATCTATCCCCCTAAATTGCATTATTTGCGGTTAGGCATCTTTTGACCGCTGGGGCGGTCAGATTCAAATCGCGCGCGATGCGATACATACTGAATCCCGCATCGTGCATTGATAAAATTTTGGATTTGTGTTTCGTCCAAATGTGCGTCTGGTTTTTCGCACCACGCGGGCGCCCCAAACTCTGACCCGCCGCAACGCGCGCACGAACCACAGCCAGGTTTTTATCAGAAATAAAATTAAATCTGATGTCTTCATACAGGCCAAACGCATGCGATAATTGATTGAAATCTGTGCCGGTGGCGGCGCTATATTTACCCGTCGCAGAATAAAAATTGATTTTGTTTTGCAATAAATAACTGATTATTTTCTTTAATTGCGAACGCGTTTTCCCAACGCAAGACCACGAATAAAACACAACTGAATCCCCCGGTTTTATTTCGCCCACATCTGGCATATCGCGGTATGATAAAAACGCATCGGGGGTTAAACCATTTTTTTTGCAAAATGACGCAATTCCTGCGCGCTGGGTCGCGGACGAATACAATGTGTGATTAACAAAAAGCATCCCGTATACCATATGCAATATCTGTTTAATGTGATTTATAACGCAAACCAACGATAAAATCAACCTATTTTTTGTACGGTTCAGATTAATTATTACAAATACGATAAAAATGAAAAAAACTTAGATTTTCAATATTTAGCAGATTTTATTCGCCCATTTATAGATTCTTGTTCGGTGATTAGTCCATAATCGTTCTATTAAAAGGGAATATTTTTTATAACCAAAGGATTAAAAAATGGCTGTTATTGGATATATTAGGGTTTCTTCGACAAAACAAACATGCGAACACCAGCGATACGAAATAGAGCAATTTGCGCATCTAAACAATATCACGGTGGATAAATGGGTGATGGAAACTATTACTTCGCGCAAACCGTTGGATAAACGGCGGTTGGGACAATTACTGGATGAATTAAACGATGGCGATATTTTAATTGCAGCGGAAATTTCGCGATTGGGGCGGTCGCTGTTAGAGGTTATGCGGATTTTGGAAAATTGCCTTAATAAAAATTGCCAGGTTTGGACATTAAAAGAAAATTACCGCCTGGGCAACGATATTCAAAGCAAGGTTATGGCTTTTGCGTTCGGATTGTCTGCGGAAATTGAACGTAATTTGATATCGCAACGAACCAAGGCGTCGCTGGAAAGCGTGCGCGCGTCTGGCAAGCGTTTGGGACGACCTTTTTCGGCACAAAGCAAAAGGTTAAAATTGACGCAAAATACTAAAAAAATCAAACACTTATTAGAAAAGGGGTGGACAAAATACCGCATCGCACAAACAATGCATGTCAAACACGCAACCGTGTCCAGATTCATAACCCGCATGGGATGGCAAAACCTGACATAATATTTTATATTAATTATTGACAAATTGGCATTTTTGTATTATATTATGTTCGTTAATAATATTTCCAGGGGGATAAAATGCCGGAAAAAATTGATATTTTGAATAACAATGTTTTGAATGCTTTGAATTCTGATACGCACGGGAACATTCCTGGGCGGACGGAATCGTTGTTGCAACCGGCGGTGCCGGCATTGGATTTTTCCAAAACATCCCGCAAAAAAAATTTTAATCCAGATGATATTATCGCCAGATTGCGTTTCCCGGATAATATGACCCCAAAGGCCGCAGTATGGCTGTTAGAGCGTGTAAACGCCATCGCCATTGCGCCAACAAATTCGCCAGTATATGACCCAAACGAGATTTCCAAAGATTATAATTTCGTCGTTCGATTTAACGAATTTAACGAATTTATAAGCAAACCTTTTTCCGCAAAAGATATTTTGCAAGATGATTCTCTTGCCCAATTTTACACAGATATGATGGACGACACACAAAAAATCAGAGCCATTAAATTCAGTCCGGAAGATTCTGAAAATTTTTGGAAAACACGAAAAATTTTAATCGATTTTACAGAACATTCTTTTAATACAACGGAAAATATTCGTAATTATCTGAATTTTTTATATTCTTGGGCATCTGACAATATCAGAAATCAAGAGATGACAGACGCACAACGAAAAACAGAAGAATTTTTCAAAGAATATTTGTTATCGCAAATTAAAAAAGTCGAACAAGCAAAATCTGAATCAGCAAAAAGAAAACTGATACAACATATTATTGCATCTGTTATATTTGACGATACAGGTATGTCGTACAAAATAAATCAATTTAATGGAAATATCGGAAAATTAAAATCAACAACGCCGCCATCGTTGGCTGTCATTTTGGACAATGGTGCGCACGCAGATTTTTTCAAATTGGACAACAACGAACATTATCGTTTTATGAATTATATCGACATTTCTAAAACAAAAATTCCGTTTAATTTTTCAAATATTGATATAAATTCTGATTTTATTTGTGCAAATGCACGTGCAAAAATTGTTTTTCCAAAACGATTAAATGGATTTATTGACTGTTCAAATACAGATATAAATTTTTTAAGCATGGATAAAATCCCATCAGGGACAACATTCATTAATTTTTCTGGAACTGTGAAAAATTTTACAGATTTATTAGACATTAAATTTCCAAAATCCGTATATGAAATTCGTTTATCACGTTCAATGCTGAATGCAATCGCCAAAGATGCTAAAAAACTGCAAGAATTCAGACAATTTCAAGACAAAAATCCAAATATTGAAATTTGGGATTCAAAACACGCATTATCTTTGCAAGATATTTTAGAGACAGCATTGAATCAAATCGAACAAAAACGCACCACAAAACAGGTCACCGCGCCCGTTGTCGATACGTCAAAAACAAAAACCGAAACAAAAACCGAACAATGGATGAGTCGTAAAGAAATTGTCGAATTATGTCGTAAAGACGCACAATTTAACGAAATCAATACAGACATAGAAAGATTAGTGCGACATGCGATAAAAACGAACAACCAAATTAAATCATGCACAAAAACATGTGATGGGCAATCGGTTATATGCGTGCATGTGGATTATATAGATTTATTAAAGCAAACAATGTTGCAATTGCACAAAACTAATACGGTTCGTGAACCATCCAAGGTCACCCCCCAACCAACGGAAACAAAAGCACAGAAAACAGAAGTAAAAGTTAAAAAAGTCAAACAGACAATTAAAATTGAAAAGTATATTCCAAAACAAATTTGGAAAAGTATCTGCAACGCGTGTGGCGACAGTTTGAATTTGTTGTATTCTGTGTTGGAACGCATAGATAAAATAAATACAGATTATACAAAATTACCCAGTGACAATCCATTACAACACATCGACAAATCTGGCAAGCCGCAAATCATACCAAACACATGTTATAAACGCGGTAATGCGGCGGCAATACAAATAGAAAACAACGATAATCGACGCATTGTTTTAACAATGAACAAATCCGAAAAAATATTGGTTGCCATTGCGTTCTTTGCGGACCATGAAAACAATGCACAATCAATAAAAATGTATAATTCTGTTGCGATTCCAAATGCCGCCAAGGGTCAAAATATGGATGGCGTGACAGTGAACAACGATTTTGTTGAACGTTCTGATTATTTGAAAGTGTCTGAATTGTTGCAAATATACGGGCAAAAAATTGCGAACAAACAAAAATCCAAAGATGCACCAGACCAAACGCGCGCAAAACGTCCACGGATTGCACGCAACACATCACAACGGGTCACCACACAAAAACCAGAAGCAGGGCGTACCGCAACATTGGTCGATGTTAAATCTTTGGATGTGCAAATTGAAAATTTCATTATGCATTTGGACACCGAAATAAAACGGTTGGCAAATGACACAATTCGTAATTATGACGATGCCGCGCGTCAATTACGAAATGTTGAAGAAATGAAAAAATTATTACAAGAAAAAATATCACTGCAAAAAGAAATGTAAAAAAACATGCCGCGGACGCGGCATTGTTTGTTCATGGCAAAACAAAACTTTATTTGCGACGACGCGTATTTTTTGTGCGACGCGTTTGACGCGTTGGCGCATCTTCGTCCAAATCCCATGTCGTGCTTTCGGGGACAATTTCATGCAAAAACTCACGGAATTTTGGATTGTGCGCCATGTAATAACGAATACCATACAATGATGCAACGGTGATATAACGTTCAATATCTTCACGGGAAATTTTGTCCGCCAATTTGTCACGCAAACCATCCAAAACATCTATCAATGCACCACGCGCGCGACGCAAAAAGCGATGACGATATGCGTGTATTATCGTTTTTACCCACATCCATATCAAACCAACAATCCCGGGTATAACCACGCAAAATGCAAAATACCGAAACCAATCATTACACGCGGTATATCCCAACATTTCTGTACAGATGGTTTGACAATGCAAAACCATTACGGCGATAACCTCGTAAACAAATAATATGGTGATATAAATTTTTGGTTTTAATAACATGTTTGAATCCTTTGGTTGCGTCAATGATATTTTGAAACAACGCATGCAAACATGCACCAAGAACAAAAACCCAAGAAAAACCCCCGATAAAAATCGGGGCTGTAATCTATTTTGATGCGTCCGCATGGGCCCGCGCATCCGCCGCACGTGCGGATGTTTCAATTTGCAACAACTGGTTTTCCAGTGCGGTACGTTCAGATGATTTGTATCCGGTGTCGTTATCTGCCGCAACCGTTGGTTTTGGTTTTGACTGTGTCGCGGATGCGTCCGATTTTTTTACGTCACGCGGCGTCCCAGATTTTATATCCTTGACCGCGGTCACCGCCGGATTTATCAAATTTTTATATATTTCGTCCGCCTGTTTTGTTCCCGCAACATCACGCGCCAGTAATTTATTTGCGTCCCCCGGGACAAACCAATCATCCAACTTTACCGCGGTCAGTTGCATAACCGGACGGGTCCGCGCGTTTTCCAACCAACGCGGCATATGTGGCGTATCAGAATAATACCATATCGCAACCCAATATACGATTCCCATAACAACAATTCCGCGGACAATTCCAAATATAACACCCAATGTATGGTCCGTCACATTCATCATAGATTCTTGGATTTTATCGCGCAATTTTTGATTGATAAAACCAACAACCAACAATATAACAAAGAACACAACAAAATACGACGCAACCAATGTCACAACCGTGGAATCAGGCAATTTGAACCAATCTTGGAAAACATTATCCAACCATGGGGATGCAAAACGCGCCGCAACCGCCGCAACCACCCACGATAATGTCGCGATTGTTTCATAAACACCGCCACGGATTGTTGCCCAAACCGTTGATGCCAACAAAACAAAAATATATACATAATCCAAACTTGTTAAATCAAACATAATTCAGACCTTTGGAAAAATATTATTTTCTTGATTTACCACCGGCGACAAAAATACTGAATCCCAATACCGCCAATGCCAATATTATTAAACCCCATGATGCCCATTTGTTGTCAGATGCGGCCGTTTTTTTTTCCGGATTTTCATCTGTTGCCGGCGCACTGTATTCCGTGATGGTTGCAACCGGTGTTGGGTGCGCATCACGATATTCATCACCGTTTTCGGCAATTGATTTTTTGACCGCCGCCGCAGATTTTTTTGCAGCGTCATCCATATCAACCTCTATCGCGGTGCGCATATCATCCACCATAGATTCGGCAAAACCTTGGAAACATTTGTCGCCGATTTTAATTACCGGCACACCACCAGATGAAAAATCACATGATTTTATCACATCAAAAAACAATCCACGATTTTCCGGTACCGTCACATCAACCATTGTGATGTTTATTGTCGGATATTCATAAATAAAATTGTTCGATGCATAATCGCGCATATGATGACAATGCGGACATGTTGGCGAATAATAAATCGTTATATCGGCCGCACGACCCGCCCCACACACAACAAACAAACCAAATAATACAGATAAAATTTTGTGTTTCATAAAATCTCCTTTGCCGTTGGTTTGATTATAGAAAAAGCAACCCAAATCGTGCAAGATATTTTTATGAAATTTTTGATTTATTTTTAATGAGAATTCATCAACAACACATCATCAAATTCTGGATGCCCGATGAATATATTCTGGGCCGTGTTGCATCGGTTTAAAACTTTACGATGTTGTTCACGCGCAAAATCAACGACATGATGTACTAAATCCAGTGCAATCGGTAATTTTTGATAATCAGATTCAACAAATGTGTGATCAATCATCAATTTGTCCAAACCAATTTTTACAAATGTTATTTCGCCAATGTTTTCACCGTTTATTTTGGCGCAAAAACCGCATCCATCTGGTAAAAGTTCGTATTGAATTTTGTCCATGATTGTTGTATTCCAAATATGTTTTCACAACAACTATAAACATAAAATTCACGCGAATAAATACGATTAAAATCCATTAAATATTATTATAATTTTTCTTGATAATGCGGGCACAGTTTTGCAATGCGCGACTTTCCATCGGCAACAGGCGCGGCGTCAAAACCGTTATCACGCCATCATGCCCAACAATCGCCGGACGCGACATGGCGACATTTGTTTTGGTGGCAACACAACTGACCGTTAAAATTCTTTTTTCGTCATTTATAATGCAACGCAGTAAATCGTTTACCGCCGCCGCAATTCCGTCCCATGTTGCACCACGACCCTGGATTATTTCATATGCTGCATTATGAACACGGTGTTCAATCGTGCGCCGCGTTGTTTGTGGCAATGGTAATTTTGTAGATTTACAAAAATCATTTAATGGTATTGCACCAATACATATTGATCCCCAATTCACAACCGATGAATCGCCATGTTCGCCCAAAACATACGCATTGATTGACATCGGCGACACATCAAATTGACGCGCCAAAATCGTGCGCAGGCGCGCCGAATCCAACATCGTTCCCGTGCCAATAACCCGCGCCGCCGGCAATCCAGACAAATCACGCGCCAACATTACCATGACATCCAGTGGGTTGGTGACGACAATTATTTTAACTGTTTTTGGGTCTGTATTTGCCATGACGCGTGGGATAATATCGCGAATAACATCGGCATTTGCCGCCAATAAATCTGTGCGTGTTTGACCGGGCTTTTGATTTGCGCCCGCGGCAATCACCACGATTTCAGAACCACGAATTTCACGATATGAATTTGCCGCCGTGATTTTTACATCAAACGAAAACGCGGATGCATGTCCCAAATCCGCCGCCGCCGCCATCGCCCGCACACCGTCGCGGTCAAATAAAACCATTTCATGAACCAGGCCCGTATTTTTAATTGCGGTCGCAACCGCCGAACCAACCGAACCCAAACCAATAATCGCAACTTTCATTAATTCCCCCTGCTCTCGTTTTTTTATTTATTATATCATATTTGGTCGGATTTGTTTTAATAAAAAAACAGGGATGAAAATCCCTGTGATTTTTTTAATATGATTTTGCAACATAGACGTAACTTGGGTCATTTGAATCCAGACACCGACGGCTAATTTTATATTTTTCAATCAATCCGTCAAATTCCGCATTTAATGTTAAATCATATTTAATACGGAAAAATCCGGTTGTGCCATTTTCCAATTCGCCCTCCAATGCCGCCAATGTTTCTACATCGTGAATTTGTGCGTTTTGACGCGCCAATGCACGTTCATACATTTCACGTTGCATTTTTTTCATTAAATCAGGCGCCATATTCAACAATTCATCCACAGACACCGTTTGTTTGGATCCTTTGCCCAAATCACGACGGGTAATTGTGACGGTGCCCGTTTCCATTTCACGCGCGCCAATTTCAACACGCAATGGCACACCGCGTTTAATCCATTTCCACATTTTATCAGGCGCGCGCATGTCGGATGTATCAACCAAGACACGCAAATCCGTGCTACGTAATTTTTCGCCCAATTTTTCAGCGTACGCATTTAACGCATCTGTATTTTCTTCACGAACGATTGGAATAATCACAATTTGATATGGCGCAATAGCCGGTGGCAAAACCAGACCGTCATCGTCACTGTGAATCATAAACAGGCCGCCCATCATACGGGTTGATGTTCCCCAAGATGTCGTCCATGCGTATTGCAATTTTCCATCCGTTCCCAGATATTTTATATCAAATGATTTTGCAAAATGTTGTCCCAAATCGTGCGATGTGCCCGCCTGTAGCGCCTTGCCATCTTGCATGATTTGTTCGACGGTATATGTGTGGTCGGCACCGGCAAATCTTTCTTCGGGCGTTTTTTCACCGGCGATAACAGGTGCCGCCAAAACATCGCGCATATAGTCCGCATACATTTTGTGCATTTTTTTCGCGTCCGCATTGGCATCGTCGTGAGTTGCGAAAACATTATGGCCCTCTTGCCAATTAAATTCAGATGTGCGCAAAAACATACGCGGACGCATTTCCCAGCGCATAACATTTACCCACTGATTCAATTTCATTGGCAAATCACGCCAAGATTGCACCCAACGGGACATGGCCTCGCCAATAATGGTTTCGGATGTTGGGCGGATGATATATGCGTCGGTCAATTTTGCATCCGGGTCCGGTTGCAATGTGCCATCAATCATTTTCAATCTGTGATGCGTCACAACCGCACATTCTTTGGCAAAACCGGCGACATGTTCCGCCTCGCGATTAAAATAATCGATTGGTATCAATAACGGAAAGTTTGCGTTTTGAACGCCCGCCGCTTTAATCCGTTTATCCATTTGGTCACGCATCAGTTCCCATATTGCCCAACCGTATGGTTTTATAGTCATGCAACCACGCACAGGCGCATTTTCCGCCAAATCGGCCGCAACAATTAAATTTTGATACCACTCGTTAAAATTTTCCGCACGTGTCGGCGTTATCGCAGTTTTCATTTCTTTATCTCTTTATCTTTTATTTCCATATATTTGTTCGATACGATTTCATGCAACATTTTTGCAATTTCTTTGCGGTCCATACCCGAAACAGAAACCGGTTCCAGTGCCGTTATATGCACCGTCATCCCGCCCAGTTGCGCAATATGAAATATTTGACCAAACGCACTGCGTTCAACCTCGCATTTTGGACCCATGTCTTGTTTAACATTATCGAAATATGCATAATCGTTTGCCAAAACACAATCATTGACACATTTGTTGCGACGCGTCCGATATGTTATCACCATTGGTTGAATTGTCAAATCCGGGATTTCTTCGGCAATATTGAACAATGAAGATTTAAATTCTTTGACATATGCGCCGTTGGTTGTGGTACCTTCGGGGAAAATAACAACCGGATAAGACGCCGTATGCATTTGTTTCGATACAACCGCCAATGCATCACGTGCATGCGATGGACGACGGTCAACAAACACAACACCAAATTTTTTTGCAATCCAACCGACCAATGGATAACTGGCAATATCAATTTTTCCAACAAATGAACACCCGTATCCAACCGGCATAGACATCAATTCAAACACCGATATATGGTTGCAAATACACACCAATGGACGTTTACGCGTCAATTTTCCATGACGGCGCACCCGCACCCCAGACGCCACACACAATGTCCACATAAAAAATCGCATATATTTTACCGAAAAACGACCACGCGGAATTATACAAAGAATTGGAACCTGGATTAAAACAACCAATACAAACAGCACCGCACGAAAAAATGCGACGATTGTATCGAAAACATTTACCCGGCATTTATCCGCCATAATTTTCATGTTCTATTCCTCTTCTTCGGATGGTTTATCTTCGGCAATTAATTCCGCATCCGCCGCGTCCTCACGCAATAAAAATGCAAACACAGAACGCACAACGCGCATCGCGCCCTTGGCCGGGGATGTAATAACCTTGCCCAGTGTTTGGATAAAGTTTGTCGGCAATTCGAAATCTTCGCCTTCGAAACGGTCATCCGTGCCAAAGAAACGTTTTTTATATGCGGCATCCATTTTGCGTGTTTCCAACATCACAAACACATCGTATGAATTAAACGGTTTATCGATAAACACGCCACGTCCAAATGTCGCGTTGATACGCAAATAACCCTTGACCAATGGAGTCATTTCACGACGCGCAATGTTTGCATCAACAAAAACTTCTGGTAAAATGTTCATACGGGTCAATTTCGGATTTACACCCGGTGCCAATTTGGTTGATTCCACCGTCGCACGCAAACGCAATGGCGACAAATGATTGTAATATAAATACGAAATTGCTTGGGCAGACATTGCCGGATTTGTTCCCGTCCATGACGCAACACCAAACACAATGCCGATTTTATTACGCACAATATATTCACCCAAACCAACCCATAACAAACGCATAACCAGCGCATTATCGCGATATTCGGGCGCAACGCATGCACGCGACATTTCCACAATATTTGCACCAGATTTTTTTATTTTTGAAATATCAAATTCTGTTTCGGTATAAAAACCGCCCATTTTTTCAGCCGCATCACGATTTATAATACGATATGTTCCAACAATTTTTCCGTTGTGAAACACACCCAAATATTCCGCGAAACGGTCATAAGAATCATATTCTTCGCGTAAATTTTTTTGTTCTTCGGTGGCAGATGCGCCCTCTTCTTCAACAAAAACCGCATAACGTAATTGACGCACCTGGCGACGTTCTTCTTTGGTACGCGTCAGACGCACTTCGAAATCACGAACTTTTATAGACATTTCTTTTATATCCTTTTATATACCGGGATAAGAATAGCAAAGAAAACGCCCCATCGCAACAGTTTTATTTTAATTTTTCAGATAACTCGTGTATTGCAATCGCATACCAATTTGAATTATTCCAACGTTTAATGCGATAAAAATTTGGATATGTTAAATATGCAACACGCATTGTCGTCATTTCAACATCGTTATCCGGGGATGCAACCAGATTTGCACCATCGTCATCTGCGCCTGCGACCAAACCAACCACATCATTTGTTGCCGTCAATGGCGAACCATCGGCGTTTAACACACCCATTTTACCCCATTGGGTGATGGCGTATTTTTTATCCCCGCCCGTCAAACCATCGTCAAAATCCGATGGTATTAAAACACGACGGGCAATTGGTTGATTATCATCCCAACCCAATTTATTCAGGTAATTGCCGGCACTGAACATTGCGTCACTGACATTATTTATAATATCGATTTTTCCATCGGCATTTCCATCGGCACCATATTGCGACAGTGTCGTTGGTATAAATTGAAAATGACCCATGGCACCCGCCCAACTGCCATAAATATCATTTATGTCCGCACCGTTTTTGTCAGCAATTTTCATCAAAGACAATAATTGTTCGGTAAAAAATTTTTCACGTCGACCATCATACATCAATGTAAAAAATGCATCTTTTAACCGGTATGCCTTTTTTACCGCACCATAATTTGATTCCATACCCCAAAACGCCAAAATCACGTGTTTTGGCACACCGTATTTTGCATGCGTCTTGCCCAATAATGTTGGATATTTTTTTGCCATATTATGACCAGATTTTACCCGTTCGGCACTTACCGTGCGGCGCAAGTATTCTGACAGTGTCAATTTGAATTCCGATTGATTTTTGTCGTTATAAACAATACGCGGAATAAACACCGGATTTTTTAATGTGGCGTCAATTGTGGGGCCGGATATTTTTTTTGCCGTGGCCGCATCCCGCACAGAATCCATCAACGCATTCCATCGGTCAAAATCAAAATCACCACGCGCCGCATTTGCCGGATACACACCACAAACAAATGTCGCGAAAAATAATATCACGCCAATTTTTTTCATACATTAAACCCCGATTACAAATTAAAACGAATATTTCAGGCCCAAATACAACCCGAATGAACGCCATGTGGCCTCTTTTAATGCCTGGGCCACACTTTCGGTATAGCCCGGATATGTTGTTGCCATAATATCAACCGTACCATCGCCATTATCGGTGTATGTATATTCGGTGTATGGTGCCCAATAAATTTCACCACCAATTTCACCAATATGGAAATAATTTGTGTCGGCCTTTAACGATAAATTCAACCGGTCAGACAATTTCATTATATATTCCATTTCTAATTGGTATGCCAATGCGCCACCGTCGCCCTCGTCAAGGAAACTGGGGCTCTGTTGCCAATCGGTACGGTTTGGCCAAATACCCTCGGACGAATATTTGGGCATACTGATTTGACCATAAAAACGCAATTTATCGTTCCATGTCATTTGCTTTTCAATTTCCAAACCAACAAAAAATCCAGACCATGTTGTGTTATATTCATGTGTTTTTCCCGAAATCATGATTGGACCATCACCACCAATCACAACACATTCGTCATAATATACCCCCCATGGCAATGTCGAATACGGGTCGGTTGGTGCCGGCAAATCATTCATTTCAATACCGCCCGCACTGTTTATCGATGCAACCTTGATTTCCGCGGGGGAAACACAAACCTGGTAATAATTGTCGTTTTCCGCGTATGCATTGACATCAGATTGCGCAACCGGAAAATATGTTTCGTTGGTTGCGTTACCAAACACATAATAACCATCGGCGGTCATCAATGGGATATATACGCCCTGGTTCGGGTAATAATGGTCGTTCATTTGCAGGTTATGTTTGAAAATTTCATAACCAATCACCGGCGACAATTTCCAACCACCAATATCCCAAATATTACGCGCACCAATTCCAAAACGCATATGATGCGAATCACCAGATTGGTCACCAACAGAAATTGTAAATATCCCCTCGTTCAAAATACTGTCGTTATATGGGCGCAAATCGTAATCCATGGACAGACCGCCCGTTGCCATTTTGCCATATGTGTATTCACCAAATGCCATCATATCGAAATTACGAATTGAAAAATTATACCGCGCACCCGCCGTCAATTCATTAAATTGCATATCGTCCCATTCCAAAACAGAATTGACCGATGTTGTGAATTCAAAATCCGCAAAACGTCGACTGTATCCACCATAGACCGAAAAACCATTTTCGTCCGATGCCGCACGCGCAATACCATTTTTTGTTGTCGCACCGCGTGACACATTTGCCGCAGATGCGGATGGAACCTGGTACGTGGTGGTTTTGGACGACACGACCTGTTTAGAACCGGGTGTGACATAGTTTTGATAACCACGGTTTTGGTACGAACCATAACCCGCCCGATTCATTGATGTTGCATTTTTTTGATAGTATGATGGGACACCTTCGTTACTGGCCATTGCCGGTACCGACGCGCAAAAACCCAACAAAATTGTGATTAAATCCTTCCTCATTTGATTGCATTATGAAACAATTTTTATATCCAATGCAACTAAAAAAATGATTTACTGGATTTTTTTATTCTGATGTTTAACATTGAAACCATGACACACGCACATAACATATATATTCATATTCCTTTTTGTATTTCTAAATGCAATTATTGCGCGTTTTTTTCACGCGCCATCGCGCCAGATTGGGAATCTTATAAAAAACAAATTTTGTCCGAGGTCAATTTTTGGCACGGCAAATTGGGTCAAATAAATGTGCCAACAATATTTTTTGGCGGTGGCACCCCAAGTTTAATGCCAGCAAATATTTTTGGCGACATTATAAATTATGTTGCACACCGGTTTGATTTATCAAATTGTTCTGAAATCACCGTTGAATCAAATCCGGGAACAATGTCGGCACAAAAATTAGACGATTTTATCAAATGCGGTCTGTCACGATTATCGGTTGGCGTGCAATCATTTGATGACGACGAACTGCAATTTTTGGGACGGCGACATGATGCAGAATGTGCAATAAAAATACTGGACATGGCAATGCAAAAAAACATCCGCGTCAGTGCAGATTTTATTTACGGATTGCCAAACCATAATACGGAAAATATTATTTGTTTATGCAATCAAATAAACAAAATTGGATTGCAACATGTGTCGATGTACGAATTGACCATTGAAAAAAACACTCCATTTGGACAAATGAATTTAAACATGCCGGATAATAACACAATGGCAGATATGTATTTGGCAATCCAAGACCATTTGAATCTGCAACGGTACGAGGTTTCAAATTATGCCGCACCGGGACACACATGTCGGCATAATCAAAATGTATGGGATGGTGCACCATATATTGGTTTGGGCCATGGCGCACACGGACGCGTATTTATGAACAACACTTGGTTTGAACAATCCGGCGGCGATATCAAATATAATGAAATTTCAAATAAAACACGCGCGGTTGAAAAATTGATGACGGGATTACGCACCATGCGCGGCGCAACCATAGATAATGATGTAAAAAATGTTCTGGATTTTGATTTTATAAATTCACATAATGGGTTGGTTAAAATTGACGGCGATAAAATTTATGCAACAGATGCCGGAATTTTAATTTTGGATGATTTGCTGGTTGATATTTTAAGGTAAAAAATTATGGAACATAAATTTTGGAACATTATTGGAATTTGTGCAGTGGCAATAACACTGACATTTGCGTTTTTTGAAATAAAGGTGAAAAAAATGGATACAGGTATAAAATTGGCCGACATGGATTTAACCGTTAAACCGGGCGATGATTTTTACGATTTTGCAACAATCGGATGGCGGCGCGCAAACCCAATTCCGGCGGACTATTCACGATACGGGATGTTTGATGTGTTGGTGAATACTAATTTGGAACGCGTTCGTGATATTGCGGATGGTGACGATGGTAAAATCGGAAAATTATATAAAATCGCAATGGACGAAAAAAAATTAAATGCCGATGGTGTGAAACCTGTGCAAAAATATTTAAATCAAATTGACGCGATAAAATCACGCGACGAATTACCGGAATTTTTGGGTAAATTCCATGCGTTTGCCGACGGATTTTTTGGCGACGGTGTGGCATTGGATGAAAAAGACAGCGAACATTATTTATACAACATCGGTCAAGGTGGAATTGGTCTGTCGCGCGATTATTATTTTGATGACGACGACAAATCAAAACAGGTTCGTGAAAAATATTTGGAATACATCACACGACAAATGGAAAATTTTGGTGTGGCGGCGGATGCAAAAAAATTATTTGAATTAGAAAAACGCATGGCAAAATCTTTCTATAAAAAAGAAAAATTGCGCGACCCGGTTGCAAATTATCACAAAATGCCGATTGCACAATTAAAAACAGAATTGCCCGGATTTGATTGGGACAAATATTTTGCCGCGCGTTCTATTGCGCCTGAATATATCAATGTGAATCAAATTGAACCGTTAATGGAATCTATAAAAATCATGAACGATGTAGATTTAGATTTGATAAAAACTTATTTAAAATGGTGCGTAATCAATTCTGCGACGGGATTTTTAGACGACAAAACATACGACATTGCGTTTGATTTTTCACGCGTCTTGTCAGGTCAGGCCGAAAAGAAACCACGTTGGAAACGCGCCGTTGCAATGTTGGACGGGTCTTTGGGCGAAGAAATTGGTCGGTTGTATGTAAAAAAATATTTTCCGAATGCGGCAAAAAAACGCATGCAAACGTTGGTTGAAAATTTACAATCTGCATTAAAGATGCGCATTGAAAATCTGTCATGGATGTCGGATGACACAAAACGTCAGGCATTGGAAAAATTAAATACTTTCCATGCAAAAATTGGATACCCGGATGTTTGGCGCGATTATTCAAAACTGGAAATACGCGACGATTCTTTATATGACAACATGATTCGTGTGGCGCAATTTGAAGACCGTTTTTGGCTGGACAAAATTGGGCAAAAAAAAGATCCAAATATTTGGTTCATGAATGCGCACGAGGTCAATGCATATTACGACCCATCAACGAACGAAATTTGTTTCCCGGCGGGAATTTTGCAATATCCGTTCTTTGACATGTCGGCGGACGACGCATTTAACTATGGCGCGATTGGTGCGGTGATTGGGCATGAGATGACGCATGGGTTCGATGACCAGGGGCGTCAGTTTGATAAAGATGGCAATATGCGCGATTGGTGGACCGCGGCAGACGCAAAATCTTTTGTTGCGCGCGCAAATGTTATGCGGGATTTCTTTAACAACATTATTGTTGCGCCGGGTGTTCATGCGAACGGTGAATTTACATTGGGTGAAAATTTGGCGGACTATGGCGGTGTCATGGTTGCGTATACGGCGTATATGAATTTCGGTAATCGCACCGGGGATGCGGACGGTTTTACCGATGTGCAACGGTTCTTTATTTCATACGCAACAAATTGGACAAGCAACATACGGGACGAGGCCGTATTAAAACAAACCAAAACAAACGAGCATTCGTTGGAACGGTGGCGTGTAAATGGAATATTGCCACACATCGACGCGTGGTATGATGCGTTTGGCGTGGACCAAAGCAACAAAATGTATGTTGCACCAGAAAAAAGAGTCAAGATATGGTAATCCGTCTAGGCCTGGCGAATTCGTCGCGATAACCAATAAAAAAACCGGTATAACACCGGTTTTTTGAATTATTTATTTCCGACACGGGCACGAAATTCGGCACTGGGGCGAAATGCCGTCACACGACGCGCAGATATCACCGCCGGCACACCAGTTTTCGGATTGCGACCGATGCGCGCAGGTTTTGTTAAAATTTTAAACGTCCCAAAACCAGACAGCTTTACATCCTCGCCATTAGTTAACGCATCACCAATTTCTTGGAAAATAATATCAATCATTTTGTATGCATCCGTTGCCGTCAGACCAAATCGGTCGCGCAAGTTGGACGCCAAATCGTTACGGGTTATTGTTGCCATTTCAAATTTCCCTTTGTTTTTTCGTAATTATTATATCGGGCCATATAAAAAAATCAACATTTATTTGTTTTTTTGCAAACGGTTGATTTTATATTTTTATTCGATTAAAATAATCGGAACTGTCCCCATAGTTCAACTGGATAGAACGGGGGTTTCCTAAACCTCTGATGCAGGTTCGATTCCTGCTGGGGATACCACTTCGCACCGCTGGTGCTTCGTGGCACAAGTACCATAAATTAAAGTTTTGCGACGACAGGCGCGAAAGTTTAATTTATCGTCGCCAGTTTAGGACGCGGTGCCATATAAAGGTTTCAATATGAAAAACAAAGTTGTAAAATTTGGAATTATTGCCACAATTTTGCCACACATTTTTTGCTGTGTGTTGCCGGTGGTAATGGGAATTGTGGGACTTTTTGCGCCCGAGGTTGCCCATACCGAATACATACCTGAATGGATTGAACCATGGATTTTTGTTTTGTCCAGCATAATGTTGGGCATGTCCTGGATTTTTGTTTTGCGCGATTGTCCATGTTGCAATGACGACCATTGTGACGACGATCATCATGTGCCCCAGAAAATATTATTGGGAATCATAACCGTTTTATTTATCATCAGTGTTATTTTGCATATTGTGGCGCACCACTAATCTCAAAGTTTGCCCCGTCGCGCTTTGCGCTATGGGGGTACAGGCAAAGTGCAATTAATGCACTTTTTTTATTTGTTTTATACCCTGAAATATGGTAAAATATTTATAAAAATGTAGGAGAAAAATATGAAAAGATTGTTTGTTGTGATTGGCAGTTTGTTGGTTTTACCCGCATTTGCTGAGGTTGCACCGGTATATTACGACGAAGATTTGACATTTTCTGATGTTGAATTAAACGATGTCGATACAGGCGCCATTGAAGAAAAAAATGATTCCATGGCACAATCAACAAACGCGCGCATGACACCGCGGACAACGGCACGGACGACGGCGCGAACAACATCACGCGTACCAACAACACGTACAAACACGGTGCGTTCACGCGGGGTTTCGGTTCGTAATGTGTCGTCACCCGTCAGAACAACATCTGTATCAACACGTCGCGCAACAGGCGCAACCGCACCGGTTTCGCAACAACGTCCGGGTTCGGCGGCACGTGCGACAACATTGAATACAACAACAACATTATATAATCCAAACGCAACCGTTCAATCACGTGGAACAACATCACGCGCATCAATCGCAACACGCAGCGGTTCAATCCGTGCGGCAAATGTTGCGGCAACACCGGTTGCAACACCGGAATCTGCGACGGAAACCACCAACGAAATGAACACGATGAAGGCTTTGACCGAATATTGTCAGGCACAATACGCATCATGTATGGATAATTATTGCGACGCATTGGATGATAACCAGGGTCGTTGCACATGTTCCAAAAATTTGAAAAATTATGAAAAGACCGAGGTTGCATTAGAAGCCGCAACCGAAGCATTACAAGATGTTGCACGCAATATTCAATACATCGGATTGTCTGCGGACCAAATCACAACATTGTTTAACGAGACCGAGGCCGAATTATCAATGAAAAACGCCAAAGATAATTCCGCAATCCGTTCCAGTTTGGACAAAGTCAAACGCATGGTTGTTGATGTAAAAAGTGGAACTGCAACCACATCTGACACGACCGGCGCAATGAATTTCGATTTGTCGGGATTATTGAATTTCGATATGGGTGATTTTGGTTTTGATTTAAGTTCATTTATGACCACCACAACAAACAACACCAACAGTATTTCAAATCAACGCGGCGAAAATTTATATAAAACCGCAACTGCACGTTGCAAGGCATCTGTGTTGAATGCCTGCACCGCCCAAGGTGTTGATGCCGCCGTTGTGACAAATTCATACGATTTGGAAATCGACAAGGCATGTTTGGCATACGAACGCGCATTAACCGAATCAAATCAACAAATGACACAAACCGTTGCAAATGCCAAGGAAGTTTTGAAAAAAGCCCGTTTGATGGTTGCACAAAACAAAAATTCTTACGATTTGCGTGGCTGCGTCAGTGCGTTGGAATCATGCATGCAAGATGATTATGTATGCGGTTCTGATTACGAAGGATGTTTGGACCCAACCGGTCAATATATTGTAAATGGCGCCGTCGTCGTTGGCAGTATGCCGGGCAATAACACCGAAGACACCAATGCAACAATCAGTTCAACATATTCACATGAAAATTTGTTCAGCACATGGGAAACCGACAACGACAAAAACCCATGGTATTCTGTGTCTAATGACGATTATATCACGTTGGTGAATTACATAAACAATACGGTTAGTTTGACAAATGCAAAAGATTCATCTGATAAAATGTCTGCATTTTTACAAAACAAAATCGGATATCACGATGATAAAACAAACAAAGATTACGGTATGTGCATGTCTGTGTTAAATCAATGCCAAGATTACACATACGATTCCAAAGGTAAATACAAAGCCGACAATGAAGTTATCAAAAATTTCTTGCAACGTGCATTGGTTCAAATCAAGACACAACAAGACGAATTGTTAACAGCATACGCAACGGATTGTATCGGTGATGTTCAGAGTTGTTTGACATCAAATAATTACGATGATGCAAACCCGGATAACACAAAATCCAGAACCGCAATCAATTCATGCTATGCACAAATAAAAACATGCATGTCGGTAAATGGAAATGTGTTTGGCGCGATATCACCCAACGCATTGAAAACATGGGTGACCGGAACATATGCCAGTATCGAAACAGTTTCAAGCAATGATGAAATCAACGCTGTATGCAACAATGTGACCGATCAAACCGACATCGCATCTACCAAGGTGTATTGCACGGTGTCACAAAGAATACTGACCGGCGCATGTGAATGGGATAACACAAATTCGCGCGGAAAGAGAAAAACTTCTGTGACATGCGAATAAGGCAACCAGATAAAACAAAAAAAGCCCCGGAAACGGGGTTTTTATTTTGCATAATATAATCTGTCGAAATATTTCAGATTGTTTTACACCACCAAATTTGGCCGCGACGCGCGCAAGTTTTCCAATGATTTATTTTGCGCCGCGCGGAACGCCACCGGGTTCCATATTTGAAAACTGTTTCCACGACCGACAAATAATGCCGTATCATCAATTTCTGCATGCGCCAATAAATCCGCCGGGATTACAATACGTCCCGTCACATCAAATTGTAAAGGACGGGCATCTGCAAACAACATCGCCGACAAATCATCCAACGCGTTATCAAACACGCCCATTTTGTCGGTTGCCGCCGCCAAAGATTCCATACGCGACATGGATAATCCCTCGATACATTTATTTGTGAACGACCGATACAGGACGACACCCGCGAATTTTTCGTTATTTAACGCGGTACGAAATTGGGCCGGGACAGAAATGCGCCCCTTGCTATCCAAACGATTTTCATAAGATGAGAGAAACAATGACATTTGTATATTCCAAATTTGGGCGTTTTTCCCGCCGTTTTCGTACCTCTGGACATCAGAATAGCATGTGACTTTTTCATTGTCAATGACAATTTATAATCAAATTATGGGATTTTATGGTTTTTAATGACAAATTTATATTTTTTAAAATATTTTTGAAATAAATCATTTTTTCTCTTGACCTGCGATTCGTTTTTGTTCTAAACTGTTTGTATAGACATGGGGAAAGAGTTCTAAATCGTCTGAAAACCTTGGTTTTCCGGCAAAAAACAAAATAAAAACAACCAAACGATGGTTTGATTTTGTAAATACGTATGTAAATACAGGTTAAACCACCAAAAAACCAACACACCCAGAAAGGAGGGACCCACACAATGCAAAAAAATATTAAACAAATCATGATTGCACTGGACCAGGTTTTAAATACCACCGTTTGGGTAAATCAAGACAGACAAATCGTGTCATTGAGTGACGAATTGCACATTGGCCACAATAATGCACCACGTTCTATCGAAGATTTACCACGTGCGTCACTGGTTGGCGCGTATGTGTCTTTGCAAATCAGAACAGACAACTTTGATGTTGCCGCCGAAAGTTTGGAAACACATGATTTGGCGTTGAAAGTCAAAGAAATGGTGTTTGCCGAAGCAAAAAAGATTATGGACAACGATACGGAAAATCACGAACGTCACGTCCGTGCGGCATAAACAGTTTCCGGATTATACCGGAAGGAGAGGAGGAACCGCCGTCAAGTAATTGCCGGCGGTTTTTTTGTTGTTTACACAAAATTTATATAGAACGCGCGTCTTTTTTACGATGCGTTATCATTACTGCGCATTGTTCGGGCACAAAACCGGATGCCTCTAATATTTTTACCAAACGGGCGCGAGATTCTATCCAATGGTTTGGATTTGGTTTAACACGTTTTGAACGCGCCGGTTTTTTAACCATTTTTTTAGCATCTAATTTTTTGACAGATGTACTTTTTGAAATTTTTTTGGGGGGATTTTTTTTCATTTTTTCCATAGCTCGTTCCTTTGGTTGTATGGTTTTATTATAAATCACCAACCAAATATTGTGTATCGGATTGTCCCCCCAGGAAACAAAAACTAAATAAAAAAACCGGCGTCGCCGGTTTTTTACACCAATTTATCACGAATGCGCGCAACCGCCGCAACACGTTCACGGATTGCGCCATTAAAATCGGCATTTGATAAATCCACCGCATATTTGATTGCATTTGAAAATGCCAATGCGTCACTGTTTCCGTGGGTTTTAACCGAAAACCCATTTAATCCCAAAAATGTCGCGCCGGCATATGAACGCGGGTCAATTTTATGCTTTAACCGTTTGAATACGTGAACCAAGAAAAATCCACCAATTATCGCCAGCACGGATTTCTTGAAATTTTCCATGATAACGCGTTTTATCAATTTTGCGGTACCCTCGACCGTTTTTAGAACAATATTGCCTGTAAAGCCGTCGGTGACGACAACCTGGACCCGGCCGGCACTGATGTCGGTTGGTTCGACAAAGCCGATATATTCATACGGCAATTCATCGCGATGTTCGGTCAACACGCGGTTTAATTCTTGCAGGGTTTCGTTGCCCTTGGTTTCTTCGGTGCCAATATTTAAAATGCCAACACGCGGGCGCGACATGTGCCCAATCGTTTCCGCATACACAGAACCCAATATCGCAAAGTCAAATAAATTTTGCGCGTCACATTGAACATTTGCACCCAAATCCAACACCACCACGCGGGAATCACCGCCGCCCGATGGCAACATTGTTGTTATCGCCGGGCGCGATATGCCGTCAATCGTTTTTAATGCCAATTTAGACAACGACATTAAAACCCCGGTGTTGCCCGCACTGACCACCGCGGATGCGTTGCCGGCGCGCACATCTTTGATTGCCATGAACATCGATGTCCCGTCGGCGTGGCGGATAACATCGCGAATTTTGTCCGTACCACGAATAACATCGGGGGCATCAATCACCGTGCAATTACGCATAACGCGCGGAAATTTCGCCAGCAATTTGTTCAAAACCGCCTGCTTGCCAAATATGCGGAAATGGACTGAACCCTCGCCATTTTGGTATAAAAATTGGTTTATTCCGCCCAAAACAACTTTTGGCCCTTTGTCGCCGCCGAATGCATCAATGGAAATAACCTTGGTCATGATTTATGCCTTTTATAAAAAAACAGATTTGACACCCCCATTATGACACAGGACCGCCAAATCTGCCATATTTATTTTTTTATTTATTATTTCGCACCGCATGCAGGACAAATATGATGTGGACGTTTTTTTTCACCACAAGATTTGCAAACACCACATGGCATCACGGTTAATGCATCATGTGATTGACGTTGCGCACTGCGTGCTTTGCTGGTTTTACTTCTGGGCGTTGCCATTTTATAATCCTTTTTATTTTTTTGTTCGGTATATTTTAATTCATAATTCCATTTTTGCAAGGGATTTTTCGGGCGGTTTCCCTCCGAGGGAGAAACCACCCCTCCGGCTGGCGCCGGCCCTCCCCTCCGAGGGAGGGGAACTAGATATCCAACAATTGTTGGTGTTCGCCACCCTCGCGTGCAATTTTTTCCGCGCGTTCTTCTTCGCGGGCGATTTCACGGACACGGCGGACATACGCGCCGGTGCCAATTGGAATCAGACGGCCAACAATCAAGTTTTCGTTGATACCAACCAATTTATCGGTCGAACCATTGATAGCGGCATCCACCAAAACCTTGGTTGTTTGTTGGAACGATGCATTTGAAATGAACGAACGCGATGTCAATGACGCACGGGTCAAACCAACCAAGACCTGAGAGGCCTCGGCCGGGCGGCCGCCGTCGCGCACAACACGGGCGTTTTCTTCTTCGAAATCAACACGGTCAACAACCGAACCCATCAAGAATCCAGTGTCACCCGGGTTTGCAATTTCAACACGACGCGTCATTTCGCGAATCAAAATTTCAATATGTTTGTCGTTGATAGTCACACCCTGCAGGCGATAAACCTGTTGCACTTGGTCAACCATAAATGTCGCCAATGCCTTTTGTCCCAAAATACGCAAGATATCTTGGGGGACCGGTTCGCCATCAACCAATTTTTCCGCCTTTTTCACGACATCGCCACTGCGCACCAACAGGTTTGTTCCCTTTGGTACGGCGTATTCCACCGGCGCGGTGCCATCGGTCGGTTCAATGCGGATGATGATTTTAGATTTCGCATCTTCTAATTCGATTGTGCCGTCAACCTCGGCCAATAATGCCGGGTTGGATGGACGACGCACCTCTAACAATTCTTCGACGCGCGGCAAACCACCGGTAATATCGCCCGTCTTTTTCGCCTGGACCGGGATACGCGCCAAAATGTCACCCGCGGCAACATGGTCACCGTTCGCAACATTTAACACCGAATACACCGGCAACATATACTGGGCAACCTTTTTACCGCCAAGTGATATAACCTCGCCATGGTCATCAACCAATGTGATTGATGGGTTTAATGCCTTTTTCGTTGTGTTTTTCCAATTTATAACCTTGCGCGATGTGATACCGGTTGTGCCGTCAACTTCTTCTTGGAACGAAACATTTTCGACCAAATCGTTAAAGCACACGGTTCCGTCTTTTTCCGCGATAATATCGTTAGAATACGGATCCCATTCGGCAACCTTGGCACCCTTTTCGACCATGTCGCCCTCTGCCACAATCAATTTCGACGCGTATGGTAATGCACAACTGAACAATTTGTTGTCTTTGTCATCAACAACCGCGATTTCGCCGTTGCGTGACAACACAACCACACGGCCCGCCGCGTTTGTAATCGTGTTCACACCAATCAATTTGATGCGACCCGCAACCGGCATTTCGATAAAGTGGCTTTCGGCACCACCTTCGGCAATACCACCAATGTGGAAGGTACGCAATGTCAACTGGGTTCCCGGTTCACCAATGGATTGACCCGCAATCACACCAACCGGTTCGCCAACGTGCACCAACGCGTTGCGCGACAAATCCATACCATAACATTTCGCGCACAGACCGTCACTTTGGCATGTCAAAACAGAACGCACATCAACAGACGGCAGACCACTGTCGTTGATGATTTTCGACGCAGATTTCGTAATCAATTCGCCCGCCGGGACAATAACTTCTTTGGTCATAGGATTGACGATATCGTGTGCCGCCGTACGCCCCAAAACCACATCGCCCAATGGCACAACCAATGTCGAACCCTGGTACACGGGTTTTGCGGTGATAAATTCCGATGTGCCGCAATCGTGTTCGGTGATAACCGTATTTTGCGCCAATTCAACCAAACGACGGGTCAAATATCCGGCCGACGCAGTTTTCAACGCCGTATCCGACATACCCTTGCGCGCACCGTGGGTGGATGTAAAGTATTCGGACATGGTCAGACCTTCTTTGAAGTTCGAGATAATTGGAACCTCGATAATAGAACCGTCAGGTTTCTGCATCATACCACGCATACCCGCTAACTGTTGAATCTGACCCTTGGAACCACGGGCCTTGGAATCAGCCATCATATAGATTGAATTCCAATTGTCACCGTCGGATTTACCCAGCGCAGCAAATGCCAAATTACCCAATTTGTCGGTTGTTTTCTGCCACAGGTCAATCAGTTTGTTATGACGTTCACCACCAGACAACAGACCGTTTTGATATTGTTCTTCGATTTCTTCGGCGGCATGTTTTGCATCGGCAATCATTGTTTTCTTTTCTTCTGGAATAACAATGTCGTTGAAACCGATGGAAATACCACTGCGTGCGGCCTGTTCGAAACCGGTGTCTTTCAACGCGTCCGCCAATAAAATCATTGCCTTGTCGCCACAGTTTTCATATGCGGTTGCCAATAATTTTTCAATCGCACCCTTGGGCATAACACGGTTGACCAAATCAAACGGCATTTTGTCAGATTTCGGCAATAATTCACCCAAAATCATACGGCCCGCGGTTGTGGCGTATGTTTTACCATTGATACGCGCATAAATTGGCGTATGTAATGTAATAACATGGTTTTCCAATGCCAACTGAACCTCGTCCATGCCAGAGAAACGCGGAGATTTTTTCGGGTCATGTTCACCGTTTATCAACGAGATATAGTAAATACCCAACACCATGTCTTGGGACGGAACCGTCATTGGTTCACCGTTCGCAGGTGACAACACATTGTTTGTAGATAACATCAATGTGCGGGCCTCTAATTGTGCCTCGAGTGAAATTGGAACGTGAACGGACATCTGGTCACCGTCAAAGTCAGCATTGAATCCCTTGCAGACCAATGGGTGCAAACGGATTGCCTTGCCCTCGATTAAAACCGGTTCAAACGCAATCAGCGACAATCTGTGCAAAGATGGCGCACGGTTTAACAACACGGGGTGTTGATAGATAACCTTTTCCAAAATTTCCCAAACGATATCTTCGCCGTTTTCAACCATTTTACGCGCGGTTTTCAATGTATTTGCATAACCACCCGCCATCAAACGCGCAAACACAAATGGTTTGAACAATTCCAATGCCATTGTTTTCGGCAAACCAACCTGGTGCATGCGTAATGTTGGCCCCGGGGTAATAACCGAACGACCGGAATAATCCACACGTTTACCCAACATGTTCATACGGAAACGACCCGATTTACCACGCAATGAATCAGACAAAGATTTCAACGGACGACGATTTTGCGAAACCATCGGGCGTGCTTTATGTCCGTTATCGAATAATGAATCTACGGCCTCTTGCAACATGCGTTTTTCGTTACGAATAATGATGTCCGGTGCATGCATTTCCATAAAACGTTTCAAACGGTTGTTACGGATAATCACACGGCGATACAAATCGTTCAAATCAGATGCCGCAACATGTCCCGCATCCAATGTGACCAAAGGGCGCATATCTGGTGGAATAACCGGCAAAATGTCCGGCAACATCCATGCAGGTTCGGTTTTAGAATCCAAGAAAGATTCAACCAATTTTAACTGTTTAATCAATAATTTGCGTTTTTGTTCGGATTTTGTATCCGCCAATTCCGCGCGCAAACGTGTGCGTTCATCACCCATATCCAGGTTTGCAATAATACTGCGGACGCCTTCGGCACCGATGCCAACACGGAACGCATCCGGGCCGAATTCTTCGACCTTGGCCTGGTATTCATCTTCACTGATGACATCATACATTTTCAAATTGGTTAAACCTGGTTCGATAACAATGTATGCATCGTATGAAATGACCTGCTCTAACTTCTTTTGTGGTAAATTGTTTAACAAAACGGCAATTTTACCCTCGCGCAGGAACCATGTGTGCGCCACAGGCATCGCCAATTTGATGTGTCCCATACGTTCACGACGAACGGACGACGGTCCAACCTCGACATGGCATTTTTCGCAAATAATACCACGATTTTTGATGCGTTTATATTTACCGCACGCGCATTCATAATCTTTGACCGGACCAAAGATTTCTTGGCAAAACAATCCTTCGGGTTCTGGTTTCAAAGAGTGATAATTGATGGTTTCAGGTTTTTTAACCTCGCCATGAGACCAAGATAAAATTTCTTCTGGGCTTGCGATGGTGATACGCAATGCGTCGAATTGTTCTTTGGTTTCGATTTGTCCAAATATCTTTTGCAACATATTTGTCATTTATTTTGCTCCTTTAAGTCGCTTTAAAGATGCTGTTTGGGAAAACGGCCGGGGTAAAGCGATTACCCCCGCGCCGCATCCCAATATTTAATCTACTTTTTTAGGTGTCATCGCCAGACCCAATCCACGCAATTCGCGAACGAACACGTTGAATGCTTCGGGCGTGCCGGTTTGGATATCATTACTGCCGGAAATGATGGCCTCGTACATCTTGTTACGGCCGGTAATATCGTCGGATTTAACCGTCAACATTTCGCGCAACAAGTGTGCGGCACCGTGGGCCTCTAATGCCCAAACCTCCATTTCACCCAAACGCTGACCACCCATGTGGGCCTTACCAGACAATGGTTGTTGTGTGACAAGTGAATAACTGCCCACGGAACGTGCGTGAATCTTTTCATCCACAAAGTGGTGCAATTTCATCATGTACATAACACCAACGGTCACCGGGCGAGCAAATTTTTCACCCGTCATACCATCATACAATGTAAATTGACCGGATTCAGGCAATTTCGCCAATTTCAACATCGCACGAATATCATCCGGGTTCGCACCGTCAAATGTTGGTGTTGCCATTGGAACACCGTCACGCAACAGTGCAGCTTCGGCACGAACATCGGTATCTGTCATTTTTTCTAATTTTTCAGATACTTCTTTGCCGTATATTTTGCCCATGATATTGCGCAAATCGTCGGTCACGGCGCGTTTTTGTTTAACCTCGTCCAAAACGGCGCCAATTTGTTGACCCAAAGAACGTGCCGCCATACCAAGGTGCGTTTCCAAAATCTGACCAATGTTCATACGCGATGGCACACCCAATGGATTCAAAACGATATCGACCGGGGTTCCATCTTCCATGTATGGCATGTCTTCGATTGGAACAACCTTGGATACAATACCCTTGTTTCCGTGACGACCCGCCATTTTATCACCCGGTTGCAATTTCATTTTGTGCGCGATATAAACCTTGACCTCTTTCAAGACGCCGGCACTCAAAGAATTGCTTTCGGTCACTTTGGCAACCTCGGCATCGGCTTTTTCGTTCAATGCCGCCAATTTGATATTGTGTTGTTCAACCAATTCGGCGATTTTTGCCTGGATTTCTTTGTTTTTGATGACCAATTTTTTAACGTCCGATGCACGGATACCTTCAAAAACCTCGGCAGTTAATTTTTTACCAATAAATGGTTTCAAAGAACCAGAACCGTTTTCGATTGTTTCGTTTTCCGCCATTTGGAAAATCTGGTCAGCAAAACCTTTTTCGATGATTGCGATTTCTTCGCTGCGGTCTTGGTTGATTTTTGCGATTTTTTCCAATTCAATCATTTGGGTGCGTTCGTCTTTTTTGACACCATGACGGGTCAAAACGTTCACACCAATAACCGTTCCTTCTTCGTTTGGTCCAACACGCAAAGATGTATCTTTGACATTTAATGCCTTTTCACCGAATATGTTGCGCAATAACGCCTCTTCGGGTGTCAATAATGTTTCAGATTTTGGCGATACACGACCAACCAAAATGTCACCCTGTTTCACGCGGGCGCCAACATAAATGATACCGGATTCGTCCAGGTTTTTCACGGCTTCTTCACTGACATTTGGGATGTCGCGTGTAAAACTTTCTGGCCCCAGTTGGGTATCACGAACCTTGAATTCTTTTTCCACAATCTTGACCGATGTAAATGCATCTTCGCGGGAAATGCGTTCGGAAATAACAATCGCGTCTTCATAGTTGTATCCGCGCCATGGCACAAATGCAACCAACACATTGCGACCCAACGCCAATTCACCATAATTCATCGAAGAACCGTCGGCAATAATGTCGCCTGCAGAAATACGGTCGCCAACACGGACCAATGGTTTTTGATGAACGATTGTTTCACTGTTGGAACGTTCGAATTTTTCCAGGTTATAAATATCCACACCCGTCACAACATTGCGGGAATTCATACATTTAACCACAATACGGTTCGCATCCACAGATTCCACAACACCACTGTGTTTTGCAACCTTGCCGGTGCGGGAATCACGTGCAACCTCGCGTTCGATACCGGTACCAACCAATGGGGCCTGGACACGCAATAATGGAACGCCCTGGCGTTGCATGTTTGAACCCATCAATGCACGGTTCGCGTCGTCGTTTTCAACGAACGGTATCAAACCTGTTGCGATGGACACCACCTGGCGCGGTTCAACGTCGATTAAATCAATTTCAGATTTTGGAACCATCGTAAATTCGCCGTCAACACGTGCCGTCACAACATCCGGTGTCAATTCACCACGTGCGTTTGTCGGGGTGTTACCCTGGGCAATTTTGTGTCCCATTTCTTCGTCAGCAGTCAAATATACGATTTTATCTGTGACCTTGCCATTTTTAACCTCGTAATATGGGGTTGTGATAAATCCATATTCGTTTACACGCGCATAAGATGACAAATGGTTAATCAAACCGATGTTTGCACCTTCGGGTGTGTGAATTGGACACAAACGACCATAATGTGTCGGATGCACGTCGCGGACATCAATGCCGGCACGTTCGCGGTTTAACCCGCCCGGCCCCAATGCCGAAATACGACGTTTGTGTTCCAATTCCGCCAATGGATTATACGCATCCATAAATTGTGATAATTGCGATGTTCCCAAAAATTCTGCAACCAATGACATCAATGGTTTAACATTGATAACATCTTGGGGTTGCATATTTGCGATATTTGGGGACGACAAACTTTCACGAACCAGACGTTCAATACGCAACATACCCGTACGGAAAGTTTGTTCCAACAATTCACCAACCGCACGAACACGACGGTTAGACAAATTATCAATATCATCAATTGTATCTTTGTGGTCGATAATGTTGGTCAATGTTTTTAACACCGCCAAGAAATCGTTCTTGGTCAATAAACGTTCATCTTCGGGACGTTTGCCAGAATCAATTTTCAAACGTTTGTTCATTTTGAAACGACCAACCGCCGACAAATCATAATATGCGGCATCAAAACCCTGGCGCAGGAATAAATTCAGTGCGGCCTCGACCGTTGGACGTTCACCAGGTCTGATAACATTATAAATTTCAATCAATGCATCGTCACGGTTTGTAATTTTATCCGCCGCCAAAGTATTGCGCATGTGCGCCGTCACGGTTGTGTTATCAATCGCGATGATGGAAATGTTTTTGACACCCATTTTATCCAAATCAGACAAAATTTCGTCAGTAATTTCGGTACCCGATGGATACACCACTTCGCCCGCAGATGTTATTGGTTCGAACAAATATTCGCCAACCAATGATTCCGGTTTGATACCGAATTGTTTTGCAGACGACATCAATTTAGACAAACGTTTTGCCGTCAGGCGGTCGCCTTTGTTGGCCAATTCTTTGTCACCCTTGACAGACAGTAAATCATAATTCAGGCGATATTTATCCAATCCATCGAAACTGGCGGTGTCACCAACCCAAACCTTGCCATCAAAAGACAACGGAATTGATTTATAAAATGCCGACAATATTTCCACATCAGACATGCCGCGAATGCCCGGTTTGCGCGGGTCAGACGCCCATTTCTTTTCATCTTCGGCGCATGGCAGGCAACGTAACAATACGGTCGCCGGAACCTTGCGACGACGGTCAATACGAACGTAAATCACGCCTTTGGATTCTTCGAAATCAATCCAAGACCCATGTTCCGGGATAATACGCGCGGTATATGTTGTCGGATTACCGGCAATTTTCGCCTCTTTGGTGGTTGCAAAAACGACACCTTGGGCACGGTGCATTTGGGAAACGATAACACGTTCCACACCGGCCGCGATAAAACTGCCCCGTTCAGTCATCAATGGGACTTCGCCCATAAAGATTTCTTGGTCTTTGATATCACGCAATGTTTTTTTACCGTCTTCGGCAATATCCCACAGAATCAGGCGTAATTTCACCTTTAATCTGCGTGAATATGTCATATTGCGCAACATGCATTCTTTTACATTGTATACAGGTTTTTCCAGTGTATATTCGACAAATTCCAAATCCGCGATACCAGAATAATCTTTGATTGGAAACATTGACAAGAAAACACTTTGCAGTCCCTTGTTTTCGCGCTTTTGCGGGTCAACATCGGCCTGTAAAAAGTCCTTGTATGAATTATATTGAATTTCGACCAAATCGGGAAGTGGAGTTTGCAAAAAACTTTTGCCAAAAGATTTTCTAAATTTCTGGATGACTGCCATGGGTTTAAATCCTTTATTTTATTATGCGTTTTGCAAACGAAACTGTTTGTAATATGTTTTTTTGCCCAACACCCGCCGGGGATTTTTCCCGGCGGGGTGGACCCAATCGCAAATCCGTGCGATTAGCGGTTTTGAAATTATTTCATTTCTACTTTTGCGCCGGCGGCTTCCAAAGTTGCCTTCATTTTTTCGGCTTCTTCTTTGGCAACGCCTTCTTTCACGGCTTTTGGCGCAGATTCAACCAATGCTTTGGCTTCACCCAATCCCAAACCGGTGATGTCTTTGACGGCCTTGATAACAGCCAATTTGTTCGCACCGGCTTCTGCCAATACGACATCAAATTCTGTTTTTTCTTCCGCCGCAGCCGCAGCCGGACCCGCAGCAACAGCCACCGCAGCAGCCGCACTGACGCCCCATGTTTCTTCTAATGCTTTGGATAATTCAACAGCTTCCAAAACAGTCAATTTTGACAATTCTTCAACTAATTTTTGAATGTCTGCCATTTTTTACTCCTTACTTGAGTTTTATTTTAATTTTCTTTTTTTCCATACTCTGCGGAAACACGTGCCAAGCGCGATGCAGGTTCGACCAAGATACGCGCGATTGTACCGCGAACTTCCAACAGGGAAGGAAGCTTGGATAATTGCACAATGTCGTTCACACCCAAAACATCTGCATCCATTTTTCCACCAACGATTGTCAAATTTGGATGTTCATCGGCAAATTTGGCCAAAACCTTGGTGACCGCCAATGCGTCTGTTGCGATTGCAACCGCCGTTGGACGTTTCATCATGTCAGATACAGGTGCGAAATCTGTGTCGGCCAAAGCCAATTTCATCAAACGGTTTTTGACAACTTTGAACAATGACACCAATGGACGCAATTCATTACGTAATGTTTCCATTTCGCGCACTGTCAAACCATGGTTTTCAATAACGAAAACACCGTTTGCAGATTTCAAGGACGACTGCAACGCTGAAATCAGATCTGATTTTTCTTCGCGTCTCATCTATATACCCTTACTTCTTCATTTTGTTTAACATATCCATCCATGTTGTTCATGGGTGGGGCTCTTGTTTTCCTGCCCCAAAGAAATTTCTTTGTCTATGATGGGAATTAAGTGCATTTGCACACCATCAGTCACGGACAGAAAGCTGTGGTTCAAAGTGCAAAGTTCAAAGTTCAAAGTTCAAACTTTGCACATATAAACCTTGAAATATTATTTTGCGTCAATTTTCAGGCCTGGGCCTTGGGTTGTTGCAACACTGCATCCCAAGATGTATTGACCCTTGGATGACGCAGGTTTAACCTTTTTCAATTGATCAATCAATGCGTTCGCGTTTTCGACCAATTTTTCCGTCGCAAAAGACATTTTGCCAATGCCTGCGTGGATAATACCATTTTTGTCGGCACGGTATTCAATTTGACCCGCCTTGGCGGTTTTAACCGCATCGGCAACATTGGTTGTGACCGTTCCCAATTTCGGATTCGGCATCAAACCTTTTGGTCCCAAAACACGTGCAACGCGTGACATCTTTGGCATCATATCCGGTGTTGCAATAACACGGTCAAAATCAACATTACCGTCCGCAACACGTGCGATTAAATCTTCGCCACCAACAACATCGGCACCGGCCTTTTTGGCTTCGTCTTGGCTGTTTTCTGTGAATACAGCAACACGAACGGTTTTACCGGTTCCGTTTGGCAAAGACAACATCCCACGGATATTTTGATCGTTTTTGGTCACATCAATACCCAAACGGATTGCGATTTCCAATGTTTCGTCAAATTTAGATGAACAATATGGACGCAATGCATCAATCGCATCAGAAATTGTATAAACCTTTTCTTTATCCAATGCGGATAAATTTTTTTGTCTTTTTGTCTGTTTCATGATTAATCCTCCACCTTGACGCCCATAGAACGGCATTGACCCGCAACAATGTTCATCGCAGATTCAATGGTAGAGCAATTCAAATCAGGCATTTTGTTTTCAGCAATTTCTTTGATTTGTGATTTGTTCAATGTCCCAACAAATTCACGACCCGGTTTATGCGAACCAGATTTCAACTTTAATGCTTCTTTGATATAATATGACACAGGTGGCAATTTCATGATAAATTCGAAACTGCGGTCTGTATAAACGGTAATTATACATGGAATTGGCATCCCAGGTTTTTTATCAGCCGTTTTGTCATTAAATTGTTTGCAGAATTCGGCGATATTCACACCCGCCGCACCCAATGCCGGCCCAATCGGTGGCGCTGGGTTTGCTTGCTTGGCCGGAACAACCAACTTTACAAGACTTTTTACTTCTTTTTTTGCCATTTTGTTTTACCTTTTTGTTATTTTTAAGTAATTTCCGTGGTACGATATGGCCATCTGCCACGGGTTTGTCGCGGTTTCCCGCGTTTTTTTTCAGTTTGGAACACCCAAACTAAACTCTTTCGACCTGGGCAAAGTCCAATTCCATACCGGTTTCACGCCCAAACACCAAAACCGTCACATTCATTTTTTGTTTCAAATTATCGGCCTCGGATATAATACCATTGAAACCCGCAAATGGGCCATCGATAACATGAACTTCTTGACCTTTTTCATAAATAATATCTTCGGGTACCTTGGAACCTTCTTCGACCTGTTTTAACAGACGGCGGGCTTCTTCTTCGGTGACCGGAATTGGTTTGTTTTTTGCACCCAAAAACATCACAACCAACGGCATCAATTTAATCAAAGAAAATGTTTCATTATTCAAAACCATTTGAACAACGATATAGCCCGGAAAGAATTTCCGTTCAGAAACAACACGTTTTCCGCCCTTGATTTCCGCAACCTCACGCGTGGGAACCAAAATTTCACCAAAATATGCATTTAAACGACGTTTATCAATTTGTTCACGCAACTGACGGGCGACTTTGTCTTCGGCGCCGGTATGAACATTTACAACAAACCATTGCATTTTATCTTCCATTTTAGTGTACCCCTTTGGTGTTTAACGGTTAGAAAATCCAATTTACCAATGCGTTTAAAATACTGTCGATAACAAAGAAAAACAACGCCGCCAACCCAGAAAAAATCAAAATCATTATGGTTGAACGAACAACAGTATCGCGCGACGGCCATACAATTTTGAACCATTCGCTGCGAACAGATTTTATATATTCAAATACTTTTTTCATAAGTCGCCACTTGTTTTTTTGTCCAGACATATACCAATTATATCACCAGGTTCCAAGAGTTATTTCTTTGGCAGGGGCTGAAGGAATCGAACCCTCATCCGCGGTTTTGGAGACCGATATTCTACCGTTGAACTAAGCCCCTGTGGCATACCTGTTGCGCACGATACAATCGATATTCTTGCCAAGGCTAGCACAACATTGGCAAAAATCAAGCGAAAATATTATAAAGATTTAAATATTTTAACGCAAGTAAAATCTTTATATCAAAATTCAATTTACAAAGTTCAAAGTACAATTTTTGCACAACAAATTTTTTTACCATTGTTATATCGTTTTTTACTTGCGTATATATAAATATTTTTTCTACAATCATTTAATAAAAGGGGGAGAAAACCTGTGCCAGAACGCATAGAACCGCCAGTTTTGATATCTAGATTAATGACCTTGGTTATGGCAACGGCGTTGGTCGTGCTGGGGGTTTTGGTTTGGACATTGGATAAAATGTTCCCATTAAATCGTCCCCAGGTGTTTTTCTTGACCACACAAAATATTCGTGACAAAGAATTGACACTGACCGAGATGCCGACGGACAACCTGGATGCGTATAAACATCAATTTATTCGCGAATATGTTCGTGAACGAAATGAAATTGTGCCCGATGTATCTAAAATGCGCGAAAAATGGGCATACAGCGATGACGGCGTTATCAAAACCCGGTCCACAGATGCGGTTTTTGGAAAATTTGTTATGACAGACATGGTGAACATCATTCGCCAAGATTTGGACGAGGCATTTGATATCAGTTGTGCTGTTGAATATCCGGCGGGTCGGTTATCGGTCGTAAACGATGTAAATTCACGCGATGCAGATACATATATCGTGACATTTACATATGTGTGTAATTATGGACCACTGGGGGATATGGAATATCGCAAACCATATAAATTGCGTGTAAAATTGGAATCAAACGCCGGAAATGCGGTTCGGTGGGCGGAACGCATGGAAAACCCATTGGGTTTTCGCATCAGTGATTATAATGTTATTGATGCCGCCGGAAATGTTTTAGATTTGGAACAAAATGACCCACTGAATTGGACACGCCAAGCAGACGAGTTATAAAAACAAAATAAAAAGGAAGGAAGTATGTTAAAGTTTTTGAAAATCAACGGAATTGTTTCTTGTTTGTTTTTGATGTCCGTTGACATCGCAAATGCCGTGGTGCAACGCGCATGGGAAAACCCAACGGCAAACATGGCCACCGGCAGTACAAAACCTGGATATGCACAACTGGGGTGGTCAACCGGAACGGTTTTGCCATTAAAGTTGCGTAATGGTATGGTGACGATGGTAACATTGCCAAATGGCGAACAAATTGCCGATGCGGTTGTTGGCGACCAATCTTTGTATCAAATCGAGGCAACCCAGGGCGATCGTACTTTTTACATCACCCCCATCGAAGCATCAGAATCGGACACCAACATGATTGTGACGGGACAATCGGGAAATAAATACATATTCTATTTGTCCAGTCCAGGCACCGTCGATGCAAATGAAATTTCTTATTCCCAGGTGGATGTTGTTTTGGACAATGGCGCAACAATTGCAAATGCAACACCTGCCACACAACGCCAATCCGGTGGGATGAATTCTATATTCCGCAAAGCGGCACCAACCACCAATACCATTGGTGTTGATGGCGAAGATTATGCGTGGATAAAATCGATGAAAATCGACCCGTCTGAATTCCGTTTTGATTTGGATATTTTCGTTCCAAACCCGGACGATTATGTAATTGCGCCGGAACGCGTGTGGCGCGACAAAATATTTACATACATTGATTTTGGCGATAAAGTTATTGCCATGACTCAACGTCCTGTGGTGTCTTTGTTGATAGAAGGTGGCGAATCCCCGGTTGGTTTCCGCACCGATGGCCAAGACGGCAGATTATTAATTGTCGAGGCCGTGGGCGATATGGTTTTACGCAGTGGTCAACGCATTGTTTGTATTAAAAAACGTGAAAAGCCGTTCTTGATTGCGGATACCGCGTCGGTTATGGCGTTGGCCGAGGCAAATGTTGCGCAAAGCATGATGTCTGGGCAATCATTAAATAATATTGCGTATGATGCAGATATGTCGGCGATGTATGGCGGTGCAATGGATTACACCGCAACACCGATGTATATGTCAAATGTACAAAATCCAATGGCAACCGGTGCTTATATGCCGGCGGGATATGGTAATGCACAAATGAATATGCCGGGGGCGGTGCCAATGTCTGGGGGTGCCACATCGGGTGGCACAACAATGATTCCAACCGCACGGGATACCGCCGGTTCGTACCTGCCACAATCAAATATTCCGTTGATAAAATCAAATCAATCGGGTGTGGCGGTGGAATTTGCGTCTGATAGATCACCAAAAGCATTGGAAGAATATTGGAACGATTTATTGGTTAAATTCAGTGGCGATGGTGGTGCCGGAATTTTGACTCCATATCAAAACAAAGTGTTCTTTGCGATTGACACCGAAGGTGTGGGCGATTTGGGTTCGGGTGTATCGTCGGCAACTATGTATCGTTTGCGCATTGGTCCATTGGCGGATATCGACGAGGCACAAACATTATGTGATAAACTGATGAAATTCCAGGTTTCGGGATGTCGTGTGGTCAGAATCCAATAATTTTATCACAAAAAAATGGATAGATAATTATGGCAAATACGATGAGAGATAAAATAAAATCAACATTGGATACGACACCAACCGCGGTTCGTTGGCTGTTGATGATTGCGGCATTTGTTGTTGTGTTGATATTGTTGGTGTTATTGATTGGGCGGTCGAACAAGAATCCGACGCCGGTTGTGGATACGGGGTATGATATCACATTGACTGTCACACCAAACAATGTAGATTTTTTAAATACTAAAATCGGGACAAAACGCACCCAGGTTTTTCGTATAAATGCAACCCATGATGCAATTGTTGATTCGGTCAGTGTGGAAAATTCTATACCGGGATTTTCGGCGAATACCGCGGGATGCACGAATCAACCGGTAAATAAAGATATTCCGTGTTCTGTGGATGTGACGTTCACCCCGGGCACGACGGACGTGGCGGGCGATGTCACATTGTTGATTGAATGGTTTGATAAAAACGATTCGCGCGATACAAATTTACAAACATCAAAAATTGTTATCCCGGTCAGTGCCACAGGCAACATCCAAAAACAAAAAACAGAATCGAAACCGGAACCTGCACCCTCGCCTGTTGAAGACGACATTGTTGCCGATGATAACGATTTTAACGATGACGATTATTTTGATACGCCCGAACCGATTGTTGGTGGCGAAAAAAATATTTTCGAAGACAATTTACCCACACCTGCCCCCGCACCACGTCGGCGCGCACCGGAAAAATGTTCTGATTTTGCGATGCCTGGATATAATATGTCGGGTGTGCAAATTGGTTGGATAAAACCGAAATCGGGTCGATATGAATTTCATCCGTTTTCTGATACGGAATGCAATAATCCAACCGGTGTTTATAATCCGGATACCGGCATTATTACAAGTATCGACGGCCGGACAAAGATTGGAACCGATGCCGATCATCGCACAACATCGACAAATGTGGTGCCAAACCTGCGTTCAAAATCGACCGGTGTTTCAACGCGCCCGGCGGCAAGCGATGGATACACCCCCAAAGGGATGAATAATTTGAAAAAGACAATGAAACCAAATGAAAGTGGTATGAATTTTGTGGCAAATACAGTAAATACAGAATCTTTAAAAGGGTCCGCAAGCGGTGGGGAATCTGTATATTCCAGTATGCCGTACGACCGCACATTTATATTACGTCAATTCAAACCAATTCCGGCAACCATTGTATCCGAGGTTCGTGCCGACCCATCCGTGTATGATTGCGATAACGACGGTAACTGCAAGGGCGGCAGTGGTATTCCGGTTCGTGCAACGGTGGACAGAAATGTTTATTCTGATAATGGACGCACGGTCATTATTCCAACCGGAACATTATTATTGGGATATTTGCGTGGTAATTTGCCGGGGCCGTATAAATCTATTGGACGTATGGAAATTAAATGGTATCAATTTATTCGTCCAGATGGCGTCGAATTCAATTTCAAAGACGAAGACCAGGATCCGTATTCCGCGGATTCCCAGGGTCGTGTCGGTGTCCCCGGATACGGCAGTACCGATTATATCGAACAAATGGTTATGCCATTGTTGACGGCGGTGATTCCGGCGGCGGTAAATATGATTGCGCCAATTGCCGATACATTTGTAAATCAAATTGATTTGGACAATAACACGGTTGTGCAATCGGGAACTGTGCGGTCGTCTGAATTGGCCAAGAACGAGGTTATTTCCGCATGGAACAAGGTTGCGCAAAAATTGATGGTTGATGCATTGGATAATACCGTGCCGCCATTTTCGATTGCCGCCGGAACACGTATTACCGTTTATTCACCTGTTGATTTAATCGCAACATGTGGCGACCCTAAAGGGCCAAATGCGGGCAAAAAATGTGCTTTTGAAAAATACAGCGAACAACAACGGCGCGAGTGGAAAGATGTAAAAAATAAAATGACTGTTGATAAAACAGATTCTTCATGGATTGGACAAGTTCGTGCGTTTAACCTGGATCCATATTGCACCCAAGATTCCAAAGGGGTATGGACCGCAGATTCAAATAAAGCGTTGGAAATTTCAAACGCAGGATACGATTACAGAACGGTGTTGGCGTATTGTCAGGCCAAAAATTATACCGCAATTAATATGGCAAAACAGGATGCATATTATAACAGTCAACAACAGGCATTCCAAAACACATACGGAACCACCGATAATCGAACAGAAGAACAAACCAAGGCGTATAATGAACAGGTTTTGGGATTAAAATATGATGAAAATGACAATATCATAAATCCATTTAATCAGCCAAAACCGGCGGCGGGCACAAATGCGGTTGGCACATTATTGTGCGAAGATGGCACGGCCCCCGATGCAAATGGATGCTGTACAGGCGAAACATATACGGAAATGGGACCTGATTCGGAATACCCATTTGCGTGTTGCCCGGCGGGCAGTGGCGATTGTTTCCCACCGTTCGAGGTTAATTGATTTACCCCGCGTGGTGAAATGTGCAATGAAAAACACACATCGAAAGATGTGTGTTTTTTTATTAAATAAATCATAAATCAAAAAACGAGAACATGCGTCGATTCGAATAAAAATAGGAAAATATTGCTAAACAATATAATTCTCGATTCGAACTTCAACCGCGGGTTGTAATATTTGGCAAATGTTCCGGATTTGATTTATAAAATAAACAACATAAAAGGAGAAAAAAATGAATACTGTAAAAAACATCAATGATAATTTGGAAAAATTTCACAATGCAGAACAGATGTGGTTTTGGTTTATTTATTCAAAATCTGTGCAAACGGGCATTACACAAAATCATCAGGCGGGGACGCGTCGTGTGTGCGAATTGTTGGATGTGGAAACAATGATTACAAAACTGTATTTGGCGGGACGGTTGACCGATGAACAATTACGGGTTATGAAAAAATATGGCGACCGGCGACGCGCACCACACCAATATATATGGTCGGAAAATCACGATGCGTATTTATGGGGTGGCGCCATGGAAATAATAGAAAACACTGCACGCAAAAATGGATGGATTGATTAAAAGGATTTATTCAATGATTATCGTTGGTTTTTCGTGTAAAACGAATATGATTTTGGCACGAATATTTTGTGGCAAGTTCAAGCACTGTGCAATTATCGTGCCAAGTAAAAATAATTTTATAATACACCAATTTGTTAGGCGCGGTAATGTTGCACACATTGCAATAACAATGCGTGGAATTTCGCAACTGGCGCGGTATGGATGGTATTTTATTTATTTGAAATCACCACCGGATATGCATTTTAACCCGAATGCGTGGACATGTGTAAACTATGCAAAACACACATTAGGAATTAAAAAATTTTGGATTCAAACGCCAGACGCTTTATTTCGATATTTAAAAAAATCTGACAAAAATGTCAGATTTTTTTATTTAATTTCTTCGCCCGTTGTGGCATTAAATTGTTTTTTTCCAACATGAATAATTTTGTTTTCGTATGTTGGCGCACCCGGTTTATTTATTACATCAGTATGCCAATATATTGCACCGTCCGATGTCCGCACCGCATATAAAATATCATCCATGCCCATTATATATGCAACATTTGGTAAAACAACAAATGGAAAACGCGTCCCAATTTGGGTACACCACTTTTTATTACCATTGGACACATTTATTTTACAAAATGCGTCACCCATACCAGCGGCAAAAACATACGCACCATCAATCACCAATGGTGCAACAATATCAACCGTTGTCGCCCCGCCCGTCATATTGTTTTCTGCAAACACATCCGTCATCCATACGATATTGCGATTTTTCGGCGCAATTTTTACAACATTACCGGTATTTAATCCGGCGTAAACATATCCACCATTGCATAATGGTTTGGTTTCAATATCAACCGAATTTGGGGATGGAAAACCAACAAAAATTTTATGTCCGGCATCATCACGCACAATGTTATTCGCATCGATTGTGTATTTGCAATCAATTGCATCGCGCGGAGATACCGCATCAGGTAAATTTTCAACCGGCACATTTAATATTTTCATGGTTGATGTATTAAATATTTCTGTACGAACCCCAGGTAAAATCGGGTCGTGTTTATCACATGCCGATACCAACATCAAACACAAAATTATAAACGCATATTTACGCATAAAATCCCCCCAATTTTTTTACCGTAATGTTTGCACAACCCCAGAAATTTCCGCCGGGCAATCCGGGTCAGATGCCAATTTATCCAACCATTTATTTGCCGCATCCATATCACCAGACGCCAAATATTTTTGTGCAATTGTCAACATGGCGGTATAATAAAACGGCGAAGATTTTGTATCTAAATCAGATAAATATTTTTCAACGTCCCGTGCCGACATTTCATCCCCACGCGCCGCCACAACATGCAAACGCGCCAAATCGCGAAAATCACGAGTTGACCCGTGTTCAGCCAATTTTTCCAATTTTGTAATATCTTTATTTTTATCCAATACATATGATTGAAACAGTGCCAAATCTGCATTTGCACCACCGGCATTTTCACCCAATTTTGCCAATGCATTGATATCGGTTGCGTCCAACGCCGTTTCATACGCCACCGCCGTTGCCATGCGCTTTGCATGATATGCACGCACACCAATTTGATATCCCGCCACAATAATCAACAATGCGATTGCACCACCAATCATTTGGCGCGCATATTTTTTGAAAAACGCGATTGTTTTGTCGTTGTTGACATCTTCCCATACCTCGCGATACAGGGCATCCTGGGCGTAATCTTCGCGTGTTTTTTTTGGTGTCGCCGGTTTCAAACCTTGTTTGCGTTGTAAAATATTTGCCATTTTTATTCCCCTATGTATGTCTTGATAATTTATAATTTATGATATACTATAAAAGTTATGAAAAAGCAAATCAAGAATACTTTGCCGACCGTAAATAATACCGGTATTGTTGCCGCCCGTGGGGTCAGTGATGAATCGGGTTTGGCGCAATATATCCAAAGTATTCAAAAATACCCAATACTTTCCGCCGAACAAGAATATGAATATGCCACTAAATGGGCACAAAATCACGATGCGGCGGCGGCGGAAAAACTGGTGGCATCGCACCTGCGCCTGGTTGTATCGGTGGCGTATGATTTCAAAAACTATGGTGTGCCGGTGGCGGATTTAATCGCGTCGGGCAACATGGGTTTGATGCAGGCATTACAAAAATTTGACCCGGAACGCGGGTTTCGGTTTTCAACATACGCGATGTTTTGGATCAAGGCGGAAATTTATGAAACAATTTTGAATAATTGGTCTATTGTGAAAATTGGAACATCGGCAAATCAAAAACGCGTGTTCTTTAATTTATCACGTGCAAAACGCGCGTTGGGTATTATGGACAACAATCTAAATTCTGACCAAACAAAACAGATTGCGGATTTTTTAAATGTTTCTGAAACCGATGTATCGCGTATGGCGACGCGTGTTGGTGCGCGTGATGTGTCGTTAAATGCGCCGGCACATAATGACCCGGACGCACATGATATTTTATCTAATTTGTCTGATGATAAAATCGGTATCGAGGATAGTATCGAACAATTAGAATTTAAAAAGCGTGGGTATGAATTGTTGCGCAAACATTTGGCAGAACTGCCGGAACGCGACCGCGAGATTTTACGCGCACGACGGTTGAGTGAACCGGTAGAGACATTGGAATCTTTGTCGCAAAAATATGGAATTTCGCGTGAACGTGTGCGCCAAATCGAAGAACGCGCGTATCAAAAATTACGCGATGCAATTTTAAATGATACGGATGGGGGAAAATAATGCAAAAATATTTATTGTGTGCGATGGTGTTTGGGATGTGCTTCATAAACCCGGGGCATGCATTGCAATATAACAACGGGCGCAGTGCGTTGAAATTTAATGCGTCGGGAACCGCAGGCATCATCGAACCAAAATTTCGTGACACTTTATTTTTGGGCGATTTTGATTTGCGCGCACAATACAATTATGCCGTCGCACGCGGTCAAACATTGGGATTGGTATATGCCTGGGACGAAGAGGCATTGGCCGGACACGATATATCACACGATGCGTTCGCGTTATATGAAAATCAAGATCTTGGTAGATTAGAGGTTGGACTGACCGATTCTGCGGCACGAAAATTAAGTGTTGGAATTCCGGATGTTGGTGGGTTGCGTGTAAATAACAAACCTTTGTTTTATAAACGCATGTCGCCACGTGGAAATGTTATACCAAATGTGTCTGTGTCATCGGGGGATGGAACACCGCGTATAAATTTGGTGACGGTGCCAACAAATGTCGGTCAATATGGTGTGTCGGTTGCGGCATTCGGTGATGCGTATGATTACGCGGTTGACGGTGGTGTCAAATTTAGATTTCCAAATGGGAAATTAAAATCTGCCGTGTCGTTGGGCGCATCATTTATGGAAAAACCGGATGGATTTAGTCCTGCATCGTATTTGCCGGATGTGTCGGCCGATTGGCGGGCGCAAACATCCATCGGTTTTAATTTACAATATAACAGTTGGATTTTCGGCACATCTGCCGTTGCGATTTATGATAAAAACCCGATTGGCACACCGTCAGACGGCATATCGGCGGGCGCGGGTGTCAGTTATGATATTTTGAATTATTCTGTGTCGTTATCGTATATGTATTCACATACCGGCATTTGGCATCACGATTTACCACATTTTTATGACCATACGGGAATTGCGTCTTTCCGGTATAAATACAGCGAGAATTTAGAGGTGTGGACATCAATCGGATTGACAGATGAAACACCATTTTTATCCACCGCATTAAAGGTCAGTTTTTAAATAATGTATTTTTTAATATCTTTTTAATTGAAAAACTGTGTTTATTAACATACACTTTTACTGTACACTTACAAAAGGATAACAAATGAAAAAGATTTGGGTGTTTGTATTGGGGGTTATTGTAGGATTTGTTTTAACCGTAGTTATAGCTGTTTGTATAGCTAATTTTAACAGTAATGTTACTGGATTGAATATATTTGAACAACCAGGCGATTGTTTGATAGAACAGTCTGATTTAAAAGTCTTTCAAGTTATTGCACCAAATGCAGCTCTTACGGAAATGCAAGACACATCTAGTTCTCCTGTGTTTTTATTAGTTAATGATAACGAGAATACGTATTATGACGATCAAGTTATTAAGTTGACTCAGGGAAAATGTTTCAGGCAAATTGGCACATACCGCTATACGACTGGTATGAAAATATCAAAAACAGTTCCTGTTGTTCAGATGATGTAAGATTTCTTGTCCTAATTGAATGTATTTACACAGTTAATATTCGCGGGACCAAAATAAATTCGGAAAACATTTCTGTTGGAACTTTATATAATCGGCGGCATTGTGTGATGCGACATATTTCGCGCGCGCCGTGTTGAAAAATTTTGGATTAAATCCATATTCCCATGACATACGCGTCCGGTCCGCATCCCACAAACATTTTGATACATAATCAGGTGCATATGTTCCCGTTGTATGATTTTCAATCGCATAAATGATATTTGATTGCGCACGTGCATCCAAAATATTTGTAAATTGCGACATTATTTTTTCTGCGTATGGCACCGCATATTTTCCGTGTTCGGTATCAAATCCATCGTTTGTGCGCGCCATGTCATGAAAAGCCCCGGCAAATACAACCGGCAATGGATTTTCTTTTAACGACAATGCGTAATCTATGCCACGAAAAACAACCGCAGATGTGTGTTTATCCAATGCATGACACCCATCGGGATTTTGGGTTGTATATTGTTTAACATATGGTAAAATTTCGTTCATATAAAAATTAAAATATTTTTGCATCATAACTGCACTTGGGTTTGTCATATACGCAAAATTATTCATTATTACCATCCTGTACTAAAAAAAACCGTTCAACAAATATACACTTATTTTTATGTGATGCAAATAAGAATTTACAAACATTGAATTTTTGGCGCAAACATAGTATAATACAATATGATATATGGGTGGAATAATGAAATTCATATTATGCTTTTGTCTTTTATGTTTATGTTCGGGATGTGCCAAGGTTGCCGATTTAACATCCAACACCGTACCCGAGGTTGGCACCACCGGCGACCCGGTTTATGATAATCAAAGCGAGATGCGACTTTTATTACCGTGGAATTGGTTCATATAAAAACCGGCGAATTTATCGCCGGATTTTTTTAATTCTTGGTCGCGTTTTTTCGCACCCATGCATAGTTGCGGAAAAATTCCAATCCCACGCCCGCCGGATATCCCATAATACGCGCACCGGCCGGCACATTTTTGAAAACGCCGGATTTTGCGCCAACCTCGACATCATCGCCGATATGAATTCCGTTTGCGACGCCAACCTGGCCACCAAGCAACACGCGGTCGCCGATAACCGTACCACCCGCCAGGCCCACGCCCGACGCCAAAAAGCATTCGCGTCCCACAACAACACCATGCGCAATTTGGCACAAGTTATCTATCTTGGTCCCGTCACCCACAATCGTGTCCGTCATCGCACCACGGTCAATGCAAGAATTTGCACCAACCGACACACGATCACCCAACACCACGCGTCCAACATGCGGAATAAAAATATTGTGACCGTCTTGGCGTGTGTATCCGAAACCATTTTTACCAATCACGGCATTTGCGTTTATCACACAATCGGCGCCGATTGTGGCGTTTTCGATATGTGCGCCACTGAACACAACCGTGCCGCGTCCCAATGTGACATTACGACCGATGTATGCGCCGGGATAAATTTTCACCCCCGGTTCAATTACCGCGCCACGTTCGATTGTTGCAAATTGCCCAACATAATTTGTTTTACGCGAACGAAAAAACACACCGCGTTCAACCCGGGCATCGGCACTGACCCCGAAGCGGGGTTTTTCACGATAAATTTCACCCAATATTTTAACAATATTTCCACGCGGCGAATCCGTCACCAACAAAGTTGCCCCTGCCGGTGCGTCATTTATTTGCGCCGGTTGCAACAATATAATCGTCGCGCGTGTTTTACGCAAAACATCAATTGGTAAAATTTTGAATGCGGCACTGTTTTGTTCGGTGGAATAAAATGCCAACTGGCCAGGTCGCGCATCAGCGATTGGTGCAACAGACGACACCGTCGCATTTTTATCGCCACGCAATTCTAAATTAAACATTGTTGCCAATTCACCCGCAGTAATTTTTACACCACGTGGTCCAAGTAATTTTTTTATAACATTTAACATTTATGTTTCCTTTTATTATTTTGTATTATGTTTTAACCACAACATTTGACCAATTCCAAATATATTTGATACGGTCCAATACAAAACCAAACCCGATGGCATCCACGCAAACATTATTGTGAACAATATCGGCATCCATTTCATAACCTGGGCCGTTTGGGCGGCGAATTCATTTTGATTTTTTGTGTCACCTTTATTTTGTTGCAAGTATTGTTGCAACCACATTGTCGCACCCATCAAAATTGGCAAAATGAAATAAGGGTCCATCGTTGCCAAATCATGTATCCATAAAAAGTTTGCATTACGCATTTGTACCGAAATCAACAATGCTTTATACAATGCAAAGAAAATCGGAATTTGAATCAACATTGGCAAACAGCCCGACATCGGGGATGTTTTGTGCGATTGATATACGCGCATCATTTCCATTTGCATGCGTCCCTTGTCGTTCGCATATAATTTTTGCACGCGTTGCAATTCAGGTTGCATTTTCTGCATCGCAATCATCGAAGTATATGATTTACGTGTCAATGGCCACATCAAAATACGAATTAAAATCGTAAAGATTATGATTGCCAATCCATAATTCATTACGAATTTATGAATCATATTTATCGACCATAACATCGGACGCGCCAAGAACCAAAACCACCCATAATCCATTGTTTCTGATATGCCGTTTATAGTTGTATCAATCTCACCTAAAACATTTGTATCACGCGGTCCGGCAAAAACATTTGTTGTAATTGTGTGGGTTTGTCCCGCCGCAACATTTATTGGTGCCGCCGATGTAGTTGTGTCATATAATTCACCCTGTTTCTTCATGCGCATGGTTTGGTCGGGGGTGTCTATTTGTGCAATTGTTTCCCAATATTGATCCGCAAACCCAACAAAACCGTTTGTCGTCGTATAAGCATAAGATTTTTTATCCAAATCACGCCACGCATTATGTTCAACATCGTTGTTCACATATGCCACCGCACCCGTGTATACACCGGCAGAATCAGTTTTATCCGCACCGCGCAACACACGCACATATGGTGCAAACGCAAATCCATGTTTAGAATTATTTTTTATTGTATCCGATACGCGAATCAAATATCCATCAACCGTAATTTCACGTGTAAATTCCACACCGTCGCCATTACGCCAAACCATTTTGTCGCCAGTGTTTTGCCATTTGGTCGTTGCGGTTGGCGCGGTTGTCCCAGATGGCGTCAACCCGATTTCAATAAAACCATCACCGTCAATTAAACGCACCGGCGTTTTATCATCACCCGATTTTGCAAAGTTTTTCAAATCTATATTTGATACACGCAACCCGCGAACATTCGCCGAAATTGCATCAGATGCGATTTCATACACCGGAACATTTGATACATCAACCGTGACGGTTGCGTCCGGTTCGGTAATATTTTTTGTTGTGGTATTTGGCCCCATAAACAATCCCACAATCCACCACGCAACCAAGAACAAAAATGTCCACCATAAAAAATTCCCCAACCGTGAACGCGATGCGCCACGATTCTGTGCCGCGTTCCATGCCGCAAATCCAGAATTATTATTCAAATATTCAACCATTATTTTACCCTTTATTTTTTACGAAATGTCAGATTTATTATATACAATGCCACACCAATTACAATAAACATATCGGCGATATTAAACGCCGGCCAATGAATATTGCCAATATGCCAATCGATAAAATCAATCACCGCACCAAAACGAACACGGTCAATCAGGTTTCCAATCGCACCACCAATAATAAAACACAATGGCAACCGTTCATTTTTCCCGGCGCGCCAAAAAGTATAATAAATCAGCATCGCACATATAACCCCGGTTGCACCAACGATAATCCACGGTGCACCCTCGCCCAATGAACGCAACAAAGAAAACGATGTTCCCGGATTCCAAGTGAACACAATATTAAACCAATCAAAAATATGCGCCATTAAATATGGATACCCAACAATTCCCCATGCATTGCCCGACACCGGCACAGTCCCGGTAATCAAATACAACAACAATGATTTAACAATTTGGTCCAATAATATGATACCAAAAATGATGGATAAATATTTAATTGCGGTTTTCATCTTTTCGCCTTTATATCAATGCAAAAAATATAGCAATTATGCACAACAAAATCAAATAAATAAAAAACGGCAAATGCCGTTTTTTATTTTTCAATATAACGATTATAAACCTTGCTGTTTATCTTTACCGGATATTTACGTTGCAAGAATTTGTTGTAATCTGCCTGGATTTGATACGCGTTCATATTTTCCATTTCACGACGCAAATCGGCACGTTTTTTCGGGTCGGATTTTGGCGCGTTTTCAGATTTCACAGATAACACATAAAATCCGTTTGAAACCTCGACAATTTTGTTCGTACCAATCGGATTATTAAACGCATCAGACAACACCGCAATCGGCGCCCCATCGGTACGCGTCACGTTTTTATGTGTTGCGCCCGTCATTTTATTATTTTGATTCAAATCAACCAAAATTCCGTTCGCGCGTTCGTATGCCAATTTCCGTTTTTCGGAACGAACCCATTGTGGCACCAATTCAGATTTTACCGATGCAAAATCCGCCGTTTTTGCCGGATTTATCGTATCCAGATGAATTATCATAAAACCTTTTTTGGTCTCGATAATTTCGGTATCCATGCCCGCATCCATACCAAATATTTGTGCAATAATTTGCGGTGTAATGTTTGCATCGTTCGCCGCACCATTACGCGCAAACGCCGCCAATTTTACAAATTTTGCACCGTGCTTTTTCGCCGCAGATTCCAATGTATCGCCGCCGATGATTTCATCTTCGATACGGGTCATACGTTGCATACCGGCGTCAAATTCGTCAGGTTTGGACATGTCAGTTGGAACAAAAACATATGATACCGCACGCGTTTCCGGTAATGTTTTTGGATGCGCCGCATAATATTCACGCAACGCGTCATCAGATGGTTTGGAAACATTAAAATCGTCAAAATTCACAATTTTATATTCAATATTGCGCGTTGCATACCGTGCATTATATGTCGCATCAACCGCAAAATTTGGCACAGGAATTTTTTGACCAATCGGACCCAACACCATCGAACGCACGATATCTGCGCGTAAAACATCCGCCAGGCGATTTTCCGTCAATCCATTTGCCGCCAATGCCGCATCAAAACGCGATGGTGAAAATTTGCCATCTTGTTGGAACGCGGGAACATCACGAATTTGACGCGCAATACGGTGATCAGACACAACAAAGCCCAAATCGTGCGCACGGTTTTGAACCATTTGCTGACTGGTTAATTCGCCCAAGATGTAATTATTAAAAGATTTCATTGAGTTCGCATCGGTGTAAATCGACCGTTGTTGTTCGCGCGACATCCCCATTAAAACATTAGATTTTTGGGACGAAAATTGATTCACACTGATTTCCGCATCACCAACGTGCACCAATGTTGTATCGCCCATACCGCCACCGAAAATCCATTCGGCAACACCCCATCCAATAAACGAAAACGCCAATATGGCAATTAAAAATTTCGCCAATGGTCGTTCCGCAGCATTACGTAAATATTCTAGCATTTTGTTTCCTTTTGGGTTACCATAGCAAAAGTGATATTTTAACGCAATGAAAAAAAGAGGGAATTTAATATGAAAATTATTGCGGGCAACTGGAAGATGAACGGGTCGCGTACGGCATTAGATGACATGGTTGATTCTGTATCGCGTGTGGCAGGGAACGATTTACGAATAATGATGTTTGTGCCATATACTATGTTGCGCACGGGAAATGACATGGTTATGATTGGCGCCCAAAATGTCAGTAAATTTGATACTGGCGCACATACGGGCGATGTATCGGCCGCAATGGTCCGGGATACCGGGGCGGTGGCGACACTGGTCGGACACAGCGAGACACGCGACGCATTACATGATACAAACGCGGATGTCGCATTACGCGCAATGCATGCAATCGACAATGATTTGTTGCCAATTATCTGTGTTGGCGAAACCGATATCGAACGAAAAACCGGCATTGGTGAAAAGGTCGTTGTGCATGGTGTGCGCGAATCTGTACCAAAAAATGCGAAAAATGGCGGCTTTATAATTGCGTACGAACCTCGTTGGGCGATTGGGCGCGGTATTACACCAACCACACAAGAAATCGCAGATATGCACAGAATTATTCGTGATACTTTGATTGATATGGGATTGGGCGACACGCCAATTTTGTATGGTGCGTCTGTCACCGCACAAAATGTACGCGAAATTATAAACATAAAAAATGTCAGTGGCGTATTGATTGGTGGGGCATCCTTGAAAAAACAAGATTTCATCCCTATAATAGAAAATGTTAAATAAAATATAATAAAGTAATGGCAGGTGAAATTATGACAGATAATAAAAAAGAAGTTGATGTCGAACAAGTAGAAATCAATGACAATACGACACCAAATATCCCGGCGGATGCGGATGTTGCGACAGACGATACAAAAAAAACAATTTCAGATTTACAAAATAATGTTGCAGATTTAACCGATAAATATATGCGGGCCGTGGCCGAATTGGAAAACACGCGTCGCCGTGCGGCACGCGACATGGAATCTGCGGCACGGGGTGCGGGCATGGGGATTGCGAAAAAATTCTTGCCGGTGATGGACGCGTTGGATGCGGCATTAAAACAGACCCCAGATGATGCGGGTATAAAATCACTGGCGATGGCAATCGAATCCGCATTTGCACAAATCGGAATCGTAAAAATCGAAAGTGTTGGGCAACCATTAAATCCACAATTTCACAGTGCGATATCTACCGTGCCGGCGGATGATGCACACGCCGCAGACACGATATTCCAAGAAATGCAAACCGGATATATGTATGGTGATGTTGTGTTGCGTCCGGCAATGGTTGTTGTTTGTAAATAAAAAAATCGAAAAAACGGGGCGAAATTTCCGCCCCGTGTGTTTTATCTGGTTATCTAAAAACTAGCAACCGCCAGTTGCATTGCCAATCAATTTAGAAATAGAAATATCTTTGTGTAACAAGAAATCATATTCACAATTTCCAGATTTATAAGAACCCGTGCAGGCCGCCAATGTTAAAACAGCAAACAATGCCAACATTACTTTTTTCATTTTGTCTCCTTTTTATTGGTACGGGGTTAGTATAAAAATTATTTTCACAAATAACAAGAATTATTTCTTAGCGTTCGTTATTTTTTATCGCCCCCAGGCATTTTTCCAGCCCCGCACGCCAATGCGGAATATCTACATCAAATACTTCTTTGATTTTCGATTTGTCCAGAACACTGTATGCCGGACGTGTCGCACGTGTTGGATATTGTTCGGTTTTAATTGGATTGACCCGACATTTCAAACCAGACATCGTCATAATTTCGGTTGCAAAATCATACCAAGAACAAACACCATTATTTGTGTAATGATATATACCGGAATTCTTTTCATTTAACAAAGGCAATATTTTAACAATCGCGCGCGCCAAATCGGCGGCATATGTCGGCGTACCAATTTGGTCGGCAACAACATTTATTTCTGTTTTTTCATGCCCCAGGCGCAACATTGTTTTTACAAAATTTGAACCGTATGGCGAATACAACCATGCCGTGCGAATAATCGCATAAATTTTTGCGAAATTGCGCACCGCAAATTCACCAGATAATTTTGTTTTACCATATACAGACACCGGGTTCGGCAAATCCAGCGCCGAATATGGTCGATGTGCGGTACCGTCAAAAACATAATCGGTCGATATATGAATTATTTTTGCACCAGACGCCGCCAAATTACGCGGACCGATGGCGTTTATTTTTTCAGCCATTTGTATGTCGTCTTCGGCACGATCAACCGCCGTGTATGCTGCACAATTTATAATCGAATCAATTTTATTTTTACGAATAAAATCGTGTACAGCATCCGCATTTGTTATATCCAAATCATCGCGGTCTGTTTTTATTGCGTCCGGCAATAATGCACCCAATTCGGTGCCCAGTTGCCCATTTGCACCCGTGATTAAAATATTTTTCATTTTGTATATTCCTTTAATAAATCAGATAATTTATTTGCGATTCTATCTTTGTCAGATGTAATGATTTTATTTGCCGGAACACGCCAATCAACACCGATTTCCGGGTCGTCATAACGAATACCGAATTCAGATTCTTTGTTATATAAATTATCAACCTTGTATGCAAAAACCGCCGTATCAGACAACACAGAAAAACCATGCAAGAAATGACGCGGAATAAATAACTGGCGCTGATTTTCATCGGACAATTCAACCGCAACATGTTTGCCAAATGTTTTTGACCCCGGTCGCACATCAACCGCAACATCCAACACACGGCCCAACAACACGCGAACCAATTTCGCCTGGGAATGAGAACCCAACTGGCAATGCAGGCCGCGAACAACCCCATATGATGATTTTGATTGATTATCTTGGACAAAACGATTTGTTATGCCGTTTTTGATAAATTCTGCCTCGTTATAACTTTCGAAAAAATATCCACGGGCATCTTGAAATATTTTTGGTTCAACAATGATAACACCATCGATTTCTGTTTTTATAAAATTCATGATTTTAACTCCATTTGATAAATCATGAAAAATTATAGGAAAATATTGGTTTTTTTCAACAAATAATTATATGGCGTTTTTTGCCCAATAAATCTTTAACCCACACACCGCAATAACATCAAAACGCGCCCCGCCCGTCCAACGATGTTTTATCAAATAGGTATTTGCCGCATTACGCAGACGCGCAACCTGGGCCGGTTTTATCGCCGCCCATGCAGACATCAAATCGGGACGATTTTTAACCTCGACAAAAACAATGATGTTTTTGCGTTTCGCAATAATATCTATTTCTGCACGTCCGGTATATCGGCCGGTGACATAACGCGATTGTAAAATTTTATACCCATGCATGCGCAAAAACATGCGTGCATACCATTCTGATAAAATTCCGGTTTTGTATGTGTTCATTAAAAAGCATATGGTTTCGCACGGAAATTTTCACGCGATTGTTCGGCCGCCGCCGCGATGTCGGTTGCCTGTTGCCCAAGGTTCATTAAATCCAACGAATCATAATATGCCGTCATTTTCGGGTCGTATGAATTGGTCGATGTTATCCATGTGTCCACCCCAGAATTTGGCGTGCCATATTTTGCCACAACATTTTTCCAAAATGCCAAACGCCGTTTATCGCGTTGGTCAGCAAATTTTGGATTATTACCTTCTAATTTTTCGACATCATTACTGTATACAATACGATACACAACATTGTCGGTGGCATTACTGGTTAAAAACACATCGATTTTTTCACCAGTTTTGACACGTTCCAAATGAATTTCCGATACATACAACAATCCGCGATTTTGCGCCAAACTGCGTATACATTTTTCCAACTTGTTCGGTTGAACAACACCCGATTGCCGACATTCGTAATCCAAATTATATTTCCAATCGGTCGGGATGGTGTAAACCAAACTGTTGCGTTTGCGTGGTGCATATAAATTATTGTGTTCATGATACAGGTTATATACATCTTCGAAATTCATGCCCAACATGATACCCGCAATATCAAAATTCGCCACATTTATCAATGACGCACCATCGTTCAATGTTGTATTCCCAGAATCTGTGATAAATTCATTGTCATCACCAGAATCAGAATATGTGATGTCCGTATTATTCGAATCCATAAATGCATCCGCACCATCGTCATAACCCGAATATGCATCATCCATAAATTCAAAACCATCATCCGCCGCACGCGCCGTACCAACATACATCGGCAACGTCAACAAACACAAAAATAATATATGTTTTAATAACATTTTATTTTTCCTATTCTTGTATTACATCATGTATATAAAAATCAAATGCAGATACAGGGTCCACACCACGTTGTAAATAATCCAATGTTTCTTGGGTTTGTTTTACAGTGATTGGTTTGTTTTCTATATACAACAACAAACGTCCCGTTGTTTCAATCGGACGAGCCAACACATCATTTGATTGATTCCAAGTTTTTAATTTATAATCGACAACCAAATGACCACTTTCCGATTCAGATATTCCCAACAATTCCACCGTGCGCATCCCGTGTTTTGTTGCCAAATCCATAATATCGGGTCCGACATTTGTTGCCCATTGTGTGCGGGCACGTTCGCGCACAATCGCACCCAACGGTGTTGGGGTACCGTCGGTGTTGCGAAAATCCATCGTGCGCATGCGGGCGTTATTTTCATCAGGTATAACATAAAAATATTCATATAAAAAATGTTCCACAATTTTTTCGCGCAATGCATTTTGCGTCATGTTATCAGGCGATAATGGAATACTGATACGGTCCGACGATTTATTGTTCGGTTCAAAAAAATATGTTTCGATTTTATTTTTGTTTTCTGCGTCATAAATTGCACCCGTGAAAAACACCAGTCCCAACATTACGACCAACATGCAAAATCCAATCAAGATATATTTTACTTTATTCATCAATTCATCCTGAACATGTTAAAATCTGAAATATAATACCCCATTGTTTTTGGATATTCGATTGAATTATATCCGACACGCGCAAAACCGAAAAACACCGTATCCACGCCACCGGTATCAACATGAACAGTCAATCGCCATGTGCCACCATTTTTCGATATTGCACGAACATCAACCGGACGCGCCCGAACCGACGTTACACGCCATACAGCAGATTCATTCGTTTCCATATCTTCATAAACCGGTAAAACATGTTTTTTAAAATTATTGAATACATTATCATCTGCGTCACAAAAAATTGCGCATGTGTTTGTGCCACCGATTTTACATTCATCCGAATCGCGCGAACATCCATCCGACCAAGTGGCGGTATTTTCCAAAATATTATCAGAAATCGTAAACCATTGACGCGCAAAATTATTTACCACAGATTCTTGCAATACAAAATATACCGGTAATTGTTTTGTATGGTTTTCATGACTGACCAATGTCCAACGTTCACCACCCGGCGTTATTGATATTAAAAAAGGACTGGTACTCTGGGTGTTTTTTACCCACAATATAACCCCGCACACACACACAATTAAAAAAAACAAAACCATCACAGACACCGCCATAAACCGAGATATGGCAACATATTTGCCGGACGGAAATGCCGGTGTGTTAAAATCGTCAGGATACATCATGTGTCATCAATGCCAAATGGTAAATTTTATGCCTGGTACACCATGATGCAGGCGCAAGGACTGAGTTTCAATTCGTTATTGTCGTAACCAACACCAACCGGTTCACGGTCATAAACCTGGCCACAGCCAGCCAAAGCGATTGCGACAAAAAAACCAAGTAAAAGTTTTTTCATAATGCCTTCCTCCATATAATCTATATTTTCAGTATAAAAAAAACACTTCCTGACGGTCAAGTAAAAACAAATCCGGAACTTGCCGGATTTATTTTCATTTTTCGCCAGGTGTCATATCGGCATTTAGTTTTTCATAATTGTTCACACGCAAATCTGACAATATATTTTCAATTTTTTTGTCAGATATGCCCAAAAATTCTAACAAACCATAGCCCAAGAAAAATGACGATTCGATTGTTTCTGGGAATGTTTGCTGGACACCGGCATGCAATAACACACGCGCATCAGTCAAATTACGCGCACGCGCAAATATTTTCGCACGCGGCGCAATCGTCCGTACAGACAATATCGTTTTTTTTGCACTTTCGGTGTTATCCAACGCCAAAACAACCGCACGCGTCGTGCGCGGGTTAACCCCACATTCGCGCAACACCGTCATGTTTGACGCATCGCCATATACCGCATTGAATCCGTTTTCGCGACCTTCCATTATCGAATTTACATTTAACCCAATCGCGACATACGGAATATTTTGTTCACGTAACAGGCGCGCAATAATTTGCCCCACACGACCAAATCCACAAATTACCACGGATGGTTGAATCCCGGTTTTTATAGATTTTAAATTTTTGGCATCAACCGCGGCAATTTTGCCAGTACGACGCAATTTATCATACACCGCCATCAACAATGGTGTTGTCATAATTGATAAAACAATTATCGCTATTAAAATTTCTTGATCGGCGACCGGAATTGTATCCAGTCCGGTATTGCGCATCATTTGCAACATCAACAAACCAAATTCGCCGCCTTGGGCCAATAATAATGAAATAAATGTTGATTCGGGCACACGATTTCGGCGAACGCGTGCAACCATAAATATCGCAAAGAATTTTAATACCATTAAACATGCCAATCCGCCCAACACCAAATACCATTTCGCAAACAACAAATCCAGATTTAATCCCATACCCAACGCAATAAAGAATATTGCCAAAAATAATGTGGTATATGGACTGATTTCTGCGGTTATTTGGTGACGATAGATTGTCTCACTCATTAACATACCGCATAAAAATCCGCCCAATCCCGATGGCAGTCCCGCCAAATCCAACAATACCGCCCACATAATGATATTTAACATTATGACCAACAATAATAATTCTTTGGATTTTAATTTTGCAACGGCGCGCAACAATGGATTCATTATACAACGTCCAACAATAACAACACCAAATACCAATAATACAGACAACACCAAAACATCAATTAATGTCGCGCCCAAACTGAACGATTTTCCGGACAACACCGGCAACATCGCCAGCAACGGAATCGATAATAAATCTTGGAATAACAAGACAGAAAAAATCTGGCGACCAACATTTGAATTTAATTGATTGCGGTCACCCAAAATTTGTAAATCCGCAGATGTTGACGACATCGCCAACAACAACGATACCATGATTGCGCCCGCAACATTCCATGTCGTAAATTCAAACAGAAACGGAAACAACATTACCGCAACCATTAAAACCTGGGCGGCACCAAAACCAAAAATCGTGTTACGCAAAGACCATAAACGCGAAAAATTTATTTCCAAACCAATTGTGAACCATAAAAATAATATACCCAAATCGCCCAGTGTTTGCCATGTTCCGGTCAATTCGAACAAATTTAACATGTATGGACCCGATAAAATTCCGGCGAACAAAAATGCAACCAGCGCGCCAATTTTCGCACTTTTAAAGCAAAAAACCAAACCACATGTAATTGCAAAAAACAGTAATACTTCCAACGAAATCATATTGGGTCCCCTCTCTCCTCTGGATACAAAATGACTATACTAAATCGTTGAAAGTTATATCAATACTTTTTTTGAAATTTCTAAAAATTTTTCAGGTGATAAATTTTCTGCGCGCTCGGTACCGGTTAAATCAAATGCCGACCAATCGACATCCGGCATGATACCGCGTATCATTTTGCGCCGCATGCCAAACAATTTCGCCGTCAATTTTTCCAGATTTGCCAAATTTTTTCCCAACGATTTTATTTTGTCCGCATTTGGAATTATTTGCACAACGGCGGACGTGACGCGCGGCGCGGGTGTAAACGCCGTGCGTGGAACATTGAATAAAATTTTTGCGTCCGATGTTAACCCAACCAACACCGCCAAACGACCATACGCATCATCATTTGCATGCGCAATAATACGTTCGGCAACCTCGCGCTGGAACATCAATGTCATAGATTCAATTTTTTCGCCGTCTACAATTTTATGAATCCATTGTATCAATAATTCGGTGCCAACATTGTATGGCAGGTTCGAACAAATTGCATATTTTTCAAAACCAAATTGTGAAAAATCTGTTTTTAATGCGTCACCATACACAACCGTTAAACGTCCGTCGGCGGCGGCGGCGACACGCGATAAAATTGGTTCTGTGGTTTTATCCATTTCAACCGCAACAACATGCAACGCACCCGCCATCAATAATGCCCGCGTTAAACCCGCCGGACCGGGTCCAACCTCGACCACGGGGATTTTATCGATATTCGGCACGGCGCGTGCAATACGACCAGTTAAATTCAAATCAAATAAAAAATTTTGACCGAATTGTTTTTTTGCCTGCATTCCACATTCGCGCATCATGGTTGACACCGGTGGCAAATTTGCGATTTCATCTGTCATAATTTTTTACGCCCCCCGAATGCCAATGTCAATGTTCCGTCGTCAATATAATCCAATTCGCCACCCAACGGCACACCAGACGCCAATTCTGAAAAAGTAATATTTTTATCATCGCCAATTACCGACATTATATAATTCGCAGTGGTTTTGCCCTCTATCGTGTTGGGTAATGCAAATATAACCTCGGTTATGTTTTCGTTTTTGATTCGCGCGGCTAAATTTTGAATATTTAAATCCGATGGCGTCACACCGTTCACCCCCGATAACACACCGCCAATAATATGATATGCCCCATGAAAAACATTTGATTTTTCAAATGTCCAAACATCCCCCATATCGCGAACAATGCATAATGTTCCGTTTTTGCGCGATGTGTCGCGACAAAATTCGCAGGTATCAGAATCTGTTAAAACACCACAATTTTCACATGGTCGAATTACAGACGATACATCCATCAATGTTTCCGCCAATGTTGTCGCACGCCCCGTTTTATCAGCCAGCAAAGACAACACTATGCGTGTTGCCGCACGATTACCCACCCGTGGCAGGCGCGCAAATTGTTTAATCAATTTTTCTATTTTTGGATTCATATACCACACCCAATACCATTAATGAAATACATAACTGTCAATTCCGGCGGCGGTCGCAGAATTACGCAAACTTTGTGCCGAGGTTTCAGAAATATTGTTTACACGCACACGGAACAATCCGCCAGACGCCGGTTCAATCGTTGCATGCACACCCAACGATTGTTCGACGTTTTTAACCTGGCGCGCGGCGGCGTCACGCGATGAAAACGCACCAAATTGAACACCAGACGCACCGGGTGTTAAATTATTATTTTTGTTTTGATTTATTGTGTATTTCGCCAATGGATTGTTTTCGTTGATTGGCGTGGTGTTATATTGTTGACCCGACGCGGATGCCGTGTTTAATACCACCGGTTCTGTGCCATTTTCCAACATTTTAAAACCACGGTTCAACAAACTGGTTGCGACAGATGCGCGGACATCTTTATTATCCGCACCCAACACAACCGCAATCAAATGCCGACCGTCGCGCGACGCCGTTGCAACAAGTGAATATTTTGATTTGTTTGTGAACCCGGTTTTCATACCATCGCACCCCGGATAAGACGAAAGCAGTCGATTTCCATTTGTGTATGTTTGACCGTTGTAAGTCCAACTTTTTATTCCGAAATATTTCCAATATTGTGGAAAATGTTTATATACCGCCACCGACAGTAATGCAATATCGCGCGCGGTTGATAAATGGTCATCATCCGGCAGTCCCGACGAATTTTCAAAATTTGTATTTGATAAACCAATCTCGGTTGCAACCTGGGTCATCAACGACGCAAAATTACCCTCTTTGCCACCCTTTAAATTTTCTGCCAGCACGCGCGCAACATCGTTCGCACTGTGCACGGCAACGGCCTTAATCGCATCTTCGACCTTGATCTTGGACCCCGCAGGCAACCCCAGTTTTACAGGTTCTGCCGCCGCCGCCGCATTCGACACAATTAAATAATCATCCAAATGAAGCCGCCCGTGTTCCAGCGCATTAAATGTCAAATATAATGTCATTATTTTTGTTAAACTCGCCGGATAATTTGCCACATTTGCATTTTCAGAATACAACACACGACCAGATTCCATATCCGCAACCAACGCCGCACGATATGATGCCGCATGTGCAAAACCACACATGAATAAAATCGGCAAAACAAACAGGAATTTTCTTAACATGATTAAAATGTTAGTAAAATTTTTATATCTCGGTCAATCAATTTTATAATTCACGCAAACTGATTGTGCCGTCGTCAACGATTACAACATTACCTATTTTTATTTTTAATGTTTTTACCGCCGCATCTGTATCACGACGACCGAATATTTCGGTATCAAAAATTGGAAAAACACCACGATTTATGCACAACTGATTTGCAATTATTTCATCGTTGCACACCGCGATAATTGGCATGTCGGGCCGACGGCATGATATTTCGGTTGTGGCAATACCGTCCCTGTCAAATACAACAATCGCAGACGCGTTATTCAAATGCGCCATAGACGCCACCGAACGCGACCAATTATTTTCCGGTACATTATCAATACGCGACCAATCGTATGGATTTGCAATTGTATCCATATCGGCATAGGACAAAATACGCGACATCGTTTCAACCGTGTGCACAGGATTTATACCGATTGTTGTTTCTTCGGATGTCATAACACTATCCGCACGCAGGTATGCCGCATTTGCAACATCACTGATTTCGGCACGGGTTGGAAATTCAGATTCCACCATGGACGCCAACATTTGTGTTGCGACAATCACCGGCTTATTCATTTGACGACACACACGAATTATATGACGCGAAATCGCGGGAACTTGCTCAAAAGGCATTTCAACCGCCAAATCACCCCGCGCAATCATTATGCCATCGGCCACCATTACAATATTATCGATGTCATGCACCGCGTGTGGACGTTCGATTTTTGCAATAATTTTGATTTTATGCGATGTGCGTGCCGATATGAAATCGCGAACATATGCAATATCATCCGCAGATTGCACAAAAGACACCGCAACATAATCCGGTTTTTTCTTGATAGCATATTCTAAATCAGCACGGTCTTTATCGGTCAACACAGAACCATCAACAAAAGTATCCGGCAAATTAAATCCGCGCCGTGACCAAATTTCATTTCCGCGCACAACCGTCGCAATTATCTTGGTCGGTTCGGTTCGGTCAACACGCATTTCGATTTTTCCATCATTCAATAAAATACGGTCGCCGGGATGCAATGACGCAATCACATCTGGATGTGGCAAATACACACGCGTATTGTCACCAGGTGTTTCATCAGAATCAAAAACAAACCTTTGTCCGACGGTCAATTTATATTTATCTTCGGTGGCAAAATTTCCAATTCTGTGTTTGGGCCCCTGTAAATCAACGACCACCCCAACCGGAGTTTTTAATTCGCGCGCCACTTCACGAATCGTATCGATTTTTTTACCCTGGATAGCACCAGTATCATGACTGAAATTTATACGAAACAAATTTACACCCGCACGCACCATTTTTGTTATAACCGTGTGGCTTTCAGATTTTGGTCCAACCGATGCGATGATTTTGGTATATTTGTACATAAAAACTCTCTCCGTGCTTTTTCTTGATTTTTATCATAAATAATATATTATATTATTGCAAATTTAATCAAGGGGAAAACAAACATGAAAAACGCAAATCACGGTGCATTTGACAACCAACAATTATTATCTATTATCGAAAGAATCGAAAAATTAAACGAGGATACGGCAAATATTGCCGCCGATATCAAAGAAATTTATTCCGAGGCAAAATCTGCCGGATATGATCCAAAATATATCCGCCAGATGATTCGTTTGCGCAAATTAGACCCAGATGAATTGGACGAAGCAGATGAATTAACAAAAATGTATCGCGACGCATTGGGTATTTAATTTTATGAAACAGTTTATTAAACGCGTTGAAAATTTTGACTGCGCCCATTGTGGCGCAGTTGTTCGTGGCAATGGATATACAAATCATTGTCCAAATTGCCTGTGGTCGCGCCATGTGGATAACAATCCCGGTGACAGACAATCGACATGCGGGGGTATGATGGAACCTGTATCTGTGGAACAGGATTCCGGGGTATTTGTTATTATTCATAAATGTCAAAAATGTGGCAAAACAATTCGCCAAAAAGTTAGCGATAATGACAACATGGATGCCATTATCGCATTAAGTACAAATCCCGATTTTATTTTCGGCAAATAATTTTACTTTTTCATTGCGGCGGCAACAAATGCATTAAACATCGGGTGACCGGTGTATGGATTGCTTTGGAATTCTGGATGAAATTGACCGGCAATAAAAAATTTATGCGATGGTATTTCAATAATTTCTGGCAATTTACCATCTGGCGACATACCGGATATTATCATGCCCGCTTTTTCCAACACATCTTTGTATTCCATATTAACCTCGTACCGATGACGGTGCCGTTCAGAAATTTCGGTCGTGCCATAAATGCGTTCCGCCAATGTTCCATGTTTAATTTTGCACGGATATGCCCCCAATCGCAATGTTCCGCCCATATTGTCACGATTACAATCAGGCATAATATAAACAACCGGTGTGCAATCTTTGGCGAATTCTGTAGAATTTGCATTTTTATCACCCACAACATTTCGCATAAATTCAATAACAGAAACCTGCATCCCCAGGCATATCCCCATAAATGGAATATTGTTTTCACGTGCGTATCCAGCGGCAGCAATTTTTCCTTCGACACCACGCGTTCCAAAACCGCCCGGAATTAAAATTCCATCAACACCGATACAATCATCGGGCGAAAATGTTTCTGCATTTATTTTTTTAATTTTTATTTGGACATTGTTTTGCATGGCGGCATGGAACAACGCCTCGTTCAAAGATTTATACGCATCGGAAATATCAAAATATTTACCAACAACCCCAATCGTGCATACCGGTAAATCAGATTCCAGGTAATGTTTTATCTTGGTAAATTTTGACATATTGCCCGACGCATTTGGCAAACCAAAATGTTCCGCCATGATATCAAATACATGTTGCGCATCATACCCCAGTGGGATTTTATAAATATTATCAACATCCATACTGGTTATGACATTTTTTGATGGCAAATTACAAAACATGCCGATTTTTGCCCGTTCGTCATCGGTCAACATACGTGGTGAACGAACAAATAAAATATCCGCCTGGATTCCGTTTTCCAACAATCTACGCACAGACATTTGTGTCGGTTTTGTTTTTAATTCACCACTTTGTTCCAAATATGGCGCCAATGTTAAATGCGCAAACAACACATTACGGCGACCAATATCATTTGCAAATTGACGTATGGATTCCAAGAATATTTTGCCTTCGATATCGCCAACGGTGCCACCAATTTCACAAATTACAAAATCGGTTCCCGTGGGTGCACCAATGTATTCTTTGATTTTATTGCTGACATGCGGAATCATTTGCACCGTCGACCCCAGGTATTCCCCACGCCGTTCCGCATTTAATACATCCCAATATATGCGCCCACCAGATACAGAATCATTACGCGACAATTTAATATTCAAAAAACGTTCATAATATCCCAAATCCAGGTCTGTTTCATGGCCGTCATTGGTGACATAAACCTCGCCATGTTGCAAGGGTGACATCGTCCCCGGATCAATATTCAAATATGGGTCAAATTTACGAACATGGACACTGTATCCACGGGATTGAAGAAGGGCGCCCAACGATGCCGCTGAAACGCCCTTGCCTAAACTGGAAACTACACCACCGGTGACAAAGATATATTTCGACATAAGTTTTCTCCTTATGTAATATTATCGTATAAAAAATATTAATTGCGACGCAAGTATAAAATTTTATAATGTTGATTATGACAGAATTCCTGAACAAACAATTTAACGATAAATTTTTATGGGTGCCGTTTTTATTGGCATTTGGTGCGGGATTGTATTTTATTATGCCGGTTGAACCCAATATCAAATTTATGCCTGTGGCTTTTGTTACCGCCGTTATAATTTTATTGTTTGCAAAAATGAATTTTTTATTTCGCGCGTTTATGTGTTTTGTGTGCGGATTTTTATATGCGGCATTTTATACACATATCATTGTGTCAACACCGGTATTAAAATATGCACTGCGCGATAAAAATATTACGGCAACAATTACAAACATTGATTTTTCAGATGAAAAAACGCGTATAATGTTGCGTGTACCGGCGTCTGATTTGGGTGTGTCGCGCGATGCAAATGTTCGCGTCACTGTTTCCAATGGCGCGACGACGCCACAAATTGGTGATGTAATTTCGGCACATGCGTTTTTATTTCCGCCGGCATCGATTGAGGCACCGGAAACTTTCGATTATGCGCGTTGGGCATATTTTAATAATTTGACCGCAAATGGGTTTATTGATGATTATAACGTCATATCACATGTATCAGGGGCAAACATAAATCAATTACGCGATACAATCCATAATCGCGCAAATTCTTTTCTAACCGATGGGTTGGTGTTGGGGTATAAAAATTCTGTACCGATAACACACAAACAAATTTGGACCACCGCCGGTGTTGGGCACATTTGGTCAATCAGTGGTTTTCACATGACACTGATTGGTGGATGGTTATTTGCAATATTTTATTTTCTGATGCGCGGATGCGGATTTTTAACCAGGCGTTTTCCGGCGCGATACACGGCAACAATTTGTGCGTGGGTGTTATTATTTTTATATGTTTGTATGTCTGGATTCGGTGTTGCAACATGGCGCGCATTTTTGATGACATCTGTATTATTTTTGGCGTTATTGTTGGGACGCAGTGCGATATCAATGCGCAATATTTCAATCGCGTTTTTAATTTTATTTTTGGTAAATCCACACTTTGTGACACAACCCGGGTTTCAATTATCTTTTGCGGCAATATTTGGTTTAATTTGGTTTTTTGGCGATAAAAAATTTGATTCTAAAACACGCATTGCAAAAATAAAAAATGGATTTTATGTGGCGACCATGACATCTATTATTGCGACGATTTTCACAATGCCATTTATCGCAACACATTTTAATTTGATACCGATGTATAGTTTGATTGGAAATTTAATTTTATTGCCGATATTTTCTGTCGCGATTATGCCGTTGGTTTTGATTGGCACAATATGCGCGATGTTCCATGGACATTTATTATTAAATGTCGCGATGAGTATTTATAATTTCGCGTTCATGATTGCAAATAAAATTGTTGCGTTGCCAATGGCAAACATCGTAATGCCGCACATTCCAACAAACGCATTTGTGTTTTTTGTAGTTGGGTTAGTGTTGTTGATTTTAATAAAACCGGTGTCTGATTCCAAAAATTTCGTTTATCGCCATGCAAATTATTTGTTGTGTGTATTATGTGTCGCGATTGGATGCGTAATTGTTGCCGCGCGCGAAACACCTGTATTTTATGCAACAGGTGACCATGAATTGATTGGTATGGTGTATGATGAGAAACTGGAATTTAATAAGGCACGCGCATCAAATCATTATTTCGCATTTAATACTTTCCGTAAATTGAATAATGAAGCGGCGCAAGACACAAATATTCGTCGCAAATGTCCGGATGGTGTGTGCATATATAAATCGGAAAAATGGACCCTGGCATATATACAAAAATTTGTGCCACTGCATAAAAACATTGTGAATTTATGTCGTGATGACGATATAGATTTTATTGTGTCTTTCTTTGATATATCGGCGCCAAAATGCAATCACAAAATTTTGCACAATGGGTTTGTGATTTATAAATCTGGGAAATTAGAAAAAACACCTTTTAATCGTTGGTGGAATAATCCGCACGAATAAAATACAGTCCCGATGCCGGCGCCGCCGGACCCGCAGCGGTACGATTTTTTGCCGCAAAAATTTCATCGATATCGTATGGTTTACCAACGCCAATTTCAATCAATGTTCCAACAATATTGCGCACCATGTGATGTAAAAACGAACGCGCAGACAATTCAAAAATTATGCGGTCGCCATCAACCGTGATGTCTAATTGGTCCAGTGTTTTTATCGGACTTTTGGCCTGGCAATGGACGGCACGAAAAGATGTAAAATCATGCAATCCTAACATTTTTTTTGCCGCCGCGCGCATTGCCGCAACATCTAATTTTTGTGGCACCCACCAAACACGATTTTTTTCCAAAACCGGTGGTGCCGAACGATTTAATACAACATATTTATAATGACGCGCCGTGCAAGAAAAACGCGCATGAAAATCATCATCAACAATTTCACAAGATAAAACAGACACCGGTTCGTGCATCAAATAAAAATTTAATGCGCGCATAATTGTGTCGGCGTCATAGTCCGGTTCCAAATCAAAATGTGCCGTCATGCATACGGCATGCACACCGGAATCTGTGCGCCCGGCACCAAATATGGTTGGGCGCAAACCACAAAATTTTTCAAATGCATCCATTAAAACCGACTGCACAGATGGGCCGTCCAGGTTTTCTTGCCACCCGATTAAATTCGTGCCGTCATATTCCAATGTCATTTTATATCGCGTCATTTTTTACCTTTGTTTTTTAATGCAATTTACACACATCGTTGCGCGCATATCTTCATTTGTGCATGGGCTGATTTCCAAAACGTGCCGCCATGCACACGGTTTTTTATTATCTGAATCTTTACATCCCACACAATTCAGGCACGGGCATTTTGCGTTGTAAGTCGACACAACGACATCCGCGCCATTTACCCCACATGTTGCCGTTTTACCATAATCTTTTGCATCCATTTCGTTTCCTTTTATGCTCTTTATCCCTCTCCGCATAAAAAATTATTTCCCGTATTTTATTTCTGCACATTGCCGGCCGTTTACGAAACTTTTCCAATCCATTGGTTTTTTACCCGCCGGTTGCAATTCCAAAATCTTTAATTCACCATTTTCGATTTTGGTTTTTAATATTTTGACATCCGTGCCGTTTATTTTTGTGCGCCCCGCCCCCAGTGCGCGCACCAAGTTATGAATTTCGATTGGTGATTTTGACCAATCGATTATTTCATCGGCACCGGTGAATTTTTTTGTGTATGTTGGCGTGCCGGTTTGAGGCGTGGTGTGAAATTCAGATGGTGCGGCAAAAAATTCGTTCAACATTTCGATTGAAATTTCAGACACTTTGTTTTCAACCACATCGTTTGTGTCGTCCGCACCGATGTCAAATTCACGACACATATAAATATCACCGGCATCACATTCGTGCGTCATTTTCATTAAACATACCGCAGATTTTTCATCACCGTTTTTTATTGCCGTGCGTATTGGTGACGGACCACGATATTTTGGCAAGGCCGAGGGATGAATATTTATAAACCTGGATTGCGACAAAATATCGTCAGGCACAATTACACCATACGACATCACAAAAACATAATCCGCACCATTTGGTTCAAATTCGCGGATTTTATTATGCACCGGGATACCATGTGTTTCCGCCCAGATTTGCACCGGTGACGGGGTTAAAATTTGTTTGCGACCAACCGGTTTTGGCGCACGCGTGAACACCGACACAATATCATGCTTTTTACGCAACGCGTCAAACACAGGCACAACAAAATCATTTGTTCCCATTAAAACCAGTTTCATTTTTTATGCCTCCGCACACGGCGCATAACCATTTCGCGGCGCGCGCCAGATAAATAATCAATAAATAATTTTCCATCCAAATGGTCCGTTTCGTGTTGCACAATGCGCGCCGGCACACCGGACATTTCGGCGGACATTTGTTCGCCATTTTCATTTGTCCATTCAACGACCACAGATTCCGGACGCGTCACATTTGCATAAACCGGTAAATTATCACCCCCCAGGACGGACAGGCAGCCCTCTTCCATTATGCAGGTTTTATCGCCATATGATACGATACGCGGATTTATCATTTTGAAAATTTTTTCATCATCAGGCGTCATCATAACCAAGAAACGTTGTGTAATGCCAACCTGGGGCGCGGCAAGTCCAACGCCACTTTGTTCGCGCATCATTGCAACCATTGCGTCCATTGTCGCACGCAGTTCGTCGTTTATTTCGTCAACCGGCGCACATGTCGTCCGCAAAATTGGGTCACCACAAAGTTTCATTTGCAACATATATAAAATCCTTTATAATCTATTACATATTGATTTTAGCAAAGGATTTTCAAATGACAACCTATATTTTCGCATTGATGGTTATTACGGTGTGCCTGTTGTTGGTGTTGGTTTTTCGCAAAAACACGGTCGATTTATCACCACTGCGCGAAGATAATACGCGTTTGCGTGAACGATTGGCGGAACGGTTGGGGACACTTTCGCAAAATGCGATGGAATTAAAAAATATCAGTTCGGATATCGCAAATTTCAAAGATATTTTAATGGGTAATAAACAGGCACGCGGAACATTTGGCGAACGCCAGTTGGCGGATTTGGTCGCCGACATTATGCCACCGGAATCTTATTCTTTTCAAACGGTGTTATCAACCGGTGTGCGGCCTGATTGCATTATTCGCCTGCCCTATCCGCCGGGGGACATGATTATCGACAGTAAATTTCCGTTGGAAAGTTATAACCGTATTTTGAACGATAAAAACGATATGGGTGCAAAAAAACAATTCGAATTGGATGTACGCAAACATATTGACGCAATCGCCGAAAAATATATTATTCCAGGTATCACCGCGGAATCTGCCATGATGTTTATTGCGTCGGAATCTATATTCCAAGAGATACACACGGAATTTCCAAACACGATTGATTATGCCGCACGGAAAAAGGTGTTTATTGTGTCGCCGGCGACATTGTGGGCAACATTAAACACAATCCGCGCCGTGTTATCAGATATAAAAATAAAACGCGTGGCAAATCAAATTAAACGCGAATTAGATTTATTATTGGTGGATTTGGGACGATTGTCCGACCGTTCTGCCAAGGTTGCCCAACATTTTGCGTCCGCACAGACAGATATAGAACAATTACAAACATCTGTTTCCAAAATTACCCCACGCGCCGAAAAGTTGCGCGATATGAATTTCGGCGAAGATTAAAAAACACCGCCCAACCGGGCCCCAAGAAATTTATTTGAATTTCTTGGGTGGTTTCGAGCGATTATTTTATTTTGGCAGGCCGGTTTTACGGTTTATCCAAATCTGGTTTTGGGCAATATCCATAATATATTTGTCAGACGGACTGTCGCCATAGGCGCGCACGACACGCGGGATAATACCGTTTTGTTTCGCCCATGCGTCCAGCGCGATAACTTTATTTGGCCCCAAGCACATAAATTTATATTTCCATGGACGTTTTTTTTCCATTTGCGATGTGATTACCACGTCAAATTTCATATCACGCACCAATTTCGGCACCAAATAATCCGGCCCCGCCGACACCAACACACAAATATTACCCGCCGCGTGTTCTTTGGCAACCTGGGATGCGGCCCAACCAAATCGACGCGCACGATGTTCCGCCACCACAACAGGCGCGAAATTTTTTACCATTGCGGGCGTCACAAATCGACGCATTAGTTCACGACCAATAACACTGTGTTTATTACACATATAAATCACGATTCCAACCAAAAATACCGGAAAATAAATCCAAGGACGCACCGAGTGCCGAAAGCAATAACGACCAAATTCTAAATTTGCATCAGATGCCGATAATGTCCCATCAAAATCAAATACAACTATGTTTTCTTTTTTTAACATAAAAAACCTTTTTTTAGGGATGATACGCATTTTGCCCCACCCCCGCAATATGAAAGTTAAAAAAATCGGCATTTCGCCGTTTTACATGTGATTTTTTTAATATCGACCAATACATCCCAAATATGAATTGCCGGTCGATTCCAAAATATTTACAAATTTATTTGGATTGCGCCCGGAAAACAATGCCAAAATTGTGCCGGCGTCTGTTGCCAACATGTCCGCCACCGTCGCGATTGATGAATTCATTTTTTTGAAGAAACCGCTGCTGGGGTATATTTCTGCCGCCAACAACTGATTCGTGCCATGCGAATTCGCATTTTTATCAGAATGAATCACCATCAGTTGACATTCCGGGGAAATTATCATTTTATCAACCACAACCGCGTTCGCGCCCAACAATTCGCCCCACCATCCCGTCGAACCACAAAACACCGGGTAATACACCACAGAATCGGGGTTTTCGTTCATTATCGCGTCCAAATCCAGATTTTCGGTTATCACCGTCGGCATCGCACCCGTCGCAGAATTTATAACCTTGCGCGATAATTGGTATTCGGCATCGTCGGTGGTCTTTCGTGGCCAATAAAGAATCGGAAACTTTGTCATCACGATACACAGTATATCAGATTCGGACGGCATAAAAAAGGGGGTGGATGCAAATAAAGCACTTGATTTTTATTTTTTTGCGGCAGACCACCACTTTTTCGCGCCTTTCCACAATGTATCGATATCTTTTTTTGCGGTTTGATAGTATTTGTCCGATATCGATACATTGAACAATGATTTTATCAATGCCGGTATCATTACCATAAACATCGCCATAAATATACCCATCAATACTATGGTTATCAGCGATTTATTGCCAATATTTCCCATCAGGGAATCTATCAAAATTTTCGAATCGTTATTGGCAATCGCCGACTGTAATGCCGACGCCCCATCCCAATTACCAAATACCGCGTTTAATACCATAATTGAAAATGTTATAAATATCCCCGTCATCGCCAATCCCATAACCCCAGATATCACATCATCGACGGTTTGTTTGATATTTGATTTTCCCGATGGAAACAATTTCCACCCGTTAAACAGCCATGATAATAATGTCAGTGGCAATAATATAAAATCGATTGATAATTTTATGAATATTTCCAAAAAATACAATGGTATCGGCAACAACGCCGCAAAATATAATACCAATATCAGCATCCCGGTTAAAAACAACGGGATATTTGGAAAGATTGGTATGCCCCACATCAATTTATGCATATAATCATGATTAAATGCCATATTCAGCATTGTCCAACCAATCGTCATACCCAATCCGGTCATTTGATGAACATTGGCAATTTGGCATGCCAAATTATGACGAAACCGCGGTGAAAACGCATTAATCCCAGAATTTTGATTATCGGTGTTTATTGATGTCGCGTCCGCGATTGCGGTCGCAATTATACAATTTGCGTAATTTTCACGCGCATCGGTCACAGACATTGTATAATTCATAGATAATCCAATATCAAACACCGGTTCTAAAACCACCGACGATATCATGCGTGGCAATGGCACCGCCAACAATGCCGCAACAAACAAAACCCGAATAATATGCGTTCCCCATTTGCCGGCATACGCCCAACCATCAACATTTCCATTTTTTGGCGTGACATAAACCGTGAACATTTGCCACGCAAACCAAATTGCGGTCAATGCGATTGCAAATGGAATTATTACAACACCCAACGATTTGTATGTTGCGGGTATAATGTTTGACATTGTGCCAATGATGTCTGAAAAAATTTGACATGACCAACAACTGGAAAAAAAAGATAATGCATCAGACATACTGACGGGCGATACACTGCGCCAAATGGACATGCCAATTATGCCGCCACCAAATGCAATTCCACCAATTAAAAACGGCGCAAATGCCCCCGCCGAAAATGGCAAGAAAGATATAAAAACTATCCAAAATTTTTTTAACCAATTCATATTTTAATTATAACATATTTTTATCGATTTATGTTATAATTACAATAATAATTATCCGAGATGAATGTAATTAAAAAATTTTTAACGTTGTGTGTTTTATTATTCGGTGCAATTGCGCCGAATGTGGCGTTTGCCGGATGGGGACTGTTGGATGTTGATTCGTTGGATATTTCAAAACTGGTTCCGATTGTTTTAGATGCGTTTATGTTTGTCGCAAATGGAACATATGCGTACTTTGTCGGTGCACATCATGATGGAATAATTTATTTTTTGGTGTGGGGATTTTTCGCGATTTATATTGCTCTGTATTTAGTTAAATTATATATTCCAAAATTTTGGACATCGACATTTGGGTTTAAATCAAGTGACACGATTGATAATACCGGGGGCATGAAAATTGCCGAAAATATTGCAAAGCCCGCCGTCCGTGTTTTAATTGCGGTCATGATTTTTTTACCGATACGCCCCGATGTAATGACAAAATATTTAATCAATCCTTTTTTAAGTTTTGGTTCTATTTATACAACCGAAATTATGAAGGTTGCCGGCGATATAAACATGAACAATGCACGCACAATACAATGCCCGACGGATTTAATGGCCCAGGGATGGTTAGACACGGCGTCTTGCGAATATTTAATTCAACCGGTGCATGTTTTATCACACGCAAATAATACCGTTATAAAACGCGGATTTCGTTATTTATCCAGTGGATTGCAAACATTGACCACACTGATGGTGCATAACAGTGGGCAAGGTTTCATGAATATCATTTCTGGGATTTTGTTGATTACGACATTTACAGGTTGCAATATTTTTATGGCGTTATTGATTATCCAGGCAATATTTAATTTTGGCATGGCATTGATTTTGTATCCATTTGGTGTCGCGGCGTGGGTTGCAAAAAAGAACGATTCTTGGTTTGATATTTGGCCGGCGTTTTCGGGAATTGTTGATGCATTAAAACAAATTGTTATTACCATGATTGCATGCGCGTTTATATTGTGCGTGAACCTGGCATTGGTGCGTGCGTTGTTCCAATGGAACAGTCGTATATTTGTGGCGGCCGCCGGCGGGGTTGCGTATTCTAATTTACCGAACATGAATTCTTTATCCAGTGGTTTTGGCGGACATTCGATGTTGTGGTTGTCGTGTTTATTGACATTTTTCTTGATGAATAAAATGTTTGAAATCACACGCGAAAAACTGACCGGATATGTCGGCAAGGGTGCAACCGATTTGTATAACCAAGTCAAAGGCGACGCGAAAACAACATGGGGTATGGCCAAGGCCACGCCCGGAAAAATCAAAAACATTTGGGGAATTATTAAAGGTAAATAATGAACGATTTGGCATCATCTTTTATCAATAATACGATGCAATGTTGGACATGTCCAATATTTGACCGTATGTTTCAAATCGTGTCTGATGCGGCGGCGGCGGCATATCCAAAATTTGTTATTATTTGTACGATTTTATTCTGTGCAATATTTGCATTTTATGTATTTGGTGCGGTTTGGAAAAATATGACAACCGGATTCCAAGACGGATGGTTTAATAAATCGTTAAGACCCGTATTTATCAATTCTTTATTTGCATTAACCTTTTTGGGTATGGGCGTCATGTTGCCACGTTTTATAACACAAATTACATTTGAACCGGTGGCGATTGTGACACAAAACTATGCGGCGGCAATGATTGAATTGACACCGGAACAAATATCAGAACATGTCACATACACACCACAACCAATGGATGATTCAACCGGAATATTTCGACAAGAACTGCGCGATAGTGTTATCAACACCGCCAAGGTCACAATTACAATGTTCCAATCATTTATGAATTTGGGTGTTGCGATGTTAGATGCCGGTTTTTCATGGAGTATGTTTTTGGGCATTGGCGCATTTGTAAAACATTTGTTATTGGCGTTTATTGGCGTGTATTTGTTTTGGGCATTTTTCAAAATGTTTTTCCAATTTTTGTGTTATTTCACAGATGTTATTATCGCCATGGCAATGTTTGCATTTTTCTTTCCATTATCATTGGTGACCGCCGCATTCAAAGAAGCCGCGGATGTTCCATATTGGTTGACGTGGATAAAAAATTTAGGCAAAGGCGTTGGTGTTGAACAAATTAAAAATTTAATCAGTGCGATTGTATCGTTGGGTGTCGCGGTGATTACATATACCGTAATTTTGGTTATTATTGCAAAATTCTTTGCAGACCCAGATGGCCACATAAATAACTTTGATGCTTTATTGGCGGCGATTATGGATGGCAGTGTTTTTGAAACCGATTTAAATCAAACCGGCATAAATGATTTAACAATTACCAGTGTCGTCGTTTTGGTTTATGTGTTAGGATTTATTTATGGTAAAATTCCAGACATCACCAAAAATATATTGGCCATGTTCGAGGTCCAGGCATCTGATAACAAGGTTGGCAAAGAATTTGGCAAAGACATAATGAACGCAACCAAAGGTTTTACAGATAAATTCATCAAAAAACCGGCAAAAATTATTATCGATAAAGTAAGGTCATAAAATACAACAATGCAAAAATTTAAATGGATTTCTTTACTGCTAAAAGTTTTGGGGATAATTATTGCCTTGGGGTTGGGTATTTGGTATTTGTCGTCATCGATTGGTGGTGCGGCATTGACATATACATCGGTTGACGCCTTTATGCATGCAATCGGCGCAGATAATGGAATTGAAAACATTGGCACAATGTTTTTGGGAACATATGTTGTCGAATTGTTGGATATGTTGGGTGTGGCATCTGAAATGTTTTGGACGGGAATTGTGGACAACCTGTGGATTTTGATGGCGGCCGGTTTTGCAATTTTCATGTTTATATCGGCGATAAAATATGTATGGGAAAAATCCAAGAAAAACGCCGAATATTCCGCAAATGCAAATAACATGGATTTTAAAACTTGGTTCGATCCGGTGTGGAAATTGGGCCTGCGCGTTATGATTGCGGGGGTGGCGATTGGGGCGCTCAGTATAAACAGTGCAGAATCTTTGAAAATTATTTCTGAAATTTTAATATCGCCGATTTTGTATATTGGGTCGGCATTGTCAATGGCGGCAACAGGTGTCAATTCGGCGACCGATTGTAATGTTATTTTGGGTGCGACCCAGTTATCGGGCGCAATGGCGGCGGTATCGGGTTCATTTATGTGCGTTATTGGAAATTTGTATTCGGTGATGTTGGCGGGTGCCGCCGGCGGATTTGCGTTGATGAATTATGCTTGGTTGGGATTGGGCGGTGGCATGATAACATGGATTGCCGGTTTATTATTAGTGTTGGCGTTTTTGATTATTGGGTTTGATTTATTCTTTCAAATTTTCTCGATTTTATTCCAGGTTGTTTTTGTTATTATTTTCTTGCCGGTTTTAATTGCCGCGTTGGCATATGAAAAGGTATGGAAAGTGGCGTCAAACCTGTTCCGCAAGGCATTAGAAAAGGTTATACGGGCGGCGATTTCGGTGATATCGATTTCATTAAAGATTGTATTTTTGTTCGCAATTATTTTCTATGCTGCGGATTTAATGTTCCCGGGTCCGGTGGATGGATACACATCTGTGTTGCCACCGTTATTTGAAACGCAAATCACTCACAATCGGACACCGGTGGCGGAATCTGTGATGCATGCATTTTCCACGTGCGAGGTACAATCGTTAGACGCCGACGGATTGGTTAACGCAGATTTATTCAAAAATTGCTTTATCCAACAAAAACAAATTATCGAATCAGAACATCCGGGCGCATTTAATTTCTTGCGTGATGGATGGACATTCTTGGTCACAATGGCGGGATTGTTCTTGCTGTATTATTATGTATTGAGTCCGAAAATAGATGCGTTACTGCCCGCAGGCAAGGTTAAATTGCCAACCCCCGGGGAAGATTCGGATGTTGGAACGGGTGCCGAATTTGATATTGGAAAATGGACGCACGATTTGGGACAAAAGGCATGGCATGCACCACGAAAATGGTTCGATGGCGCCGTTAAAAGATTACACGATAATGGGTTTATATCATGATAAAAATGCACGCAATTTTACGAAAAATTTTAATTGCGATATTTGCAATATTTATCGCGATGCCTGGGTTCGCAGATGATTTTATGGGTGGTTCGGGTGACATCGGTGATTTCGGGCGTTGGGCAACAGACGAAAATCGCGACATGGTCACATCACATATTGTGGATGAATTACAAAACTTTGGTCCAACCGCCACAGATGTGACACATGGATATGTCCCGATAGAGGCAAAACTGGGGTTGGCATTTATGGGTGGCATGACCCGCATTGGCGTCGCGTTGGATAATTCTTTTGGAACATTTGCAATTATGTTTATGTTGATTGCGTATGCGTTCTGGGTCGCATTCGAGGCGTATAATTTAATCGGCACTGGGGCGGATGCAAAAAAAACATTCGAAACCGTATTAAAAAAAGGTTTGATTATTTCGGCATGGCTGATTGTGTTAAAATTTGGAATTGCGCGCGCGTTCACAATGATTATGGTGCCAATTATATCGGCGGGCACATATATCGCAACCACAATATGGGAATCAATTACATCTATTGCAGGATACACATTACCAAACACATGCGATGCAATAAAGCAATATGCCACCATTGCAATGCCGGCGGACACACAAATAACCGCAGATGCGGCGGCGGGATTGTTATGCATACCAACCCAGATGTCTGCTTTTTTCATGACGATTGTTGAAATTGGGTGGCGTTGGGTTGTTGCCGGTGTTGGGGTCAGTTTATTTACATCCGCCATTGGAATTTATGTGACATACCTGGCACTGAAAAGTATTTGGAAATATTTGTTTGTGGCGTTGGGGGTTATTGCAGATATATTTTTGGCATTGTTGATGTTGCCATTTACCGCAATCGCTGAAACAACCGCAAAAACACAATACAAGGGTGTTGCCGGCGATATATTTAATACATTTTTAGATATATTCAAGGCAGAAAAGTTGGAAACGCAAATCACCCGCATTGTAAAGGCCGCATTATATTTCGTGTGCCTGGCGGTGGCAACCGGGGTCGCGGTGTCGTTGCTGACATTTGTTGTAAATCCAACAACCGGCGAAATTTTAACCAGTGGTGGTTTGGACGGCGCAATATTGTTGATTTTGTCGTTGATGTTGGTGTGCTATATGGCGGATAAATCGCAAAAACTGGCAACCGATTGGGGTGGAAAAATCGAAACCGGTTTTGGTGACCAGATGAAAAAAGACACAGAAAAATTATGGGAATTGACCAAAAAACGGTGGAAGCAAGGTCGCGATTTATTCAAAAAATAATTTATAAAATCGTTACAAAATCACGCGCAATTTTTTTAATTCCACGCGCACCAAACGCGATTGTTAAAATGCCGGTACCTTCTTCGATAATAACCCCGGTGCCATATTCACTGTGACGTGCCTGGCGACCAACCAATGTTTTGCGCGGGGCGACAATGGTTTTGCGTTTGAATTCACGATTCGAATATGTTTTTGGTACCGGACGCGGCGTGGAATCACCAAATGATAAAAATGATGAATCTATTTCACTGATAAATCGCGATGGCGCATTATATTTCCGTTCGCCATACATCACGCGCGACATCGCATTGGTGATAATAACCAATTTGCGCGCACGCGTTATCGCAACATACGCCAAACGGCGTTCTTCGGCGATTGAACCTTCTTGGATTGATTTATCATTTGGGAAAATTCCCTCTTCGGCCGCCGGCAGAAAGACATTATCAAATTCCAATCCCTTGGCGGCGTGTATTGTCATAATATTGACCGCGTTTTGATTTAACGCATCCGGTTCATCATTATCGTCCGTCATCATCAATGCCGCCTGTTCCAGAAAATCATGTAAAGAATCGTATTTCGCAATTACCGTATTTATCAATTCGCTAACATTGTTTATGCGGTCGGGCGCGTCCACATCTTTGGATTCTTGCCACATTTTTATATAACCCGATGCGTCCAATAATTTTTGGGCCGCATCCCGTGGCGGCATGTTTTCCCAATCAAAATCAAACACGGACAAAAATGCGTTTGCCGCATCCAATTGTTTTCCACGAAACGGTGCGGCGCGCAATCCCGCCATTAAATTTTCACCCGCGGCGCGCATCTTTTCAATCGCCGACGGACCAAAGCCACGGCGTGGTTTGCCAATCGCACGCAAAAACGACATATCGTCAAACGGATGCACCAATAAACGAATATACGCAATTGCGTCACGAATTTCCATGCGGTCATAAAACTTGGTTGCACCAATCAAACGATACGGAATACCGCGACGCGCAAATTCTTCTTCGAACAGGCGCGATATAGATCCGGAACGAATCAAAATCGTTTTGTCATTATATGTCGGACCATTTTTGGCAATCGCGTCGGTGATAAATTTCGCCTCGTCTAAATCGGTTGGCAATGTGAACACATAAATTTTTTCACCCATATCGCCAGATGCAAGTGTTCGTAAATCCTTGCCCAATCGGTCGTCGTTATGCCGGATAAGTGAATTTGCCGCCCCCAGGATGTTTCCCGTACTGCGATAATTTGTTTCCAATCGGATAATTACAGTTCCCGGAAATGTTTTTTCAAAATCCAATATATTTTTTATTTCGGCGCCACGCCATGAATATATCGATTGGTCGTCATCACCAACACAGCAAATGTTTGGATGCGCGGCGCCACGCGTTAAATATTTTAACAACTGCATCTGGGCGGCGTTGGTATCTTGGAATTCGTCGACCAATATATATTTGAACTGTTTTTGATATCGCGCCAATATGTCCGGAAAATTTTCAAATAATTTTAACACTAATAAAATTATATCGCCAAAATCAACCGCGGACATACGACGCAATTCATCGTTATACGCATTAAAAATTCGGTCCAAGGACGGCGTTTCGGTTAAACCGCGGTCCTTTATCCGGGAAAAATCTTCGACGTATTCTGACGGTTTTTTCGTGGTTGTAATATTCAGGTCGTTCAACACCTTTTTAATAACATTTTTTTGCTCGTCGTCGCCATAAATCAAAAAGTCCGAACGCAATCCGGCGGCGGCAGAATTCGTGCGCAAAATACGCAGGCATATTGAATGAAATGTTCCGCACCAAATGTCGCGCGCAACAAACGCACCATCCGCCATTGCATCAATTCGTGATTTCATTTCGTTTGCGGCCTTGTTGGTAAATGTCAGGGCCAAAACCTGCCACGGGGCGGCCAGGTTTTTATCCAAAATATATCCAACACGTGTGGTTAAAACGCGCGTTTTACCCGTGCCCGCACCCGCCAGCACCAAAACCGGCCCGTCCGTCGTTTGCACGGCACGTAATTGTTCGGGATTAAGATTTTCTAGATTTAATTTCACGGGTTTATTATAATACAAAAAAATTAACTATCTCAATCACATTTTTTGGGGTGAAATTATGGCAAGAATTATATGTTTTGATATTGAAACAACCGGATTTGAATGGACGCGTGGCGACCGATGCATTGAAATTGGCGCGGTTGAATTGGTGGATGGGAAACTGACCGATAATACTTTCCACGAATACATAAATCCCGAGGGTAAAATAATTCCGCCAGAAACATACATGGTGCATAAAATTTCAAATGCTTTTTTGGAAGACAAACCGAAAATGTGCGAGGTTGCACCAAAATTTTTAGAATTTATCGGGGACGCACAAATCGTTGCACACAATGGATTTGATTTTGACTTTCCGTTTATAAATTTTGAATTGGCAAAATTGGGATTAAAACAGATTCCACGCGACCAACAGCGCGATTCTATTGTTATTGCGCGCAATCGTGTGTTTGGCCCCAAGGCATATACTTTGGACGCGTTGGCGAAATGGTTTGGTGTGTCGCTGACCGCGCGTGCCGATGCACACGGCGCGTTGATTGACGCGGAAATATTGGCCAAGGTTTATTTGGAATTGGAAAACACCGCGCCGGCGCCTGATATAAACGATGTTATTGCCGAACAACATGCCGCAATGTTAAAACATCCGAAAATAGGCGAAAATTTTCCACATCGCCATTTCCCAGCGCACGCGGATGAATTGAAAAATCATAACGAGTTTATGGAAAAAATCACCGCAGAATAATTTTTATGAATTATTTTTATGAACCACTGGTGGCTGCGACACAAGAACTGTATTCTTTGATGGTTGTATCACTGCTGCCACTTAATGTTCCGTCGCATTTTGTGCACGTGCCGTATTCGTTACGGTATTCGTCATTTGCGCACGACATTAAACACGCACCACCGAATGCGGTATAACCCTCGTTACATTTACACTGGGCATTCACATAACCACCAACCATGCGATTAGATGGCGAACCAGAATCAACAGAATATGTTGAATTTTCCGGACACAATAATGATTGATAGAATATTTCCGAAATTCCATTAATACACGCAGACGGATTTTCGGTGTTGCACGGCGTGCATGGTGTACCGTCTGTGGTTTGGGTTGAATCTGTTGTCGATTGCAATACCCAATTTGTTGCATTTTGAACGCCAACCGTGCACATATTTGCAAACACCGCATATGCACATGTCAATGCAACATTACGACACGCACCGGTCATAACACCACGAATACTGGCAACGGATGCCACCGATGACCAAGAATTGACTTGTGTCACCTGTTGATTATAACATGCGGCAACATCGGTCATGCAAGTTGACGCGTAATCTGAAATAATTTGATGTTGCGCAGATTTTATATTCACCATTGCGCGTTGAACGTAATTTACAACAACATCGTTGTATGGATTGTATTTATCGCCAGATAAATTGTATGTGTATTGTTGACATTTATCCAAAACCGCACGACACAGTCCGCCGTCTTTGACGGTCGCACCGGTGCCAATTTTATTCAACAAATATTTCACAATACATGTGCCGTCGTTGTTTTCCTTGCATGTGACATCATTGATTGTCGCACTTGTTGCCGTGGATAACATTTCGGCATTGATGTTTGCGTTGTTAAATCCAGACATAAAATCGGTGATGTTCGTGATATCTTGCCCCAAGACAACACTGCCGTTTTCGTCGATATATTTTTTCGTTGGGTCCAAACATTTTGTATAATCCGAACCGCACACCATATCATCGGTCATACATGTTTCCAATGCGCCAATGCAACCTTTGGCATCATATTGGTTTTTGTTTTGCAACACCGCCAGGCGCGCCTTTTGCAACATCAATCCGGCACTGCGCACATTGGATTGCAATGTTTCGTTCATTTTTTTCAAACCCTGTTCATACGCGATGCAATCTTTATCAATCGCCAAATCGTAATTACCGGTAATTTGGTTCGATGTTGCACCAACATCTGTACAGTTGTTTAAAATTGTTTTACAACGTTTTTTCGCGGCGTTATACAATGCCGTGCCACGTTTACTGGAAATAGAATCGTTATTAGTATTCAAAAAATCCAAACTGAAAATATCGGCGTCGTTATTTGAAAAATCCAAATCAATATCCAAACCAAAATCATTGTCACCGCCCGATGTACTGACGCGGGTGGTGGGATCTTGGATTAAAGATTCAATTTTGGATAACATACTGCGCGTTTCAGATGTATCGCGGGTGCCGTCTAATTCGGATTCGGCCTCGGTCTCGGTCATAATTGCGCGGATTTCATCGGCGGACAATCCTACATACCGTATCCGTTGTGCAACAGAATTTAATTCATTGTTTGCGTTTGTCACCGCGTTTTGAACATTTGCATATTTTGATAAATTTGCCGAACAACTGCATCGTTTTTGATTGGCATCAACCACCGCACAGAATTGGTCCATGCATTCGTTGTATTGTTCTTGGCATGATTTGTTTAAAGATGCCGTTTGTTCTAATAATTCTTTGGCGGCGGCAACATCCGATGCCGACACATTTTTATCTGACGATTTGGTTGATGATATTATCGCGGCACGTGATGAAACATTACGGTCAACCACATCGTTTGCCGCGTTTAAAATTCGATTTAATGTATATGAACGTTGTTTAACATTTGGGTGAGAAATTTCCATCCGACGCGTTGCCATACCGGCACGAGATGCGTTTTCCGTGCCACGCGATGCAACCGAACGCGTGGATATATCCGTGCCACGCACCGTTGCCATATTACGCGACGCGTTTTTTTCACCCCGCCCCAATGCAGTCGTCCCGACATTCGTTCCAACACGCGATTGTGTTGCGCGCGATGTGGTTGCGGTGCGCGTTGTGGTAGGTACACTATCCGTATGATTTGTGGCACGCGATGCGGTTGCCGCAAACAAATCTGCGGGCGCAAAAAACATCATCGTTAAAAAACATATCAGGATATTTCTCATTTCCGTGATTTAATTATATCACAAAAACAGAATATATCAAAGTTCAAAGTACAAAGTTCAAAGTACAAATGATGAATTATTAATTTTTATGGTTTTTATTGTTTTGGTTAATATTTTTGCAATTTCTTGGCAATCAGAATATATACTTGTATAACTTTTTTCATCTATAAAATCTGCATCTTGTAATAAATCCAACCAATATAACGTTTCTTCGGCTTCTTTTAAAGCAATATAAATTTTAGAAACAAAATCTTTTTCTGTCATTGCACAAATAGATTCTGCTAAGTTTGCCCCTATGCTGGTTCCACTACGCAAAATTTGTTTAGACAACACAAATTCTTTTTTTTCATTTGTGAGATACTGGTATAGTCGTACTATTCTTAATGCGAATTTTTTACTTTTTTCTTTTGCTATATTTTGTTTTTTCATTTTTTATTCCATATTTGTACTTTGAACTTTGTACTTTAAAAAAACGCCCGATTGGGCGTTTTTTTTATTTGTCTTGTTCAGGGATAACCGAAACAGTTTTTCGGTCATTCAGACCACGTTTGAATTTAACAATACCAGCAATTTTTGCAAATATCGTGTGGTCTTTGCCCATACCGACATTTAACCCAGGGTGAACCGCGGTTCCACGTTGGCGAATAATGATATTGCCCGGGATAACACGTGCACCACCAGATTTTTTGACGCCCAATCTGCGACCCGCAGAATCACGTCCATTCGAAGTAGAAGTACCTGCTTTCTTATGTGCCATAACTTACCCCTTTTAGCCCTTGATTTCCTTGATTTTCAATACGGTAATGTATTGACGATGACCACGTGTGCGACGATAGTTTTGACGACGTTTTTTCTTGAAAACCAAAACCTTGTCATCACGTTTTTGTTCAACAACCGTTGCGATAACACGTGCGCCCGAAACATATGGATTGCCAATTTTATCGCCGACCATTAAAACCTGGTCGAATTCGATGTCGCCCTCGGCATTCAGTTTTTCAACCTTAATCGTATCGCCGTTTTGCACACGGTATTGTTTGCCACCGGTTTGAAAGATTGCAAAATTTGCCATTTTTTAACCTTTGGATTATTTGTTCTTGTTTTGTTTTCGACCAAATTGTCGAAAACTTTATGCAAAGATTACCATTTTTTAACAACATGTCAAGCATTTTGTCGAAAAATTTATGCAAATGTTCGTATCAGGGGATGGGATGGAATTAAAAAACCCGGCGGGCGCCGGGTTTTGCACGGTTTTTATTTTTTAATTATTTGCGTTTTTATATTTTTGTTTATCAAAATTACGCAAACATGTTTGATCGTCGGTATCAGAACCATCGCAACCCAATGCTTTTAACAAGCATGCCTCGCGCACGATTGCAGATTCCGCCTTTAACAAACCGGTCAAAATCTGATTTATATTTTCTGTTCCGACGGAACCAACACCACTGACCCCGGTACCATTCAATATTTCTTGCAGTGTCACAACATTGCGACAATTGTTTTCTTCGATATTTGCACTCAATTTGCAATTACCCGTGGTATCTGGTTCATCTATGATTTTATTAAACTGAACAATTGTCGGATTGCAAATCATTGGTTCATAACAATGCGGTGCATTGGAAACCTGGGCACAGTATGTTTTGATACGCGCCGTGGACCAATTATCTTCATCAACATTTGTGTTATAACAATCCCAAATTTCGTCGATACAATTATTAAAGTTTGTGATTGCGACCAACGCATCTTTTTCGGTTGCCTGTTCAGATTCGTTATAAAATTCCATACGTTTTTGGCGCAGTGCCTGTTCCGCGGCAATTTTTTGATAGTTAATGTTTTGCGCCGTGTTTTTCAACGCCGCACCATATGTATCGCACGCCGCGTTCGCATCCAGCAAGTATTTTTGCATAATCGAACGACGCGCATCCGCCACCGGGCCACGCAAAGATACATACGGGTCACCCGACGCCGATGTATAGCCAAAGCATGTTGCCGAACTGGACGTTGTTGAACCGGTTGCACCACGTTCGTTTAATGCAACCTCGCCCGAACCATCGCCAGATGTCGTGACCTTAATCGCACTGTTGTAATTATATGGGCATGATGTTGATGCGCCATTTGCACATTTGCCGATTTTATTGCCCGATGAATCCGTGCCGGACGGTGGGGTACCACACGCCTCGTAAATACCGTTAAAGCAAGAATCCAACACACGACCACAGACATTGTTGTGCGCATATTCAAACAATTCATACCCCCATTTGTTTGCCAATGTGTCCAACGCCGCCGTAGATGTGTCAGCCGTATCATTAATGCCGGACAACCCGTTTACAACACCGGCGATAGTCGTATAATTTGTAATCAATTCGTCCGTATTGGAATCTGTAAATTGTTTTGCCAAATCTTTGGCGGTCGCCCACGCCTTTAACGACGCCAAAATATCAGATGACGAACCGTTGATTTGACTGATATCGAAACCAAAACTGTTGCCGGATGATTTACAATACGATGGTTCTGTGCAATCCGACCCATACATACCATGCATATCGCACCAATCTTTAACCTCTTTGGTAGAATAACTGGTTCCATATTGCGCGGTTAAATCTTTCCAAGATACGCAATTCATAACCTTTTCTGCATCGGTTAATTTAAATGCCTCGCTGACATCTTTACCCTTGGTGGAAACCAACAACGCCAATTGACCAGACAACTGAATCAATTCTTCGTTTGCACGGTCCAGAGCCTCTTCGGCGGCCAAGAAATTTGTCGCACGACCCGCACAAGAACAACGACCCTTGGTATCACTGCGTGCGGTGCAAATTTCATCCATACATGTGTAATATGATTCCAAACATGTACTGTATGCGTCAGCCGAAATCAAACCCGTCGTCGAATCGATAATATTTGAATAATTACCCGTATATAATTTGTTTGTTAAATACGAAACAGAAACACCATTACCCGCAGATGCACGCATACCATTGGCAACCATACTCACCCGTGATGGCGTGCCGGTTCGTGCGGCAACCGAACGTGCCGCCGTACCACGCATTGTTGTGTTGCCGGACGTTGTGCGCGAAACAATATTACGCGATGTGGCACCAACATTTCTCACAGAACCATCGGACGAACGAACAGAAACACTGCGTGTTCTGACCGAACGGGAATTTGTTCCACGTGTTGTCGCCGGCGTATTTGCCGTTGCACGCGTCGATGCCGTGCGCGCCGTTGTCGCACGTGACGCCGTTCCCCGCGATGTGGTTGCACGTGAATTATTTACCGTGCGTGACGCATTGGCCCGTGCCGGATTTACACGCGCCGTTGTCGGGGTGGCATTTGGCGCAATCGGGTCCGCCAACACCGTCCGCATTGACAACAATGTTGAACAAATAAAGAACGCACCAGCCAGCAAGAACATCGTTCCAACCGCATTTTTATATGCATCTGTCATTTTTTTGTGTGTCATGTAATTCTCCCCAAAACAGCATGAATCAGCCGTTTTTTAATATATAAACCTTCACTTGAATATATTCTAACATTTTTGGATTTGTTTTGTAAACAGAAAAAAATCGCCTGGTCAGGCGATTTTTTTTATAAATCATATATGCAATATTATTTCACGATTTCTTTGAAAGATTTACCGGTTGCAACCGCGTCATTTTTTACCGCCACCGCCGCATCTTTGATTTCTTTGCCGGTGGCTTTTACCGCCGCCTTTTTTTCATCCAATGCTTTTTTTGATTCGGCACGTGATTTTTCATTTGCGGCCTTTTTATCGGCGATTGATTTTTTCACTTCGTTGATTTTTTCATTTGCTGCGTTTGTTGTGGCATCTTTATTTTCCAAAATCAATTCTTTGTTTTCCTTGATTGATTTTTTCACATATTTCGCACATTTTTTTGATAATGATTTTACATTTTCAGACAAGCATTCCGTCAAAGTTTTTTGACCCAACGCAATTTCTGGACAAATCGATGCGATTTCGTCGGTGTTGCATGCCTCGGTCAAAGTTTGTGGTTCCGCAGATTTTTTGAACAAATCACCAAACCAACCCGCGTTCGCCGTTGACACGCCCATTGTGCAAACCAATCCAAACAAAACAATTTTTTTCATATTTTCCCCTTTTGGTTAAAGATTTATTTCCTACACTGGTATTATGGAAATTTTTATATCGCGCGGTCAACTATTTTTTACCCCCTCCGTCGGCTGGCGCCGACCACCCTCCCCACGCTATCGCTTGGGGCGGAATTTATTGTAAAAATCCGCCGGATTGCATTTTCCACAATTTTGCGTATAAACCACGGCGACGCAATAATGCGTTATGTGTGCCGGATTCAATAACGCGCCCTTTATCCAACACAATAATCCGGTCCATATTACGCAGTGTCGATAACCGGTGCGCAACAACCAATGTCGTGTGATTCGCCGACAATTTATCAAACGATTTTTGAATTGCAATTTCGGTCTCACTGTCCAGCGCAGATGTCGCCTCGTCCAAAATCAAGATTGGGGCATTTTTCAAAAACGCGCGCGCGATTGCAATCCTTTGCCGTTGACCGCCCGACAATTTTATGCCGCGGTCACCCACCAGGGAATTGTATTTTTTATCGGTACCGTTTATAAATTCATCTGCCGATGCCTCGGCAGCGGCGGCCTTGATTTCACGCAAAGACGCACCCGGGCGACCGTATTCGATATTTTCCGCAATAGTGCGATTGAACATCGTTGGCTCTTGGGGAATATATGAAATATTTTCACGCAAAGAATCTTGTGAAACTTTTGCAATATCTTGATTATCAATCAAAACAGAACCATGATTTGGGTCATAAAAACGCATTAGCAAATTTACCAATGTTGTTTTGCCGGCACCCGACAACCCAACGATTCCAACACGTTCACCCGGCCGTATTTTCAAATTAAAATCACGCAAGACATATTTACGACGATATTTGAACGATATGTTTTTGAATTCAATCGCACCACGGTCAACCAATAAATCGGGCGCATTATCAATATCCGCAACATCAATTACACCAACCAATTCCTTATACGATTTGGATGCACTGCTGATTTTATCAATAATATCAGGAATTTGATTTATCAGGCCACCAATCGCACCCATAACCGCAAAAAATACACCGATTGTGAATACGATATCTGCAATGGTCATTTCGCCACGATAATATAACACCGAACAGAAAAATAATGTTCCGCCAAAAAACACACTCCATAATGCACCGGGAATCCCCCAAAAAATTCTATTTAAAAACGAGAAGCGAACCGATGTGTCGATTTGTTTTTTACGATGTGATTCCAAATATTTTTCTTCGCGACGTGCACCAGAAAAAGATTTAACAATGGAATAGTTCGACAAACTGTCCACTAATTTTCCAGACAATGTGCTTTGGGCATTTGCTTTATTTTCTGATGCAGTTTTTAATTTTTTACGCATTCCCAACGCGAACAATACACGAAACGCAAATGCAAATAAAAACATAATTGCGACATACAAATTTACACGAAATAACATCCCAGAATTTACAATAATTGTTATCAAAACACATACAGACCACCAAATAATATTTATCATTTCGGGAAATGCTTGAACATATGCGATTTGCTGATTAACCTTTCCTGGCAAGCGCGACGTCCACCAAGACATACTCTGGGATTGAGTATAATTCGTCAATTCTGTTGATATTTTTTGAATAACATATGGTGCCCAATGATTATATAAAAACCAACGCAATATCAAACATAACATCAAAGATATATCCAATACCACAATCAAAATTATTGTCGGTAAAATATGTTGTAACCATGTTAAACCGTCTGGGATTGGTGTTTCTAATGATTGCACCAACCATTTTTGATAAAAGGGGAACAACACATTATCAAATTGCATTACCAACGATATAATCGCCCACACAACAATTATCCACCAATATCCGCGAAACGCATAACGTATGTAAAATTTCCACAGCGATGATGGTAATGTTTGTGTTTTAGTGTTTGCCATGATGAAATTCTCCGCCATTTGAAAAACAACATATTTATACAACAATGCAAAATTTTTCACAATAAAAAACTCTCGCACAATGCGAGAGTTTTTTTTGGGATCACCCACGAAATTTCACAATTTCGCATGGCCCGGTTTTTTACCCACAAAATTTACAATTTTGTGGGGCCCGGATTTTTCCAGCGCACAATTATTTTTTGCGTGGGAATTTGACCGCCGCCTGCGCCGCCGCCAAACGTGCGATTGGCACACGGAACGGACTGCATGATACAGAATTAAATCCACATTTATGGAAAAATTCAATCGATGCAGGGTCGCCACCATGTTCGCCACAAACGCCCAGGTGGATTTTATCGCCTTTGACACTGCGTGCTTTTTCCACGGCATCTTTAATCAACAAACCAACACCCAGTTGGTCAACCGATGCAAATGGGTCGGCAACATAAACACCGCGTGCGCGATATTCGTCCAAAATTTTGCCGGTATCGTCACGTGACATACCCAATGTTGTTTGTGTCAAATCGTTTGTTCCAAATTCAAAGAATTCGCAACTTTCCGCGATTTCGTTTGCCAAAACCGCCGCACGTGGCAATTCAATCATGGAACCCACGGTGTATTCAACACTGTCGCCGATTTCTGCAAACAATGCATTGGCGGTTGCGTCGATAACAGATTTCACAATATCGACTTCCTTTTTCGAACCGACAAGCGGAACCTCGATTTCTGGGAATACACGAACGCCTGATTTTTTGCATTCGATTGCCGCAGACAAAATCGCGCGTGTTTGCATTTCGCAAATTTCTGGATATGTAATTGCCAATCTGCAACCACGATGACCCAACATTGGGTTGGATTCACGCAATGCCTCGGAACGTGATTTCACGAATTCCAACGATTTACCAATGTGATTTGCCAATTCTTGCATTTCCGGTTCGGTATGTGGCAAGAATTCATGTAATGGTGGGTCAATCAAACGAATTGTGACCGGCAAACCATCCATAATTTTGAACAATTCGACAAAGTCCGATTTTTGATATGGCAACAATTTATCCAATGCGGCGCGACGACCGGCCTCGTCATCAGCCAAAATCATCTCGCGCATATCTTGGATGCGGGACGGGTCAAAGAACATGTGTTCTGTACGCGCCAGACCGATACCTTGGGCACCGAAATCGCGTGCCTGTTTTGCATCTTTTGGTGTTTCGGCGTTGGCTTTCACCGCCAAATCTTTGATTTCATCAACCCATTGCATCAATGTGCCAAAATTACCCGTCAATTGTGCAGATACAGTTGGGATTGCGCCTTCGATGATTTCACCGCGTGCACCATCGATTGATACCCAATCACCCTCGTGGATAACAACACCGCATGCGCATGTCATTGTTTTGGATGCGTAATCAATTTTGATGTCTGTGGACCCAGATACGCATGGTGTTCCCATACCACGGGCAACCACCGCCGCGTGTGATGTCATACCACCACGTGCAGTAATCACACCCTGGGCAGCGTTCATGCCGGCAATATCTTCGGGTGATGTTTCCAAACGGATTAACATAACTTTCTTGCCGTCCGACGCCCATTTTTCAGCGTCTTCGGCATTAAATACGGCCTGACCCACCGCGGCACCTGGGGATGCCGGCAAACCCGTTGCGATAACTTTCTTTTCGGCCTTGGGGTCCAACATTGGGTGCAGTAAGTGGTTTAATTGGTCGGCACCAACGCGCAAAATGGCTTCTTCTTTGGTCAGCAAACCTTCGTTCACCATTTCAACCGCCATACGAACCGCCGCCGCCGCCGTACGTTTACCATTACGGCATTGCAACATCCACAATTTGCCATGTTCGATTGTGAATTCCATATCTTGCATGTCTTTGTAATGTTTTTCCAATTTTTCACGAACATCACACAATTCTTTGTACACATTTGGCATCGCTTCTTCCAATGAAACACGACCAGAATCATCTTTGCTCATTGGTTGTGGGGTGCGAATACCCGCCACGACGTCTTCGCCCTGGGCATTAATCAGATATTCACCATAATATTTATTTTCGCCGGTTGCCGGGTCGCGCGAGAAACACACACCGGTGGCACTATCATCGCCAGAATTTCCAAACACCATCGCCTGGACATTGACGGCGGTACCCCAATCACCCGGGATGTTATTTAATTTGCGGTATGTGATTGCCTTTTTGCTCATCCAAGAACCGAACACGGCGCCAATACCCAATTTTAATTGTTCCCATGGATCTTGTGGGAAAACCTTGCCAATTTCATTACCGATGGCCTTGAATTGTTCGACCAATTCTTTCAAATCGTCGGCGGTCAATTCAGTATCAACTTTATAACCCTTGGCATTTTTCATTTCTTCCAATTTGTGTTCAAATAAATTGATATCGGCACCCAACACAACGTCAGAAAACATCATAATGAAACGACGATATGAATCGTATGCAAAACGTTCGTTCCCGGAATGTTTTGCCAATGCGCGTACTGTTTCATCATTTAAACCCAAATTCAAAACAGTATCCATCATACCCGGCATAGAAACGCGGGCACCCGAACGCACAGACACCAACAATGGATTTTCCATGTCTGCAAATTTTTTACCCATAATGTTTTCAATATGTTTAACGCCGGCGCGAACCTGGTCCATTAAATCAGATGGATATGTCTGATTGTTTTCGTAATAGTATGTACAAACATCGGTTGTCACCGTAAATCCCGCAGGAACCGGCAAACCAACCAAATTCATTTCGGCCAAATTTGCACCCTTGCCACCCAGCAAATTGCGCATATCGGCACGCCCTTCGGCGGCACCATTACCGAAAGTATAAACCCATTTTTGACTCATGGTTACTCCTTTACTATGTTGATTAAATTTGCCAGAAAATTATGCAGGGCGAAATCCCATTTTGCAAGTTTTTTTTATAAATTTATTTGTAAAAAAATTTCCCGGCTTTTTTTGATTCGTTTTGGCCGGGAAACATTTTCATTTTTCGCAGATTTCAGCGCGTCTGGACAGATTTGCATTTTTTATATAAACGACGCACCAAATCCCGGTCAAAATCATCATAAAACAGCCGGGAATTTATTTCATAACTGTATTTATGTTTTTCCAATTTTGCAGGCACAATCATGACACGATCACCGATATGAACAATACCATGTGGTGTCACGGTTATTTTATATTGCGCGATGTTTTGTGTTAAATATTCAATACACCGCAATGCCTGGATATCGGTCATAGCCGCCCAATTATCGAAAAAATCAATATCTTGTTGCATTTTTTAACACCCACAATCATAGCACACACAAGATTCCGTCACAACCGGTGTCACCACAACCGGCGCACGACGAACAATCACCGGGCGACGAACAACAACTGGTTGTTCAACAATCACAGGACGTTCAACATACACCACGGGACGCACAACCGGACGCGGGATTTCGCGCACAATTGGTGCCGGGGCATTGCATTTAATTTCGGTTATAACCGCACGATGTGTGGCAACCGCACGGTCCAAATCCGCCAACATTGCCGGCGCATTACAATTCGTTGTTGTTGTTGCATAATATGTTGCAAATACAGGTGTCGAAATCAAACCCAAAATCAGAGCCAGAACAATTTTTTTCATTTTATTTACCTTTTATATATCGTTGTTCTCTCTCGGGATAATTTTATCATAGAATATATTTCTATAAATGCAACAAATTTATGCTTTTTTGCGTGTTGTGTATAAGGTGCGGAAATGGTATAATTAACCTGTGTCAAATTATAAAAGTGCGATTATTTTAGGTATGCATGATGCGATTGTATCGCTGACCGGGCTGATTGCGGGATTGTTTTTTGCGTTTACCGATACAAACATTATTGTGATTTCTTGCGTGATTTCATCCATTACGGCATCGCTGTCCATGGGCGCGGCAAATTATTTGGCGGTAAAATCAGAAAATCATGCAAAGGCAATGAAATCCGCATTATGTACCAGTGGCGCATATATGCTGACATGTGTGTTATTGATATTGCCATTTTTTGCATCTGTGGGGCGGGCGGCGACATTGGCATCAATTATTGCGATTGCGGTCGGAATTATATTCATGTTTAATTTCTTTTCTTATCGTGGTGCGGCATTTTATAAACACTTTCTGGAAATGTTGATTATTTGCACGGTGGTGTCGATTATCGCATTTGCCATTGGTGAATTTGCCCACAGTTTGTTTGGAATATAACAGGAAATCATCCCTGTGGCGGGGACGCGCAAAATATTACATAATAATTGTGTCTTAAATGATCTGAACACAGCCGACCCAAAAGTATTGCTTAGGGTTCGGAGGTCATAACGAGACAGCAATGCCCCGATAACCTAAAAATCTTGGTGGCGTTGTAAAATCGTCCGATGAAACCTTTACTTTCACTAAATTTTCGAAAGTAATGTTTGGGGAATCAACCACAAAATTTCATAATTTTATGGTCCCCCCATCCGGACGATTCTGTTTTTTAGATTATTATATCAACGTTGTTTTGATAAAGCCCTATCAATATATGCCGTGCGCGCAGAATCCGTTTGGTTTTGACTTTTTTGCAATTCCTGGATTAATTCTTGTTTGAATTTTTCTTTGGCATTACGCATATATCCAACGATAAAAACACTACCCGCCAACAAAAATATGATGGAACAAACAATAATTTTTACATCTGTATCCATGCCGCGCCATGTACCGATTTTTTTCAATTCTTTATCGACATCTTTCATTTTCACGATTCTGTTATTGTCCAAATACACATTTGACATTTATTCTTCCTTTTTTTATCACGATTTATTGTAATATGCCGACCCACAAAAAATCAAACAAAAAACCGCCCGGGTGGGGCGGTTAAAAATTCGGTTTTTACGTCCAAACTGGACTTAATTCTGGCGACGACCTACTCTTCCGTGGCTTAAGCCAAAGTACCATCGGCGATACGGGGTTTCCCTGTCTGGTTCGGGATGGAACAGAGGGTGACTCCCGCTCTATAATCACCAGAATTAAATCCAGCACATCGTATTCTACAACAAATCAATCAAAAAAACAATCTCTTCAAGCATAATTACCGTCTGTAATAAACAAACGATAAGATAAAAAGTCAATGGTTCGATTAGTACTGTTAAGCTCAACCCCTCACAGGGCTTACACACACAGCCTATCAATGTCCTGGTCTAGAACTGAACTCATAGGGATATCTTATCTTGTGACCAGCTTCCCGCTTAGATGCTTTCAGCGGTTATCTGTTCCGAACATAGCTACCCTGCAGTGCCGCTGGCGCGACAACAGGTACACCAGAGGTTCGTT
>CADAKI010000001.1 GCA_902788485.1 uncultured Pseudomonadota bacterium | reverse complement strand
AATCATGGGAATGAAAAAGTTTTTATTGGGATTGGTTGGAATTGTCTGCGCATTGTTCACAATATCGGCACACGCACTGCCGGCGGGCTATACAGAGTTAGAGTATATCGAAAGCACCGGGACACAGTATATTGATATGGGGTTTGTTCCGACATCGGATTATAAACATACTTTGGTATTTTCTACAACAGATGATGGAACCGGTTATATCGCAGGAACAGGAACAGATGGTGGACGTGGCGGTAATGTTAAATTAACTGGCGGAACATTGGAAAATGTATATATCGGATCTGCTGGGGAGTCAGCCACTGCTTTGGTTAGTAATCCAAGCTCATATTCAGTGACCGGCAAAACAACACTGGTTATGGATTTGCACAACAATGCTGTTAGTAATGTGTTTTTAAACGGACGAAATATTAGTAGTGGTAATGTTGCAACAATTGTGTCTACCGGTTCATTAGATTTATTTGGTAGTGCCGGTGTTTCTCCTTTGAAGAGTAGAATTTATCAAGATATTGGTGTCTTGGTTCGTAATTTTATTCCTGCGAAAAACTCATCTGGTGTCATCGGTATGTACGACACGGTAAACAATCGGTTTTATACCAATGCCGGCACGGGTTCGTTTATTGCCGGTCCCGAAACAACAGGCACATGTGCGAATATGTTTAATATGGATTGGTTATTAAATGCAGGTGGCTGGACGAAAAATGGCGGTGTGTATACTGGCGCCAATGGCAATCAATACGAGTATGCAAAAAACGGATACCCAATAACTTTTGCACCTAACACCCAATATATCATTACTGGACATTTCGGTAACAATCCTGGACTTGGACGTTTTGAAGTTGTGTATACAGACGATACTACCGGAGCGATAGCCTTCAACACAAGTGTTGAAAACACCGATCTTTTTGCAAAAACATATCCTGGAAAAAATGTTAAGAGTTTGAGATTTAATTATGCTAACACCGGTGTAATGGAAGTATCAAACATCCAAGTTAAACCTGCGTATTGTTCCGAGATTCAGGTTGCATCCACAAAATACACCGAGACGGTTTTTAATCCGCTGAATACGGCGTTGGCGAATGCGGTTGCGACGGTGAACACAGTTGTCACGAACACTATCAATCAGGCGGCGAGCATCGCGACTTTGCAGAGCGGCAAACAAACCCGCCCTGCGGACGACACCGAATGCCCGGCGTACAAGCAATGCCTGTTGGTCGAGGACGAGAGCGGCACGCCACATTGGTATCAAATCACCGACCCGTTCCGCGATTTCTTTACACCAATTATAGCAAATCAAACCAATGGCAATACAACCGCACAACAAGCAGCGATTTTGGGGTATACTCAATTAGAATATATCGAAAGTACAGGCACACAGTATATTAATACAGGGGTGGTGTTTGATTCTAATAAAGAGGTAGAAATAGCGTTTCAATATATATCACACGATGGTACTTATAATGATTTGTTTGGTATCTCGTCTGCTGGCAGCATACCAAAATCTTATTTGTTCAGAGTTGATAGAAATGGAAACGTGAATATATATATAGGTAGAGACTTAACTCCAAGCTTTGCGCTGAACAACAATAAACACACTATAAAAACTGAGAATAAAAAAGTGTATTTTGATAATGAATCAAAAGGATCTTACGATAATATGGCTTCAAATCCGATAAACGCATATTTGTTTGCTACTAATCTTGATGGTGCCGCTTTTGGAGTATCGGTTGTAAAAATTTATTACGCTAAGATTTGGAACAATGGAACATTAATCCGTAACTTTGTTCCGGTTATTGATAATACAACGGGGAAAGTTGGGATGTATGATACGGTTGGTGGGCGGTTCTATGGCAATGCGGCATCGTCGGGGGATGATTTTACACCCGGACCGATTGTTGAAAACGACGCGGATGTGCCTGTACCAACATGGTATGTTGATTGGAACGCAAATAGTGCAATAAATTTATCCGCCGGAACAGCCATTGGGACAGCCGTATGTAATTCTTCACCTGCGGGAGCAACACCAATAACGGATTCAGGGTGGAATACTGTTGGTGCGTATTGTTGGTGTAAGTTAACCGGAATAAATGTTGGTGGTGAATATACGGCGGCGCCTGATGCTGCGCCATGGAAAAAGATTTATACTTTTGATGGTGCGACAAATTGCGCCACTGGATGTAATGGATATTGTGCGTATCATTTTCGTAATCAAAATAGTACACGAGTATCACTAACCGAGTTTTGATTTTATTTGGTTGGCCCCGAAATCCAATTCCCTTGGCTTACATACCTGTGGTATGTTGGCGCAAAACAAAAATGGCTTGGCCAAATAAATCGAAAAAATCACCCGCAAACGCGGGTGTTTTTTTATTTTGTGACTGTGTCGGCGATGTTTCGGGCGGCGGTATTTTTTACCAATGATTTTTTTGCCATTTTTTCCAAACGCGTCGGATTTTCAAACAATTCTGTCAATGTTGATTCCAGCCAACGCGGCGTGAATTTCGATTGTTCTATTGCGAATCCGCCACCCAATTTTGCAAATGATTCCGCGTTGGCGGCCTGGTCTGGATTAATATTTAATGGAACCAAAATCGCCGGACGACCGATTGTTTCTAATTCGATGACGGTACTGGCGCCACTGCGTCCAATAACCAGGTCTGCATCACGGACGGCGCCCGCCATATCGCGAATAAACGACAATACATTTGCATGAATTTTATGTTCGGCGTAAAACCGTTGCAATTTTTCAACATTTTCAGGGCGTGTTTGATGCGTGACGAAAATCTTTTTATTTTTCATATTCGCAATCGCCGTTGGCACAACATCGTCCAAGATTTGCGCCCCCAGTGACCCGCCCGTCACCAGCAAATGCGATTTATTCGGTATCGGTGCACCGGCCGCCGCCAAAAAATCGTCCCGCACCGGCAGTCCCGTGTACACGATTTCTGTATTCGTTTTTGGCATGCCGGACACGGTTGGAAAACTGATCATCAATGTTTTGACCCATCGCATTGCAAATTTATTCGCGCGACCGATTGCCGCGTTTTGTTCGTGTAAAAATGTCGGAATACGCCACACATGCGCCGCAAACACCACCGGAACAGACGCATATCCACCAAACGCAACAACACGATTAGGGCGCGAAAAAACAAACCGTAAAATCAATCCGCATGCCGACACACCAATTTTGAACAATGCGTATATTTGTTTTAATTTGCTTTTTGCGCCAACGCCCGATGCCCAAACATGCACAACCCGTGCACCGTTTGGTTTGGATTCATGCACCATTTTATCGGTTCGACCATCACAAGAAATTGTTATTTTATGTCCACGGCGCGCCAATTCATCGGCCACAGCCATCGCCGGAAAAACATGTCCGCCCGTGCCACCTGTTGCAATCCATATTTTCATATCCGTCACCCCCATTATTTCCATTTATCTTCGCGAATCAATGCCAATGTCATACCGAACAACAGGCAGAAACCCAGAAACGAACTGCCCCCGAATGATATGAACGGTAATGTCATGCCCTTGGGCGGCATAACATGCAATGTCGTCGCCAGGTTTAGGCAAATCTGGACCGAAAATAACGCCGTTGTTCCGGTTATAACATACAAAACAAATTTATCACGCGCCGATGATGCCGCCGCCATTAAACGCTTTATCACCATGATAAATAACACCAATAACAAACATCCGGCGATTGCACCGAAATCTTCGACCAGTGCCGCAAAAACAAAATCATTTTCCGCCATTGGCAAATTTTCGGCGGCAAATGCCTCGTCCCCCATGCCGAACAGACCGCCTTGGCGGATTGCGTTCACGGCAAAACCGACCTGGGACAATGGGTCCAATGGCCCGAAAAATTCCATGATGCGTTCGTGCACGTGGTGCCACAGAAAAAATGCCGCCGTGCCACCGCCAATTAAAACCGCACCCAATATCGCCATTATCCTTTTGGGCAGGCCCGATACATACAGCATTATGCCCAATACCAAGAAATACAACATTGATGTACCAATGTCGGGCTGTTTAAATAAAATGCCCAACACCATGCAAAATACACCGATATACGGCCACCATGATGCCCAACTGAATTTCCAGGCATCCCGATTCAAAAATATGTTGTCGCCAAATTTTTCCTTCATACGCGCCAAAAACCACGCGGTGACAACGACAAATCCGGGCTTCATAATGTCAGATGGCATTAATTTTAATCCGTCCAATACCACCCATCGCGCCGAACCATTTACAACCATCGGATGAACAAATGTCATTATCAATAATGGCAGGCACACAATCACATTTAACCACGCCAATTTCAGTACCCATTTTTTGTTAAACATACTGGTCACGAATAATGTTCCCAAACCAATGATATAAAACGGAAACATTTTTACAAAAAAATGATACCATGGTAATGCGCCATGAACGCGGATGGAATTCGCACTGCCGGTGGAAATGGTTGCAATCATGCCGACAAAAATCATTATTCCAACATACAACAGCAACCAACGGTCAATGCCAAAATACCAATCAGTTAATTGACTGTCGTCGGTTCTGCGTGCAACTTCATTTATCACCGCCATTTTTATATCCGCCCTATTTTATTTTTATGCAAATTTTAACAGTATCAGCGCAATCCCAGAAAACAATATCGATAATACAAAAAATCTGTCCACGATTTTTGTCTCTGCCCAACCCAATTCTTCGAAATGATGATGTAATGGCGCGCGCAAAAATATGCGGCGCCCGGTCCCAGATATTTTGCGCGTAATTTTGAAACACATTGTTTGCAAAAATGACGACAGTAATATCAACACCATCATGCCGGCGGCAACACCCATAATGATTTCTGATTTTAATAACATCGCAACCGTACCCATAAATCCACCCAATGCCAATGAGCCAACATCACCCATAAATATCGATGCAGGTTTTGCGTTATACCATAAAAATCCCAATACGGCGCCGGCGGTCGCACCCAATGGTGCGTACAGGGCGGATGCATCGGGCAAGAAAACCACACTGTCCATGAAACCAATTCTGGTTGCGCCATATAATGCGACAACCAACACAATCAACACCGGCAAATATAATTTAGATAACATGCCGTCCAGGCCGTCTGTGATATTGGTGGCGTTTGCCGAACCACAGATGACAAAATACCCAAACACATAATACAAAAATCCCAATGTTATCGGCATGCCAAATGCATTACCCAAAACCCAAGAATTTAATGGCCACAAAATTGATGAACCAACCGTAATCGAAAAGTCCGGCACATACGGTGGCATCGTTTTATTGATTAAATAAACTAAAATTACAACAAATACGGCCTCGGCCCCCAGGCGGAACGATGGCGACAGACCGTTTGCGGCCTTGTGCGATTGCGATGATACTTTTTTATAATCATCAACAAAACCCAATGCGCCAAACATTACCAATGACAATAACGCAATCCAACCCGCCGTATTTACCATTGGCATAAATAATACGGACGACACAATTATCGCAAATAAAATTAAAATTCCACCCATGGTTGGGGTGCCGGCCTTGGCACGATGAGATTCAGGGACGTTTTCACTGATTGGTTGACCACGTTTTTGCCATGCGTGCATTACACGAATAAACCCACGACCAAATAAAAACATTATCAAAAATGCACAACCAAACGCGGCGGCAAATTGCGCCCAACCACTTGCAAAAGAATAAAATCCGTTTGATAAAAAGTAATCTGCCAGCATGAAATTTTTCTCCATTGTTATACTGACATTTTACCACAAAATAACCGCAATACAAATCGAATTCAAACAAAAATTAAAACACACCGCCAACCGTTGGCACAGATTGGGTGACCGTCGCGCCATCAGCATTAATTATCACCGGTTCGGTCGTGACCGGAACATTGGGACCCTGGTTTGGTTTAAATGCCTCGGTAATAATAACGCCGTTGGGGTCGCGGGTTGCGGCAACACCCGTTGCGCGATTCACACGCACAAAATGCAGACCGTCAGGGACCGAAAACGGCTGATTTTTTTGGTTCGCCAGTGCCGGTGTCATAAAATCCGAAAAAACGCGTGCGGCGGTGTATGAACCGGTGCCCTTGCCCAATGGACGCGGGGTATCATATCCCAAATATACACCCGCAATTAAATTTTTAGAAAAACCGATGAACCATGCATCTTTGACATCGTTGGTGGTGCCGGTTTTGCCCGCGATTGTGTGACCGGGAACCATCGCCTGGCGTCCGGTACCGCGTTCGACCGCACCTTGGAGTATCGATACCAACTGATATAAACTCTGTGGGTCAGATAATGCCGCCCCCATATCATCGTCCGCCGGCGGCAACATGTCGTCACGCCATTGCTCGATTTTTGTGTCCCCACCGTAAATTGTGCGACCATAACGGTCCTGGATATAATCGACATATTTTGGACGAATAACATGTCCACCGTTCACAAATGCCGAATAACCCGCAACCAGGTTTTGCAATGTCGTTTCGCCCGACCCCAATGCAAAAGATAAATTCACATCGTTCATATTATCAGGATACACCCCAAATCGTTTTGCCACATCAATCGCGTCACGCACACCGATTTGTTCCACCAAACGCACCGTCGGCACATTTCGCGATGTTTCCAGCGCAAAACGCAATGGCACATCGCCCAAGAATTTTTTATCGTTATTTTCCGGTTTCCATTCAGTATATGCGTCTTTCCATCCGACGATTGGCGCATCCAGTAAAATTGTTTCCGGTGACATGCCGCGTTCCAATGCCGCCAGGTAAACAAACGGTTTAATCGTACTGCCAATCTGGCGCATAGCCTGGGTTGCGCGGTTAAACGAACTTTGTGCGAACGACCGACCACCCGACATCGCCAAAACACGTCCGGTATATGGATTCATAACGATGATGGCGCCTTGGAGTTTTTCGTTTCCGCCGCGACCCGCATTGTATGCATCCAATGTTTTATTCAATGCAGCGGACGCCGCGCGTTGGAATTCCGGAACAATGGTTGTTTTGATGTACAGACCGTTGTTATACAATTCTTCGCGACCGATGGCATCCAGTAATTGACGACGAACCTCTTCGGCAAAGTATTGGAAAGTATCTTCCATTTGGGCGGTAAAACCACTGTTTATGTTTAAACCTTCGGCGGCGGCGGCATCGGCCGCGTCTTGGGTAATAAATCCCTCGTCCACCATACGGCGCAAAACATAGTTGCGACGTTCAATCGCGGCATCACGATTGTTTGGTGCCTTGGGCAGGGACGCCAAAAACGCACATTCGGCCAGCGTTAAATCTTGGACCGGTTTATTAAAATACATCAATGACGCCGAACCCACACCATACGCCCGCGCACCAAGGAATATCTGATTTAAATATAATGTCATAATGTGTTTTTTTGAAAATGACCGTTCCAGGCGCAATGCCAAAATTGCCTCTTTGACTTTGCGTGAAATGGTGCGGTCCGATGTCAAAAAGAAATTTTTTGCAACCTGTTGCGTAATGGTTGATGCCCCAGAAAATTTAGCATCAAACCCCATCGCCCGCATCAGGTTATTTGATGCCGCACGCAAAATACCCTGGACATCAATACCGGGGTGCGTCCAGAAATTTTGGTCTTCGGCGGCAATAAATGCGTTCACTAATTGTGGCGGCATATCGTCAAAATCAATAAATACACGGCGTTCTTCGGCGTATTCTATCAACAGCGAACCGTCCGCCGCATACAGGCGCGTTGCAACCGGCGGTGCGTATGTCGCCAATTTTTTATAATCAGGCAAATCGTTTCCATAAATGAAAATCAATGCCGCCAATGCCGCAATTCCGGCGGTTATGCACCAAAATACTATGTTAATGAAAATCTTAAAAATTTTTTTGAAACGCATGAATATATTATACGATATGATTTTGCAATTTGCAATTTATAATTCCGCCCCCGGGATGGGGCGGAATTACAAAGTGCAAAGTTCAGAGTTCAAAGTGCAATAAATGAATAATGATTTGAACTGCCCCGTCACTCAACCGCGTTGCGGTTTCGCGCCACCCCTTCTTTTTGTGCTGGCGCACAGAAAAGACGGGGAATGTCTAGAATAATAATTATTCATCAACCACAGTCGCGGCTCTGCGACAGCAGAGACGGATGAACTCTGCACTCTGAACACTGAAAAAACCGCCGATGGCGGTTTTTTTTATAATTCGATATGACCATTGGTGGCAATTATTTCAACGTTGGACGTGATTTTTCCCCCGGCCTCGCGCAATATTAAATCGCCGGCGGCAATTTCGGCAAAATCCAATGGGCGTGACACAAACGCGTCTAACTTGCCCGATGCGACGCCGCACAAATCCAACGCCGGGCAACCCGACACACGCACATCGCCAATTTTTTTCGAATTGTCGTCAGTATTATACGCAATCATCAAATCAGCGGGGTCTGAAATTTGTGACACACGAATTTTTACCGAATGAAATGCCGAAAACATATATGCACCATTACCAGATTCAGCATAATATAATTTATCCAACATTGGGGCATAAACCAACGCAATCTTTGTTTCACCGTTCGACCGCAACGCCAAAGATATCGCGAAATTCGGGTTCGCACGAACAAAATTTGCCGCACCCGACATCGCCAAAACAAATTCGTCACGGGAATCACCCGCATGCGTCACATTTGGCGTCAACAAACCCGCCATTGGGCGCACCAACTGTAAATCAGACAAAATACTTTCTTCGACACGGGCGGCCGCACGCGCCACAAAATCACGCGCGCCATGCAACGATTGTTGCAGGTTTTCAACCTCGCCAAAATCGTGACGGAGGGCAGACGCGGTTTTATCCAGTGCCGCAAACATTTTATTTAATTCGGTCGAACCTTTGATAGTCAAGTCCATTTTGCCCCCCAATCACAAAGATATTATTAAAATTTGAACCCAGCAAATTTGCTTTTGAAATCGGCGGCACGTTGACCCTTGGTGTCGTTGTTATTGCGTTGACCCGTCCACGCCGGATGATTCAAATTATCGGTTGATAAAACCAAATCTTTTTTCACAGAAGAATACATTTCAACGGTTTGACCATTTGTCATTGTGACGTTGATTTTGTGATATTCCGGATGAATTCCTTGTTTCATAATTTTTACCCTTTGTTTTGATATAAGCCCAAAAATTATACATTGTATTTTGCGAATTGCAAGAAATTATTGAACTGCCCCGTCACTCAACCGCGTTGCGGTTTTGTGCCACCCCTTCTTTTTGTGCTGGCGCGATGGTTTGCCCGCCTTCGCCGATAACACTAAAGCTTGTTTTCTAAACAACGAACAATGCTACGGTGCGGCGTGCAGTGCGGCGCACCGTCCCCTTCTTTATGAAAGAAGGGGTGGCGCCGGAGGCGACGGGGTAATTGTGCCGGGCGATGTAGTGAAACGAAATCGCCATAAAAAGGTTTTAAATCACAATTACCTCCCCCTGCTGGCGCAGGGTACTCCTTCTTTCATAAAGAAGGAGACGGCGGGCAAACCCGCCGGGAACAAAAACGCAACTGCGTTTTTGTCATCCTAAGCGGAGTAAAACTGCGATGTCGCGCATTCGCAGTTTTGCGCAGTCGAAAGGATCCAGTAAATAAAAAAGCCGTCTGCCAACGGCAGACACTCTAATAAAACTGGATTGCCACGTCTCGCGCGTCCGGCTTTGGCGTTCCGCCAAATTGGACTTGCTCGCTCGCAATGACAAAAACCGCCAATTGGCGGTTTTTGTTAAACATGTCTTTCCGACATTTTATTCTTCGCTGATGTCGACGCTGACGATGTCGCCAAAGTCACCAACCAATTGCCCACCAACATAGCAATGGATTTTTTTACCGATTTCATCCATCCATTCTTGTTGTGCCGCCGTGAAGTCAGAACGGTTGTTGGCCTTCATAATTTGCGCCGTGGTGATACCACCCGCCGTGCCCAAGACCGCCGCACCGACACCATCTGCGATTAAACGACCAGCATTGCTTTTTGTTTCGGTATAATTTTTATAACCGCTTTCATTTTTCATATTTTGACACGCCACAGAGATTTTACCAGCAGTTGTAGAGATTGTGGTAGCCTCAGTGCTTTTATCTGTGCTTGCTGTCTGGTTATTTTCACCTTTGGCAACCCAATCACCGGACGAAATTTCACTGATTGTGGTTGGACCATTATTTATGTCTAAATCAGATACAAGACCTTTATAAGTGGCATTCAAAAATTTTATCGCACTGTTCAGGGCGTTTCTGTCATATGTGGTCCATGTTGTGGCATTAGCACCCGTGAACTTCTTGGTTGCATTCTGAACGTTTTTTGCTTGTGTTTCACACAGTTCTATCCGTTTATCCAATTTGGTTTTGGCATTGTCTTTGCTGGTGCCCAGCAAGCCACCCAAACCGGTTTTAGATTGCAACAGGTCTGTGCCAACACCACCGGCGATTGCCGTCAGGGCGGTTATACCCCATGCACCCCATTTTTGACCCGATGTCAAAGAACCGTCTTTGTCTGTGCCGGTTTTTGTCTTTGCAACATTTTCAGAAATTTCATCCAATTTGGCGCCCGAAATCCATGCACCGCATGTGAATGGATCACCCACCGCAAAATATGCGTTTGGAATATTTTTCATTTCCGCCTGGATATTTTTATCCTCGGATTGGATTGTCACCTTGACACGGCAGAACGAATTATACAAATCGTTACTGGGCACCGAACCGTTATCGCCCAAACCGTTTGTCGCATAATCAGACGCAACACGTTTTGCATTATTCTTTAATTTTGCCCAAACAAATGATGCATCCGGATTTGCCGCCGAATTTTGCGCCAAACACACATTTTGTTCGTGCGTCAATTTGGCGTTATATTTCGCCTGGGCCTCTAATTCAATTTCGGCCAAGACCGTTTGGAACAATGATGTTGCCGCCGCGGTTGATAATTGAATATCGCGTTCAATCATGGATGCGGTTTGACAATCGGTATTACCACCATCTTCGTATCCGCAAACATCTTTGCCACCATTTGTACATGTGCAGATTTTTTTACCGTTAGCATCAACTTCTTGGACCAATGCCTCGTGCGTTGTGCCATATCCATAGTTTTGACCAGAATTGCGCCATGCGTTGCCAACCGTTGTGACATCCGACCCCCACCCCGCCGTCACATCGGCGGCGCCATCAGTCAATCCCACTTTTGCGATTGCCAAACTTTCGGCACATGCGTCCGCAGATTTAACCGTTGACATGCACAAACCTTGGACAATGGTGTAATCCAAAACACCACCAACCTTGTTCATGGAACGGTTGAAAGAATCACTTTCGGTTGAATATGTTGCAACACGGATATCATTACGATTGCGATAGCAATTTTGATAATCGGTGCCGCACATAGATTTCACACAGTTCGATACAACATTGCTGCATTGCTTTTTCATATTTTCAATTGCAACATCATTATATGCCGTGGACAAATCCGCGTTCAACGCCGCAACGATTGTCGAATCCGCATTACCAGATGTGTATTTCGGGAACAATGTCGCAAATGTATCGATATCGCCCGCCGCATTGCCGCCCATTTGATATGAATATGTGTCAGCCCCCTGCATCGCCGCCATGAAACGACAATTTGCATCGGTGTTCACAATCGCCGCACATCCGTTTTCAATATCAGAATAGACAACATCGTTGTTTATAGAATTTTGACCGGCCGTGCCACGAAACGCGCGTGAATAACATGCCGCACCCGAACCACCGCCACACGATTGTTTTGCACAAGATTTAAATGTTTCGATACATTTATTGCGCGCGGTTGTATCAAAATTTTTCACCAATTCGTTGACTTTCGTTGTCAAGATTGTTTTACGGGACGCGTATGCCTCGCCAAAGATATCTTCGCGGATATCTTCGTCTTGTAAATCGGTTTTGCTTGGTTTTTTGCCGTCGTTAAATGTCATATAGCAATATTGATTTGAACCGATTGTGTCGGTACATGCCGCACGGAAGAATTTGCGGACATCGGTTGCCATTTGACGACCGGTTTGAATATTTCCGTTTGCATCCGCATAATTACCAACAACCGCGTTGACATCCGCCGAACCAACGGATTGTGCCGCATTTACGACAGACCAATCAACATCTTCGACGCAACTGTACGGGTTTTTGGCACATGCATTTGCAAAGCAGTTATCGACCACTTTATAACATGTGTTGACCGCGTTTGCCGCCGCCAATGCCGCACCATCAGCAACCCATTGTTCAATATCGCCGCCGGCGTAATTTGACAGACGTTTGTTTGACGGTTTGGTTGTGACCTTTTCACCGAATAATTGTTGGAAACCCTCCTTTTGGCAACGCGCTAGGGTTGAATCGCACATTGCCGCCTGTTTCTTGAATTCGGTATCAGATGTGCATAATTCAAAATCCTCGCCACAGACATTATCTTTGTTCAAGCAACGTTTATATTTTTTTACGCAATCAGATGTATTTAATTTGTTGCGGGTTGCCGCACCGATAATATCAACGCCCATAACCGAACCGTCGGTTGGGTATGTATAGCGTGCAACCTCAGCATTATTTGTGTCGGCAACATAGTTTGCAATGTTTGACAACGCGTCCAGATTACTGGTCCCGAACAGACGATTTATTGCCGCCGGCGAACATTGATACAATGTTGAAAAACATTCGCCCATGTGTCCATGGAACAAAACATTTGTTGTGCATTCTTCAAAATCAGAACCGCACGCGTTTTCGCCTTTCATACATGCGCGATAATCATCAATACAGTCCGTATCCGATATCAGTCCCGTACCCGTTGACGATGTCGTGGTTGACGACGTGGTTGTTGTCCCGGATGTTTTCGCAATATTAGACAGCGATGGCAAACGACGCGATGCCGCAGATACCACACCGACGCGACTGCTGCTGGATGCGACAACCGCCGCGGCCGCCGCGGAACAGACGCACATTATTGCGATAAAACTGACCGAATTTTTGAAAAAACGCATCTCCTAACTCCTATATTTACGATTTATTTTATCATACTTTGGAATAAAAATAAAGTGCAAAGTTCGGGTAAATAACAAATTACCCCGTCTTGTTCGTTTCACTCACAATCCACCCCTTCTTTGAGAAAGAAGGGGACATCCGAGAACGGGCGGTTGGTGGTTTTAAGAATTTTCCAGGATGTCGCGCAATTCCATCATGTCGGCGGGCAATGGTGCCTTGAAAGTCATCTGCTTTCCGGTTATGGGATGTTTTAATGACAAATATGACGCGTGCAACATTTGACCGGTGTGTGATTTCAAAAATTCCAGTAATTCGTGATTCTTGACCGATCCCAGGCGCGCGGCGCCGCGGCCGTATGTTGGGTCACACAAGACCGGGAATCCGTGCGCCGATAAATGAACACGGATTTGATGTGTGCGCCCCGTCAACAATGTGCATTTGAATTGCGACACACCCACACGCGGCCATGCATCAACCACATCGACAACGGTTTCGGCGGGTTTGCCGCCCGTTTTTACCATTGTCATTTTTTGTCTGTTGCGGGATGAACGCGCGATGTTGCCCGTAATGGTTGCACCGGTCCAATTTGGCACACCCCAAACAAACGCATCGTATTTACGGGTTAAATCGTGCGCAGAAAATGTTTTAACCAATTCGCGATATGCCGCATCAGATTTCGCAAAAATCATGACCCCGGATGTATCCTTGTCCAAACGATGAACAACGCCGGGACGAATATCGCCACCCAATGACGCCAATTTTGTATATGCCAATAAATTTTGAACCAATGTGCCGGTTTTATTCCCCGCCGACGGATACATAACCACGCCACGCGGTTTGTTTATCACGATGATATCGTCGTCTTGGTATAAAATATCCAAATCAAAATCGGTTGATATATTCGCCATGGCGGGCGCATCCGACGGCGTGTCAGGCGTCACAACAACATACATTTCACCCGCACGAACACGGTCCGAAAATTTGACCGCCGCCCCACCCCGCGAAACGGAAAACCGTTGTATTTCACTGCGTGAAAATTCAGGCATTTTTGAACATAAAAATTTATCTAATCGGGTACCTGCATCCGTGTCCAAAACCGTAAATTCCATTTGCATATTTATTTCCCATATTTTGACCAATCGGGCCCAACCGTACATTTTGTTAAATCGATATTAAAATCATAATCGCCGGTTGCCGGGCATGTCAATAAACCGGTTGTTTCATTTTGCATTGCATCGGCGGGCGCATTGCGATACGCAAACGAAATTGTTTTTGGCGCCGCAATACATACCAAACGCAAATGTCCCGACATTTCGCCCGTGGGCGATATCCAGACACGAACCGAGTCCGCCTCGCCATAACAGGGAAACGCGTCCAGGTAATACAAAATCAATCCATTTTTTAATAATTTCCGTGGGGCGCCGGAAAAATGTCCGGTGTATTGCGATAATGACAGTCCTGTCACCCCCGCCCAATCGACAGTTGTGGAAAACAAACTCACCCGTGGGCCGGGTAATGGTTGGGTTGTGTCGTCTGCGCCAAATGCCGCACCACAAAATAAAACAGATAAAATCGCAATCAATTTTTTCATTTTTCAAATTCCCCCAGGATTACATTTATCTTTTTGACACCGACCGACGGCGCACGCAAAGTGTAAACAAATGCCGCACGCGCACCCGCATCCAACAATGTGACCGGCGGATTAAATGTTTCAGGCGTATTTATTGGTTTGCCATTTTCATCAAATGTTTCAATTATCAAATTCGGCGCACCATATATTTCATCCGACCGATTCTCGATTATTCCAGACACGATGAAATGTGACACACCGTTTCCGTCGGGCGCCAATTCTGTTTTGACAATGTTTGCCACCAATGGCGAGGTGGAATCCGGATTTTTTCGATAATGCGTCACAACAACAATCGAAAATATTATCGCCGACAGTAATGCACACAATGCCGCCAAAATCACAAAAAATTGGTTCTTGCGGTTTTCGGTTTTAACCATCCATGTATGACCACAAATCGCGCACTGAACCGGGGTTGCCGGAATTTTAGCGATTGTATATTCTGTTTTACAAAAATCACATTTTATTTTCATAGCATATCCATTTATAACATAAATTATTGCAATTTCAACAAACTATATTTCGCACGAACCGCCGTCGCAATTTCGTTTAACGCGTTCGCATAATCGGTGACGGTGGCATTTGGGTTTGACGCAACAATTTTGAAACGACGACCCGCAACCGTTGATTGGTCAAATTCTGATTCACCCAAATATCCAACCATGCGATTTAAATCCCCCAAATATAAATCAGAAAAATTTGCAACACCGGCACCGGCATCCCAATAATAATTTGGATTTGCCGGGTCGGTAATTTTTGACGAAACTGTCAGCCGCGGCGTAATCGACCCCGCGTATCCCACCGTTGTTTGGATGGCGCGAATACTGCCATAACGCATATTCACCGAACCATTAATTGTTAAAATCACAGGTTTGTTTTCAGAATTTGTTATCGATAATGTCGGCAATGTTAAATTTGTCACATATAAATCATTTGTTGTGAACGATGAAAATTTCGCCGTGTCTGATAATGCCAGGCGCCCCGATATTTCCATATTGCGAGAATCCGATGTCAACGAACCGGTCACGGTCGCACTTTTGGTATTAAACACGCCGTCGATTGTTGTGCGATTATCAAAAATCAAGTTGCGGGTGTCAACACGCCCAAGTTTTAAAAACTCATCAAATCCGCCGGTCACAAAATTTATGTTTTTGATGTTTATAATATCGTGCCAACCCAAATTTAACGATGAACGCATTGTTGCATCATCAGGGTCATCGGTCGGCACCCGCCACAGGTATAACGCATTGTCGCGATTTATCGTTGTTGTTCCCACAATCCCAGAATCCATTGATGGAATCCCTAAATCTGCAACCGATGTTTTCCACGCACCATTTGCACCGTATGCACGTAAACCATCAACAAAACCAACATTACCACCCGCCATATTCAAAATCTGATGTGTGCGAAACGGTGTAATTTTTTCAGAATCATATACAACCACACCTTGCAAAGTGGATTGTCCATTGAAATCGCGCGATTTAATTATGCGTAATTGGTATTTTGCGTCACTGTTGTTTATAATTCCGTCGGACAGGCCATATTTTTCTAGTTCAGAAATATCAATGCGAACAATATGCCGACCATATGGTTTTAATAAATCTTCGCGGTTTTCGATAATGTATCGTTCCAGCGCATTTTGTATATCCGTCATTTGACGAGTGATTTCAATATTTTCGCGACGTTCGATTGCAGCCCGTTGATATTTAAAAACAAACGGAATTATCAACATTGCCAGTGCAACACTCAATAACAATTCAACCAGCATACTGCCACATTGTTGGGTCAATAAAGATTTTTTGTTTTCTCGTATCATTTATCTATTCTTTCTTTGGTTTGCCAATCAGATGACATAATTGCACCAAATTCTGATTTATCTGGTGCCGGGTTTATTTTTGTGCGCCCCAATGTCAATTTTGAAAAAGACGGCATTTGATTCGACGGAAATGTCCAAGACCCAATCTTTAATGGTGCGGTGCGCGATAACAATAATTCACCCGATACAGTTAAACCAAAATCACCATAAAAAACCAAATCCGATGTTGTGACATATGGGGTATAAACCGAATTTGCAGATATCGCGGTGAACGCACTGATGGTGCGCGAACCGGATGATTTTAATTTAAATAAATTTCCAATTCTGACCGACCGATTTACCGTTGCGCGGTCGGCGATAACGGTGCCGGTATTACTGAAAGTCGAACCGTTTAATGTGTTTGCGGTAATGGTGCGAAAACCACTGATATCGCCAAGTGCACGAATCGTATCAATATTGGCATCTGTACCCTGGATATTTGCACCTGATGAAAAATATACAGAATCCACAACCGCGTCATCTGATTCCAAAAATGTTGCGTTTACATTTTTTCCAACAACTGTTTTTGCATCCAGCGCACCAACATCCAATAAATCTTTGCCACCCATATTCAAATTTCGCAACATCGCATTTAAATTGTTTTCCATAGAATCTTTGTCAGAATCATCGTCTGTTTTTTGTTCCACATCACCAGATACACCACGATGCAAAAAATTATTTCGGTCAATACTGGAAAAATTATGCGACACACGATATACCAATTCGCCCGGTTTGAATTCCGGCCCCGTCACCGCCCATGACGCGCCATACGCCACACCATCATCCGCCACAATCGCGGCATCACCACCAATTTGGCGCGCAATTTGATTTGTTCGAACCGCCGATGACGATACATCAAACAACATATAAACATCTGTGATTGTTGTGCCACGAAATTGTCGCCGGTCGACAAACGCCGCCACCGGCAACGATGATATTTCCGCCAATTCTGTGTCCGATAATTGTATTTGTTCTGCATCGCCCCATTGGGATTGATGCATGCGCACAAAGTTTAATGCATTGTCTTGTAAATCGACAATTTTTTGTGCCACAGATATATTTTCAATATCGCCATATGTGCGTTTGATTTGGTTATACATAAACGGCGCCGCAACGGCGATAATGGACATCGCCAAAATTACTTCTATTATCGATGCGCCACGGGACGCGTTATTAAAAATATTTGTTTTATATACAATCATTACCGCCCGCCATTAAACATTGTTTCGCATTTATCCGTTGTTCCAACCGCGACCAAAACAGGTATTCGCACAACATATGTTGCGCCAATGATGAAGAGTTATACACTTCGCCCATTGTTGATATTACCGATTGACACGATAATGTTTCATCACTGTCGCGTTTAGGATATTTCAAAATTGCATATCCATCATTAGACACACCCGACACACGCACATCGGGCAAAACAGTCGTACTGGCCGGGCGAATATCAACAATGACCGCACCAGTATCACCGGCATCCAATGCCTTGGACGTTTGGTCGCGCAATGTGATGTGCGATGCAACAACATTTGTTGCGGTAATACCACTGGACGCATTGGTTGTGATAGTATCACCAGAGATATACGCATCTTGGCCACTGGATACATTTAGGTAAGATGATATTTCCAACCTGTCTATATTCAACGCAATATATTCCGTTTCAACATTACCACGAACATCCCATGTGGCGGGTCCCGTGAATCCGGTGCGACCCGCCGTCATATCAAATGAATAACATGACGCGGTATCTGATTCAAAATTACCGGTACTGCCATATTCAGAAATTGTTTTGCTGAACACATTTTTTGCCCGCAACGCGCCACGCGTCAATGTCAATGCCGAACCACCAGATTTCGATTGAAAAATACTTTTGTCCGCCGTCAATGTTTTTATTTTATTTTTTGAACCACGGTCACCTTCGTTGCCGGCAATATCCAATGTATCAAATGTTGCGCGTTCAGACACAATGTTATGCCCCGTGATTTTATTCACATTTTCAACAGAAAAATTGTTCATATCTAAATCTGTTAAAAACATTGAATTTGTGATATCTGGTTCATTGCGACGAACAACTTCTTGATACATTGTATTTAGTGGAACACCAACCATTAAACCGGTTGTTGTGCGTTCGGCATAAAATCCGATTCGACGAACCATTTCGGCAATTTGGATGGTTGTTAAATTTCCGCCATCAACCATTAAATAACCACCAACCCCTGCTTCGTCTTTATCAATTACCAAATATATATCTTGGCCAAATGCAGTTTGCGGAATATAACCCAATGGCAAACCATATGGTTCCAACATATCGGTAAAATCATTTCCGCGAATCGTTGTTTTTCCATACGATATTGCATCGGCATTTTCGCGAATAAAAATGCGCGCCGCGGTTTGCGCGGTATCAATCTGATGCACCGACGAATACATTTTTGCGTCCATATCGTTCACAATCAGACGACGCGTCAAAACCGGCATAAACACAAACAGCAGTGATATCGCCAATAATGCCTGTAATAAAAAATTTCCACGTTGGGCGAACAAAAACATCCTCTCTATTTATATGTAAAGATTAGCAACAGAAAAAAGATATTGCAATCAGTTTTAAGATGTTTTATATTAAGTTCTGAGGTTATTGGTTGATTTATAATAACACAACCATATTATTCCAAAACAAAAATATAAAAGATACGATATGCAAAATAAAAAAAATCAGTCATCTGTTGGTCTGATGATTCAACGTTGTCATAAATGGCGTATGCGCCGCAAACAATTAACCGACCAGGCACGCATAACATCGGATGAAATTGAACGCGAACGCTTGCTCCAGGCGGCAGAACATTGTGTCCGTATGACAAATGCCGAACAAGAAAAAATAGATTCTATCCGTGACAGCAAGGAAAAAGCCGCCGCCGTCGCCGCTGCCGAGGCAGAAATGCGTGACGCAGAAAAAAATGCGGCAAACGGTGATGGAAAATCAGACGAAGAAGACGAAATGGGATTTCCTGATTTCATCACAAATTTGAATTAAAAATATATTACATTATTTGTTGAAATTTTACTTTTCTTTGGTATGGTGAATACCAACAAGGAAAGTATTTATCATGGACAACAATTACACCGTATTGGCACGCAAGTATCGCAGCCAAGATTTCAAATCTTTAATTGGCCAAGATGTGTTGGTCAAAACACTGACCACCGCAATCAACACCGGACGCATTGCACATGCGTATATCTTTACCGGCATACGCGGCACCGGAAAAACCAGTACTGCGCGTATTTTGGCCAAGGCATTAAATTGTTTATCGACCGATGGACCAACGGCAAATCCATGTGGCGTGTGTGAAAATTGTCGTGCGATTGCGGCGGGACAACACATTGATGTTATGGAAATCGACGCGGCATCACATACGGGCGTTGACAACATCCGTGATATTTTGGATGCGGCACAATATCGTCCAACCAACGGTCGGTACAAGGTTTACATTATCGACGAAGTTCATATGTTATCGACGGCGGCGTTTAATGCTCTGTTGAAAACATTAGAAGAACCGCCGGCACATGTTATTTTCATTTTGGCAACAACCGAAATTCGCAAGGTTCCGGTTACGATTTTATCACGATGCCAACGGTTTGATTTGGTACGCGTCCCAATCGATACATTAAAAAAACATTTTGCATGGATTGCCGAACAAGAACAAATCGAATTGTCGGATGCGGCAAATGAATTGTTGGCACGCGCGGCGGATGGTTCGGTGCGTGACGGTTTATCACTGTTAGACCAGGCAATCGCCCAAACCGGTGGGCATGTGGACGAGGCCGCCGTCATGGACATGTTAAAACGCGCCGATAGAAATGTGGTTGTTGATTTTATGGATACAATTTTGTCGGGGGACACGGCGCGCGCATTGGAAATGGCGGATAATATTTACACCAATGGTGCCGATTTGGTTATGTTGTTATCTGATATGATGGAATGGACCCATTGGGCAACACGCATGCATCCGGCATTAAACGCCGGCGACATGACGGCATCACCATATACCGCCGACCAACGCGAAAAAACACGGAAAATTGATGCGCGCGTATCGTTGAACACACTGTCCCGCGTATGGCAGGTTATGGTTGCCGCCGTCAGTGAAATGCAAATGTCGGGAAACCAAAAACAATGTTTTGATATGTTGATTGTGCGTATGATGCATATTGCCGACATGCCATCGGTTCCGGAAATTTTGAAAAACAATGCGACGGCAAAACCCGTGGTGCAACCCGTGGCACAACCGGCGCCGACGGCAACACAAAAAAATACAATTACAAATGCCGACGAATTGGGGCACGCGATGCAGGCAGACCGTGAAATTTTGTTGTACACATATTATTCTGAAAATATCGAGGTTTGCGAAATTTCGGATGGAAAATTAAAATACTTTGACCGCAAGGGTGACAGAGATTTCCCGATTAAATTATCGGCATGGTTGGAAAAACACACCGGAAAACAGTGGATTTTGGCACAAGCGACAGAATCTTGCCATGTGCAGACGGCGGTGGAACATCAACAACAAGAATTAGCTTCAGACCCCATGATGGCCAGTGCATTGGGTTTATTCGAAGGTGCCGAAATTGTCGAGGTTTCTAAATAACAAATAAAAAAACAAACACGGGGGGATTTTTATGCAACAAGAATTAGGTCGTTCGTTAATTGAAATGTTGGGCGTGTTGGCCATTGGCGCAGTTATGACGGTTGGCGCATACAAAACGTATGGCGCACTGCGCGCAAGCCAGGTTCGCAATTTAGCCATATCTGAAATGGAACAGGTTGCACGCAATACAAAAATATTACTGGAAATGCGTGGCGATTATTCCGATGTATCTGTGGAATATTTAATCAAGGCCGGCGCAATCACCAACGAAAAAACACCAATGGGAACCGATTGGTATATCGCACCATCGGTTGACGGTAAAGAATTTTCTATCAACCTGGTAAATATAAGCAACAGTGATTGCGCGTATTTGGCAACAAAAAAATTAGATTGGGTAAAATCTGTGACGATAAATAAAATAACAACTGCCGGTGCGGAAAGTTGCATTTCGGGCAATCGCAACATGGTGTCAATCATCGTAAAATAAAAAATGAAATTAAAATTATTGCTTTTATTGTTTGTTTTATCGGCCTGTATGCAATATACCAGTCCGCCACACGACACATGGGATTCGTACCTGAACGGTGCCAGTTTTATGGACATGACCGAAACATCAAAAATCGCAAAACGCCCGGTGTATTTGGGACGCGGTGGAAAATTGTTGAACGCAAATATTGATAAATCGGCGGTGTTGGATTATGGCGATAAATCAACAAACGACAATATGGCCGGTCGTGAATATATGGCAAAATTAGAATATGAATTATATGATTCTTTGCGGACGGCGGGCGTATCGGTTGAACGCGCCGGGTCGGATGTTGTTGTGATTTTGGTGCGCGACGCATTTATCGCACAAAATCACGGCGATATTTCTGACAATGGTGCCGATATTTTGAAAACAATCGCGCGGGTTTTACGAAAATATAATTCAACATATTTAGAAATCGCCGGATATACAGATTCTATGCGGGACGCAACCGCGGCGAAACGCATGTCGTTAGATATGGCCGAACGGGTCGGTGTATATTTAACCCAACAAAAAATAAACCCGGCACGCATGTTTATCGTTGGCCGCGGTGCCGCACGTCCCATCGCCGCCCAGGACGGAATTGGACGCCTTACCAATCGGCGCGTTGAAATCCGTTTGGCCCCAGCCAGATGACAAAGTTCAATTTTCAAAGTTCAAAGTACAATTATTGTGTCGGTCATAGACCGACAACATTATTTATGTGTTTTGACGGCGGTCAACGCCAACCCGCGATGCAACAACGCGCACAGCAAATCCGGCGGAATCGGCAATCACCCAATTTCATACAAGTACAAATCGTGCGACGATATTTTCAAAATTTCTGCCACGGTTGCTTTATTCATATGTAATGATTTGCGCGCCCGGCGCAGTTGTTGTCCATACGCACGCGCATCAATTAAAACAATAGACATCTCTCCTCCATTTTTATTTATCACCGCCAGGATGGCGGATTCACAACTACCCCGTCACTCAACCTGACGGTTTCGTGCCACCCCTTCTTTCATAAAGAAGGGGAATAAAAATACCGCGAAAAAAAACGCGGTTGGAGGCAAGAAAACTACTACCAAGAATAGTGCTGTTTATTTAAAATATTCACAGCCCTCCAACCACATGGTGGTGGAGATAACTTGGTAATAAGGGTTTCTTGTCCCACACTGGCAACACACCAATGCAGACATATTTTAACCGATAATGAACGCGTTTGCAAATTTATTTTTTCCAGAATATGGAAAAACAATTAATGAATAATATTCTCTTTTATTTTGGAATTTTTATTGTTATAGTTGGTGCGACCTGAATATAAAAAACAAACAAAAAAAGGAAGGTAAAAAATGGTAAAATCAAACACACAAAATATCACAATTAAAAACTATAAAAAAACCGGAATTATTGCGGCCGTGGTTTTGGTTGTCGCGGTGTTGGGTATTTGGGCGGTGGCGGCCATGCGTAGTCCGATAACCGTTGATAAAGCCATTGCAGAGGTTTCAACCGATGCTGCATCGGGTGCCGATATGCGTATCGCGGTTATTCGTATGGACGCGGTGCAAACAGATGCCGATGCATTAAAATCTTTACGCAGCCAACGCGAATCTTATGAAAAGAAATTACGTGATGAATTGACATCTGAACAAAAAGCATTGGAAAAAGAAAAAGCAGAAATTGAAAAATCCCAAGATGTTTTGTCACCGGACGCATTGCAACGTCGTGTTGTCGATTATCAAAAACGCGTCGCGAATTTGCAACGCAGTTTGTCTGAACGTGCACAGAGCATCGAAGAATCTTATCAGAAATCTTTGGCAGAATTGCAGGATAAACACCTGGACCCAATTATTGAGGGTATAATTGCCAAGAAAAATTTGTCTTTGGTGATTGATGGTCGTTTTGCCCGCACGGGTGCAAATATTGCAAACCTGGATATTACGGATGATGTTGTAAAATCTTTGAATAAAAAAGTATCATCTGTCAAAATGTCAACACCAAAAGGTTTTTAATAAGAAACCAACAAATAAAAAACACCGGCAAATGCCGGTGTTTTTATTTTTGTCTTTTATTTTTTTCTATTACGGAAATAGTATTCCATAAATCATTCAACTCTTGCCTATCACTTTCAACCACAACACTGGAAGTTTGAATCAAAAGCCTTGCTGGCTTTCCATAATTTATTCTCAAAGAATAAAAAACTTTCATCGGGTTTGATTTTGCCCTGATATAACACAATCCTGAAAAATCCGAGGCAGGAAATGGCGATGAATTATGATCTCGCATTAAAGCAGTATTCATTACACCTGCATTTATATTTTGTATGATACATTTAATGTGTGAATTATTCATAAAAAACCTCTTGATGTATAATTTTTATACCACACAATCTAAATTTATCAAGAAAAAACCGTCAATTTGACGGTTTTTCTTACATTGCCTTATATATTTCATCTAAAAACTTTTGTGCAGAAGCAATTTCTGCATTACGTTTTGATTCTTGCGCTCTTTGTATTTCTTGTTCTTGTTGTCCAGCGCGTAATGTTTCTTTTCTATCTTTTTCTCTAAAATATCCTTGTAGCACTGCTTTTAATTTGGCACTGTCATTGGTTTCTGCATAAAAATGAAATTCGCATTTATTAACCCATATACGTTCTACATAATTACCACCTTGGTGGGTGGCACCAGTCATGCGCACTTTACAAACCAACCTTCCGCAATTATAAACCTCATAATCACCAGACAACTCTTTACGATTGCCAAAAACCCCGTAACCACGGTCTGGGTAATTATAAAATCCTGTTATTCTGATTTGGTCTCTTTCTCGGCCTGCTTTTATAATATCAAAGCATTTTTTTGCACATAAATCACACTCAGTAGTACCATATACATCCACATATTTCTCTTCTTTGTTTGTTGTTGAGCGAATTCCAAAACCCTGCATAATAAAACTCCTATAGTTTGTATGTACTTGCAGCGGCAAATATAACACAAAATTTATTAATGTCAAGAATATTCACTCAAAAAAAACCGTCAATTTGGCGGTTTTTTTATTCTTCGGTTTTGTCTTGTTCTGGGACAATTTCATCATCCGGATTTGGGGCAGATGCCAAATAATGTTCCAACCAATGATTATCAAAATTCAACTGGCGAAAATCACGATTGTTTAACAATTTTTTATGCAGTGGGATTGTGGTTTTTACCCCCTCTATCACAAATTCATCCAGTGCACGCGTTGCACGCATTATGCAGGTTGCACGTGATGTGTTATGCACAATCAATTTCGCAATCATGGAATCGTATGTCGGTGGAATTGTGTATCCGGTATAGGCCGCCGAATCCACACGCACGCCCAATCCGCCCGACGGCGCATATAATGATATTGTGCCGGGGTTGGGGATAAATGTATCCGGGTCTTCGGCATTGATACGAAATTCAATCGCGTGTCCGTGCGGAACGATATTTGCCTGGGTATAGCCCAACCGTTCGCCCGCCGCGATACGAATTTGTTCGCGCACCAAATCAATACCATAAACCATTTCAGTCACGGGGTGTTCAACTTGCAACCGGGTATTTGTTTCCAAGAAATAAAATTTGCCGTCTTCATACATAAATTCAAATGTACCGGTACTGAAATACCCCATTTTTTTGGCGGCGGTTTTACAAATTTCAATCATATCGTCGCGTTGTTTTTGTGATAAAATCGCCGCAGGACATTCTTCGATAACTTTCTGGTTTTTGCGTTGCAGTGAACAATCGCGTTCGCCCAACACAACAACATTACCATGTTTATCACCCAAAATTTGAAATTCAATATGACGCGGGTGCAACAATAATTTTTCCATATACAATGTGTCGTCACCAAAACTGGCCTTGGCCTCGGCCCGGGTGGTTGAAAATGCATCTGCCAAATCAGATGGTGTCATCACCGCACGAATACCGCGACCACCGCCACCAGATGCGGCCTTTAACATAACCGGGTATCCGATTTTGTCGGCACAAACCTTTGCGTCATCCAATGTTTTTACCGCACCATCCGACCCCGGCACAACCGGCAAACCACATGCGATTGCGGTTTTTTTTGCGTTAACCTTGTCCCCCATGCGAACAATCATGTCCGGGGATGGTCCAATCCAAATCATACCGTGTGATTCAACCTTGCGCGCAAAACCCGCGTTTTCAGACAAAAATCCATATCCGGGATGAACCGCGTCGGCGTTCGTTAATAATGCCGCCGTTAAAATTGCCGATTCATTCAGGTATGAATCACGCGACGGCGCCGGTCCAATACATACAGATTCATCCGCCAGTTGCGTATGCATCGCATTTTTATCCGCGGTTGAATAAACCGCAACCGTGCGAATACCCATATCGCGACACGCACGAATTATACGCAGGGCGATTTCACCACGATTTGCAATTAAAACTTTTTTTATTTGGGACATATATTTTACTCGATAATAATCAATGGTTGGTCAAATTCTACGGCCTGGGCATCGGTCACCAAAATTTCTTTGACAACGCCGTCAGATGTGGCCTTAATCGGGTTAAATGTTTTCATCGCCTCGACCAAGGCGACGGTATCGCCGGCGTGAACGGTGTCACCAACCTTGACAAAAGGTTTTGCGCCCGGTTCGGTTGCCAAATACACCACGCCAACCATTGGTGATTTTAATGCGTTTGCATAATCACGCGCGACCGCGGTGGCGGTTGTCGCATTTTTTATACCGTTATCCGTCGGGAAAGACGGCATCACCGTTGGTGCACATCCCTTGGACAAGTGAATATGTTTGCGATACACGCCAAATAAAAATTGACGTTCCAAATCCAATTCAGTTATTCCCATTTCATCCATGATTTGCGACATAGATTCAACGGTTGCACGAAATGACATTTTATAATCCTTTTACAAAATTAAAAATTATGTGTTTTCATTGGTGAATTTTATCATAAACACAGATAAAGTCAAGGCACAGGGTCATATCCCCATCCGCCACCCGGGCGACAACGCAGTATTCTGCGCAATCCCAATGCAACCCCACGAATAAAACCATATTTTTCGATTGCAATCTTGGTATATTCACTGCAACTGGGGACAAATCGACATGCGCACCGTCCGCCGACAAACGGCGATATACATGATTGATACATGCGTATCATCGCAATACCAATGCCTGAAAAAATTGATTTATTTTGATTGTTTTTTGTCATGACGATATTTGATTTCACGCAGTGCCGCAACCATTTTTTTGCGACCAATTTCACGATTTACACCATCACCCAAAATTTCAGGATATGCATAAAATACATAATCCATATCATCACACATGTAATTTTCTGCAAATGCAACCCAATCGCGCAACATGCGTTTGACCCGATTACGATGCACCGCAAAACGAAAGTTCCGTTTTGTCACAACCAACCCATAACGCGGGTCATCGGCAAATTTTGCCGATTTGGTTCGAATCGCAAACAAATCAGTCGATGCATATGGATGCGACCGGTCCGTTTTAAAATCATTATGGTTTTTTATTGTGTTTCTCATGCGTTCCATCATACCAAAATATTCCAGAAATCAAATAAAAACATTTTTTCATTTGCCGCACTTGATTTTTTATGCCACACGAATTATAGTTTTTCTGAATTTATATATTGGTCGAAGGGGAATCATATGTATAACTGGCTTATGAAATTTTTTTCCGCAGATATGGCGATTGATTTGGGAACGGCAAATACCTTGATTTATGTCAAAGGACGCGGAATCGTTTTGAATGAACCATCGGTTGTGGCGGTGGCGGAAAACCGTCTGTTGGGACGCAAAGAAATTTTGGCCGTCGGGGCCGAGGCAAAAAAGATGTTCGGTCGCACACCGGGGACAATTTCGGCGGTGCGTCCGTTGCGTGATGGCGTTATTGCGGACTTTGAGGTTGCCGAAGAAATGATTAAATATTTTATTCGTAAAATTCATCATCGTAATTTATTGGCCGCGCCGTTGATTATTATTTGTGTGCCGTCTTGTGCAACCCAGGTGGAACGCCGCGCAATTCAAGAGGCCGCCGATGCCGCCGGTGCACGCAAGGTTTATATCGTCGAAGAATCAACCGCCGCCGCCATTGGTGCCGGGTTGCCGGTCGAAAAACCGGTTGGTTCCATGGTGTTAGATATCGGTGGCGGAACGAGTGAGGTTGCCGTTATGTCATTGGGCGGAATTGTGTATTCTAATGCGGTACGTACGGCGGGCGACCAAATGGATTTAGATATTATTAACTATGTCCGGAAAAATAAAAATCTGCTGATTGGGGAAAACACCGCCGAAGAAATAAAAAAGAAAATCGGTTGTGCAATCGCGCCCAAGGATAAAGCAAACGAGATGTCCATGAAGATTAAGGGACGCGATTTGTTGTCGGGCACACCGCGCGAAACGGTTGTGACCGAATCGCAGGTTGCATCGGCACTGTCGGAAACGGTTGCAAAAATCGTAGATACTGTCCATAACGCATTAGAGGCAACACCACCCGAATTATCCGCCGACATCGCCGATTTGGGCGTTGCAATGACGGGTGGCGGTTCGTTATTACGTGGTTTGGATGCCGCAATACGTGCCGCAACCGGATTGCCTGTATTTGTTGTTGATCAACCGTTGGGATGTGTTGCCCGGGGCAGTGGAAAAATGTTATCAACATTGGACAAAACACAACACATGTTGCAAACAATGTATTAATCCGTCTTTGCTTGCGCAAAGCCGCGATTATTTTCATAAAAATCCCGCTTTGGCGGGATTTTTTAGTTCAAAGTTTGCCCCGCCGTCCATATGGTCGTGGGGCACAAGCAAAGTGCAGTTTATGAATAATTATTTTTATTTAATTTGTTGAAAGTTTGGTTTTTATCGTGTATTTTTCATCTGACATAAAAAGGATTAAAAACATGGCAGAAAATACCGATAAAAAACTGACCTTTGAAGAAGCATATAAACAATTAACCGAATTGGTTAAAAAAATGGAATCTGGCGAATTGCCGTTGGCGGATTCTGTGGCCGCATACGAACAAGGAATTAAGTTAAAGGCGTATTGTGAACAATTATTAAAAGAAGCCGAATTGAAAATCGAAACATTAAAGGTTTCTGCATAAACAGGGTATGTCGTGGCAGCAAAAGAAAAAATTTCACCGGTAATGCAACAATATCTGGATATGAAATCTGAAAATCCGGACGCGTTGCTGTTGTTTCGTTTGGGCGATTTTTACGAGGCATTTTTTGACGATGCAAAAACTATCAGTAATGCATTGAGTTTGGTTTTAACCAAACGCGGCACTGATGCGGATGGCGAAAACATACCAATGTGTGGTATTCCGTGGCATGCGGCGGACAATTATTTTGGGCGACTGGTAAAATCGGGATTTAATGTTGCATTGGTTGAACAAATGGAAACCCCGGCCCAGGCAAAACAACGCGGGCATAAATTTATTGAACGCAAAATTGTGCGCGTTTTGACGCCGGGAACATTGACCGATGAAAATTTATTAAATCCGAAAAATTCTAATTTCTTGGTGGCGGTTGTTCCAACCCAAAATAATAAATTTGATGTTGCAGGTTGCGATATTTCAACCGGTGAATTTTTCATTGGGCAAACCGCAGACGTAATTGATGATTTGGTACGATTAAACCCGGCCGAGGTTATTTACCCGGCGTCGTCCGCAGAAAATGACACAATATTCCATATGCGCGCAATTTTCAAAACAACACCGGTATATGAAAAATTATATATTCGGTCTGATATAACGCAAATTGTATCACGCGTGTTTGGTGGCGCAATCACGGATGTCCAATCTGAAAACATGGATAATGCAACATATTTGTTGGCGGGGTATTTATTTAACACCGGACGTGGTGCAACAACAACTTTTCGTGCACCGCGGCAACTGAAAAACGATGCGCAATTATTGATTGATTCGGCAACATGGAAAAGTTTGGAAATTGATGCACCAATAAATTCGGGTGGTGCATGCCTGATTGATGTATTGGATAAAACAAAAACGGCGGCGGGGGCGCGAAAATTGCGTGCGTATTTGCGGGCTTTGTCGGGGGATATTGATGAAATAAATTTGCGTCAGACGCATATCGCACATTTTTTATCTAATCGGGCAACAATGTTAAGTGTTGTTCACGAATTATCATCTATGCCGGATGCCGGACGGTCGTTGGCGCGATTAATATCGGGTCGTGGAACACCGCGCGACATGGCACACATACGCGATTTTATTTTGAATTTGCCACGATTAAAAATAATGGCCGTGGCGTTTGATTCTGATTTTGCGGCACGCATTGGTGCGATTAATACACACGATATGTTGGGTGCAAAATTAAAAAATGCATTGGCGGATGAATTACCAACGTTTTTCCGTGATTTTAATGTGATTCGCGATGGGTATGATGTTGGATTGGACCGCATGCGTGAATTATCACATGGCGCAAAAAATACTATCGCGGGACTCCAGGCACAATATATTGAACAGACGGGAATTCATACATTAAAAATCAAATTTAATAATATCTTGGGTTATTTTATCGAGGTTCCATCCACCCGCGCCGACGATATGATGAAACCTGATTCTGGGTTTATACATCGTCAAACATTGGCGGGGAATATGCGTTTTACAACCGCACAACTGATTGATTTGGACAATGATATTCGCAGTGCGGTGGAAAAATCTAACGCAATCGAAGAAGAAATCGTCAATGGTTTTATCGATTCTGTGCGTGAAATCGCGGATGATTTATTAACAACCGCGGATTTGTTGGCAGATTTGGATGTTTGGACGGCGTTGGCATTGGTTGCCGTTGAATATGATTGGGTGTGTCCAAAATTGACGTGTGGCGTTGAATTTAATGTTGTTGGCGCACGGCATCCGGTGATTGAATATGTTTTACGTTTACGGGGTGATAACTTTGTTAAAAATGATTGTGATTTATCAAATAAAAAAATTGCGTTATTGACCGGGCCAAATATGGCGGGTAAATCAACATACCTGCGCCAAAATGCAATAATTGTTGTGTTGGCGCATTTGGGTTCTTTTGTTCCGGCGGAAAGTGCAACGATTGGCATTTGTGACCAATTATTCAGTCGCGTTGGTGCGTCGGATAACTTGGCGGCGGGACAATCAACATTTATGGTGGAAATGAGTGAGACCGCCAACATTTTGCGTCGTGCAACAAATCGTTCGTTTATTATTTTTGATGAAATTGGGCGCGGCACCGCAACATACGATGGGATGGCGATTGCACAATCTGTATTAGAATATTTGAACGAATTGGCACCACGGACTTTATTTGCGACGCATTATCACGAATTGACCGCGTTAACTGGCGATAATGGTGGCGCGTTGCAAAATGTATCTTGTTTAACCATTGATGTGCGCGAATACAATAACGAAATTATATTTATGCATAAAATTATCCCCGGTGTTGCAAATCGGTCATATGGTATTCATGTTGCAAAAATGGCGGGCATGCCGGAATCTGTGGTTGCGCGGGCCGAGGTTGTATTATCAGAACTGGAAAACGGGACAAAAACGCCAATCGTGACATCGGCTGATGTAAAAAAGACCACACGCACCAGTAAAACAAACATGCAAATACATGATAACCCACCCCAATTATCGCTGTTTGGTGAAAAATAATGTCGTCTGGATGGATTATTTTGGATAAATCGTCGGGTGTATTCAGCCGAACCGCCGGCGCACGCGTGGCGCGTTTGTTTAACACAAAAAAATTCGGACATATTGGAACATTGGACCCAATGGCAACCGGGGTTTTACCAATCGCGTTGGGGAACGCCACAAAAATGATTCCGTTTGTGTCAGACGCAAACGGCGGCGAAAAAGAATACCTGTTTTCATTAAAGTTTGGAATTGATACAGACACATTGGATGTGACCGGCAATATTATTTCGCGCAACGATATTATACCATCGGATGACCAAATTCGCACGGCGGTCAATGAATTGATTGGCGATATTATGCAGGTACCACCGAAATACAGTGCGGTTCACATTGACGGTGCGCGTGCATATAAAATGGCACGCAATGGCGCGGATATTAAATTACCACCACGACCGGTGCATATTTACAATATGCAATACAACGGTTTTAATGGCACATCATGGGATTTTTCGGTGCGATGCAGCAGTGGCACCTATGTGCGTTCTTTGGCGCGTGATATCGCAAAAAAATGCGATGCAATTGCGTCCGTGGACATGATTCGTCGTGTTTACACAACGGGGTTTGATATAAAAAATGCCGTCACACTTGATTTTTTGGAAAATCTGTATAATAATGGGGCGGACATCGGGAAATTTCTGATGCCGTTGGATTTGGGACTGGGGGACATTCCGGTTTTGAATCTGAGTGATAAAGACACCGATTTTTATAAACATGGTGGATTTATCAAAACCGCAAGACCGAACGGTTTGGTGCGCGTGTATAACAACGACACGTTTATCGGAATCGGTGTTGTAGAAAATAAACAACTGCGTCCAAAACGCACAATATAAAGGAAAATGTAATGTCCATTACAAAAGCAAAAAAAACAGAATTAATTTCTGCGTTCAAGGTGTCTGATGCCGATAACGGTGGCAGTGCCGCATCCCAGGTTGCGGTTTTGACCGAACGTATTCGCAATTTAACAGAACATATGAAAAATAATCACAAAGACGAACACAGCAAACGCGGTTTGTTATTGATGGTTAATCGTCGTAAAAAATTGTTGGCATATATCAAACGCCGCAATGAAAAAGATTACGAAGAACTGATTAAAAAATTAGGTTTGCGTAAATAATAATTTTTCACCACCCGTTTTTGGGTGGTGTTTTTTTGCATAAAAAACACACCAACTTTTGTTGGTGCGTTTTTATTGTGTGTTGGGGACGCGATTTATTGCGCCACATTTTAATTTGCGGCATCTGGGGTTGCCATGGAAACTTGGTCCATGGTGACGGTTTTACCGCGTTCGGAATCAATCGATTTTTGCAAATCAGAAACCAATTTTTCCAAATGTTCCACAGAATCCGTATCGTTTAACGCCGTTGCGATTTGCAATGCGCCCTGTAAATTTGTCAATGCCGCAGATTTGTTATCCAATTTCAAATATAATGCCGCACTTTTTTCCGTGTACAACATCACATCGTGAGATAACTTTTCGCCCAATTCCATATCGGTCACGCCGTTTAATTGTTCTTTGATAACCTGCATCGCGGATGCATAATCATTAATTGCATCGGCATAATCGCCACGGGCGGTGTATGCTTCGGCGCGTTCGGCATAAACATCCGCCGATACCGTGCCATCGGGATGCGACAAAGAATTTGTATAATCGGCAATCGCACCATCCCAATTTTTCAACCATAAATTCAACTGGCCACGTTTGGCGTATAAATCACGCAATGCAACCGGGGAATTTTCAGACATCGCCGCCACAACCAGCGCATTGTTGATATCAACCATGGCCGCGTCGTAATCTTCCAAACGCATTTCCAATAATGCCTTGTCATAAAATGCCAAAACATTTGTCGCATCATGTTCAATCGCGGAATTAAAATCAGCCATCGCCTTTTTATAATCACCGATTAACATATATGCCTCGCCCCGGGCCAAGTAAGCCGTATTTGACACCGCGCCGGAATCAACAACCGCGGTTAAATCAGCGATTGCGCCCTCGATATCACCGGATGCCAATTTTTCTTTGCCGGAATTGAAATAATCATTTGCCTGCATCAAAATTTCTTCGTTCAATGTCGCCGGATTATGAATCATACCGTGACTGCGTCCCAAGATATAAAATGTTGCCGCAATGAAAAATAAAATTATAAACCAATAAACATATATTGGCGCAGACCACCCGGTGGCCGCCGGTTTCGTTGTGATTGGTTTTGTTTTTGGTGATGATTTACGCATCAGATTCCCCCCTTGTTGTATTCTCTTACACTAGCAATGTTAAAGAGTTTTCAACAACAGGTCAACATCTTTCTGATGTACTTTTTCAATTTTTCCAGATTCTAAATTTCCAATATGCAAATTTCCAAAAGATTCACGATGCAATTTTTGAACCGGCGCACCACATGCACGCAGAACAATACGGATTTCATTCTTTTTACCCTCGGTCACGGTAATGCGTAATTTATTTTTTCCGATTTCATCTATTTCCATTGGACGATACTTTATCCCGTCAACCGTCGCACCACGGCGCGCAATTTCAAATTGGTGTTTTGTTCCACCAACACGCGCAATATATGTTCGCGGAATTTTATTTGATGGCAATGATAATTTTTGCACCAAATCGCCATCATTGGTCAGCAACAATAATCCCGTTGTTTTATAATCCAATCGCCCAACATATCGCAAATGTTTGTATTCAGGTGGTAAAATATCATAAATGGTTGTGCGGGCATTTGGGTCACGCGCAGTCGTCATAACATTTAATGGTTTGTTGAAAATATATAATTCTGTATTTGATTGTGGTTCTATTTTTTTACCGTTCACCATTACCGTATCCACATCATTATCGACGATTGTTGCCGGCGTTGTGATAACAACACCATTTACAGACACCGCGCCAGACGCGATTATTTTTTCGGCGTCCCGTCGGGATGCAATGCCGGATGATGCGATAAATTTTGCGATTCGTTGTTTCATTTTATCACCCGTGATATTGCCACCGGCGCCGCCAATTCGGCACGCAAAATCGTTTTACCCAACGATATGCCGTGCGCACCATTTTTATCCAACATGCTAAATTCATCATCGGAAAATCCGCCCTCGGGTCCAACAAGAATATTTTTCGCCCCCATAAAATCATGTGGCAAATCCGCGCCATACGCCGCACGTTCATCGGCAAAAACCAAATCAGAAAATGGTAATTCGGAAAATTTGATTGGTTTTGCAATTTCCGGCACAGAATTACGATTGGATTGTTCAGATGCCTCAATCACTATTTTTTGCATACGGTCCCAATTTGTGTGATGCGCGACGGTGCGTTCGGTAATAACCGGAACAAACCGCATAACACCCATTTGGGTTGCCATGTTTAACATATCATCCAATTTTTTTATTGGTGCAAAATATAATGTTATATCATTTGACGGGTCGGCGTGTGATGTTTGATTACCAACCACCAAAAAATTCCCATCATTTGATAAATTTGCCTTGTATTCATGCCCATCGCCAAACACCAAACAATCATCGCGCCGCATAACGTGTACCAAATAATGCGACACAGATTTATCAATCGCAATTTTGTCGCCTGACACAATGTTTTTACCAATAAAAATTCGCGGTATGTTTTTCATAGATTTTTTTATTTCTGATTTATTTTGTTGGTTTTTTCTGGTATAATAATAACACCATGGCTGAGAAATTCAATATTTTATCTGCGGGCGGGTCGTCCAAGGGACTGAACATTTTCAAATCGACGGCGTATAAAGAACACGAAGCCGGTCCGATGGCGCAAATGTTTTGGATTTTCCGTTGGAATGCGGCGATGTGGATTATTTGTGCCATAGCATTCGCGTTGGCATTTGTGTTGGAACACATGTTTCGATATGGTTGGTCGCCGGCAACCGCACATTGGTCGGGATTGTTTTTGCGTGATGCATTGCATACCGGGGGTATGTCGGTTATTGCGGGCGTGCCGTCTTGGTTTGCGCGGGCAATTATTCGACCTGATTTTGCGGCGATTATACCACTGTTGCCATTTATTGCATTTTATTTTGTGTCCGATGATACATTGACCAAGGAATTTAATCCGTATGGGTCTGATATTTATGATTCAAAATCTTCGCGCAAGGCAAACGCCGACGATATTCGCAAAATGAAACAAAATTTCAAAAATAAAGATGGTTTGTTCAACGGATTTATGATGGTGTTGGGCTATTTCAAGGATGGCAAAAAAACAAAACCATTGATGTTGGATGAAACATTGTCTGTATTGTGTGTTGCGCCCCCGGGGGCCGGTAAAACCGCCGGCGTTGTTATTCCAACAATCGTTGATTGCGATAATGTTTCAATGATTATCAATGACCCAAAACCTGAATTAAAGCAAAAAACATCTGCATATCGTGCGACGATTGGGCCGGTGTTTATTATGAATTGGGCGGGTCAAGATGACCCGGAACGCGGTATATTTTACCCGTCATGGAACCCATTGTCACCGGAACATGTGCCGTTCGAAACCGAACAACGCGATTTGTATGTTGATACGATTTGCAAGGTTTTGGTCCCGGATGCCACAGGCACATCGGCGGACCCGCATTGGTCGATTTCTGGGCGCGCGGGATTGTCCGGATTTATTCAATATATTATTTCCAAGGTTGAACGCGCCAAGGCCGATGATTATTTTTATTCGCGTCTGCAATCGGGTGAATTTAACCAGGAAGATTCCAATGTGTTGTTGGAATATTACCTGAATATGTCCAGTAATCCAAACGCATATGCGGCGATGGGGTTATTGCAACGCGGTGAATTAAATTCCATGAATTATGTTCATGTTGGAACATGGAAAAATATTCCTGATGCATGGGTCGGGCACGAGGCATCGTTATCCATGATTTTGGATTGGTTAAATGCGGCACAACTGGCAAACGCCGCCGAAATGGAAGAACGCCGCAAACAAGGCGACCAAATGGTTGCATTGGCCGACCCAATGAAGGATGTGTTAGAGGCCGCCGTGAACGAGGCCGTAGAATTCGCATATTCACACCGTGCGGTTTTAGAATTAACACAACTGGCAAACACACCGGACAAAGAACGCGGGTCAATATTGTCCACAATTATGGCGGGATTGGGTGTTTTCCGTAATGCAGCGGTGCGAAACCGGACATCACATTCTGATTTCCATTTCGAAGATTTGCGCGGACTGCGTGATCCAAGGGACGGAAAAATCAAACCGGTCACGGTTTATTTATCAATCAATATGGTTGATGCCCAGGCATTAAATCCAATCACCGGAATATTTATCGAATTGATGTCGAATTATTTATTGGTGAACACCCCTGATGGTATCACATCAAATGGTAAAAAACTGGGGCCATATCCGGTATTGTTTGTATTGGATGAAATGCCAAAAATGCAAAAATTGGACGCCGTTATCCAAGGACCTGATTTGGGACGCGGACAAAAGATTTCTTATTTAATTATCGGTCAAGATTTACACCAAATTCAGGAAAAATACGGTGCGGATGCCGCCGCCACAATTATTTCAACAACGGCGGCGAAAATTGTTATGCGTCAAAATGACCCAGAAACCGCCAAACGTTTTTCCGAAATGATTGGTAATGAAATCAAAAAAGAAAAAAAGAAAAATAAAGATACCGGCGAAGAAACCGAAGAAACCAAGGCACCAAAACCGTTGTATTCGGAAATGGATATTATGACATTGGGCGAAGGCAAACAAATCGTTATATACCAAGGTTGGTATCACAGACCTATTGAAGCAACCCAAGAAAGATACTTTTTAGGCAAATCTGATATTGAAAAGAAATTATTGGCCAAGGTTGAAATGGGCGAATCTGCGCCGATGCCGGAATTTTTGGTCCCAAGCCATTGTCGTGCGATGGGATATACCGGGCAAATTCGGTTTTTGGACCCAACAACCAAAACTATCAAAGTTTTATCTGAATAAATTTTAATGAAAAAATTTGCATTTGTTTTTTTGTTTGTGTTTACGCTGTCTGGATGTGCGGGTGTTATGACCACACGGTTGGATAATGTGCGGTCGGCCGTGGCAAATAATAATTTCACAGAATCAGCAATACAATTTTCATCGTCGCATGATATCACCGAACAAAATAGTTTGGAATTATTGATAACAGGATATGCGCAATTTTTGGATGGTAATTATGCGTCCAGTGATAAAACATTTGAAGAATTTAACAAACGAAATATCGACACCACATCAGGCAGTTTTATGCGTGAGGCAACAAATATCGTTGCCGGTCGTATGGCATCAGAATATCGGCCATATATGATGGATTCTTTGTTTGTGTCGTATTATCAAATTTGGGATGCAATCGGTGAAAACCGGCGCGATGATGTGCGGGTGATTATCAATCAATCTTATGCGCGGCAACAAAAAATGTCACGCGAATATGCCGATTTAGTGCAAAAGAATTCGTCGCACAGTGCGGATGAAAATAATTCTGAATTGATGTCTGAATTGGACCGGGCGAAATCAACATGGGGCGCATATAGCGATATTATGAATCCGGCGTTGATGTATTTGTCGGGCATTTGGTTTTTGAACGCGGGTGATTTTAATGACGCCGAAACTTATTTGAAACGCGCCGTTGGCATGACAAATAATAATTCATATATCGCCACAGATTTAAATTTGGCACAATCAAACACGCGTCCCAAAAACACAACATGGATATTTATTGAATCCGGGTTTGCACCACGGTTGCGTGAACAAACAATTTCTTTGCCGGTGATAACGGGTGGCGGGATTATTTGGTCATCAATCGCGATTGCGGTACCGGAATTTGGGCGCAGTAATATTTCAATCAATGGTGCAAAACCGTTGGCGGATGTGAATGCAATGTTTATGACCGAATTTAACGAATACAATATAAATGATGCATTGCGCGCGTGGGGGGCGGCGTCTGCCCGCACAGTGGCCCAGGCCGCCGCGTATAATTCAAACAGCAAATATTCCGGTTTAATCGGGTTGACATCAACAATATTTTCAATCGCCACAACCGATGCCGAGGTTCGTTCATGGGCAACATTACCCGAAACCATCAGTGTTTTACGCATGAATACAGGCGACTTGATTACCGGTAGTTTTGGTGATATGTTAAATACAGAATTACCGAAATCTGGGAATTATTTAATATATGTGCGATTGACTGGCGGCGACCCGGTCGTACATATATTCAAAATTTAACAAACAAAAAAAGGAGAAAACATGAAAAAATTATTACCGATTGCACTGTGTGCGGTATTGGCCGGGTGCGGTGGGACACGCGTTGTTGATTTGGACGATGCCCGCGATGTTGCAACCATGCAAGATGTTATGGAATTAGAATATCGCGATTGGGAAAAAACCGCGGCAAATATGACCGATTCTATGTTGAAAAGTAATGCGTTGACCGGGGTAAAAAAACCTGTGATTGCGGTGGCAAACATTAAAAACGACACCATGCAACGGTTTGACACGGATATCTTAATCAAAAAAATCCGCACAACAATTTTGAAATCGGGGCGTGCACAAATTGCAACAAACTTTACCGGCGAAGACACCACATCAAACAAAATGCGCAATTTGCGTGGCAACGACGAATACGATGCGGCAACATTTGCATCAAAAGGTACATTGATTGCGCCAAACATGTCGCTGTCGGGAAAAATGTTGCAACGCAATTTGAAATTGGAATCCGGATGGTTTTCATCGGTTGATACACGCGTAGAATATTACCTGCAACTGACATTGACCGATTTAAAAACAGGTTTATCTGTATGGGAAGACGAACAGCCGATTGTCAAAGAAGGTACACACGCACCAACATGGTAATAAATTTTCGCTGACGCTTTGTCGCGATTATAAAACCGCCCAAATGGGCGGTGTTTTTTTAAAACGGCAAATCGACGCCATTTGTCGCATCAGACATCGTTTTATCAATTATGGCATCTGCCTTGGCCTTGGCATCAATAAACGCGTCACGGACGATTTTTGACAGGTTTTCAGCCCCATTTTTCATCGCCGCATCCGATATAATAACATCCACCACATCATATTTCGCCGTCATATCGACAATAACCGCACCATTTCCGGCGATACCTTTGACATTTATTTTGCCCAAATTATCCTGGGCGGCGGCGACGCGGGATTGCAGTTCGCGTGCCTGGGCCATCATTGCATCTAAATCCATTATTTTGTCCTTTGTTTTTTTATATATGTTTTTTCATATAAAACTCCAAAAAACAAGCCCACCGGGGTGGGCTTGGGTTTTCTTTATTTTGCCGGCTTTTTGATTTCTTCACCTGTTTCTTGGTCAATGCCCTTCATACTCAGGTGAGTTTTGCCGCGTTCGTCCGCGCCATCAAACCGGACCCAGACGCTATCGCCTTCTTTCAATTTGGCATCTTCGATACTCTTCAGATGTTTTCCGGTAATGTCGGAAATATGCACCATGGATTCATAATTACCCATGAATTTCACAAAAATACCAAAGTTTTTAATACCACTGACGACACCACGATAAATCTTGCCAACCTCTGGTTCGGCAACAATTTCCTTGATGCGAGCCATTGCGGCGTCGGCATCTTCGGATGTTGTGGCCAATATTTTGACCGTTCCATCATCGTCCAAATCAATGGTTGTGTTTGTATCACGCACCAATGCCTGGATAACGACACCACCTTTGCCGATAACATCGCGGATTTTTTCAGGATTGATTTGCATTGTGTAAACCTGGGGTGCGAATTCAGACACTTTTTCACGCGGTGCCGCAATCGCATTTTCGATTTTACCCAAAATGTGCATACGACCGTCGCGTGCCTGGGCCAATGCATGTTTCATAATATCAAAAGTAATAGATGTAATTTTGATATCCATTTGCAATGCGGTAATACCATCCTTGGTTCCGGTGACCTTGAAATCCATATCGCCCAAGTGGTCTTCGTCACCCAAAATATCGGTCAAAATGGCGTAATCGTCACCTTCTTTGATTAAGCCCATGGCGATACCGGCAACCGGACGTGTTAATGGCACACCGCCGTCCATCATTGCCAATGTTGCACCGCATGTTGTCGCCATAGATGACGAACCATTTGATTCCAAAATGTCAGAACATACACGCACAACATAATCGAACTTTTCGCGAGATGGCATCATTGGATGCAATGCACGCCATGCCAAATTACCATGTCCCAATTCGCGACGACCCGGGGATTTCAGACCCTTGGCCTCGCCCACGGAATATCCCGGGAAATTATAATTCAAAATAAAATCGCGTTCATCGGCACCATCCAACGATTCAACCGGTAATGCGTCTTTGCCGCCACCCAATGTCAATGACACCAATGCCTGGGTTTCGCCACGTGTGAATAACGCAGACCCGTGTGCGCGTGGCAATACACCCAATTCGATTTCAATCGGACGCACGGTTTTTGTGTCGCGGCCATCGATACGCGGTTTGCCCGCCAAAATGTTGCCACGCATAATACGCGCCGTCAAAGATTCAATAATTTCGTCCGCCCATGATTCCAATGTTGATGTTGCGGTTGTTGTGTCATTGAACAATTCCGGAATGCGTGATTTCGCCGCACTGTGGATTTCCGCCAATGTTTCCAACCGTTTCAGTTTTTCTTTAATCAACAAAGCGTCACTGATTTGTTTTTCAAAACTGGCGAAATCTTTTTCCATTGCGATGTATTCATCGGTGTGTGTTGGTGTTTCCCAACGTTCTTTACCCGCCTGGGCCGCCAATTCGTTGATTGCATCAATAACAGATTGTTGTGCATCAAAACCAAATTTAACCGCACCCAATGTTGTTTCTTCGTCCAATTCGCCGATTTCAGATTCAACCATCAACACACCATCATGTGTGGCGGCCACAACCAAATCCATTTCAGAACGCATATCAACATCACGACGCGATGGATTCAAAACATATTTACCGTCGATATATCCAACGCGCGCGGCACCAATGGGGCCCGCAAACGGAACACCCGACAATGCCAATGCCGCAGATGACGCAATCATCGCCAAAATATCAGGTTGGTTTTTACGGTCATATGAAAAAACCTGGGCAATAATTTGCACCTTGTTTTTAAATGTATCCGGGAACAGTGGACGAATTGGGCGGTCAATCAAACGCGCCGTCAATGTTTCGGCGGTTGATGGTTTGCCCTCGCGACGGTCACGCGAACCCGGGATACGACCACTGGATGCGAATTTTTCTTGATAATCAACGGTCAGTGGAAAGAAATCTTGGCCTTCGACCGCGGTTTTTTCCGCGCATACAGTTGCCAAAACCATTGTTCCACCCATTGTTGCCAAAACCGCACCGTTGGCCTGTTTCGCCATACGACCCGTTTCCAGGCGCAATGTTTCATCACCATATTTAATTTCAACAGCCACCGGGTGATTTAACGGATGTGCCGCCACATTTTCTTTGTCATTTTTATCAAATAAACCAAATAACATATTTTTCTCCATTTTTTAGTTTTTTTTAGATTTTGCGGAGAAAAATCATTCGTTTTTACACTCTGGCGGTATGCTTTTGTGGAATTGGTAAAAAGTGCAAAAATGAATAATTACCCTCCGCGATGGGATTATTATAAATGCAAAAATCCCCATTTGCAAATTTTTATTGAATTCTGGATGTTTTTTTAATAAAATCGCTGTGCATTGGTGTGTTGCCAGTGTGGGTCAAGAAAACCCTTAAAGATATAACTCCGCCACCATGTGGTTGGAGGGTTGCGAATATATTGAATAAGCGACACTACTTTATATCTTTGTAGTTTTCTTGCCTCCAACCGCGCTTTTCTCGCGGTATTTTTGTTGCAAAAAAAATGGAGGAGAGAATATGTCTATTGTTTTAATTGATGCGCGTGCATATGGGCAACAGTTGCGTCGGGCACGCAAATCATTGCATATGAATAAAGCAACCGTGGCGGAAATTTTGAAAATATCGTCGCACGATTTGTACTTGTATGAAATTGGGCGATTGCCGATTCCGCCGGATTTATTGTGTGCGTTGCTGCATCGTGGTTTGGCATTGACCGCCGTCAAAACACATAAATAAAAACCGCCCATCTGGGCGGTGTTTTTTTACAGCAAGCATGCAAGTGTTGCGCCGGCATTTTTCAACATAAACCAACCCAACCGATAATCACTGATGTAAACAGTCATGATAAATATCGCCAAAATTCCAATTATAATCACAACATTTGTCCGATTTCCATGCATGCAATAAACCGATATGCAATACAGCATATACAACACCCACGCATCAACAAATATACTAATCACCCACATTGACCAACAATTAAACGCGCACGAATTCAACAATAATATCACCGGATACATAAAAAATACAGATGCCAAACCCTTAATCGCAATTTCCCAATCGCGTTCACCGCCCGTGATTTCAGATATCAACATCAACAATCCACCCATCACAAACAGCAACGCCACCGCCAATACCGGCACAATTATCAATGCGGTAAATACAGAACCAATGGTAATTGTTGCGCCGCCAATTAAACGAAACGCCAATACCAACACACCACCAATCAAACCATAAATAAACGCACGCAACATGGATTCTTCCAAGTCACCATCAGCCACGATTTTTTTGAAAAAACTTTTGGGGTTTAATACCGCGTCACGAATATTTGTGAAAAACTTTTTTGTTTTATAATGCATATTTACCTCCCCTGGGATTTGCTTATTTATATTTTTGCTTTATAATTATAAAAAATCAACGGAAAAAAAATGATGAAAGTTATAATCGCAGGTCGCCCAAACACGGGCAAATCAACATTGTTTAACGCACTGACGGGGTCGCGCGATGCAATTGTGCATGACCGTCCCGGTGTCACGCGTGATGTTGTTGGCGGACGTTTTTATGACCGCCCATATGAATTATTCGATACCGCCGGGTTGGAAAATGCAAACAACGGAATTGCGTTGGATTCGACAAACATGGCGTTGAACGCAATCGCAACGGCGGACGCGATTTTGTTCGTGGTTGATGGACGCGTTGGTTTGACCGCCGCGGATATTAGTTGGGCAAAATTAATTCATCGTAAAACCAAATCGCCAATATTGTTGTTGGTGAACAAATCTGAATCTGCAAAAAGATTGGGCGATGTGAACGAATTTTATAAATTGGGATGTGGCGCGCCACACATGATTTCCGCAGAACACAAACGCGGAATTGATGATATTTATGAATTCTTGGATAAAATTGCCGCGGACAAAAATATCAATATCGAACCCAATGAAACCGAATCTGACCCACGCATTAAAATTGCGGTTTTGGGTCAACCAAATGTTGGAAAATCTACATTTGTAAATCGCGTGTTGGGGGAACGGCGGCAAATTGTAATGGATGCGCCCGGCATTACGCGCGATACGGTTAAAATACCAACGCATTTTTATGGTCGCGATATTGTGTTGATGGATACCGCCGGTTTGCGGCGCAAGGCGGGCGTGACCGATGATGTTGAAACATTGTCTGCATTAAAGGCGTTGGATGCGATTGAAAAATCGGATGTTGTGATATTGGTTGTTGATGCAACAAAAAACATTGAAAACCAGGCGTTGGGTATCGCGGCGCGCGTGTATGATGCGGGAAAAATTTTGTGTGTTGCATTGAATAAATGGGATTTGATTGAACCAGAGATTCGGGATGAAAAATTATTGAAATTAAAACATCAGTTTTCAAATTCTTTTCATCAAATTATAAAACCGATGATTTTGGCTATGTCTGCGGAACGCGGCACGGGTGTTCAAAACATGTTCAAACGAATTTACGAACAATACGACATTGCGGCGGCCCCGGTCCCAACCAGTTTATTAAATCGGATTGTTGAAAAATTGGTAGAGGCACGCCAACCACCAATGTCGCGATTAAAACGCGCGATGAAAATAAAATTTGCACGCCAGGTTGGTAAATACCCGATGCGCGTGCGCATAAATGTCGGTGGCGCATCCGATATACCGGAATCTTATACCCGTTATTTGCGGCGCGGAATTGCGACCGCATTACACTGGGAACACTTACCGATTGTTATTGAATACGAAAAGGCGGAAAATCCATTTGATTGATATAGATTTCCCGTAATCTATATCAATTCGTCTATCCGTCTAAAAAAACGCCCGTTTGGGCGTTTTCTTTATTTCGATTTGACCGGTGCAACGATGATTGATTTTGTTCGTTCGTCCGGTTTGGATTTTGATTCCAATGTGCCGGCGTCGCCGATTATTTCCAAAATGTGTGCAAATAATTCAGGAACCGCGTCGCGACCCTGGGCCAGGACGCGTTTGCGTCCCTTGGTCATGACAGAAATTTTAACCTTGTCCCCGTTACCCAAAAATTCAAAAACCTTTTTCATTTTGATTTGCAGATCGTTTTCTTCGATAAATGGTTTGACCCACACATCACGCATTTCAATCGTTTTTTGATTTTTTTTCGCCTCGGACGCGCGTTTTTTCTGTTCATATTTGTATTTGCCGTAATCCATGATTTTTACGATTGGTGTGTCGGCATTGGCATTGATTTCAACCAAGTCCAATCCCGCGTTTTCCGCCAATTCCAGTGCAGCCGATGTCGGCATAACACCCATGTTTTGACCATCCGCGGTTATTACCTGGACAGATTTTGCAAAAATACGATTATTTATGCGCGGACCGTTATCGCGCCGTGTATCACGGTTATTCATATTTGGTTTAATTTTGGGCTCCTTTGTATTACCTGAGCCAAATTATTCAATAAAATTATTGGTTTTTCAACAAATTTTGCAATTCTTGCAACGCCGTCCAAACATCGCGTTTCGCCGATGGTTTTAACAGCAAGTAATTTGGATGATAAATCGGCATCACGGGAACACCATCCGATGTATTACATAACCGACCATGTGCCGTCGATAATTTGATACCCGCCATTTCTGATGCCGGGGTTGCACCCAATGTCAATATGGCACGCGGTGATAAAAATTCAATCAAACGCATAACAAACGGACGCGCCAAAGACAATTCTTCGTTTGTTGGTGTGCGACCGCCCGGGGTTCGCCAAAACACAATCGGAATAATCGATACATTGTCGCGCGACATACCGATTGCCGCCAACATTTTATCCATTAATTCACCAGACGGCCCCGATAAAATTTTACCCGTCGCGTCATCTTCGGCGCCCGGAACATCGGTCACAATTACCAACCCGTTCGGATTTTTTGCAATATTTGGGAAAACTGTCCCTGTGGCCACCGCACGTAATGGATGATTTAATTCCGCAATCATACGCACCAGGCCGTCAACATCCACCGGGCGGCGCGCCATAGAATCTGCGGCATCCTGGGTCACGGTGCACGATGGCGCAATCGGCGGGACAACCGCCGCACGCGTGGACGCATGTGACGAATTTGTATCCGATTGTGGTTGCGTGGCGATTGGCGCGGATGCCGCGTTCCATTTGGCACGCAGGGCACATGGAACATCCGCAATTTCCCATTTAACACCCGCCAAAATTAAATCTTGGACACAATAGTCGTTCATTTTTTTTATGTTTCCCCTTGCTTTTGGACTTGTTTTAGTATAAAATAGACCACGAGTAACAAAAACTCAAGGGAGTATTTTCATGAAAGTAAAAAACTTTGTTTTGTTGGCGGGGGCTGCCGGTATGTTGGCCGCATGTTGCGCTTCTGATATCGTTGAACCAGCTGACTTGAATAATCAACGTGCGTTCTTCGCATTTAATTCTTCGGAAATTTCTGACGAAGCCCGCGATAATTTGTTGGGTCAATCTTTGTATATGAAAAATCACGAAGATGTAAAAATCCAAATTGCGGGTAACTGCGACGAACGTGGTTCCACAGAATACAACTTGGCATTGGGTGCACGTCGTGCAAACGCGGCAAAATCCGTGTTGGTAAATGACGGTATCGATGCAAAACGTATTTCTACAATTTCTTATGGTAAAGAACGTCCTTTGGTCAAAGGAACCGGCGAATCCGTATGGAAATGGAATCGTAATACAACAACAACTGTTAAATAATGGTTTGTTGAAATTCAAAAAAAACACCGGCGATTGCCGGTGTTTTTTATCATGTTTTTGCCGGTAATTTTATTTTTTTCCGGCTTTTTTGATTTCGTTTTTGCCGGTAATTTTTATAAAAAATATAAAAAAAAGCCGGCAAAGGCCGGCAAAATTAAATAACAACAATTTTATTTGGTTAATTTATCAATCAATTCTTGCATTTCCATGCGCGTTGCAAATTTCAAAACAATTTGCCCTGCCCCGCCACGGCGTTCAACCAATTTTGCCGGGACTTTTAATGACTTTTGAATATCAGATTCAATCTTTTTTACCGTATCGGCATTGATTGTTTTTGATGAAAATCCCCGGCTTTTACCGGCCCTTTTTACATTTTTCACACGTTTTGCGATATCGGCGACCGATATTTTATTTTTGACAATTTCTTGTGCCAATTTTTCTGGATTTTCGGCAACCGCGATTGTGCGTGCGTGCGATGCAGATATTTCGCCGTTCGACACCATTTTGCGCACAGAATCCGGCAAATCAATCAACCGCATGGCATTACGAATATAACTGTCCGATTTACCAATTAAACGCGACACATCCGCCATATCATATCCACATTTATCAATCAGATTTTTGTATGCGGCGGCCTCTTCTATTGGGTCCAAATTTTCGCGTTGCACATTTTCAATCAAAGCGATTTCCATCGCATTATTATCATCTAGTTTTTTTACCACCGCCGGAATTTCCGTCAATCCCGCCAATTTAGATGCGCGAAAACGACGTTCACCCGCCACAATTTCATAATTATATGGCCGCCCCATTACCGCACGCAATAAAATTGGTTGCAAAACACCCTTTTCACGGATAGATGCCGCCAAATCGTTCAATTCGGCGTCTTTGAAGGTTTTACGCGGTTGGTCTGGGTTGGCACCAATTTGCGCCAGTGGTATTTGTTTTATCACCACCCGTTCGCCGCCAGTTAATATTGATATATCCGGGATTGCGCCCATACCCGCCTGGATATCGGCCAGACCACGTCCCAAACCAAATTTTGATGCCATGATATTATTCCCCCTGCTCTAACTTATTAACAATTTCGGTTGCAACACGCAAATAACTTTGCGCACCCGTTGAATTAAAATCGTAAAACAATGCCGGTTTTCCGTGACTAGGTGCCTCGGCCACACGAACATTACGCGGAATCACCGTTTTGAATACAGTATCGCCAAATGTTTTACGAACATCGTTTTCGACATCGCGCGTCATAGAATACCGTTTATCATACATCGTCAACAACACGCCCAAAATATGCAATTTTGGATTCCATTTTTGTTGCACAATATTGATAGTACTAACCAATTGACGAATCCCCTCCAGTGCGAAAAATTCGCATTGTAACGGGATTATAACACTGTCGGCGGCATTTAATGCATTTAATGTCAAATGTCCCAATGCCGGCGGACAATCCAACAAAATAAAATCATAATAATCCATCACAGGCATCAATGCGTCACGCAAACGATACTCGCGATTTTCAACATCCAATAAATCAACCTCGGCCCCGGCAAGTTCAATACCCGACGGCAACAAATGTAAATTTGGCACCGCGGTTGTTAAAATATTATCGGCAATCCCCGCCGTCCCCATAATAACGCCATAAACACTTTGTGGATGCTGGGCACGAATAAAGCCCAAACCGGTCCCGGCATTACCCTGTTGATCCAAATCAACCAGTAATACTTTTTTATTAATCGCCGCCAAAGACGCCCCAATATTTATCGCCGTTGTGGTTTTACCCACCCCACCCTTTTGATTTGCAAACGCGATTATTTTAGCCATAAAATTCACTTCCTTTTATCGATTTTGATGATTGGCAATTTTTCCGATTCGGTCAAGCAATATAACAATCAAACACAAACAATCCGTATTTTCAATATGTTATTTTTAATTTCATATGAAACAACCACATTTTACAAAAACCACACTGCCCGGCTTTTTTATTATTTTTTATCAAAAAGACCGGCAAAGCCGGTCTTTTTGAACATTTTTATTGTTTTTGCCGGGAATTTCATATGAAATTATTTACAACAATTTGATTGTAGTGCATTTTTTGTGTTTTTATAAAAAAATTACCGGCTTTTTTGATAAAAAACATCAAATTGGCCGGTAATTTTTAACATTTATTATAAAACCATCACCTGTTTTTGATGGATATAATTTAAAATCAAAGTTATATTTTCGTTTAGCCGCGTTTATTTCTTCCTTGATATGCGAGCCCTTTAACAAAAACAATTCGTATTTTTTACCACGCATATAATCCAAAATTCGAACCAGTGGCGCAAATGCACGCGCGGTAAAAACAATCTTGCCACCCCGCCCCATTGATGCAATATAATTTTCCACACGGCCATGATATATTGTTAAATTATCCAAATGCAACTCTTCACGGACAGCGGTCAAAAAATCCACCTTTTTGCCAATTGATTCTATACATGTGACACGCCAGCCCAATATTGCCAACACAACACCCGGAAACCCCGCCCCGGACCCCAAATCAACCACCGCGGCATCAACCGGCAAATACGACGCCAACTGTGCCGAATCAGCAAAATGGCGATTATCAATATCGTCCAAAGTACTGGGGGCGACCAAATTCATGCGTTTTGACCAATCGCGCAATAAATTTTTATATGTTTCAAATTTATCTTTGTTTTCCATAAAAATTATTCTATCATATAAAAATCATGAAACCAATAAAAACATTTTTATTTGTGTCGGGTGGATTGGTCGCCGGTTTGGTGGCGATTCATTTAATGTGCACAACGAACCATACCGTTCAAACGGTCGGAAAAATACCAACAACAAATTATGGTGCTTTCTTGGCGGCACAACACGCGTTATACACCAATAATTTTGACCGTGCCGAAGAATTTTTAGACCAAATTGATTCACCATCCCAAGAATATAAATCGGTCACAGAAATACGTGTTTTAACCGATTTTTTAAACGGGAAAATACCGGACGATATTTCGGATTTAAAAAAACAAAAAACCATCGCGTCGCGGATTATTGTTGATGCAAACTTGGTGCAAAACGGCAAATGGGCCGATGTTTATGCACGGCATAAAAATGACACCATGCGGTTGATGGCGCCGTTTCGTATTTGGGGCGGGGTCGCAAATAATTACATCACAAAAAGTTTCAAATTTATCGATTCTTTGGGAACAAATCCATCGTGGCAATCGTTCCTGCGTGGGCAAATTTATGCCGAACAGGGCAGGGCAGAAAAGGCCGCCGCTGCGTTTGCCGATGTAAAACCGGAATTTTTGAATATAAACGATTATCTGTATTTAATGTCTTTTTATAAACATCACAAAATGGATGCCCAGGCCAATATGTTGCGAACAAAATTCACAACCAAACCTGGCAGTATGTTTATGATTGGGTATAACAATATTCCCGATTGGTCTGTGTTTTCGGGGTATAAAAACCAGTTGGCATTTAACCTGGTTCAAACGGTTGCACACACACAATCTTTGGCAAATTCTGATTTGGCGCTGATTTTGTTGCGATTTGCAGGAAATGTCGCCGACAACAACCCGATTCAACGCGATGCAATAAATTATCATTCGGGGTTGTATATGATGGCAAATATGGGCAATTATGATAAATATTTTTCTGAAATCAATGAAGACAGCCCATATTACCCGTTTGTAAAATTGCGATTGGCGGAATTAAATCATAATGAATCTGATGTGCGACACGCCATACGTGCACAACCACTGTTTATGCCGGCGGTAAATTTACTGGTTGGGTGGGAAACACAACGCGGAAACAAAAACGCGGCACTGCGCACGATTGATGATACATTGAAAAACCCGGATATTTCAACCGGTGCGCGCGCATATTTGTATAAAATGCGGGCCGAGGTGAATTTTATATTCCAAGACATCCCTGCATCACAACATGATGTCGATTCTGCAACCATATTATTGGAAAAACCCGACCCAGATATTTTCAGTATCCAGGCGCGTATTTGGGCGGCACAAAATGATAATTTAGACCGGGCATACGCATACGGTTTGGCATTGGTGCAATTTGCGCCCGGCGATATGTGTTCGTGGGATACATTGGGTTATGTTATTCGCGCCCGCGAAGGGTTGGCCGCCGCGTTGGATGTAATGGAACGCGTGGGTGAAATTTCTAACTCTTGTTCGGCATTATTTGAACATTTGGGCGATATGTATGTCGAAAATGGCGATGATAAATTGGCCCGTGATGCGTATAATCGCGCGATTGAATTGTCTGATGATGGATTGGTTGTAAAACCAATGTTGGAAAAGAAATTAAAAAAGGTTAAGTAAATGTTGTACAAAACTGTTGGTATTATCGGTGCAGGTGCATGGGGAACAGCACTGGCGGTAAATATCGCACGGGGAGGGGCAAATGTTATTTTATGGTCGTTTGACGGCGAATATAAACATTTTGAAGATGTTGATACACCCAAAAATTTGACCACTGTTACAAATCCAGAAGATTTAAAAAATGCTGATGTGTGGTTAAATGTGACACCCGCAGTTTTTTTTCGTGAAACAATACAAAAATTTGCAAAATATTATAACAAACAACCTGTTATAATTTGTACCAAAGGCGCAGATTGCAGAACACATGAATTTATGACCGAAATTTTACAAAGCGAATTGCCAAACTGCACGGATTTTGGTGTTTTATCAGGCCCGCAATTTGCACGCGAAGTGGCATTGGGCATTCCAACGGGTTCAACATTGGCCGGCACAACACCATGTATTATGGAGGCAGGATTGCAAGTATTAAATCTTGCACATTTAGATGTCACCAATGATGTTATTGGAACCCAGATTGCTGGTGTTGGTAAAAATGTTATGGCATTGATTTCTGGGTATATACACGAAACAGTACCATACGAAAATGAACGCGCTATGATTTTTACAATTTGTTGTAAAGAAATTATCAAACTTGGACTTGCCATGGGGGCAAAATTGGAAACATTTATCGGGCTGTGCGGGTTAGGGGATTTATTCCTGTCGGCAACATCACCAACCAGTCGCAATTATTCTGGCGGGGTTGCGATTGCACACAACGAAGAATTGGTTGGAACAATCGAAGGTATTTATGCATACGAAACACTTATTGTGCGTGCGCGCAAAATGAATTGCGATACACCTGTATTGGATGAAATGCGTGAAAAAATGCACAAGATTATAAGAAATTCACCAAAATACCAGGATTTATTTGAACAAAAAACATATGTATGTGGCGTATGCTGCCAAAAATAACACACCCATCCAGCGTGGGATTTTTCCGCACATTCCGCACAGTAATAATAACAATGTGGTGGTTGCCATAATCCAAAAACTTTGCCATATTTGTGGGATGGCTGTGTCGTGCACAACCCCCATTACACCAATTATCAGGAATATATTCGCAATATTACTGCCGATGACATTACCGTATGCAACCGCACTGTGTTTATGTATCGCCGCAACGATTGATACCGTCAATTCAGGCAATGATGTCCCAAACGCAATCAAAGTTAACCCCAGCACAGATTCTTGGACCCCCCAAATGCGCGCCAATTTAGATGCAGACGCAACCAATAAATCGGCACCGTATACAATGGCGACAATTCCAAAAATCGATAATGCAAAACATGTTAAAACAGATAATTCTTTTTTTCTGGATAATTGTAAATCGTGTGGTTCTGGTTCTTTGTCATAACAAATCGTAAAATACCCCAGTATCAACAAAATAAAAAATATTCCAATTATCGAATCCAGGTGTCCAAACCACATTACCAACCCAAATAAAAATACGGACATTATTAAAAACAATCCATCACGACGAAAACCAGCGCGTTCAATGCGCACAGGCGACAACAATGCCGATAGACCCAATATAAATAAAATATTTGAAATGTTTGACCCAATTATGTTACCAAATGCAATGCCGGGCACCGGTGGTTTCGCCGTCAATGCCGTTAATGATGCAGACAATTCTGGCAAAGATGTGCCACACCCCATTAAAACAATACCGATTATCAATGGTGACAAGTGCAATTTTTTTGCCAATTTTACGCCAGAATGGACCAAAACCTCGCCACCACCGACCAATAACGCTAATCCTAAAACAAATAATAAATATGTCATTTTATACACCCATTATATTCGCAATATTTTGCCACCGTGGCGCGTTTTTCTTATTCATAACGCAAACTGTCAATCGGATTTAATTTCGCCGCCTTGATGGCCGGGAAAACACCAGATGCCAATCCAACAACAACGGCAACCGTCACCGACAAAACAACCGGCCAAATACTTAATGGAACATTATACCCCAATGCAAAACGACCGACACCTTGGGCCAATAATTCACCCAATAACAACCCAGTCATAGAACCAATAAACGAAATTAAAACAGATTCCGACAGAAATTGAATAATGATATTTTTTTCGCGCGCACCAATGGCCTTGCGCACGCCGATTTCGCGTGTTCTTTCGGCAACGGATACCAACATCATATTCATAATACCGATTGAACCAACCAACAATGATACCGCGGCAATGGCAACCAACAACAGTTTGATATAACCCGTGACTGTTGTCATTGTTTCCATAACCTGTTTCATATCTGTAATTTGAAAATCGTCTTCATCGGAATCTTTTAACCGGTGGCGCGAACGGAGCAGGGCGGTTATTTGTTCGGTTGCAATATTGTTATCGGCGTCTTGATATAATTTCAAAACGATTGATTGAACCGCGTTGGGAAAACGACTGCCGGACAGACGCTTTTTTAATGTTGTAATAGGAATCAAAACCAAATCGTCGGCACTGCCCATGACGGAATCGCCCTTGGCCTTTGTGATACCAACAACAACAAATGGTGTGTTTTGTATTCTGATTATTTCACCAACCGGATTTGACCCCATGCCCAATTCAGATGCCGTTTCCGGCCCAATTACCGCGTATGTTGCCGCGTTTCTGACCGCATCCATATCAAAAAATGTGCCGTGTTCAACCTCTACATTTTGAACAGTTTGATAATCAGGATACACACCAATCATTGATGTAGACCAATTTTTATTTCCATATACAACCTGGGCACCGGATGTTTGCATCGGTGTCACGGCGGCAACATCAGGCAATTTTGACAAAAATTCTGCGTCATCGGTGGTTAATGTTTGCTTGTTCCCCATGCGCACACCGGCAACACGCGCCGCGCCGGCACGAATAACAATTGTATTCGTCCCAAGTGACGAAAATTGGTCATTGATTGATTGTTGCACGGTTTCACCAACCGCAACCATTATAACAACCGCCATAACACCAATAATGATACCCAACACGGTCAAAAAAGAACGCAATTTATTACCACTGATTGACAGCCAAGATTCTTTCATAATATCGTTAAAGGTCATTTTGATTCCTTTTTATGTTTTGGCATTAAATCAGATTCTTTACTGGGTATTTTTCCATCGTATGTGACCCGCCCGTCGTAAATATGAATCAGGCGGTTTGAATATTTTGCAATATCAAATTCATGGGTAATCATTACGATTGTTATTCCCATGTCGTGATTTAATTTTTTGAAAAACTGTAAAATTTCATTTCCCATTTTGGAATCCAGTGCGCCCGTCGGTTCGTCCGCCAAAATCAACTTTGGTGTTCCCGCCAATGCACGCGCAATCGCAACACGCTGTTTCATACCGCCCGATAATTGTGTCGGCAAATATGTTTCAAAATCAGACAGTCCCACCAATTTCAACATTTCGCGCGATTTTGTTATACGTTCAGACATCGGCAATCCACGATACATCAATGGCAACATTACATTGTCCAATATGTTTCTTTTTGGTAATAAATTAAAGTTTTGAAAAACAAATCCAATGTATTCATTACGCACGGTTGCCAATTCATCCGCCGTCATGGTCGATATATCACGCCCATATAATTGGTATGTCCCCGATGTCGCAGAATCCAGCGCACCAATTATATTCATGCATGTTGATTTCCCAGACCCCGACGGCCCCATGATTGATACAAACTCGCCAGATTTAATATTAAAAGTTATATCAAACAACACCTGTTGAGTACCACCGATTTCCAATGGGAAACTTTTACAGATTTTATGCAGTGATATTATATCCGGTTGTGTTGCCATTATTTTCCCCATTACATTGGGCCACCGCCCATTGGACGGCCACGCATTGTTGATTTTTTAGCAGACGATTCTTGACCAACACGCCCGACAATGATTTTATCGCCAAATTGAATTTCGTCTGACACAATTTGGGTTTCGGTGGCGGTCACCAAACCTTTTTCAAATGGGATTATCACAACTTTCTTTTCGCGCAACACCGCCAGGTGATTTTCCGGCGATACATTGGCGGCCGCCGGGTCGATATTTGCAAACGATTTTAACAAAAATGCAGAATTCGGTGCATACCACGCATCTTCGGCACGATTGACAACGATTGTCACAAATGCGGTCATGCCCGGCATCAATAATAATTTTTCATTATCAACATCAATCACCACGGTATAAACCACAACATTAGATGTGGTTGTTGGTGACAGGCGAATTTGACGAACAACACCGGCAAATGTATTGCCTGGATATGCATCAACCGTAAAATGTACATTTTGACCTTGCTGAATCATGCCGATGTCGGCCTCGCTGACTGCGGTTTCAATTTGCATTTTTGTTAAATCTTCGGCAATTTCGAATAAATCAGGTGTTTGGAAAGATGCCGCAACGGTTTGACCTTTATCAACCTTGCGCGATATAACCGTGCCATCAACCGGGGACGTAATTGTTGCGTATCCTAAATTCGTCACGGCCTTGTCATATTGGGATTGTGCACGGGTGACCGATGCCGCGGCCTGTTCGTATTGGGATTGCGATTGTTCCATTTCTGCGCGCGCAATAAAACCGTCGGCATATAAAGATTTGTTGCGAATATAATCAGATTTCGCCAAATTTAATTGTGATTTCGCAGAATCTAATGCGGCACGGGCCTCGGTCACGGACGATTGTAATACAGATGGTTCAATTTCCAATAAAACCTGACCTTGGGTGACACGCGTATTAAAATCTGCATAAATTGCCGATATGGTGCCGGATACCTGGGACCCGACACTGACCGTGTTGACGGGACTGATTTCACCGGTGGCACTGACAACCTGTTCCAGGTCGCCACGCGATACATCAACCGTCACAAACGCACCGTTCGCACCCGATTTTTTTGCACCACCAAATATTAAAAACAATAACACCAATATTGTTATTATTATCAACGACCACCATTTGTGACGCAGTGGCCACGAAATAATCCATTTGATTTTATTCCACATATGCTTCCCCATCCAATTTTGATTGTATATCACCAATCGCCAACGCAACCGCCGCACGTTTTACATACAAATCGTATTTCGCCGCATTGTGTTGATTTCGTGCATCAACCAATTCAGATTGCGCCGTTTGCCAATCCAACATCGTGGCACGACCAACACGATACATGCCGGATGTCACGCGTTCAGATTCCGTCGCAGATTTTAACAAAGATTCCGTTTGGTCCAAAACTGTCTTTGCGGTTTTATAATTTTGATATGCCGTAAATACATCCATCATCGCATTATTTGATGTTGCGCGTTCATTATCCAATGCCGCATCATAATTTGCAACCGCCGCACGCGCATTATACATGTTTGCAAAACCGGCAAATATCGGCATGGATACCGACACACCAATCGAACCACCCGCACGACCCGACATATCTTCAAACAATCCGCCAACGGTATCGGATTTGATATCCACAGACCCCGTCACAGAAATCGACGGTAAATTTTTCAAAAACGCAATATTGCGACGATGCCACGCGGCATCTTTGTTCGCAGACGCCCGCAATAAATCCGGACGTTTTTTACGCGCAATTTCAATCAATTTATCAATATTTTCACTTTCGGCATCACTGCCAAAAGATGCCGGCATATCGGCGATTATTATTTCATTATCCGCCGGAAATGATAATTTGGTCAGTAAATTTCCCTTGGTAATTTCACGATTGTTTTTTGCGCGTTCCAATTTTAATTTCGCAGACGCCAATGTTGTTTCGGCCTTGTACACATCGGCCTTGGCAACGGCACCGGCCTTGAATTTTTTATCGGCGGTATCTTTGGCGGTTTGCGCAACCGTCAATGCCATATTCGCAGATTCAACATTTGCGTTTGCGTTTAACAATTCGTAATACGCACCAATCACAGAATAAATATAATTTTGAATTGTTTCATCATAATCAAAACCCGCCGCACGATATGTCGCCAATGCCGTCGCAAATTCAGATGACCGTTTACCAAAATCAAAAACCAAATATGATGCAGATAACGAACCACTGTATTCCCAATCGTCATGCACACGATGCAGACGACCACCCGACATGTGCGCATCCAATTTTGGCAAATAACTCGCATATGCCGCATTTTTTGTAAAATGCGATGAACGATATGACGCATACGCAGACGCCGTTTGTGGATTACGACACAAACCGAAATCTATAACCTGTTGCAGGGTTAAAACCGTATTGGGGACCGTGCGCAATTTTGCACAATCGTCGGCCGCATATGCGCACCACGGTAAAACGGCAAATAACAACCAATAATTTTTCATAAAAATCCCCCCACACAATATATGATATATATATCAAAAATCATGGTGTTGCGCAATAAAAAACGGCGCCAAAAAATCTGCATTTATTCAAACAAAATTTTATGTTGCAAACACGGCTTTTTTTGTTTAATATGCAAGCACGCAAAATGTTAAAAGGCCAGGTGGCAGAGTGGTTATGCAGAGGACTGCAAATCCTTGTATGCCGGTTCGATTCCGACCCTGGCCTCCAATTTTTTTCAAAATGATTGATTGTTTAACCCTGACAGATTTTAGAAACCACAAAACATCACGCATAAATACGCATGGTGCAAAAAATATCGTTATCATTGGCGAAAATGGTGCCGGCAAAACCGCAATTTTAGAGGCGATTTCCATGTTGTCTGGGGACCGCGGTATGCGCGGCGCCGACATGTCGGACATTGCGCGATTTGGTGGCACGGGCGGATTTTCGATATTTGGCGAAATTGCAAACGGCGATTCAATATCGGTATATTTTAATCGGGGCGACAATAATCGACATGCAAAAATAAATGATGAAAATGCGGCATTAAATGAACTGGGGAAAAATATACGTATCGTGTGGATTTCCCCACGCGAAGACCGTTTGTTTGTGGATAATATCGCCGACCGACGCGCATTTTTTGACCGATTGGCCAGTAATTTTGACCCATCACACATTGGACGCGGTGCACGGTTTTCAAAACTGTTGTCGGAACGCGCGGGGGCATTAAAATCGGGCGCCGACGCATATTGGTTGGACGCGTTGGACGACCAATTGGCGGGCGTGGCGGTTGCGGTGGCATCGGCGCGCGTACAATATGCGGGCGAATTAAATTTTTTCTTGGAAAAATTTAGTGTATCGGTTGACGGCATTATCGAACAAATGATAATTGACGGAATGCCGGCGGCGGCGGCAGAACGCGAATACAGAAAATATTTATCTGAAAATCGCGAATTGATTGGTGATAAAATGGTATTGGACGGACCACATAAATCTGATTTTGGGATGTTTAACAACGAATTAAATTTGCCGGTAAAACTTACCAGTACCGGTCAACAGAAAAACGCGTTGTTTGATTTGATTTTGGCACACACGGATTTATTGCACACAAAAACAAAACAAACCTGTATCGTTTTATTGGACGAGGCCGCCGCCCATTTGGACACCGGTATGCGCGCCAAAATTTTCAAAAAATTAAACGATACACATACCCAGGTTTGGGCAACCGGATTGGACGCCGACGCATTTGTTGATGTGCCGGGTGCCGTATTTGTCACTTGCAAGGACGGCGAAATTCGTTCTATAATCCATCCGGAGATTTAATATGGCAAAAATTGATTATCAATTATTACTGGACGGGGCGTTAAAATCGGTGGTCAAAGATGCATTGATTTATGCCCAAATAAACGGTTTGGGTGATGGCTCGCATTTTTTCATCACATTCAAAACCCGTGACCCGGGTGTCCAGTTGCCTGATTTTTTACGCATGCGGTATCCCGACATTATGACGATTGTATTACAGTATTCTTATACAAACCTGCATGTGTCGGACAAAGAATTTGGTGTTCAGTTGACATTTGATGGGCGACCATTTTTTATTCGCGTGCCATTTTCCGCATTGGTTGAATTCAAGGACCCATCGGTTGATTTTATTTTGACATTTCAGCATAAATCACAACCAGAATCTGCGGATAACGACATGGAATTACCATTGGATGAAAATAAAAATTCTGTGCCGGATGACGGCCGCGTTGTATCATTGGATGAATTCAGAAAGAAAAAAATGCAATAAAAATCGTCCAAATGGACGTTTTTTATTTTAACATGTTATTTATTGAAAATTTCGCCACGAAAATCGGGGTCACCCAAAAAATTATATGAACAACGATATGTGCACAGGTTTGCACATTCGGCGGTATCGCGAAACTCGCCACGATATACCCATTTTGTCGGCGTTGTTTTATGAATATCATCGGTGGTTGCGATTATTTTGCACCAACAATGCGGACCACGCGTTTGTGCCGCCAAAAACATGCCGTCGGTGTTATATTCATTACATGTACTGGTCCCAAGAACCTGGGTCTGGTCATGATAAAACGCACGCCAATCACCCGGATTCAAACCCGTTGCATGATTTTTCGCACTTTCGTCTAATTGATAATAACCGGAACTGAACCGAAACCAATCAATCCCCGTATCATCGGTATATTGCGGAATTTCATCCGATAATACCGCGGGCACCGCGTTTCCATATTCGTCATATTCCGCCATTACAGGTGTGCAAACCAACGCCAATAAAAATACGATAATTTTATTTTTCATGGTTTATATTATATCACAAAAAACATAATAAAAAAAGGGGCGAATGCCCCCAATTTTTATTTTTTATTTTTACAATTCTGCGCGAACCTCGGTCACTTCATAGCATTCGACACGGTCGCCTTCTTTGATATCGTTATATTTATCAAAACTCATACCAAATTCGACGCCACCGGATACTTCTTTGACCTCGTTCTTTTCACGGCGCAATTCACCGATTTTACCATCGTAAATTACAACATTGTCGCGCAACAAACGCACAAAGGCATCTTTTTTAATTGTGCCCTCGGTCATACGACAACCGGCAACACGCGTGCCCTTGCCAACCGTGAACAATGCGATAACATCGGCGTATCCGATAAAGTTTTCGCGATGTTCCGGCGCCAATTTACCGGACAAAATTTCTTTGATTTCGTCGGTAATGCGATAAACGACACTGTGATAACGGATGTCAACACCACCCGCGCGCGCCATATCACGCACAACACTGTCGGCACGAACATTAAACGCGATAATAACCGCACCCGATGCCGTTGCCAGGCGGATGTCGCCTTCGGTAATTTGACCAACCCCGGACGATATAATATCGACGGCGGCCTTGTCAGAATTGATACCACGCAACATGTCGGTAATTGCCTCGACAGAACCTTGGACATCGGCACGCAAAATAACCGGCAAAGTCAATTTTTTCGTTTCGTCGCGCGCCGCAAACAAATCTTGCAAAGACGACCGTTTAACCGCGTTTGCCTTGTCACGCGCCAGTTGCGTGCGATACGCGGCAACCTCGCGCGTTTGGGCTTCTGTTTCCATAACACGCAATTCATCACCGGCGTTTGGCACCGCGTCCAGTCCCAAAACCATAACCGGTTGACCCGGATGCACAGATTTCACACGTTCGCCAAATGAATTTATCAAGCCGCGAACACGACCAAATGTTTCACCAACAACGAACACATCACCGATTTTTAATGTACCCTGGCGAATAATCATGGTTGCAACCGCGCCCAGGCCACGTTCTTGTTTGGCCTCGACCACGTTGGCGACCGCCGGCATTGTTGGGTCGGCGCGCAAATCCATCATGGCGGCCTGTAATAAAATGGCCTCTTCTAATTTATCAAGGTTGGTTTTTTTCTTGGCAGAAATTTCAACACATTGAACATCGCCCCCCATGGATTCAACCTGGACCTCTTGTTGTAATAAATCGATTTTAACTTTTTCTGGATTTGCCTCGGGCAGGTCGCATTTGTTGATTGCAACAATAAACGGAACATTTGCCGCACGGATGTGATTTATCGCCTCGATAGTTTGGGGCATGATTGAATCATTCGCCGCAACCACCAACACAACGATATCCGCCATTTGCGCACCACGCGCACGCATGGCCGTAAATGTTTCGTGACCGGGCGTATCCAAAAATGTAATCATTTGACCCGATGACGATTTAACCTCGTACGAAGAAATATGCTGGGTAATACCACCGGCCTCGCCGGCAACAACATTGGCGTTACGAAACGCATCCAACAATGATGTTTTACCATGGTCAACATGTCCCACAACCGTCACGATTGGTGCGCGTGGTGTCATGTTTTCCGGATTTGGTTTGCGTTCTAATTGGTCGGCATAAGGTTTTACAACAACGCGTTTTACCGTTGCACCAAATTCACCCGCAATCAATTCCGCGGTATCTGCATCAATCGATTGATTGATTGACACCATCATTCCCATTTCCATCAATTTTTTGACGACATTACCAACCTTTTCCGCCATGGCGTTTGCCAAATCTTTGACAACGATGGTTTCGCCCAAATTCACAACCCGTTCAACCTTTTGCGGGGCAGAAAACACCGCGCGCGCCTTTTCACGGAAACGTTTCAGCGATGCCTCGGACCGACGGCGATTTGCACCACGCAATTCGATTTCGTCGTCGTCATCGTCATCACCACCACCGATAATAATATCGTTGATAGAAATTTTTCCTGATTTTTTAAAATCTTTTTTAAAAGATTTGTTTGATGATTTTCGGGACACATCTTCGTCATCATTACCGGCACGCGCAGTTTTTGCATGATTTGCAAATTGTTGCGATTTTTTCGCATTATTGTTACGTTCCGGCATTGGTGCAGTCGGAATATCCGGGGTATCCAGTTCGGATTCCTCGTTTTCGGCACCACGTGCATTTAATTGGTTTTTAACCTGTTCGTATTCGGCGGCCTCGCGCGCAATTTCGGCCTCGCGCGCGGCGGCGGCCTCGGCCTCGGCGGCCTGGCGACGTTTTTGTTCTTCTTCGCGGGCCTTTGCTGCCTCTAATACAGCGCGCAATTTTTCATCCGCCGCATTATGCGGTTGCACCGTTTTTTTTGGTTCGTCACGCAATTCGTGACTGCCAGGGGCGACAATACGACGACGGCGTTCAACAAAGACCGCGTCGCCTTTCTTGCTGTGCACTGCATCCAATGTAACAGATTTTCCAAGTGTTAATGTTGCCATTAATTTTGTCCCTTAATTATTGTTGTTGTTTATTCTTGGTCTTCGCCAATGCCGTATACCAATTCGCGCGCCTTCATAATTATACGACCCGCCAAATGCATAGACATTGTATCTTCGCCCAAAATTTCCACCAATTCATCGGACGCCAAATCCGCCAAATCAGATAATGTTTTGATTCCATTTTCACCCAATTTCATCAATATCGGACGTTGAACAAATGTAAAGTTCAACAAATCGTCCGTCATACCCATTGCGTGGCCAGAATCGATGTAATTTTGTTCTTGTTTGTCCAAATAATCTTTTGCGCGTTTTTGTAATTCAGCCGCCAATTCCGGATTGAAACTGTCGATTGATTCCAATTCAGATATATCAACAAACGCGATTTCTTCGATTGTACGGAAACCTTCGTTTATCAAGATTTGTGCAATCATTTCATCGACATCCAAACCATTGATGAATAATTCTGTTTTTTCTTTGGCCTCTTTGGCGCGACGTTCTTGTTCTTCTTCTTCGCTCAACACATCGATTTCCCATCCGGTTAATTGAGACGCCAATCGCACATTTTGACCACGACGACCGATTGCCAATGATTGTTGATCCGGATTTACGACAACCGCGGCCTTGTGATTATCTTCGTCGATAATGATTTTGGCAACCTTGGCCGGTTGCATTGCGTTCACGATAAACACCGCCGGGTCTTCGGAATACAAAATAACATCGATTTTTTCACCATGGCATTCATTGATAACCGGTTGAATACGGGTACCCTTGATACCAACCGTCATACCAACCGCATCAATAGATGGGTCAGATGTTTCAACCGCAACCTTGGCATGAGAGCCCGGTGCACGCGACACAGAACGAATTTTAATGATTCCTTCATAGATTTCGGGCACCTCTTGGAAGAATAATTTTTCCATAAACATTGGGTGCGTGCGGGTTAAAAATATTTGCGGACCGGAATTAGACCGTTCAACATCCATAATCAACGCACGAACACGGTCACCAACCACCAACCGTTCGCCCGGAATCATTTCTGTACTTTTGATATAACCTTCGGCCTTGCCATTGATATCGACATAGACATTGCCAAATTCAATGCGTTTGATAATACCATTGACAATGGTGCCAACCTCGTCCTTGAAATCTTGGTATTGATGACCACGTTCGGCATCACGAACACGACCCATCATAATTTGGCGCGCCATTTGAAACGCAACACGTCCAAATTCAGGTTCCGGCAATGTATCAACAACCGTATCACCAACAACCGGGTTTTCGGCGTATTTTTTCGCCTGGGCAACAGTCAACATGGTGTTTGGGTCATAATCTTCGCCCGCAGATTCCGGGGATTCAATAACATCAAACAAACGCATGGTGTGAATTGCGCCGTTTTTACGGTCAATAGATGCGCTGATATTAAATTCTTCGCCATATTTATGTTTTGCAATTTTTGCAATCGCGGCCTCTAACGCTTCGAATACGATTTCTTGATCAATATTTTTTTCTTCGGCCAAAGATTTGATACCTTCTAATAAATCCTGACGCGGCATAGATACAAACGCCATTTTTAATACTCCTGTGGTTGGTTTTGTTAAATCGTAAGTTTTACTAAAAGGGCGGGGCTTTTCAGCCCCGCCCTTAAAAAAACTTTTTTTAAGAACATCACTATTATGACATTAAAATTTACGATTGCAAGAAAAATTATAAATAATTTGACGGTTGGGCTTTTGGACTCTATACTTATTTATTATGAAGATTATAGACAGGTATTTTTCACGGCAACTGGTCGCGATATTTGTGATGTTGTTGCTGATTTTAACGGGATTGGCATGGACGATGCAAATCATGTCCATGATGAAGTTCTTGTTAAATTACGGCGTAAATTTTGCCAGTTTTATCGGTCTGACCGCGTTGTTGATACCGTTCATTATTTCAATAATTATTCCGTTCGTGACATTTATCGCAATTATATTTGTGTATAACAAAACCATTTCTGATAACGAGGCACCTGTCATGATGGCATCGGGTTTGTCGCCGGCACAACTGGCGCGGCCGGCATTGTGGTTTGCGGGTATTTTAACCGTGTTAAATTTGGTTTTGAATTTATGGTTGGTCCCAATCAGCCAAAATTATTTTTATGACACACAATGGAATTTGCGGTATGGATTGGCACATTTAAAGGTTCAAGAATCTGCATTTACAAATATTACCGATGGTTTGGTTGTGTATGTAGATAAGGTTTCGGGTCATGATATGTCCCAGGTTATGTTATCTGATACACGCAACCAAAATACCGAAATGGTTATTTTTGCCGAAACCGGTAAATTGGTGACAACGCCACGGGGATTGTCGATTGTCATGGAAAATGGTTCTTTACAGGCACGCAACAATTCCATGATAACCGGGACATTTGATACATTTGATATGGACTTAAATGTTGCAACACGCGAAAATTCCGGGTCTTTTCGTGTACGGCGACATTCAACACGTGAATTGATAGATTTTTCAAACACGGAAAATTTGTCTGACAAAAACAGAAAACAAATTTTCAGTGAATTAGCAAATCGAATTTGTATGCCGTTTATGAATTTAATTTTGGCAATCGTTTGCACGGCGATTTTATTAAAAACATCGTTGTTGCGACGCCGCGCCAGTTTTTCACCCGCATTGGCGGTATTGGCGATGGCGGTTATAATGACGGTATTTATGACATCGGCAAATATGTTAATGTCTTGGCGTGATTTTTACATATTTGCATGTGGAATTTTTGTCGTGATGGCGATATCTGGGGTTGTGTTGTTTAAAAAATGAAGAAATTAAATTGGGTAATTTTTTCTGTTTTATATTGTGCAAACGCGTTGGCTTTGCCCAGTGCGGTTGATGTTAATGGTCCAAAAAATATTACCGCCGATAAAATTGAATATGATGTCAAAAATGCCCAGATTAAAACCGTTGGAAAAACAACAATTACAAATCAATCGGGGCAAACATTAAAATTAAATAATTCTGATTTTTCAGAACGCGGTGAAAAAATTGCCGGTTCGGACATAGAACTGTGGTTGGGCGACCATGTATATATCACGGCGGAAACATTATCACGCGATGGCGATATAACGGTTGCAGATGACGCAATGTTCACCGCATGCGAGGGTTGCGATTCATACGGCAACGCATGGGAAATTTTCGCAACCACAATTAAACATGATAAACAAGAACGCAATTTATATTTTCATAATCCGGTATTATGGATGTATGATTTGCCGGTGTTTTGGTTTCCATATTATTACATGCCGGATCCCGGTGTTAAATATCGCAGTGGTTTATTGATGCCGGATTTTAATTCCACCAATAATATGGGGACACAAATAAATTTACCGATTTATATTTCTTTTTCCGAATATCATGACGCAACGGTCACAATGTCTTATTTGACCGAAGAAAACCCATTGGTGCAAATCGAACACCGATTAAACGCGGCACATTCTAAATTCAGAACAAACGGTTCATATACACATAACAAGGCCGGCAAAGACCGTTGGAGTATTTTTAACAATGATGTGGTTGAATTGGGTGAATATGCACGCGCAGAATTTGCGTTGGAACGCGTGTCTGATAAAACATATCTACAAAAATATGGATTTTATAATTATCAACCTTATTTGGATTCTGGCGCACAATTAGAGTTGTTCGGACAATCGGGCTATGTTGTGGCGGACACTCATTTTTTCCAAGAATTACGCACCGCCGGCCGTACAGAATCATCGATGGATGGGAACATTTTGCCAAATGTGCGTGGCGTTTATCAAACCGCACCAATTTATCGCGAAACATATATTTTATTAAACAGTGATATTTTGGGTGTTGATAGGCATAATAATACCGGTATGCAGCGCGTGATTGGGGATGCACGAATTGTGTCACCTTGGACAATATGGGGCGGAAATCGCATAACATTATCAATGGACACCCGTTATGATGTTTATAATTTTCAAAATTATGATTTAATCCAAAATCCTGACTTTACCGGTGTTAAAAACAGATTTTTACCCAGTGGTTATGTCGAATGGGGGTTGCCGTTATTCAAACCTGGCGAAAAATGGACGCATGTGTTGGAACCGCGCGCACGATTGACATTGATGCGGCACACAAAATCAGACGAAGTTTTTTCGCCAACAAATGATTCTGCGGGTGCATTATTGTCGGACATGACATTGTTTTCAAACAACCGATTTGCGGGATATGATTTGTGGGAAAATGGCACATTTGCAGATTACGGATTGCGTTGGGCAACATATGGTGCGAACGCGGAATCGGCGGAAATATTTTTCGGGCAAAGTTATGATTTATCGGGTCGTTCGGACACCGACGCCAACAGTGGATTTCACAAAGGTGCATCGGATTGGGTTGGACGTGTTGGGTTAAACAATGGGTCGTGGTTGGGATTAAATTCCCGATTCCGTTTTGACCGCGATACATTTGCATTACGTCATATTGAAACAGATGTAAATTTGGGAACATCGCGCAATTATGTGTCGGTTGGGCATATTTGGTCTGAACAATTAGACGAGGCATTTTTGGGTCAAGATATAAACGAAACCACAACCGGGGTCAGAATCCAATTGACAGAACGGTTGTCGGTGAACTTTAATGCAGTTTATAACAACACATATCATCAATTCCAAAATCATTCAGGATTGTTGTTTTATCAACATCCGTGTTATTTCTTGTCATTGGGATATCGAACCGATAACGCAATTCGACAAGAATATGCGGGAAATACAACTTTCCAATTTAGATTTGGTTTGAATTACTAAGAAAGGAAGAAAAAGATATGAAAAAATATTTTATTGCGATTTTGTGTTTATTGGTGTTGCCGGCGTATGCTACAACGGTCGTCGCAACGGTCAATGGAAAACCGGTGACCGATGCCGATATTACCGCACGAACAAAACTGATGTCGTACCAAGGTCATGTTTCAACCGACAATCGGCGCGTTGCATTACAAAACATAATTGATGATACGGTGAAATTGAACTATGCGGCAAATTTTGGTATTAAACCCAGTGACGCAGATATCGAAAATGAATTAAAGCATATGGGATTGCCGGAACTGACACAAAATGAAAAACAAATGGCGCGTGATGCGGTGCGCGCAAATATTGCGTGGCAAATTATTGTTGGGCGGACGGTGTTGCCAATGGTTGATATAACCGATGCCGATATAAATGCCGAACGCGCAGATTTGGTGCGCACGCGCGGGTTGCCGATTGATATGACAATCGTACGATTGGTTGATGTGCCGGATGATATACGCACAAAATTGACACCCCCCGCCAGTTGTGACGATGCAATACGCATGGCGGAAAACTTTGGTGGTGCGCCGCAAAAGTTTACTGCGCGTCAATATGAATTGGCGGATGATATTCGTGATGCAATCGCAGATTTGCCGAAACTGACATGGTCACGGCCGGTGAATAATTCTGTATTTTTGGTTTGCGACACAAAAAAGACCCCAGAATACGGAAAATTGGATAAAATAATTAAACAAAACGCGGAATATAAACAGGCAATGTTTATGGCCGAACAACAATTAAAACAACTGCGCCGGCGTGCGGTTGTTGTTATCAAGGATGACAGATATAAATTATGAAAACTGTTTTATTTTCTTTGACGGATTCAGAATTGCAAAAATTCGTGATGGATTTGGGCCAACCAAAATTTCGCGCGGCACAAATTCGTGATTGGTTAAATTGTGGGGCGCCTGATTTTGGCGCGATGAAAAATTTGCCGGAATCACTGCGCATACAACTGGACGCGATAGCGCAAACTTTGCCTGTAAAAATTGTAAAAAAATTGCAATCGGCGGATGGGGAAACAACCAAGTTTTTATTGGAATTAAACGATTGCGAACAAATCGAATGCGTTTTAATGCGCACAACATATGGAAATTCCGTATGCGTATCCAGTCAGGCCGGTTGCGCCATGGGGTGTAAATTTTGTGCCAGTACACTGCTGGGATTAAAACGCAATTTGACGGTTGATGAAATTTATTCACAAATCTTGGTTGCACAATGGGAACTGCGCCATGGGGATATAAAAACACACGCAAACGGCGACTCAAATAACAACGATGTTTCGCATATCGTTGTTATGGGAACCGGCGAACCATTACAGAACACCGAAAATGTTATTGGATTTATTGAACGCGCAAATCATGATATGAATATTGGTTGGCGCAGAATAACCGTATCAACATGCGGAATTGTTCCGGGAATTTATGATTTGATTAAATGGGGACGGCCGATAAATCTTGCAATTTCATTACATGCACCGGTGGATGAATTACGGGCATCAATTATGCCAATAAATAATAAATATAAAATTACCGAGGTATTGGCGGCGGCGGACGAATTTACAAAACTGCATAATCGCCAGTTAATGATTGAATATATTTTATTGGGTAAACGCGGTGAAAATGGCGAAACGGTTTTATATAACTGCACACCGGAATACGCGGAAACTTTATCAAAACTATTGGCGGGTAAAAACGCGATGGTGAATTTAATTCCGTGGAACGCGGTTGACGAACGCGACTTTGCATCGCCGTCGGGAAACGCCGTACATCGTTTCCAAGATATTTTAATTAAAAACGGAATACATACACGCATACGGCGCGAACGCGGCACAGACATCGGTTCGGCGTGCGGTCAATTACGATTGAATAATAAAAAGGATTAAATATGAATTTGAAATACATTACATGTTCTGACCCAAGAAATTACAACACCATTTATGAATTATTCGATTTATGGGATATTGACCCCCGCGTTGAAATTGCCGTGCAAATGCACCCGGGCAAGGTTTCACCCGATACCGAACGGTATAAATGGATTAAACATATCTTTCATGATTTATATGGATTTCCACACAAAAATTTGGCAATTCATGTGAATAACGATTGGTGTGATGATATTTGTAATGGACAAATCCCGGATGCATTAAAACCACTGTTTGATGCATATAGTTATCGTTTGCAACCAATTGCTAAACGCATACAATTAAATATGCCACAAAAAACGGCGGAAAATTTTAATGCACAAAAATTGAACAAAGTGATTGAATATTATAATGATAAAGAATTTATTATTCAATACAAACCGACAACAGTAAATGCGGTGGACGCGTTGCATAAATCGGGCGCAAGATTTAGTTTGTTATTTGATGAATCGGGGGGCACGGGGCGTGACGCAAATGCGTGGCGTGCACCGGTATATCCATATTTTCACCCCCAAGGTTATTCGGGTGGTATGTCGCCGGAAAATGTTGCCGAAAATTTAACAAAAATATCGCGGGTTGCCGATGCGTATGATATTTGGATTGATGCCGAGGGTAAATTAAAACGCGATGATAAATTTGATGTGGCACGCGCGAAACAATATATTCAAAATGCTTTGAGATGGGATGAAAAACAACGATAAAAATATCTTGTGTTAATTTGGTTGGATGAATACAATAAAAGGCAAAGGAGAAAGAATCGATGAAAAAAATATCACTGTGGTATGTTGGTATAATTGCGATTGGATTATTGTTTGTGGGATTTTTCCCGGGGTATTATTATTATAAATCTAAATTCAATTACAATGCGGTCACCGTCAAGGGGTTGGCGGAACAAGATGTCGAGGCAAATTTGGCAATTTGGGAAATTAAATTTGTCGCCACAGATAATGATTTGATTCAGGCAAAAAATGATTTGGAAAAACAAACCGATGCAATCATTACTTTCTTGCACGATAATAATTTCAGCGATAACGAAATCGAAATGGGTGGTACCGATACAAACGATTTAATGGCAAATCCATATCGTGGAAATGAAGATATCAAATCGCGCTTTATTTTGACACGCACATTGACACTGCGTTCAAACCAGGTGCACAATGTCGCAGAAACATATACAAAAACCGGCGATTTAATAAGCGCGGGCGTTGTGTTTGAAAATCGGTATGATTCACCGGTGTCGTATATATTTACGAATTTAAATGAAATCAAACCACAAATGTTGGAAACGGCGACGAAAAATGCGCGCCAGGCGGCATTGGAATTTGCAAAATCATCGGACAGCCGCGTCGGCAAAATACATTCTGCAAACCAAGGTGTGTTTTCAATTTTGCCACGCGATAATGCCAACGCACCCGAGGCACAACAGATAAATAAAAAGGTTCGTGTCGTCGCAACCGTGGAATATTTCTTGGAATAAAAAAAACGGCGAAAGCCGTTTTTTTTATTCCAAAGTTCAAAGTTCAGAGTTCAAAGTTCAGTTGTTGTAACATTATTTCGTTCTCGGATATTCCCCGTCTTTTCTGTCGCAACGGAGCGCAAGCGTAGACAGACAAAAAGAAGGGGTGGCACGAAACCGCAACGCGGTTGAGTGACGGGGCAGTTAAAATTATTTTCACAAATACCACATCCAATGATAAATTAAAACTAGACAACGCAAAATTTTTTTCTATAATCAAAATACCTTTGTTGGATGTTTAGCTCAGTTGGCTAGAGCATCTGCTTTACACGCAGAGGGTCAGGGGTTCGAGTCCCTTAACATCCACCATCGTTTGGTTGTTTGTATTCCGTCCGTAAATCGCCTACAAAATGCATTGCATTTTGTGGGGCTCGGTTTCGGGCGGTTTTTTTGTTTAATATTGTTTTATGACGCACAAAATGGGCGCTTGCATATGGTATTTTTTCGGCTATAATCAAATGGTGATTATTATAAAAGGATTTGTTTATGGCACAAAAGTATTTGATTACATCTGCATTACCGTATGTGAATAATCAGTTGCACATTGGACATTTAATTGGCTGTTTGTTGCCGTCCGATGTCTATGCGCGGTTTTGTCGTGCCATGGGTCGTGATGTATTGTATATCGGTGGTTCCGATGAACACGGTACCCCAAGTGAGGTTGGCGCATTAAAAGAAGGCATTTCTGTCGAAGAATATGTTGATAAATATCGTGCGAAACATATGTCAGCCGTGCGTGATTTTAATTTGTCTTTTGATTTATATGGGCGCACACATACAAAATTGCACGAAAAACTGATTCATGAATTATTCGAACGTTTGGATTCGTTGGGTATGATTACAGAAAAATCGTCAATGCAACCATATTCAATAAATGAAAAAAAATTTTTGGCGGACCGTTATGTTATTGGGATTTGCCCGCGGTGCGGATATGATGGCGCATATGGGAACGAATGCGATAAATGTGGTGCATCATTGGACCCTGATGATTTGATAAATCCACACAGTGCCGTTGACCCGTCGTCCCCGGTTGAAATGCGCGAAACAAAACATTTATATTTTAAATTGAGTGCCATGCAGGATAAATTACGCGCATGGGTGAATTCTCGCGTGGGTTGGCCAAAAACCGCAATCACAATCGCAAACAAATGGTTGGACGAGGGTCTGCGTGATAATCCGATTACACGCGATTTGAAATGGGGTATTCCGGTCAACAAACCCGGGTTCGAAGATAAAGTATTCTATGTTTGGTTTGATGCACCATGGGGTTATGTTTCGATATCCCAGGCGGCAACGGACGCGTGGGCGTCTTGGTGGAAAAATCCGGATTGTAAATATATTGAATTTATGGGCAAAGATAATGTGTCTTTCCATTCGGTGTTTTTCCCGGCACAAGAATTGGCAATGGACGACGGTTGGAAAACCGTTGATGTATTAAAGGCATTGAATTTTATGAATTTCAATGGCGCAAAAATTTCTAAATCACGCGGCAACGGTATATTTTTAGACCAGGCGTTATCAATCGCGCCAAGCGATTGCTGGCGTTATGCATTGATTGCGTCGGCCCCAGAATCAGACGACAGTGATTTTACCGTGCAACGGTTTGCGGAAATCGTGAACAAAGATTTGAACGGCATGCTGGGTAATTTTGTTTCACGCGTATGCAAACTGACCGAGAAAAATTTTGGATTAAATGTACCAAAATCAAATGGCATGGATGCTGATTTGGCAAATAAAATCAATGAAAAAATAGATGAATTAACCAAAAATTTAGATGCGTGTGAATTCCGTAAATCTATATCTGCGTTGCGCGAAATTTATGGTATTGCAAATGAATATATGACAGAAACGGCACCTTGGGCATTGGTTAAAGAAGGCAAAATGGATGATGCCGCCGCGGTATTGAATAACTGTTTTCAAATGATTGATTTGTTTGCACGCGTGTCGCAACCGTTTATGCCGGATACAGCCACCAAAATACAAAATATATTTGGCATTAAACACGATTTATCATGGCCAATAAAATTCGATACACGCATAGAAAACGGCGAATCTTTTGTTGTGCCGGACAATCTGTTTGCGCGTATTGATGATGATATGGTGCGCGACATCACAGAAAAATATTCTGCAAAAAAAGAAACTGTTGTGCCAATGGTTGCCAAAATTATAAATGTAAAACCACATGAATCACGCGGTGATTTAAATGTTTTAACCATTGATACAGGTACCGAAAAATTGCAGGTTGTATGTGGCGCACCAAATGTTCACACGGGTTTAATCGGTGTGTTTGCACCGATTGGATGCGTATTGCCCGGCGAAAAAAAGCCGTTGGTGGCGCGTAATGTTGGTGGTGTAAAATCAAACGGTATGATGTGCAGTGCGCATGAATTAGGTATTGGCGTGGACGCCACAAAAATTATTGAATTAGATGATACATATAAAATTGGTTCTGAATATAAAGGGTAAAATATGGTTGAGAAAAAAAATTTAAGACATCGTGAAGAAATTTATTATTCTGTGCGTGCAATATTGGAAAACGGTCAAAATGTTGTTGTGTCGCAGTGGGATGGAAATTTGGATTCTTTGGCGGCGGCGATAAACGGTTGCACAGACAAAAAATGGAAAAAAATTAGAATATTAAAATACACCCAATGTGTCGATTTAAACAAAAAATACGGTTCACCAATCGTTGGTAAAAAACACGCAATGTTGAAAATTGACAGAATTGGTTGTGGTTCTTTATGTACCAAGGTTGATGAAAATTTGATGCGTAATGGTGCGATACCGGCGAATATTTTGGCTTTCTTTGGCGAACATCAAAAATAAAAAAAAGGATACACCCATGCCCAGACATAAAATCACATACAAATATTCTTGTAAAATTTATTCGGTAAATTCATGTGAGGCACAAAATATAGATTTACCAGAAAATGTGTCTGCGGATGAGTTTGCACAAATTATATCAAAACAAAATTTATATAAAGTCACAAAAATATCACTGATGCGGACAAAATGTGTTTATGATTTGCGCGCAAAAACACATTATAATTTCGCCGGCAAAAATAAAGTATTAAATATCTATGTCGATGATAGTGTGAAAACAGATCGCGATATTCGCAATATATTGCAACGAAATTATAGAGATGTGTATGGTGTCCCAACAACAAATACAAATTTAACAAAAGTATTGACCCAGGTTATCACACGAACAAAATATGGCGTTGTTTTCGGAACAAACAAGGAAGAAACATGGCAAGAAAATCAGGCCACCGTTGTCAGTCCGAACCCAAAACGCGATATTATTATGAACCGGGCTTTGAAACAAATTTGGCCACGCGACACCGGTGCATTACCACGGGTTATTCAAGAATTTTTTATTAAACGACAAAAGGACTAATTTTAATATGGCAACAAAATATAAAATTTTTGGTGTAATGCCAAACGGCGACAAACATGGATTGTTTGATGGTGCGGTATTTGTACAAAAACAACATGCAATAAAAAAATTGGCAACCGCGTCGAACAAAAATGAATTATCGAATTTTGAAAAAATTGCTTTCCAAGAAATTAAATTTTTTGAACATGGCCCGCGTGCCGACATTTGGCCAGATGGTCAGACAGTTGAATTTTATTTTGATATTGTCGATGGAAAAATCCCGTTGGAAAAAATTAATTCTGTATTGATAAAAAAACGGACGGTTTCGCCAAAACACGACACGATTGTGCGTTATTCATATATTGAAAAATATGCAATTACAAAACGCGCATCGGTCAAAAATCTGCCTAAAAATGTTGATGTTGTTGATTTTATTCAACGATTACAAAAATTAGATTTCAAATATTTGAATTGCGTTTTATTAACACGCGAGGTTTTTGATACAAACACAAAAGAATCAACATATTATGAACAAATGTTGTATAATCCGGCGTATATGACACATGATACAATGGGGGTGATGATGGGGTCTTTGCGCGATGTGTTCACAACCACCCATGCGCATACAACCATCAGGTATATCAACAAAAATGATTTACCAATCACAAAAAATATTTTGAATAATTGGTTGGATAATTCTGACAAAATCAATCCAAAACTGATAAAATTTTTGGGACAAAATGAACGATAAATACAAATTGGTTTTGATGTCTTGTTGCGCACCGTGTTCGGCGGGCGCAATAAAGCAGTTGGCGGATGGTGCAGTCCCAAACGTTGATGATTTTATTGTTTTATTTTATAACCCAAATATTTATCCCGATACCGAATATCAAAAGCGCCTGGCCGAACAAATTAAATACTGTGAAAAACTGGGTGTGAAATATGCGATCGGCGATTATAATCATGACGCATGGCTGGCACAGGTCGCCGGATTGGAATCCGCCCCGGAACGCGGTCCGCGATGCAGTAAATGTTTTGCGTTTCGTTTTGCGTTCGCGCGCGAATTTGCAATCAAAAATGGATATAACGCGATTGCATCTGTATTCGGTGTGTCACGATTCAAAGACCAAGCTCAGGTTGACGCCGCCGCAGAACAATCGTGTGGTGAAATTATTTATATGCCAATAAATTGGGACGAAAAATTACGCCAAAAAATCAACCACGAATCTGAATTTTATCGGCAAAAATATTGCGGTTGCGAATTTTCTATGCATAATTGATTTTATTTGATTTTTCGCCGATTTTTTCTATAATTTTGATAAGTTTTAATAAAGGTAAAAAATATGTCGTCGATATTTGTATTTCCGGGTCAGGGCGCACAGGTTGTTGGTATGGGTGCGGAATTATATAAAAATAATGCCGCGGCACGTGCTGTGTTTGATGAAGTAGATTCTGCGTTGGGTGAAAAACTATCAAACATTATTTTTAATGGTCCAATGGAAGAATTAACATTAACACGCAATGTTCAGCCGGCAATTATGGCAACATCGGTCGCAATGTATCGCGCATCGGGTTTGCCGTTGGCGGAATATGTTGCGGGGCATTCATTGGGTGAATATACCGCGTTATGTGTTGCGGGTGCTATCAGTTTGGCAGACACCGCAAAATTATTGCGTGCGCGTGGTAATGCGATGCAGACGGCGGTGCCGGTTGGTGCGGGTTTAACATCTGTTGTGTTGGGATTGGATACGGATGTTGTTCGTAAAATTTGTGATGAATCCGGTTGTGATATTGCAAATGATAATTGCCCGGGCCAGGTTGTGATTTCGGGATTACGCGATGCGGTTGATATGGCGTCTGAAAAATTACGCGACGCGGGCGCACGACGCGTTATGCCACTTGCGCTTTCTGCGCCGGTGCATTGTCGGGTTCAGGAACCTGCGGCGGATGCCATGCGCGCAGAATTTGACCGGGTTGAAATTAAACAACCAAATGCAAAATGGATTTCTAATAAAACTTGTTCTGTTATTGAAAATCCAGATGATATCAAAGAAGCATTGATTTATCAAATGACACATACCGTGCGGTGGCGCGAAAGTGTTTTGGAAATGGTGAATTTGGGTATCACAGACGCAACCGAAATCGGCCCGGGAAATGTGTTATCGGGACTGGTTTCGCGCACAACAGATAAAATTAGTGTTAAAAAGTTAGAGGTTTAATTTATGAAAAAATATTTAACACAAAAATCTAAAGCAAAAAATTCTGTAACATATGAAATCGTTTGGCACGATATGTTGGCGGGGACGGCGAAGGTTTCAAACAAACACAATAAACCGGTCGTTTTTATTGCGTATCCTGGAATCAATTTAACATATGGGCGGCAAATCGCAAAATGGTTGTCACACGAATTTGAACGCGATATTTCTATACAGGTTAAAAATAAAACTGTTTTATTAAAATACGAAAATGCAAAAAAACCGATTGTTAAAAAACAGAATAATCTGAATTGGCGCACATATACCATCCAGGGCAATACATATATCGGCAAAATCGCAGAATTTGAACACTCCAAACATATGGCGGTTGAATTATGCGTTAAACCAAATGTGTTCGCAGATGATGTGATTTATTCTGTCCGCAGTTTATTTAAAAAATATACTTTGGTAAAATTGACCATGCGCAACAAACCCGATGTTTTTGCAAATATAGAAATTGGGTGTGATGCGTCTGTGTTGAATAATATTGTTATGAAAAAATTTGGTTTGAAATTCAAAAATAACAAACAAAATCAAATCATATTGGATGACAAAGATACAAATGATGAACATGATGACGCACCACAAATACCAAATGTTGACCCGATGATTTTGTCAAAAATTGTGACGGTGACAATGAACAAAAACCAAACCGTGGACATGGCAAAACAACGCGCACAACAAATGGCAAACTTGCAATATGTCGCGGTAAAATTATTGGATGTAAATGGTAAATTTATTTGCAATATTTATCCACAAGATGTTGAAAAAATTCGTGCAGAACACGCGGCACAAATGAAAAGAATGCTGCACAGACAATACTAAAAAAACATGGAGAGCAAAATATGTTTGAATTAAATGACAAAGTTGTTTTGATAACCGGTGCAACCGGTGGCATTGGCGGTGCGATTGCGCACGCCATGAAAAACGCGGGCGCGACGGTTGTTGTATCGGGTCGCAATATTGCCAAATTGAACACCGAATTTGATGATTCTTATATCAAAATACCGTGTGATTTGGCGGCGGAAAATGCGGGTGTCGATTTGGTTATGGCAACACTTGAAAAATGCGGACGCATTGATGTGTTGATTAATAATGCGGGTATTACGGCGGACACATTATTGATGCGTATGACCGATGCACAATTTGATGATGTTATAAACACCAACCTGCGTGCGGCGTTCAAAACATGCCGGGCGGCAATCATGCCGATGATGAAACAAAAATTTGGACGCATTATAAATATGGCGTCTATCGTTGGTACGGTTGGTGGCGCGGGTCAGGCAAACTATGCCGCATCCAAGGGCGCATTGATTGCAATGACAAAATCTATCGCCGCCGAGGTTGCATCCCGCGGCATTACCGCGAACGCGATTGCACCGGGATTTATAAAAACACCAATGACCGATGTTTTGCCGGACGAGTTGAAAAAGAAATATCTGGAACAAATACCGGCGGGACGTTTTGGCGAACCCGATGACATCGCGGCGACTTGTGTATTTTTGGCATCTGACGCGGCATCATACATTAACGGGCAAACTATTCATGTAAACGGTGGTATGGGACGGTTTTAATCAGAGTACAAAGTTCAAAGTACAAATATCAAATAATGCCGTCCGCCGACGGCGGACACATAAATTGAACTTTGAAAATTAAAAAGGGAACACAGTGACCGAATATGATGTGATTGTTATTGGTGGGGGACATGCCGGGGTAGAGGCCGCGGGCGCCGCGGCGCTTCGTGGGGCGCGCACTTTATTGATAACAATGCGTGAATCTGATATTGGCGCAATGAGTTGCAATCCATCAATCGGTGGCCCGGGTAAATCACAAATGGTATCTGAAATCGCGGCATTGGGTGGTGTCATGCCACGGGCGGCGGATGTGGCGGGTATTCATTTTCGCACCCTGAACGCGACACATGGTGCGGCAACACGCGCATTGCGCGCACAAATTGACCGTGATTTATATCATGCGGCGGTAATGAAAATATTACAAAACACGCCAAATTTAACCGTTGTTTTTGAAAAAGTTTTTGATTTAGATTTACAAAAAAAGACCGTAAACAATGCATTCAGCGCGCGCGCAATTATTTTAACAACCGGAACCTTTATGCATGGGTTGGTGACACGGGGTGCGGAAAAAATTCCATCTGGCCGATTGATGGATGACGGCGAATACCAAGAAAACGATACACTTATTTCCGGTGTTTTACGCGATGCGGGGTTTGATTTAATGCGGTTAAAAACCGGGACACCCGCGCGTATATATCGCGAATCTATTGATTTTTCCGGGTTAGAGGAACAACCCGGCGACAATCCGCACGATTGGTTTATGTTTGGCGATGAAAATAACAATTATAATGAAAAATGCTATATCACGCATACAACGGGCGAAACGCACGACATTATTCGTAAAAACATTGAACACGCCCCAATGTATAATGGCGACATACATGGTACCGGCCCGCGCTATTGCCCCAGTTTGGAAGATAAAGTTATGCGGTTTCCCGAACACACATCACATCATGTCTTTTTAGAACCCGAGGGATTGAACAGTGATTTAATTTATCCAAATGGCATTTCGACTTCGTTTGGCGCCGATATCCAAGATAAATGGATTCGCACCATCCCGGGCTTGGCAAATGCGCGCATTGCGCGGTATGGTTATGCGATTGAATACGATGCAATCGATGCACGCAAATTAAAATCTACATTGGAATCCAAAGATATCGCGGGATTATTTTTCGCGGGTCAAATCAATGGCACATCTGGATATGAAGAAGCCGCCGCCCAAGGCATGGTTGCGGGTGCAAATGCCGCCGCATATGCATTAAATCTGGGGATTTTGGCATTGACACGCATAAATTCTATGATTGGTGTTTTAATCGATGATATTACAACACTTGGTGTGGACGAGCCATACCGTATGTTCACATCACGCGCGGAATACCGATTAAACCTGCGCGCGGATAATGCGGTGGCGCGGTTAGGGCAAACGGGTGTAGATTTGGGTTTGATATCACCCGATGATTTTGAAAAATTATATGCGGTGCATGCCGACGAAATTCGCGAAAACGACAAAATGTATGCCGGATACATCGAACGCAACGCGCGGGAAATGGCGGCTGTCGCGCGTGATATGGATATAAAAATACCGGCCAATATGGATTATAATTTGCCGGGACTGACCAACGAATTGATTGAAAAATTGACGCGCACGCGCCCGGAAAACATCGCGGCATTGTCGCGTATACCGGGTATGACCCCCGCCGGCATTATGGTTGTTTTGCGAAAAATTAAATCAGGGAATAAATAAAAACATAAAAAACAGGGACAAAAATCCCTGTTTTTTTATGCCCGTCTTCGCCAGTTCTTTAATTCAAAGAATAAATTGTAAAAACAACTAAAATATTTTTCGTTGAATACAGGGGCTACGCCGCGGCACTGAAAAATTTTAAGCCCACACTTTTTTGTGTGGGCTAACAATTATTCGTGGTGCCGGAAACAGGACTTGAACCTGCGACCCCCTCATTACGAATGAGATGCTCTACCAGCTGAGCTATTCCGGCATTGCGAGTGTCAGTATAAAATAAATATTCGCTGTTTTCAAGGCAAGATTTGTTTTTTATTTCTGTTTTGATTGGTATTCTTGGATGCGTTGGTTGGCGCGTTCTTTACAGCAATTATATGCCGTGAACGGTATTTGTGATAAATCATATATTGAATCACGATAACATGCCTCGTACGCAGACAAAAAATCCAACGCGCCAAATTTGCCAGATTTTTGATGTGATTTTTTCGCAGCAAACACGGATGTCACCGGCACGGTCCACGATATCATAAATGCCAATACCGCGCCCGCCGCCGTGCCAGTGGACACCATCAAGAAATTTTCTATTTTTATTTGTTGCAGATTTTTATTTTTAGATTTCTTCATATTGCACCTTTTACATATAAAACATAGCACACATGACACAGATGTCAATTTTTTATAAAAAATACTGGAAATGGGCAAAAACATATACTAATATTTTGGTTATGAACAAAAAAACAATAATTATTATTAAATAATCGGCGGTGCGCTTTGGCGTATGGCCTGGGCGCATGTGCGCCCGTTTTTAATATAAAAAACACAAAAGGTAAATAATATGGCATACCCGAAAACAGAACCCAAGGCCGACTTTTCGGCAACAGAACACCAAGTAATCGAATTTTGGCGCGGCGATGATATTTTCCATAAATCTTTGAATAAAACAAAGTTGGGACATCCGTTTTCTTTTTATGACGGCCCACCGTTTGCCAACGGATTGCCACACTGGGGACATTTGGGTGTATCGGCGGTCAAAGATATGGTATGCAGATACCACACCATGCGTGGCGAATATGTGGAACGCGAACTGGGGTGGGATTGCCATGGGTTGCCGGCGGAAAATTCGGTGGAAAAAAAGCAAGGACGCAGTGCCAAAGATATTGTTGCGACAAACGGTATCGAAACATTTTGCGATTTGTGTCGCAATGATGTTATGACATATTCGAACGAGTGGCTGCGTTATTTTGAACGCATTGGTCGTTGGGTTGATGGTGGTGATGAAAAAGGTTATCGCACCATGGACAAAAATTTTATGGAATCTGTGATTTGGGGATTGAAACAATTATACGACAAAGGGTTATTATATAAAGATTTCAAGGTCAATCCATATGATTGGAAATTGGGAACAGTGTTGTCTAATTCCGAGGCATCAAGTGAATATCAAGATATCGTTGATGATACGGTGACGGTTTGGTTCGAAATGGAAAATGGCGATCGGGCGATTGCATGGACAACAACACCATGGACATTGCCGGCGAATTCTGCGTTGGCGGTGAACAATAATATGCGCTATGTTCGTATGCGCCACGATGACGGGCATGTTTATGTGTTGGCAGAATCGCGCGTCAAAGCGTATGACAAGATTTTTGCAAACTCTGAAAATTTGGGAACGGTTATGGGATCTGAATTGGTTGGTATGCATTATAAACCGTTATTCCCATATTATACCGATTTGGCGGCGGCGGGACATGGGTTATATACCGTGATTTCAGGTGATTATGTATCCGACAGTGACGGTACCGGTATCGTGCATATTGCACCGGCATATGGCGAAGATGACTATATTGTTGCGCGTGCGATTGACCCACAATTCCCAATCATTTTAAATGTTGATGATTATGGTAATTTTGATTCAACGGTGCGTGATTGGGCGGGTGAAAATATATTCGTCGCAAACCCCAAAATCATAGACCACTTGCGCAGCACGGGTCGCTTGGTTAAAAAAGACCAGCACAAGCACAGTTATCCGTTTGGCCCACGCAGTCATGAAAAACTGATTTATCGTGCAACCGACGCATGGTATATCGATGTGCCAAAAATTCGTGAACGCTTGGTCGAGATTACAAAAAACGACACCACATGGACATCGGCCGGTAATCGTTTTATGTCATGGATTGAAAATGCGCGTCCATGGGGTATTTCGCGCAATCGATTCTGGGGCGTGCCATTACCAATTTGGGAACGGGACGGCGAATACAAAATATTTGGGTCTATTGCCGAATTAGAAGAATTCTTCGGCGTTAAAATAAATGATTTGCATCGTCCAACATTGGACGCGTTGGAACGCGACGGTTGGCACCGCATAACGGATGTTTTGGATTGCTGGGTGGAATCGGGGTCTATGCCATTTGCATCGTTGCATTATCCGTTTGAAAACAAAGACGTGTTCGAAAAAACTTTCCCGGCAAATTATATTATCGAAGGGCAAGACCAAACACGCGGCTGGTTTTATGCGTTGATGGTTATCGCGGTGGCGTTATTTGATAAACCGGCTTTCCGCGTTGTATCGGCAAACGGTATGATTGTTGATGAAAACAAACGCAAGTTTTCAAAATCATTACAAAACTTTGTTGACCCAACAGAACAATTGGAAACATACGGCGCAGACGCAATCCGTCTATTCATACTGGGCAGTAATTTTATGAAGGCCGAACCCGTTGGTGTTGATAAAGAAGGCAAAGTTTTTGGTGATACAATCAAAACTATTTTGACACCGTTGTGGAACGCGTATCACTTTTTCACATTGTATGCAAATGCCGGAAATATTACGGCGGTGGCGGATGCAACATCAACAAATCCGTTGGATAAATACATTGTTGCCGAATTGAACGAGGTTGTGCGTATTACAACAGATGCACTGGACGAATATAAACCGGATGTTGCCGTCAAAGAATTTGTGCGTTTCTTGGATGTTTTAAATAACTGGTACATTCGTCGTGGACGCGCGCGTTTCTGGGACGAAGAAAGGGACGCGTTTAACACACTGTATTATGTGTTGACGGAATTTTGCAAATTGTTGGCGCCGTTCGCACCGTTTATTTCCGAATATATCTATAAAAATTTAACCGGTGCGGAATCTGTGCATTTAACTGATTGGCCGGTGGCAAAAAACATTGACCGCAAAATTGTCGATGATATGCGCCGCGTGCAATCGATTGTGTCGGTCGGAAAACAGTTGCGCGAACAATGCAAACTGCGTAATCGTTTGCCGTTGAAACAAATCACAATTGCCGGCGGAAATATGCAAGAATACAACGACATAATTCGTGATGAATTAAATGTTAAATCTGTTAATTTTGTTGCGGATATTGCAACGGTTGCTGATTTGTTTGTGTATTTAATCACACCGAAAATTGGCGCGCGTTTGGGGTCGGCGTTGCGTGAAATTGTGCCGGCCGTTAAACAAGGCAATTATAAAATTGATGGCGATAAATTGATTGTCGGCGAATATCAATTAAACGCAGATGAATTTGAAAATCGTCTGACGGTGCGCGATGGTGTCACCGGTGCCGCGTTGCCAGACAACACAATGGTTGTTGTACTGGATACATCCATTACGCCAGAATTGGTACAAGAGGGTTTGGCAAACGATGCGTTGCGTTTCATCCAAGATTCGCGCAAAAGCGCCGGCCTGGATGTGTCGGACAGAATAAAAATGGTCTATTCGGGTGATGATGAAATCGTTGCGGCGGTTGCAACGCATAACGCCCGCATTATGCGCGATGCATTGATTGTTGATTTGGCACATGGTGCGGCATCACAATTTACAACCGAAATCGAAGGTCATCCGTTCGCAATAGATATCAAAAAAGCATAAATGATAACACCGCAAAAGTTTTTTGAAATCGTTCCACAAAATCTGAATATGAATATTCGGTCGGAATTGTATTCGGTGAATGATTTCACTTTTGCGGTGGCGGTGATTTTGTCGGCCCAGGCAACAGATAAAAAAGTGAACGAGGTGACACCGGAATTATTCCGTATTGCGCCAACACCAAATAAAATGTTGGAATTGGGGATTGATGGGTTAAAGCAACATATACGGGTTATTTCTTTTTTTAATAACAAGGCAAACAGTATCATCAAATTGGCGGAAATTTTGGCGGATGGGCAGGGCACCGATTGGAAATTTCCAAATAAATATCACACACGTGATGAATTGATGAAATTACCGGGCATTGGTCAAAAAACCGCAAATGTTATAACAAATGTTTTATGGGGCGCACCAAATATCGGTGTGGATACGCATGTGTTTCGATTGGCTCATCGGTATGGTTGGGTTGGGGCGGCGGACAATACACCGGAAAAAGTCGAAGAAAAATTACGCAAAAAAATCCCATCAAAATATCATGCAATTACAAATCATGTGATGGTGTTGTTTGGGCGATATACTTGCACGGCACTGCGCCCAAAATGTGAAACATGCCCATTGTTTGATATTTGCAATGCAGCGGATAAAAAGTGTTAAAAATTAAACTTTATTCCGGTTTGAACAGATGATACAAAATCTATACCTGTGTCTTTTTTAGGGATAAAAAATCTGGCACTCATATACCAATCCATATTTTCTGTCATTTGTGTGTTTACACCAAGTTTTAATAAAAAAACATTATCTTTTAAAGACTCACTTTCGTGATATCCAGAAAAATCATAAAATCCAGGAATATCTATAGACGCCCTTTCTGTTGCTTTCGCAATACCAACACCTAAAACAAAATCTGTTCTTTTGTTATCTTGATTTGATATTTCTATATAATTATCAAAACCAATGCCTATACTTGAAAAACCAATTTTTGCAATTGGATAATCAAGCGTGTATATTTCTTTATCATATAAATAATCATACGCTATAAGCAAACCGCAGTTCCATTTATTATTTTTTTCACCAAATTTTATTCCTAACTCCGCACCAGCACCCCAGTAAGATTCAGGAAATTTTGTATACGGTAAACTCATTTCTGAATTATAAGACATAACATTGTAATTTATATTTGCGCCAATATAAATATTCATATCATCATTGTTATGATGTTGTTTGGTTTCATATTTTTTGGTGTCGTATCGACGACTAGATAAATCTTTATATTTTTGTTTTCTGGTATTTAATGAATCGTTATCGTATTTTGCTTTATCTTGTTTTTTATACACATTATTAACAGTTTGATTGTTTATTGGATACTACTTGCCGTCCGCCATTATTGGGGTTATATACATTATACAAAAAATAAACAAAGGTAATTTTTTCATATTTTCCACTTTTTTGTCTATAGACATTATACCGTGTTCTCAATTTGAGTTCAAGGTATTTTTGATATCATAAATGCTGTTGCAAGCGAACAAGTTAATAAGCGAATAAGAAAATCAGAAAAAATATTTTATTTAACAAAATGCAACTCATATTGAGTTTTTATGTAACATCATTTTATTTAACATAAATACAATAAAAATTTTTTATATAACCTTGTTTTACATTTCATGTAATCTCTTTTTATTCCATGCAACCATCTTTTATTTCATGTAAAAATATATTTTCATACAAACCCCTTTATTTCCTGACACCTAGGTATTATACCTTGTTCTCAATTTGAGTTCAGGGGTTATATGATATCAAAATGATATCATGAATAAAAAATTTATTTTTAATAAAAAGACCATTTTTCAGGACAAATACCGCGATATGATTGACCGCATGGTTGAATTACGGAAACAACGCGGTTTAACCCAACGCGAATTGGCACAAAAAATGCGCGTGACACATTGTTGTGTTGGGCGCGTTGAAACATACGAACGACGGCTGGATATTATGGAAACTATTCGTTGGTTGCGTGTATTAAAATTATCAGACAATGAAATTATCGAATTTTTGAAACGGGCATTGTAAAACAAAGTGCAATTTTCAAAGTGCAAAGTTCAGATAATGAATAATAATAATTCATTTATTGCAATTTGAACTCTGCACTTTGAACTTTGGAATTAAGCGCGTAGGGTTGCGTGGCATTTTGTTGTCACCGCGGTAATTACCTTGTTCTGTAATTCGGTCAATTCGGCATCGCCCATATTTGATGTTGGATAAATCGTGATTGTAAATGCCACAGATTTTGTTCCATCGCCCATATCGAACGAATCAAATATTGTCACATCGCCAATACGGTTATCCACACCGCGCGCCGCCATTACTAATTTTTCCGCTGGGAATTTGGATTCCGTCACAAACGCAAAATCACGCGTGATTGGTTGAAATTCTGTTATCGGTGTTTTTGCATGTTTTGGCGCATCCGGCAGATTTTTTATATCATCAATAATCACGACAACCGTTGGTGATTTGATGTGCAACGCATGCGCAATATTGGGATGCAATTCGCCAAATTCCGCAATCTTTTTGGGGCCTTGGGTAATCCGGCCATATTTATATGGGTGCGCCCATTTCGGTGCGTCGGTTGTTTCGATTGTATATTTTTGATTTCCAATCAATGACAAAACATCAGATTTTACATCAAACACATCAACGTATCGATTGCGCTTCATCCAATGTTTTGGCGATGTTGCGCCCGAACGCACAATACATATTTGCGTATGTTCGTCGCCCGGCATATCACCATCGAATACCGTTCCCAATTCAAACATTGCGACATTTGGATATCCGCGTTTGATGTTGCCCGTCAATGCAATCAACAAATTCCCCAGTAAATTATTCCGCATGCAATCAAATTCAACCGTGATTGGGTTTGATACCGGAATAATCGGTTTGTCGGTCAACATACCGTCTATTTTAGAATTACCAAAACCAAACGATATGTTTTCGTTTAATCCCATATTTGCCAGACGGCGTTTTAATCCAACGCATCCGCGCGATTCTATTTTATCGGTGTTTTCATTTTTTGTTTCAACAATCCCTGACAATCCCACCTTATCATAACCATAAATTCTGATTAAATCAGACACAATGTTTTCAGGCGCCGTCATATCAACACGTGCACTGCGTGGGGTTATGGTCCAAATGCCGCCTTTGCCGGTGGCAACACCGAACTGTAAAGATTCTAGGATTTCGCGTTGGGCATCAATCGGCATATCAACACCCGTCCGTTGCAGGCAAAATGCCGGATTATATGCAATTTTGTTCGGTGTAAATTCTGTGCGTCCGGCGTTCACAACCGACACAATTTCACCACCACATGCATCCATTATAATTTGCGCCGCCGCCGCCAGTGCGGGTCCCGATACATTTGGGTCAATACCGCGTTCATATCGATACGATGCATCGGTTGACAATCCCAACCGTTTTGCGGTTTTACGAATACCCACCGGTTCAAAATACGCAGATTCTAAAATAATATTTTTTGTGTCATCCGTGGTCATTGCACGCGCACCACCAATAATTCCCGCCAGTGCCAAAACACCCGACATATCGGCGATAACCAAATCTTTGTCGGTCAATTCGTGTGTGGCACCAAACAGGTCGGTAAATTTCTCGCCATTTTGTGCCGTGCGGACGATGATTGGACCATCGACTTTGTCTGCATCAAAACAATGCAGGGGTTGCGACATATCATAACAGATATAATTTGTTGCATCCACACACGCGTTTTTCGGATTAATACCCGCCGCAGACAGCCGATTTGCAATTTTCGCGTTTGACGGCGCATTTTTTATACCATGAATTTCCGCCATACGATATGTTGGACAACGGTCAGACATTAATTGCACACTGCGTGCGCCCGGTTTTTCCGCCAATGTAATCGGTGTTTTTGCGATATAACGCCCAACGGAACATGCCGCCAAATCCAGTGCAATCCCACGCACCGCCAAATAATCAGGGCGATTTGGCGTGATTCCGGTGTCAAAAACACTGCTGACATTGGTGCCTGCGATTGCATCGCCAATTTTTGTATCATCTGGCAATTCCATAATGCCATCATCATCATCACCAATTCCCAATTCGTGTTCACTGCACATCATGCCGTTTGATACAACCCCACGCAGTTTTCCAGGTTGAATTTCAACACCGCCAACAACACATCCTGGCCGCGCCAGCGCAGATATTAACCCTGCGCGTGCGTTTGGCGCGCCACATACAACCTGGCGCAATTTGCCGGACCCATCGTCAACCATTAATACATGCAAGTGATCGCTGTTTTCATGTGGGCGACATTCAACAATTTTTGCCGCAATCGGTGGTACCGCAGGGAAAAATTCTTCAACCTCTAAACCAATACGATTTAAAGTTTCCTCTATTTGTTCGGCTGTATAATCTGTATCCAGATATTCGCGCAACCATTCATATGTCCATTTCATTTCTGCATTCCTTTAAGCATCAAAACCACTATTTTTTAACCAGCGCACATCGCCGTCATAAAACTTTCTAATATCGTTCAGTCCGTATTTCAACATTGCGAGTCTATCCCAACCAAAACCAAATGCAAAGCCCTGAAATTCATCCGGGTTCACACCACAATTACGCAATACATTTGGATGCACCATACCGGCCCCCATGATTTCCAACCATTTATCGCCCCATTTAATATCAACCTCTATCCCTGGTTCAACAAATGGAAAGTATGATGGACGAATACGCATTTCTAATTTTTTTTCAAAGAATCTTTCTAAAACCGTACGAATTGTCGCAACCAAATCAGACATGGTTATATGAGTGTCAATTTTATCAACATATAACCCCTCGATTTGACCAAACATAGGGCTGTGTGTTGCATCCATTTCTTTGCGATACGTGCGCCCCACACCAAACATTTTAATTGGCACGCCATGCGTTTCCATCGCGCGAATTTGAATCGCAGATGTTTGTGTGCGCAATACATTACCATTGTCCAAAAAGAAACTGTCCTGCATATCACGGGCCGGATGATATGACGGTGTATTTAACGCGGTAAAGTTATGCCAATCATCTTCAACCTCGGGCCCGGTCCACATTTCAAAACCCAACGATTCTAAAATTGTTCCAACCTGTAATAAAGTTTCGGTCAATGGATGAAGTGTCCCACGATTTTTGGGTTCCACATCCAATGTCACATCAATATATTCGGTTTTTAATTTTTGGTTCAATGCCGCGGTTTCTAATTCAGATTGACGGATTTTGAACGTATCACGCAACGCCGCATTTTCTTTATTTAATTCGGCACGCGCGGTTGGTTCCATTTTGGACATTTCTTTTAATTTTGCCGTCATGGTTCCGTTTTTACCGAATACAGATGTGTATAATTCTTGTAATTCTTCCAAACTATTGATGTTTTTAATTTGTTCCTGCATAACATAACCTTTCATTAAATATAAAAAGCCGCCAAATACTTGACGGCTTTATTATTACAAAACAATAGATATCCGCCAAGGATTATTTTTTATCCCCACCAATAAATCGTTTTGCAGTATCAATCAATTTTGTGAAGTTTTCATCACCCACAAACGCCATTTCGGCCAAAACCTTGCGGTCCAGGGCGACGCCCGCCTTGCGCAGGCCATTCATAAATTGAGAATATGTTAAACCGTTATTGCGCACCGCGGCGTTGATACGGACAATCCACAAACCACGAAATTCGCGTTTTTTGACGCGACGGTCGCGATATGCATACTGACCCGCCTTTTCTGTTTTTTCGCGTGCCGCACGGTATGTTGAATGATGACGGCCCAAATAACCCTTGGCGCGCGCCAAAATTTTATTATGTTTTTGTTTAACTGTTGTTCCACGTTTTACTCTTGCCATAATTGCCCCCTATTATTTCAAACCGTATGGCGCCAATATTTTCGCCTGGCCCATCATGTTTTCGTTCAAATACTGTGGTTTAGACCCGGCGTTATTCGCGCGTTTGGATTTATGACGCAGTAATTTTTTGTGAGCATTTCTGGCAACACGGATTTTCCCAGTTGCAGTCATAGATGCACGTTTTTTCAAATATGACTTTGTTTTTAATTTTGGCATTTTTTATCCTTTTTGTTTCATGTCTTGATGGCAATGCCATTGCCATTTCAGACGGTTCATGCCACTATTTTGGCATATAAAAAAGAAAAATCAAGTTTTTATTGAATATTGATTTGTTAGACATTAAACTTACGGTGAAAATGAATAAAAACACACTATCTTTGCGCACAGGAAAATTATTAAAATCGGTGGCGGCCGCCGCTGCCGTGCCAATAGTATTTATTTATATGTTGGTCGCAAAGCCGGATTTTTACCTGATAAATTGGGCGGGACATGTTATTTTACCGGTGGCGCATTTTGTCGGAAATGTTATTACTTGGCCGGTGCGCGCGTTGGGTGAATCGGTTGAAAACATTTATGATTTATCAAATTTACGCGCAGAAAACGAAAAATTACGCGCGGAATTGGATGCGTTACGCGAAAACCAAAATAATTGCACGGTTGCCATGGCGGAAAACAAACGATTGGAATCAGAACTGGATATCGTGCATGCAACACCACAAAATGTTATTATGGCGGATGTTATTCATGATACGGTGGCACTGCATCACAGTAATTTTTTAATAAACAAGGGTGTGTTTGACGGTATTAAACGCGGTATGGTGGTTGTATCGATTGATGGTATCATGGCGGGCATGGTTGTGGATGTCGGTGGCGAATTTTCACGCGTACGCGCATTGAACGATGCCGACAGTAATATTGCTGTTCGTATTGCCGGGGACGAGGTTTATGGTTTTTTATCGGGTGACGGTTCGGCAACCCCGGAAATCGGTTTGTTCAGTCGGCCTGAATTTAAACCTGCGCGTGGCATGACGGTTATAACCAGTAATATCAGTGGCGTTTTGCCAAATGGTATTTTGGTTGGCACAATGAAAAATGATACGGATGTGTCTGTGTTGCGGCCGGACGCCGTTTCCCGTGTCAAGGTTTTAGAATTTGATAATAATAACGAATACAAATGATGAAAAATTTTGTTTCTTGGTTGCGTGATGTGTCGCCGTTTTTGGCGGTGATTATATTGTGGCGATTACAGATACATATTTTTAATCCGGGTGGAATTTTGGCGATTATACCGATTTTTTATTATTCTTTTGTGCGTCCAATAAATTGGATGCCATTGATGGCGATTATATTTTGTTTTTTAATTGATTATAATATGGATACAAAATTATTTTGGACATGCGCATATTGTATTGCGTATGCAATCAATGGTTTTCAATATTTCTTGGATTTGCAACATGCTGATAAAAATGCACTTGTATCATTTATGATTTTTATGGGTGCGGCATTATTTATATTGATGATTACAAATTTATCGTGGATTATGATTGGACGGTGTTTATGGGTATTTATTTGGGTTGTGGCATTATATTTGCCAATAACTCGATTTTTAAAAAGGGTGCATGGCGATGATTGATATCGAGGTTGGACATACATTTGACCGACGCAGTGCACTGTTTTTAACAACGGGTGCGGTTTTGACATCGGTTTTAGTGTTGCGCATGCTGCAAATGCAGGTGTTTAATTATCGCGATTATAAAAAGAAATCTGAAAATAATTCTTTTCGTATTCAAATCAATATGCCGGAACGCGGAAAGATTTTATCACGCGAAGGAATACCTATATCACACGATGCGCCAATTTATCGAATTTATGTCGTCCCCGAAGAAACAGATAATTTGGATGAATTATTAAACACACTGACTGCGGATTTGAAATTGCGCGAAAAAACACTTAAACGAATTTGGGCACAAATTAGAAAACAGCAAAAATTTCAACCGGTATTGATTTCTGAACATACAGATTGGAAAAACTTGGCACGGGTTAGTGCGAAAAATTTGCCCGGCGTTCATATTTCATCCGGGTTTTCACGCGTATATGAAATGGGCGAATCTGGGGCACATATTTTTGGTTATGTTGGTGCACCGAAAAATCCGGTTGCGAACGCACCATTTTTTACCACCGGAATTACCGGTTTGGAAAAACGATTTAATGATGACATGGCCGGCACACCCGGACAAACGGTTATGTTGTCAAACGCGGTGGGACGCATTACCGGCGAAGACGAAGAACAATTTATTCAACCAACGCCGGGGGTGGATATTAAAACAACTGTGCGGTGGGATGCGCAACGCGTGTTGTATGATACACTGATTCAGCATAATGCCGGATGTGGTGTCGCATTGGATATCGAAACAGGTGATATTTTGGCAATGACATCGGCACCGGGGTTTGATGCGGGTAAATTTACATCAGATGACGCCGATGAATATGTTGAAAAACTGATGTCTGATTATACAAAACCATTTGTGAATAAAACTGTCGAGGGGTTATTTCCGCCGGGTTCCACATTTAAAATTGTTGTCGCATTGGCGGCATTGGAATCGGGTGCCGTCACCCCGGATGAAACTGTTTATTGCCCGGGATATTGGGATTACGGCGACCGCAGATATCATTGTTGGGAACACAAAGGTCATGGGACCGTAAATTTGGCGGGCGCGTTGGCACATTCGTGTGATATTTATTTTTATCGATTGGCGTTAAAAATTGGTATTGATGTTATACGCAAAATGGCATTACGATTGGGGCTGGGCGAAAAATATATGACGGATATTTTTCCAAAAGAAATGGCGGGAAATATACCTGATAAATATTGGAAGGAAAAACATGTGGGCGCACAATGGGTACATGGCGACACGGTGATTTCTGGAATAGGTCAGGGATTTATTTTAACAAACTGTCTGCAACTGGCGATTATGATTGCGCGTGCGATGTCGAATAAAATTGTTGTGCCACGATTGATTTACAGTGATGAAAAACCAAAATTCAAATCGTTGGGATTAAGTGAAAAAAACATCAAATTTGTACAACATGGTTTGGAACAGGTGACACAACCGGGTGGAACCGCATCGGGCAGTGCGATAAATATTGATGGTGCAAAAATGGCGGGAAAAACCGGCACATCCCAAGTGCGCAATATATCGAAAGCCGAACGCGCAACGGGCGTGTTGTCTGCATCACAGTTAGAGTGGAATAAACGAAACCACGGTTTATTCGTTGGTTATGCGCCATTGGATGCGCCAAAATATGCGGTATGTGTTATTACCGAACATTCCGGCGGCAGTGGCCCCGCCGCACGAACCGTCGCAGCGGTTATGAAAACATTATTACAGGGTGATAAATGATGATACACCAAACACGCGTTTCAAATGCAGATATGATGACAATCGGTGAAAAATTGTCACGGTTTTTGTGGGGATTATTTTTACCTATGTGCATTGTTTTGGCCATATCTGTCATGGTGTTATTTTCGGCGGGTGGGGGGCATTGGCAACCATTTGCCGGGCCACAATTGATAAAAATTTTATTGGGTTTTGTTGTATTTTTCTGGGTTGCGTTTTCCAGTATTAAATTGTGGTTAAAGTCCGCATATTTAATTTACACCATTGCATTTATTTTAATTGTTTTGGTGACATTTGTTGGCGATGTTGGTATGGGGGCACAACGGTGGTTAAATTTGGGATTTATAAATATTCAACCGTCCGAGTTTATTAAAATCGCATTGGTTTTGGCGTTGGCGCGATATTTCGCATGGATGAATTCGGTGGAATTGACGCAAAGTAAAAACTATATTGCGCCGGTGTGTATGACATTTATACCGTTTGCATTGATTGTTGTGCAACCTGATTTGGGGACGGCTTTGTCGATGTTGATGATTATGTTTGGTATATTTTATATTGTTGGCGCACAAAAAAAGTGGTTTATCATCGTTGCAATTTTGGGTGTTATGGCGGCGCCGGTTGTGTGGTTTGGTGGATTACACGATTATCAGCGAGACCGTATTATTACTTTTTTGGACCCTGACCATGATGCAAAAGGTGCCGGATATCAAATAAACCAGGCGAAAATTGCGTTCGGTTCGGGCGGTATTTTCGGCAAAGGTTATATGTCGGGCACACAATCACAACAATCTTTTTTACCCGAAAAACAGACCGATTTCATATTTACTATGCTGGGTGAAGAATTTGGTTTCATCGGCGCGTTTTTATTATTGATGATATATACATGGATTATTTTGGTGCTGTTTTGGTGCGCAAAAACATGCAAGAACAGATTTGGGCAATTGGTGTGTTTTGGTTTTATGTTGAACTTTTTCGTTTATTATTTTATAAATATATCCATGGTGTTGGGTTTATTACCAACCGTTGGTGTGCCGTTGCCGTTGATGTCTTTCGGTGGCAGCAGTTTACTTTCACTGATGTTTGGGTTTGGATTATGCCAAAATGCACATATAAATAAAGACCAACAATTATCTGCCAAAGGAAGTTAGACAATGAATTTATTGATTGTAGAATCACCATCGAAAGCAAAAACGATTGAAAAATATTTGGGTGCACCATGGCGTGTCGTTGCATCGGTCGGTCATGTGCGTGATTTGGTGCCCGAAAATGGCAGTGTTGATACATCTGACAATTTCAAAATGAAATGGCAAATTATGCCGGGCAAAGAAAAACAATTAAAATTGATTATTGATTTGGTAAAGCAAGCCGACGCAGTGTATTTGGCATCGGACCCGGACCGCGAGGGCGAGGCCATCGCGTGGCATTTGTTGGATATATTAAAATCACGGCGCGTGTTGGGTAAAAAACCGGTTTATCGTGTCGCATTTCATGAAATTACAAAAAATGCTGTTATGGCGGCAATAAAAGAACCCAGGGAAATCGATTCTAATTTGGTTGATGCGTATATTGTGCGCAGGGCACTGGATTACTTAATTGGTTTTGGTGTATCGCCTTTGTTATGGCGGCGAAACCTGGGGCGGTCGGCGGGTCGCGTACAATCGGTTGCGGTAAAATTGGTCGTTGACCGCGAACGCGAGATAGAGGCATTTCGTCCAGTCGAATATTGGTCTTTGCAAGCAGAGTGCAAAGTTCAAAGTGCAAAGTTCAATAGCAGTTTGATTAAATATAAAAATGAAAAAATTGATAAGCAAACCATCAAAGATAAAGAAACCATTGATAAAATTTTGGCGGATTTGGGAAAACCTGAAATTTCTGCCGCGGTTATAAATGTTGAAAAAAAGAAAACATCACGGCGCGCGTTTGCACCATTTACCACAAGTACACTGCAACAAGAGGCATCGCGTAAATTACGGTTTTCATCAAAACGCACTATGTCGGTCGCGCAACATTTGTATGAACAAGGTTTAATTACATATATGCGAACAGACGCCACAAATTTATCGGCCGAGGCCGTTGGTGAAATCCGCAAATATATTGAAAAAACATATGGGGAAAAATATCTGCCTAAATCACCAAATGTTTATGTGACAAAATCTAAAAACGCCCAGGAAGCACACGAGGCAATTCGTCCAACGCATTTTAATGCGCCGGCAACCGGGTTAGATACGGATGCACAAAAATTGTATGATTTAATTTGGCGGCGCACGGTTTCTTGCCAAATGATAAACGCAGAATTTGATTCGGTTGTTGTTGATATTAAACCGGATACCGCGGATGCAATTTTCCACAGTATTGGCACCACATGCACATTTGATGGTTTCTTACATATTTATAACGAATCACGTGACGATGACACAACGGATGATAATGAAAAATTACCACCGTTAAATGTTGGCGATAAATTAAATATCGTGAAATTTAATCCTGAACAACATTTCACAACACCGCCCGCCCGATTTACCGAGGCCACTTTGGTTAAAAAATTGGAAGAATTGGGAATAGGGCGCCCGTCAACATATGCAACAATTATGTCAACTATCGTTGACCGCAGTTATGTCGAACAAGATAAACAACATCGTTTTCATCCGACATCGGCGGGGTGGATTATTTCGGCATATTTATCAAAATATTTTACCGAATTGGTTGATGTGAATTTTACCGCCAAAACCGAAGATACTTTGGATGATGTTTCAAATGGTAAAATGAAAAAAATTACCGCGTTAAATGAATTTTGGACACCAACAAACGAAACGATTGAGGCCGCGCGTTCTATTAAAACATCGGAAATTATTGATGTAATAAATGAATTTATGACGCATCACCTGTTCCCGGACGGTCAAACAAAATGTCCAAAATGTGGTGGTGCGTTGGGGATAAAATTATCAAAATACGGTGCGTTTATTGGGTGCAGTAATTATCCGACATGCGATTATACGGTTAAAATTGGTGATGGAAACGCCGCGCCAGAAAACGATGTAAATGCAGTAAATCAGCCAAATTCTCCGATTGATTTGGGTGATAATTTGACTTTTTATCCGACGGGAAAATTTGGACCATATGTATCTGATGGTGCAAAAAATGCATCGGCCAAAGGTTATACTGTTGATACAATGACGGTGGATATTGCCAAAGATTTATTGGATAAAAAATCGGCGGGTCGGGTTGCGGTTGAATTGGGTGAAAACCCCGCAACAAAACAAAAGATTTTATATTATGCAACCGGTCGATATGGACCATATATATCATCGGGTTGTGTAAATGTGTCGGTAAAATCGCAACCAACATTGGACGCGGCAATCGAATTGATAAATAATAAAAAACCGGCTGTAAATGCACGGAAACCGGCAAAAAAAGGAAAATAATAATTGGCAAAATTTGATAATAATTTTGTTGATGAATTACGCATGCGATTGTCTATTGTGGACATCGTTGGCCGTCGGGTGCCATTGGTTAAAAAGGGTCAAAATTATTGGGGATGTTGCCCGTTTCATAATGAAAAAACACCATCTTTTTCTGTTGCCGAAGAAAAAGGTTTTTATCATTGTTTTGGATGTGGCGCACACGGCGATATTATTTCATTTGTGATGAATACCGAACATTTGGAATATCCGGCGGCGATACGTGAATTGGCCGATATGGCGGGTATGAAAATGCCGGAATATAAACAAAAATCCCCGGAAAGGGTGCGTTTAGAAGATTCTTATTTTGAAATTATGGAACGCGCCACAAAAGAATATCAAAAATTATTATTTGAACCCATGGGTGCGGACGCGTTAAGTTATGTGCGCGGGCGCGGGTTTTCCGATGATATGATAAAAAAATATCGCATTGGTTATGCACCAAAAAACAATTTAATTTCATCAAAATTTGTCGATATAAAACAAACAAATTTGTTGGCGACGGGACTGGTTCGGCGTGGCGAATATGGAATGTATGATTTTTTCCGCCATAAATTAATGTTTCCAATTTTTGATGCAAAAGGAAAAGTTGTTGCGTTTTCTGGGCGCAGTCTTGACGGATCTGAACCTAAATATATAAACACAACCGATACGGAATTATTTCATAAACGGAAAACTGTTTTCGGATTTAATTTTGCACGCGATGAAATTTATAAAAAAAATCGCAGTATTGTTGTCGAGGGTCAAATCGACGCAATCCAAATGCAATGCCATGGATTTGGTGAAACTGTGGCACCTTTGGGTACCGCATTAACCGAAGACCATATTGCAATTTTATGTAAATCAAATAGAAATATCACATTTTGTTTTGATGGCGACAATGCCGGACAAAAAGCGGCGGCGCGGGCGGCATCCATTGTTTTACCGTTTGTGCGCGATAATTCTGATGTGCGATTTGCGTTTGTCGTGGGTGGCAAAGACCCGGACGAGGTTTTAAAAGGTGCCGGCGATACCGCAATGCGTAAAATTATTGATGATGCCACACCACTGATTGATTTTTTATGGAATTGGGTAAATCAAAATTTTTTGGTATCAACACCCGGTGGGCGCGCCCAGGCGGAAAAATTTTTAGATACCGAATTAAAGAAAATTACCGACAAAAAATTACAATATGAAATCGAACAAGAATATAAAAAACGCGAATTTCAACAGTGGCGGTCTTGGAAAAAATCAGATGCGCCAAAAATAAAATTGCCTGATACGGATTTGGTTACGAAAAATACATTGGTTTATATTGTGAATAATTTCCCTGATATTGCCAGTCAATATTCTGATTTTTTATCCAGTTTAAATATTTCGTTTGATGAAACGGCGCCTGATTTAGGTTGGGATGCGCGTGCGGCGGAAAAATTTATTGTGTCGTTAAAACTGCAACGGTATCGGGCGGCATTGGAACAAGAATTAAAGATAAAAATGCAGGGTATGATAAACGGCGAAAATTACACAAATGAAGAATTGAGTGATATAAAGAAAAAAATTACCGAAATAAATGAAAAATTGGAAAAACTTTTGTATTTAGAATAATCCGTCTCTGTGTTCCGCAGAGCTGCGACTATGGGGCGCAGGCAGATTATATTTGTTGTAGAATAATTTTTGTCGGAAAATTTCCCGGCTTTTTTTAACATTTTTATTAAAAATGCCGGGAAAATTCATTAAAAATACAGAGTACAAAATTCAAAATACAATTTATGCAAAAAATACCGGCTTTTTTGACATTTTTTATCAAAAAGGCCGGGAATTTTTTACACATTAAACAAGAAATGACAAATATCGCCGGGTTGCATCACATAATCGCGACCGACGGTTCGCATTTTGCCGGCCTCCTTTACTTTGACCTCGCCACCATATTCCAGGTAATCCGCCGGTGTTATTATTTCGGCACGAATAAATCCGCGTTCGAAATCGGTATGAATTTTTCCGGCGGCCTGGGGTGCCGTCATACCACGCGTTATTGTCCAGGCATGTGCTTCCTTGGGTCCAACCGTATAAAATGTTTGCAGTCCCAATGTTTCATATCCGGTTTTTATAACCTGGTCCAGACCGGATTGTGTTAATCCCAAATCGTTCAAAAACATTTTGCGTTCGGTTGGGTCAGTAATTTGCGCGATTTCCATTTCAATCTTGGATGAAATTATTAAAACCGGATTTGTCGCACCATATTTTTCCACAACACGATTTGAAAATTCGTTGCCCGATGCCGCGGACGCCTCGTCCACATTACAAACATAAATCACCGGTTTGGCGGTCAATAAATTAAAAGGTTTGGCGTCAACATCCACTTTTCGTGCCGGTATGCCGGACGATAAATTTGTACGGATTATTTCGGCATCCGCCAATAATTTTATCGCATCTTTGTCATTGCCGTGCGCTTTCTTGGTCAGGTTTTTAATTTGTTTATCCAAACTTTCCAAATCCGCCAATGCCAATTCGGTTTCGATTGTTTCAATATCAGATAACGGGTCAATTTTGCCGTTAACATGCACAATATCATCATTTTCAAAACATCTGACCACATGAATTATCGCGTCGGTTTGTAAAATATTACCCAGGAATTTGTTCCCCAGCCCTTCGCCCGTGGATGCACCGCGGACCAGGCCCGCAATATCAACAATTTCCAACTGGGTCGGTATAATTTTTTCCGAATTGTCCACAGCCGCCAATTTTAATAATGTTTCGTCCGGTACAACCACACGGCCAGTATTTGGTTCAATCGTGCAAAATGGGTAATTTTGCGCGTCGGCCGCGGCACTTTGTGTTAATGCATTAAATAATGTCGATTTTCCCACATTTGGAAGACCAACAATTCCACAATTGAATCCCATAATAAAATCCTTTATAATAGTAGTAATATGTCATACATCTGGCAAGATTTCAATATAAAAACCTTTCCCGCAGAGACGATTGTTTTTCGGGATGGTTTGTTTTGTCCGGAACTTTCAACACTGGATTCGCCGGAAATTTCAAAAAATTACGATTTGCCTGTTCATATTATATATGTTGGTGAATTGGTGGGAAAAAATAATCTGGATATAGATATACACGAAAATGTTAAAAATCAGGCAATATTTTTATCCGCCCGGGTTATTGTAAATTCAATCGCAGATTTTTCAATATCTGTTAAAAACAATGGTATGGGGTCTGATTTACGCGGATTTGTTGTAATTCAAAATCGCGGAAATGTTAAATTTAATGCCGATGCACATCATTTGGCGGTTAATACCGGAATTTTTATAAAATCGCGTCTGGTTGCATATAAAAATTCGACATCTGAAATAAATGGCGTGGCACATATTTATAAGTATTGTGATAATGCCCGGTCCGATATTCAAATGTCGGCGATTGCGGAAAAAGATGCAAAAATTATATTCCGACCGGTTCAAAAAATATCGTCGGTGCCGGAATCTGCGGCACACAGTGCAAATATCGCACATTATACCACACCACAAATTGAATATTTACATCAGTCCGGATTAAATAATTCTGAAATAGACGATATTTTAAAAGAGGCATTTATAAACAATACCGGTTGGTAATTCCGGCGCAGTTGAAAATACAGGAAATAAAAAAATACCCACTTTCATGGGTATTAAATAATGGTTTTGAAAAAAATATTATTTCTTGAAACCCTGTTTAGCCTTTAACTTAGGATTTTTTGGGTCAATCAAGATAACCTGTTTACCACGACGAATTTGTTTAATATCACCGCGTTTTTTCCATGCCTTTAACGAACTTAAAAATTTCATATCAAATCCTTTTTGCAAGACGATTATAAACAGTTTTTAACAAAAATCAAATAAATAATATATATTTGTTGTTGTTGTTGGGGCTGTTGAAATTGTTGAAAAATATCGTTGTGAAATTTTATTAACCGTTTTTTAACAATTTTTTGCCAAAAATTCGCGTTTTTTTAAATTTTTTAATAATTTTATAAATTGTTGAAAACTTGTTAAAAAATACATCAGTTTTTAACAGTTTTAACATTTTTTTAGGTTTTATTTTTCTGCTTGTTAAAAAATGTTGAAAAGTGGTATAATTATCAACAGGATAAGGAAGAGATGAAACAACAGGTTTTAAAAGCATTGGCGAACCCGCCACGCATATTTTATGTGCCGTATTATTTGGCGGTGCTGAATTTTATTGTGCAATTCATTGTTTTTATTATAATTTATGCGTCGGCGTTGGTATTTTTTAAATTCCAAATTGAACCGTTATTATTTCTGATTTCGGTTATTGTTGTTCATATGTTATTGGCGGTATATTCGCGTACAGATCCGCAAATTGGTCAAATAATTTTGGCACGATTTCAATTATTAAAACGAAAAATTCCACGGAGATTGGCGGCATAATGAATATAGGGTCTGGATTTTTTAATTATTTTGCGGGCAGTTCTGATTTTCCAATCACTGTCACGGTGTTGGTCATGCTGGTTTTGGTGGTTTTTATTGCATTGATGATTTATTTACCGGTATTGACACGCAAAATTTTTCCAAAATTTGGTTATGTGCGGTATTCTGAATATCTGCCTTTTATGGATGTTAAAAAAGACAATGTTTTACAGATTTCTGATGGAAAATATGTTCGGGTTTATCATTTAGATGGTGTTCAGACCAGTATGCAAGATGATGCAACGCGTGAACAATTTTTGGACCTGCGCGCCAGTTTGTTTAATCAAATCCGTGACCCAAATGTTATATTGCGGTTTTTCACAACCCGGGATGCCGTAGATGAAAAAATGGATTATGAATTTCATCAACCGACTTTACAGGCAATTTTTGATAAATGGAAAAATCAAGGGTTAAAGATTTTTAATAATAATTATTATATCGTTTTATCGGTTGGTGGTAATGATGCGTTGGAAAAATTAAATCAATATTCTAATTATATTGAATCAATTTTTGCACCGTATAAACCAACGATGTTGAAAAATAACACTGTGAATAATATGGCACGGTTTTTTGGTCGTATTTTGTCGCCAATCACCAAACCAGAACCGGGTGTTTGTAATAATGATATGGCGGATTTGGTCACGGTTGATGATGTTGATTTTATGAATAATGGTTTTATTAAATATGAAAGTGGTGGGGTAAAAAAATATGCCGCAACAATTTCTTTTAAAATTGCGCCTGATTATTTAGATGAAGAATTTTTTATAAATGTTTCAACAATTCAATGTGAAATGATTTGTATGAATGGTTTTCATATAATGGGTGTTGCCGATGTTGAAACCGCGTTGCGTCAAACACAATCAACCACAGATGAAAATACCGAAAATTCAACAATGGAACAAATGGAAGAGGCACAAAGTATCATGGATGAAAATGTGTCCGGAAATCAAAGTATGGTGAATTATTATCCGTTGTTTATGCTGTTTGGTGATACACCCGAAGATTTGGAAAATTATATCAAAGAATTTAAAAAGATATCTGCGTCGTTTGGGGTATCGCCCGTGGTTGAAACATTTGCCGCGCGGGTTTCATGGTTTTCAATTATTCCGGGATTTGATGTTTTCCCACGCAGTTTTAAATTATTATCAAAAACCGCTGCGGTGTCTATTCCTATGGATTTTTCGCCACGTGGTTTTGCGAATTCTGATTGGGGTCCGGGTCCGTTGGTTGTTTTTCCAACCGCGTCGGGAACACCGTATCAATTTCAATTTCATGTGTCTGATAAACCGGTGGCGGTGGGGCATACATTGACGATTGGTCCAACCGGTGGCGGTAAAACAACATTGTATTCGTTTTTAATTGCACAATCGTTACGTCATCAAAAGTTGAAAGCGTTCTTTTTCGACAGAAATAAAGGTGCCGAAATTTTCACATTGGCGGTTGGTGGTAAATATATCACTATGCAGGGACGCGAAAAAAATAAAGATGATACAAATCAATCGTTCGAAACACATCTGAATCCATTTAAAATGGCGGATACGGTCGCAAATCGTGCGTTCTTGCGTCGTTGGTTGGCGATGATTTCGGGACAATCGGACCCGGTGTCGGCGGATGAAATTGCGCGTGCGGTGTCGGTTAATTTTGATTATTTGGCGAACAAAGATAGAAAGTTATCAAACCTGTGGGAGAGTTGTTTTTCATCGGGTGGAAAAATGCGTGAATCACTGAAAAAATGGGTCGATACATTACAGTATGGTGATATGTTTAATGAAGATAGTGATACATTGGATTTACAGGCGCGACTTACCACTTTTGATTTCACAGATATTTTACAAGACCCGGAATTGGCACCGGCGGTGATTTCTTATATTTTACACAGAATAAATAATACAACGGTATCTGGTGGAAATCCGTCATTGATTATGATTGATGAAACCGCGCCGATGTTAGAAAATAAAATGTTCTGTGATAATTTTATCAAAGGTTTACAAGAAGGTCGTAAAAATCGTCAGGCGTATATGGCGGCATTTCAACGCGCAAATGTTTTGGATAAATTGGGAATTGGTGATGTTGTTCGTGGCCAGGCGCAAACAGTTCTATTTTTCCGTAACCCGGGCGCAAATGTCGCAGATTACGAACATTGGAATTTGAATCCGTTGGAAATGGCATTTATTCAGGGCAAGGCGTATCCAAACCTGAAACGTGCGGTTTTATTGTCACGGCCGGTGATAGGTGAATCTGTGATTTTGAATACTGAATTGGGTGGTTTGGGTAATTTGTTGCGATTATTTGAATCAGGGCGACCATCGGTATTATTGGCCGAAGAATTATATAAACAATATGGGAGTTCTTTTGTCGAAGAGTATTTAAAGAAAAATGTTTAAATATGTTTTGTTTTTAATACTGTTTGTGACATCTGCATTTGCAGACGACCGTTGTGTTGCGTATAAAACGCGTCCCGGGGTCAGAATTTCCAGGCCTGATTGGGTTAAAAAGGTTGGTCAACCATTAAAAGTTATGGATTTATATCATGGTAATGTGACCGCAACATTGATTGATGAATACGACATTATTGTAAATATTGATGAATTGCCAAATAATGGCGGGTATTGTGTCGGTATCAAAGATATAAATGCAACAATCGGGTACAGTGATTTTTTAATCAAGGTTGATATGCGTCATAGGTTGGATTCTTGTTCATATCGTGCCGTATTGGAACACGAAGGTGAACATATAAATGCATATTTGTCGGTAATTGATGATTTCCAAGATGATTTGAAAGATTCTGTGTATTCGGCGGCAAATTCAATTATACCGATTTATGTTGAATCAGAATTAGATATCGGTGCCGCGATTGATGATTTAAATGTTAAATTACAAACACATCCTGATTTGATTTTGGTGAAACAAAAAATATCTGCGGCCGAAGAAATCAGAAATGCCAAGGTTGATGAAGATGAGGATAAATATCAAGAATTGGCAAAATGTAATGGTTAAAAATATATTTTGTTTTTTGTTTATGTTTTTATGTTCGTGTGGTGCGTGGGCGGGACCGTGTGATGAATATAAACATGATGTAAAAATAAATTTGGAACGCGCAAAATCTGATTTTAATATTGTGCCGTCTGACCGTGATTTGTGGCCGGTTGGCGGGTTTATAAAAGTTGTGCCTTTTTATCAATTAAAACCAGAAATTGGTTATATGTTTAATGGTAAATATTATTGTGTGTTTTTAAATTCTGTGGATGCAACCGTTGGTTTTCGCGATTTTGAAATTGTAATTGATAAAAAATACAAATCGGGTTCTTGTGAATATGATGCGGTGTTGGGACACGAAAAACATCATATGGCGGATGCAATCCATGCGTTGGATTTGGTGTTTGATGATGTGGCGGCGGGGTTGCAAAACGCGGCAAACGAAATTGAACCAATTTATGTCGAAAATACCGATGATGTGCCATATAAATTTGAAGAAATTCAAAATAAACTGATTCAAAATAAAAAATTAAAATCGTTGGTTGATAAATTCAAAGAACAAACCACACGCGATGCAGAACATTTGGATGGTACGCCGGATGAACACTTGGAAAAATGTCATCAAGAAAAAATGGATGCGGCGTGGGAAAAATATTATAAAAATAAAAAGTAAATTTATAAAAAATGAAAAATGATGTTATAAAATTTATCAAACAAGAATATGGGGCCGAACCTGAATATTTGTGGAAAAAATATCCGACATTTTGTGTGTTTCGGCATGTGGATAATAATAAATGGTTTTGTTTGATGGGAACATTACCGCGGAAAATTTTGGGTGCATATGGGGACGGCGCGGTTGATTTTATCAATGTTAAATGTGATAAAGAAAATACAGATTTTTTGCGTGGGGTGCCGGGAATTTTGCCGGCGTATCACATGAATAAACAAAATTGGATAACGGTGTTATTGGACGGCACAATGCCAATTAAAAATGTGAAAAAATTATTGCAAGAATCGTTTGATTTAACAATGTAATGATAAACAGGACGGGGGGATGGAATTCGCTCGACACCGGTTGGTGTGCAGTTCTCGAACTGAATTGTTGGAAATCGGACGAGAGATTGATGTGTTGAAAGATAAATTTGGTTTATAAACATAACGAATCGTGCAGAAATTCGGTATTTTTAAAAGTAAAGTAAAAAAATAAACAAATTTTATTTTTAGTGTTAAAAAAGTGTTTGCATAGAATCGGCAAAATCGTTACATTCGAAAACAAGAAAGCCCAAAAAGGGCTTTCGAAACTAGCAAAGTAAGTTTGCTAACTAGACATTAATAAGCTTACTTTGCTCCGATTCACTTGTCAAATGAAAATTTGGCAATTAACAATAGGAGCATAAAATGTCAAAAAATGGCATTCGTACTTCAAGAAGAGTGGCTTCAAAAGCATCTAGTTTGCTTAGAAGTCCGCATACTTCACCGAAGACAAAATCTGTTGCTGCTGGTTGCTTAAGCAATCGTGGTAAATAAATTAAAAACACCGGTCAAATAACCGGTGTTTTAATTATATTTAAGAATTTTATAAATTATGTTGTTTTTTTTGTGATATAAAATCATCAACAGCTGAGTTGTGTTTTTCGATAGCTAAATCAATGATTTTTTTTCTAAGTTCATCAGAAAGATATATTTTATATGTCAAAATCCCGTTATCGTAATTTGTTTTATATGTGATAAAATAAAAGCCATCTGAAAAAGTGACAGTTGTTTTTAATTTCTGTTTTATTCTTCCGTATTGAATTCTTTTTGAAGTAATATCTATAATCTTTGCGTTTTTATCGGGACTAGAATTTTTTTCCCAACCATAATGATCAGACCAAGTATAAACGGTTCCACAAATATTGTAAAACATTAATCCTAATCCTAACACGAATATAATGCACATAAAATAGAAAGCCATTAACAATCCTTTTGTTTATTCATATAAAAACAGTGAGTTATATATTTGTTTACCTAGAAAAATTATAAAAGGCATTTTACCTGAGCGCAAGAATTTTGTAATAAAGAGTTAGTAATCATTAAACTAGTTCAAAAGTGGCGAAAATTTGCCACTTTTTTTTTATTTGGTTTTATAACGAGGACGGGGGATGGAATTCCCTCGACACCTGTTGGTGTCTGCGGGGAAACCGGTGGTTGCCGTGGCCACAAACCGCCGACCAGAATTATATAGTAAAGGGATGGAATTCGCGAAAATTACATTTTCGCGGAAACTGCGGATTTTTGCCTTTGGCAAACCGGCGTGTTCCCACCCGCCTAATCCTTGTTTTGAACCAACTTTTTTCGTTGGTTCAAATCCCAGAACAAATTAAATAAAAATCGCACCACTTTGGGTGCGATTTTCATTTAACTGGTTGCGGGGGATGGATTTGAACCAACGACCTTCAGGTTATGAGCCTGACGAGCTACCGGACTGCTCTACCCCGCGATAAACAGGGTTTATTATATACTAAATTTATTTAATGTCAAATAAAAATATCAATTTTTATAAAAAAATTATCTAAAAACCGCGTGTTATTTGTGGTCCGGTTTTTTGGGTCTTGCATTGTTTTTTTATTGTTGCTATGATTATGTCCATATTTATAAGTGGTGATTTTTTATGGCAAGAAGTAAGTTTAGAAAATTTGTTTTGGACCCATTTTTGGGGTTGGATATCGTGCAGTGGTGTATTGCGGTGCCGGTGTCTGTTATTATGTGGTTGTTTTTTATAACTTGTTGTACGCATGTGCGGGGAAAAAATGTTTTAAAAGAATATCGTTCAAAGCCGGCCGTGTTCGTTTTATGGCATGGGCGGACAATGATTCCGTCGTTGATTATGTTTATTTATCGTATGCGGTCGTGTGCCGTCACCAGTCGTAATAAAGACGGGCGGCTGATGGCAAAAATTCAACGGTTGTTTGGTGCCCGTGCCGTATATGGCAGTACGTCAAGTGGCGCGGTGTCTGTATTGCGGGCGGGATTGCGTGTGTTGCAGACACAAAATCGATGCATTGTTATGTGCCCCGACGGCCCCAGTGGTCCATCATTGCGCTTGCAAGAGGGGGCAATGTATTATGCGCGCATGGCGGGTGTGCCGATTATTCCGGTGTGTTTTACTTCGTCAAAGGCGTGGTTTCAAAATCGGTGGGACCGGTATTTGATTGCGTTGCCGTTTTCTAAAAATATTATGGATGTGGGCGAACCTATATTTGTGAAGTCCAAAATTAAATCGCCGGGTTTTGAAAAAGAACGGCAAAATATCGAAAAAATTTGTATAAAACAAATGCGCGATTTGGATAAAATGTTTAATCTGATGCATGTCGAAGAAGGTTTGACAGCGGGTGAGTTTAAACAAAAAATGCGCGAGGCAAAAAAGTTAAAAAATCAGGTAAAATAAAAATGAAAACACCAAAATGGTTTTTGAAAAAAAATTTAATCGCATTGATGTTGTTGCCTGTGTCGGAAATATATTATATGGTTTCGCGCATGGTTTTTCGTATGCGTGCGCGGCATCCATTGAAATCGCGGCGACCGATAATTTGTGTTGGTAATATTTTGGCGGGTGGTGTTGGAAAAACACCAATTGTGCGTCAAATTGCAGAATTTTTAGATGCGCCGGTTGTTATGCGCGGGTATAAAAAATCAAATGCCACAAATAATATCGGGGACGAGGCATTAATGTTATCGCGTGATGGTTTATTGGTGCATACCGGTGACCGGAAAAGTAATATTATTTTATTGAATAAGCAAAAATCAGATGTGCCGATTGTGATGGATGATGGTTTTCAAAATCCATCGATAAAGAAAGATATTTCTGTGATTGTTGTTGATGAAGAGTTCGGTTTTGGAAACGGATTTTTATTACCGGCCGGGCCAAAAAGGGAACGGGTGTCTGCGTTGCGTCGGGCGGATGCGATTATTGTGATTAAATCGCCAAATGGTGGTAGAAAAAATGTTTTGTTGCCGGCGGGGGTGCCTGTATTTTATGCGGAAAATACTACGATTTCGCCGTATAAATCAAATCAAAAACTGGTTGCGTTTGCGGGGATTGGATACCCGGAAAAATTCTTTCGTCGGTTGGAAAATGTTGTGAAACGTGTGTCTTATCCGGATCATTATCAGTATACAGATGCGGATATTAAAAAGTTGCGCGATTTGGCGGCAAAGATGAACGCAAAGTTGGTGACAACAGAAAAAGATTGGGTGCGGTTGTCGGCGGATGCACAAAATGATATTAAATTTGCAAAATTAGATACCAAAATAGAGAAAGGATTTTTTGTCTGGTTAAAGGAGAAATTAAATGGCGACTTTCAAGAAAAAAATTGAATTTCGTGGTGTGGGGATTCATAAAGGCGCACCTGTGCGGATAGTGATAAAACCAAGTGATGTGCCGGGGATTATTTTTCATCGTGTTGATTTAGATAAAAATTTTGATATACCGGCAATTTATTCTAATGTTGGTGAAACAAAATTTCGCAATACAACCATTGGTGATATGTCGGGTGCACATGTGCAAACAATCGAACATTTAATGGCGGCGTTGATGATTGTTGGTGTGGACAGTGCGATTATTGAAATAAATGGGCCCGAGGTCCCGATACTGGACGGCAGTGCATATAAATTTTTAGAAAAATTTTTATCGGTTGGTGTGATTGGTGCCAAACCAAAACGAATTATTGTTAAACGCGAAATTGTTGTGTCGTCACGCGATGCACGGAAAAATATCCCATTTTTTGAAAGGTTGAAATTTTGGATAATAAATAAAATCGCCGGGCGGAAAACAAATGGTTTTGTTAAATTATCACCAAATAACGGGCGTGGGTTAAATGTTATGGCTACATTAGAATACCCGGAAAAAATTATTGGGTCGCAAACATTTTCTTATTCGTTTGACGGAACAAAAAAATCGCGCGATGTGTTTTTGCATGATGTTGCGCGTGCACGAACATTTGGCAAAATTTCAGAGTGGGAAACATTAAAAAAGCATGGTATGGGTTTTGGTGCGAACGAGCATAATGTTATTGCGGTAAATGCGGCGGGTGATGGTGTGTTAAATAATATTTATTGGCGGGATGAATTCGTGCGGCATAAATTGATTGACGCGTTGGGTGATATGTTCACATCTGGTGGTTATATTATTGGTGATTTGGTGTCGTTTAAGGGCAGTCATGCGTTGAATAATTTGGTGTTGCGGAAACTATTTTCTGACCCGGAAAATTATGAAATTATATAATAAAAAAGTGGGGGGATGATGAAAAAAATATTTGGTTTATTATTGTTGTGTCTTTCGGCGTGCACAAATACCGTAAAGGTTGATGCAGGTGCGGATTCGTTGATACAATTAGATACACAACCAACAAATTGTATGTATTTATATAAGATGGATGTTGATGTGTCTTTGTATTCCCATGATGATGCCGTTCGGTATTTAAAAAATCGTATTGTGGCACAAAACAAATCGGGAAATTATTTTTGGTTGGAACGCGATGATGCCGTTAAGATTGATGGGGCGGTGTTTGGGCCGGAATATAAATATATAATGACGGCACGGGTTTATGATTGTGGCAATAAAAAATAATTAAATTTTTGGTGGTGGCATTATTATCTGTTTGCCAAAGATTGTATTTTTTTGTTATAATTATAAAACAGGAGAGATGAATTTTTCAATGGGTTGGATATTTGGAAATTTTTCGAAAAATCGTGATAATACTTTCAGTGAAGTTTTTCGCGTGAACAAGCGGCGTTTTGCGGCCGGATTGTTTTGGCAACCGGTGGCGGTTGGTTATACATCACGCGGATATGCCGGTGTGTTGGCACGTAATTCAAATACCCGTGCGAAATTGTATGTTGAATATCGGTCTATGATTGGGTTGGCACCGCGGGCACGTCAATATGCGTCGGGTATGCCGTCCGCCGCCGCCGAAATTGTTGACGCGTTTAGTGAATATTCTTCGTTTTTGGCGGTGTTTTTTGTTGATAAAAAATATTATTTGTTGGCGGTGCGTAATGGAATTATTTTGGCGGATAAACTGTTTAATAATGAATCAGATGCGCGCGCCGAATATGCACGGTTTTCAAAAATACCGGATTGGTCGGCGTTTATTGCGCCAAACGCATGGGCAATACCGCGTGCGATGGAAAAAGATTTGGCAAGTGTTTTGCCACGCAAAGCAAAATATAAATTGCGTGCAATAAATTTGTGGCGCGCCAGATTGTTTTCTGTCGTTTTATTGTGTGCTTTTTTTGCGGGAATTTATTTATTGTTTAATGAACCAATTCATAAAATGACGGCAAAAAGGCCGGCCGTGATTGATAAATCTGTGATTGATGAATACAATCGCCAGATTGATGAAAAAAATAAAGAGTTGGACAAACAGTTTGATATCAAAAAACAACCCGATGTTCAACCGTTGGTGTTGCCATATAATTCTTTGCCGGTGCCGGAACAACGCGCAAAACAATGTTATCAGGCGGTCGGATTTTTAATGCAACCGATTACTGGGTGGGTGCAATCAAATGTGTCGTGTGATGAAACAACTGCCACCGCGGAATTTAACAGAAAATTCGGTTCGTTGGATACTTTTTATGATATGGCGGCGGATTTTCTGCCGGGTGCAACAATCACAGAAATAAACGATAACATGTTGAGTGTGTCGGTGTCTTTGCCGGATGTTGCGCGTGCGGCGTCAATGGATGCGCGTGATGCCGCAACCGTTGAAAGAAATGTGGTCAGTTTGTTTCAATCAATGAATATGGATGTAAAAACAGAAATTGTTGTTGATACAATTACAAATGGGGTTGATGTCGCACAATTAAATGTTGTCGAGGTCGAAGTGTCTTCAAAATTATTGCCAATGCAATTTACAAAAATGTTTGAAGATTTTGGTGGTTTTTATATCACGCGTTGTGCGTGGAATGTGGTTACACGAAATTGGAACTATGAGGTTATAATCTATGCAAAATAAAAATAAATTATTTGGTGTGTTGTTCGTTTTGTTTGCGTTTTTGGTTGTGCCAAATGCGTGGGCGGTTGATGATGAAATTTTAACCGATGAATTCGTCGAGGATGTGGAATCAGATGTCGCGGATGATGTGTCTGCAATGGCGGTTGGTGCATATAATGTTGATGGAACGGTGTTTCAACAAATTACGGATTTGGAACAAGAAAAAGTTTTGATGGAGTTAGAAAAAGAACGCGCACAACTGGATTTAGATTTGGACAGATTGGCGGCGGAAAAAATTAAACTGCAAATGGAAATGGATACACTGTCGGGACGCGCCGAGCAAGAACAACAAATTTTGCAAAATGAAAAAGCGCGCCTAGAGGCCGAGGCCGCGAAAATAGAACAAGAAAAACGCGCGATTGCGGCGGCAACCGAGGCCGCAGAATCGGGTGATACATCAGATGTGGCGGCGGCAACACCAAAAAAGAAACCTGTGGCACAAAAAAAGCAACGCGAAGAATACGATGAAGATATTGCGTCAATGTATAAATTGGTAAATGTTATGGGGGCCGGAAATCAATTACAGGCAACATTGTCTGATTTGGAAACAGGTCAAACAAAACGCGTTAGTGTTGGTAAAAAAATCAACGGGTTTACTGTGAAATCGATATCTTTGGAAGATGGTGTTGTGTTCAGCAAAGATGGCGAAACACAAAATTTAAATATATCCAGTCGGTAATAACATGAGTAAAGATAATAAAAATTTTGACGAGGCAAATTTTTCAAAAACACCGTCTGTGCCGGTGGCAATGGAAAATGCAGAAATCAAAGAAATTGTGGATTATTTGTATTCTAATGGTAATCGGTTGTTGACGGCGACGGGTGCGCGGTTGCAATTGTCGCGTGATGTCCAAAGTTTGGTCGCATATTTTTCAGGTGGTGAAATTATTATATCGCGCACGCATAAATATGATGGGCGCGTGTTGGCGTTTTTGGATTTGCTGCGTGAACGCAATATGGTGATGAAAACACCGTTTTATTCTGATTTGGGTTTGGTTTCGGCGATTTATAAAACATACGAAGAGCGTTTGGGTGGTGGTGTTCATAACCATGCGGATTTCGATAACCAAATGCAGAAAGATTTTGTCGATATTATCGCACGGGCGGCGGCACAAAAGGTGTCGGATGTGCATATCGAGGTTTCTGACCAAACAACAATTTATTTTCGTATCGATGGCAGTATGCAACCCGTATTGGAATATAATGCCGGGTGGGGTGAATCGTTTGTGCGTGCGGCGTTTGCGTCGGCGGATATTTCAAATGCAAACTATGCACAAAATGAATATCAATCGGCACAAAAAGATGGTCGCACCCCATTGCGTGGAACGCGTGATTTGTTTTTACCAGATGGTGTCACCAGTATTCGTATGCAATTTAATCCAATCGCATATGGAACGCGTTATGTCGTTATGCGATTATTATATGATAACCCATCCGAAGGTATAAAAACCGAACAAGAATTTGGCGAATATGAACGTAAATTGTTGGAACGGCTGCGTGCGTATCCAACTGGGTTGGTGATTGTTGCCGGTCCAACCAGTTCAGGTAAATCAACAACATTGGTTCGAAATATGTCAATGATGTTGAAAGAACGCAATTACGAAATCAATATGATTACGGTGGAAAATCCGGTCGAACAAAAAATTTTTGGTGCGCATCAAATGCCGGTCGTCAATGCGATGAACGAAGAACAACGCGATGAAAAATATACCGAGGCGTTGGCCGCCGCATTACGCAGTGACCCGGATACAATTATGGTTGGGGAAATTCGAACACTGGCCGCGGCACAATTGACGGTGCGTGGTGCGTTGTCGGGGCATAATGTGTGGACGACATTACATGCGAATTCTGCGATGGCGGCGTTGACGCGTTTGTTGGATATGGGGGTCGAAGCGTTCAAGTTAAAAGAAGAAACATTGATGCGTGGTTTGGTTTCAATGCGTTTGTTTAAAAAATTATGTCCACATTGTCGCGAGGCGTTATCAAATCATCCGGAACATCCGGCATATTCGCGTGTTATGGATGCATTTGGTGAAATCGGATTAAAGCAAACATTTATCCGTGGTCCGGGATGCAGTGAATGTAATGGTTCGGGTACATTGGGGCGTATCAAGGCCGGCGAAATCATTATCACAAACAGTGAATTTTTACGACTAGCGATTTCGGGCAATACCGATTTGGCGGTGAAATATTGGTTGGAAGAAATGGATGGTCGCACATTGAAAGAATCTGCGGCGGAATTGATGTTAAAAGGTATTATTGGTGTTGATGAATTAGAACGATGGGTTGGTTTACTGGATAGGCCAGGGGAATATTAAATAAAATGGAAAATTTAGAATTATTATATGCAAAAATGGTATTCAAATGGAATACAGAACGTCGTTTGGCATTGATACGCAAATTGGCGTCTTTGTTGCGTAATAATTTTTCTTTGATGGATGCGTTGGGGCGGATTGAACAAATTGAATCGCATAATGGTAAAAAGCCCGATGAACCCTATGCAATCGCCATGCGTCAATGGCAAAAAGGTTTGGAACAAGGTTTGTCTTTTGCAGATGCAACGCGTGGATGGTTGCCAGAAAACGAGACGCTGTTATTGACATCTGCAAATGTGTCAGATTTAATCGTTTCGTTGGAAAATTTGGAAACGGTTGTTGTTGGTATAAATAAAATTAAACGGGCGATGCGTAATGCAATCGCGTATCCGTTGTTTTTGTTGGTTTTGACATTTGCAATTATTATTATGGTTGGTGTTTATTTGGTGCCGCCGTTGGCATCGGTTGCCGGACCAAATGTTCAATGGACGGGGGCGGCAAATTTATTGATTTTGGTGTCAGAATTTTCAATAAAATATTGGCATATTATTGCAGGTGTTTTTGTTGGATTGTGTTTATTGGTGTGGTTATCATTGCCAAATTGGACGGGATGGTTGCGCACAAAATTTGATAATATTGCGCCGTGGAATATTTATAAAATTCATGTGTCGGTTGGGTGGATGATGTCTTTGTCGGCTTTTGTTGCGGCCGGGGTGTCTGTGCCGGATGCGATGCGTATATTGGCGGACAATTCAAACAGGTATTTGCGTGATATTTTGGAATCGGCGTTGCGATATATTGCAAATGGTGATAATTTGGGTGTCGCGTTGGCGAATACGGGACGCAATTTTCCAAACAATGAATTGATTGGCGATTTAACAATTTATTCTGATATGAACGATTTTAGTTTAAATATTTCAAATGTTGCACGGGATTATTTGCAAAATTCTGTGAATAAAATGGAATCGTTATCAAGTGCGTTAAACAGTGTGGGCATTTTATTGGTGTCGGTGATTATCGCGTGGGTTGTGTTGGCAACATTTCAAATGCAAGACCAAATTACAATGATGTTGGGTTGAGTACCCACGAAATTCTGGTGGAATTTCGCGGGGCCCGGAAAAATCCCCAAACGGGGATTTTTTAATTTTCAAAGTTCAATTGATGAATTATCCATAATATGGACAAGAATCTTTTTGTTTTTGTGTATGATTTGTGGTATAATATATCGCGTAAGTAAAATGGAGTTTTTTCATGGCGGATTTTATATTTGATTTGGAAACATTTGTTCGTGCATATATAGATTTGCGTAAAGAGTGGCATTTGTATTACGAAGATTATAAAGGATTTTGGCAGGAAGCGGTTGAAACGGGTTTTAATCCAGATGCAAATTTTCAAGAATTTTTACAAGTGCACAGAAAAATTAAATCAAAATCTGTGGAGGATGTGTTAGGATTTATGTTTGAATTGCATAAAAATCCAAGTGCCACGGATGATGTGAAAAATACGGTAAAATTTGTCGCAGAGCAGGTTTTTTATCCGAAAAACGATGGTGATTCGCGGGGGTATGACAATACATCGTATTCGCAAATGTTTTTAAATCGTTTGAATAAATTTAAAGATAAAGATTTGGTTTATGATGCATTAAAAATTTTGAAATCAACATCTGATTATAAACGTCCGTGTGCAGAAAAATATGGATTGCAAATACCGAAAAAACGGATGTCTGTTTATAAAGATATTGCGACAATGTTGGCAAATAATCAAAATGCAACAACAGACGATATTTTGGAAATGATTTATTTTGCAGAAACACAAGACAATGCGTTGAAAATTATAAATGATGTATTTGCAAAAACCGATGAAGATTTGGATGTGGAATTAAACAAAGATGTGCCAAATACAGATAATGTTGGCGTTATATTAAGTAAACCAGGGTCTCTTATTAGAACTGTATTGGATGGGCGTGATTTAAGTCCAGAATTGAGTAAGGCAATAAAAGATAAAGAAGTAAATAAAGAATTTTATAAATTGTTAAATCAATGGCAAGAAATCGCCAAAGAAAAATATGATTTTGATAATGTTGTTGGGTCGGGTGATGCACAATATGTGACAAATTATGAAAATACTTTGGAACAACAAAATATAGATTTGATAAATGCAAATGAAAAATTATTATCGGATAATTTCAAATTAACACAATCGCGTGACCAATATCGTGATAATTACGAACACGAAAAAGAATTGCGCGCCCGGTTGTTGAGAAAATATGATGATGAACGCGCGGCGGTGGCATCGATAAATTCAATGCTGCAAAGTGCATTAGAGGTGATTGCGGCGTATGAAATTGGCGAACAAGAAGTTGGTAAGGCCGGTGTGTTTAAAAAAGGTGAGGTTAAGGTTAAAATGAGGGAAGCCATTGAGAACGCAAATGCAAATTTAAAACGCGCCCAAGAAAAAGAAGCAAAACGCAAGGCGGCATTGTTGGCACGACAACGCGAAGCCGGCGAGGCGATATCAATATAAAAATCCCCGTTTGGGGATTTTTTTTATCAGGGTTTATCCGTCTGCGCCTGTGGGCTGTCGTGATTATACCATAAACGGCAGGTTTTCCAATGTTCCGGTTGTAATACGGACATTTACATCAATCAACATAAATATTGAATCTTTGGTTGGGTTAAAACCGGTTGGAAACATATTTTGTGCCAGTAAATGCGATGTGTTGACGGTCAATTTTGTCACCAAATGGTCGTCGTCCAGCAGTGTGTAAATTGGCCCGATATTGTTTGGTGTGTTTGCGCCAATTTCATGTTCGTTTTGTGGGCAACGCAGGCCGTCCATCAATGTTTTTATACGGTTATCGATGTCGCTGTGTGCAACCCCAACGATTTCCGGGTGCAACATCAAAATGTCCAATTCCGCAATCATGTTCAGGTTCGGACTGATAATCGGGTTCCAATCAATACCACCAACATGGCGGGTAATTAGTGGGCTTTTTGATGCGTTGGGCAACATATATTTTGTCAAGTTATCCCACGGGCTGTGTTCCAGTAATTTTTTTAATTGTGGGTGAAATTGCATGCGGATGTCGGCAATATGTTGTGCGCGTTTTTTAGGGTTGACAAAAATATCGCCAAAATAAATCAGTTTGAATTTCATAATGTGTCCTTTTGTGTAAATTTTTGCCCTTTTTCCTTGAAAATTATAGCACAAATTGCTATGGTTTGGGTAGCAAAAAACGAAAGGAAAAAATATGTCTGTAAATAATGAATATACTGGTGATTCAATTAAAGTATTAAAGGGCCTAGAGGCGGTTAAAAAACGCCCCGGTATGTACATCGGTGACGTGGGCGAGGGCGGGGATGGCCTGCATCACATGATTTACGAGGTTGTTAACAATTCTATTGACGAGGCAATGGCCGGGTATGCAGATACCGTATATGTTTCATTGAATCCAGATGGCAGTGTGACAATTCGCGATAATGGTCGTGGTATGCCGTTTGATATCAATCATGAAACGGGACGCAGTGCGCTGGAACTGATTATGTGTGAATTGCACGCCGGTGGTAAATTTGATAACGAGGGTAATGGTGCGTATAAAGTGTCGGGTGGTTTGCACGGCGTTGGTGTGTCGGTTGTGAATGCGTTATCTACATGGTTAGAGGTTCGTGTTTGGCGTGGTGAAAAGCAGGCGTTTATGTCTTTCCGTGACGGTGTTCCAACAACAGATTTACAAATCACAGAAAATAAAACAAATCACGAACATGGGTCCGAGGTGACTTTTTTACCGTCGCCGGAAACATTTACCGGAACGGTATTTAGTTTCGATACATTGGAAACATGGTTGCGTGAACAATCTTATTTAAATGCAAATGTTCGTATTATTTTGGAAGATTTGCGTGGGGCCGAAAAGAAAGAACGCGAATTTCATTCTGTTGATGGGTTAAAGGGTTTTGCAACATATTTGGATAAATCAAAAGAATTGCTGAATCCGGAACCAATTCAAATGATAAAACAAATCGAAGATTCTTATATTGAAATCGTTTTACAATGGACGACGGCATATACGGAAACATCGTTGTGTTTTACAAATAATATTCCAAATCGCGATGGTGGAACACATTTGGCGGGATTTCGTGCGGGTCTGACGCGTGCGTTGAATAAATATATTGGTGAAAAAATTACCAAGAAAGATGTCAATTTGTCGGGTGAAGATTTCCGCGAAGGGTTGACCAGTATTATCAGTGTGAAAATCCCGGACCCAAAATTTGGTTCACAGACCAAGGATAAATTAGTATCAAGCGAGGTTCGTCCATTGGTTGAAAATACCGTGAACGATATGCTGTATGAATATTTGGAAGAAAATCCGGCGATTGCAAAATTGATTGTTGATAAAATTGTCGAGGCCGCAACTGCGCGTGAGGCCGCACGTCGTGCGCGTGAATTGTCGCGTAAAAAGTCCGGGCCAGAATTGGGTGGATTGCCGGGAAAATTGGCAAACTGTTCGGAACGCGACCCCGAAAAATGCGAATTATTTATCGTCGAGGGGGACTCGGCTGGTGGTACCGCAAAACAGGGGCGCGACCGCAAGACCCAGGCGATTTTGCCACTGCGTGGAAAAATTTTAAATGTTGAACGCGTGCGGTTCGATAAAATGTTGTCGTCTGATACAATTGGTGCATTGATTACAACGATGGGAACCGGTATTGGCAAAGATGAATTTGATATTGAAAAAATGCGTTATCATAAAATTATTATTATGACCGATGCCGATGTCGATGGACAACATATTCAAACATTGTTGATGACTTTCTTTTACAGACATATGCCCGAGGCGATTGAACGCGGATATATTTATGTCGCAAAACCGCCTCTTTACGGTGTTACCCGTGGCAAGCAACAGATTTACATCCAAAACGAACACGATATGGATGATTATTTGATGAATCAATTATCGACCGACGGTATGATTCAAAGTGCGGATGGAACCCAGATTTCTGGTGCGGATTTGAAACGGTTGTTGACACTGATTTTGAATATGCGTAATACATTACAGGCGTTAAATCATGTTATGCCGTTGCGCTTTATCGAGGCGTTGGCGTTAAATGGCGCATTGGAATCTGAGACGCCGGAAAATTTTGCGGCGGCGGCAAAAATGTTGGATGCCCAAGAATTAGAATTTGAACGCGGTTGGCATGTGTCGTCGGACGAGAGTGGTATTATCATTACACGGACCCTGCGTTCGGTTACGGAGACGCATGTGTTGCCACGCGAAAGATTGAATTCACCGGAAATACGCGCATGGCACCGTATGGATGGCAAAGAAGAATTGGTGCAAATGTTCAAAAATCCAACCGTGTTGACGGTTAAATCGAAATCTCAAAAAATTTGGGGTGCGTTGGCGTTGTTGGATACGGCGTTTGAATATGCGCGCAACGGTTTGAAAATCCAACGGTATAAAGGTTTGGGTGAAATGAACGCAGAACAATTATGGGAAACAACAATGGACCCAAATAATCGTTCACTGTTCCAGGTCAAAATCAATGATGCGTCTCAGGCAGACGAGGTTGTGTCCATGTTGATGGGTGATGTGGTTGAACCGCGTCGTGATTTTATTGTTGAAAATGCACTGGATGCAAATTTGGATGTGTAATGTTTTCGGCGGATTGGTTTTTGGGGTTGGAAAAAACTTTGCGGGAACGCGGGTTGGATTCAGACGACCAATCTTTTGATGAAATACGCGAAAATCTGGCGCGGCCCAAACGGTTTGCGCCGGATGCGTTTGCAGATGCGTGTTCTTATGTGATTTTGGCGGGTGGATTTTCACAAAAAACCGCGAAGAAAATTCATTTTGATATTTGTAAAATGTTGCGCGCGGGTGCGGGTGTGGACGCGTTGTTGGGTAAATTTAACAACAAAAATAAAATCAATGCGATTTATAAAATATGGCAAAATCGTGATAAATATTGTGCGGAATATTATGCGCAAAAAACATTAGATGATAAATTAAAATTTTTGCAAAATTTACCGCATATTGGAAAAATTACTGCAAACCATTTGGCACGGAATTTGGGTGAAAATGTTGTTAAATACGATGTGTGGATTCAAAGATTAGGCATCGCGTTCGCGATGCAAAGTTCAGAGTTCAGAGTACAAGGTTCAGTTGTTGCAGATAATCAAAAATTAAATCCACAGATTAAAAAATACTGTGATGCGATGTTTGATTGTTTGGTGCGCGAAACAAATTTGCCACGCGGGTATATTGATGTTGTACTTTGGAAAGCAGCACAAAATAAATTGATTATTATGGATGATTGCTTGTGATAATTTCATACAAATCAATTTTATAAAGAGGATAATAAAATGGATGTAAAAATCGAAGAATCTTGGAAACGCGAATTGGCGCCGGAATTTGATAAAGATTATTTTCGAAATTTGACCGATTTTGTGCGTGCGGAATATTTATCGGGACGCGCAATTTATCCTGCGGCGCGCAATATTTTCAGTGCGTTTAATTTATGTCCGGTTGACGATGTGCGTGTTGTTATTATTGGTCAAGACCCATATCACGAACCGGGCCAGGCCATGGGATTGTGTTTTTCGGTGCCGGATGGCGTGACATTGCCACCATCGTTGCAAAATATTTATCGTGAAATAGAATCTGATTTGGGGCGCCCGTCATCCACACACGGTGATTTGACACATTGGGCAAAACAAGGGGTTTTGTTGTTAAATTCTACATTGACGGTTCGTGCACATTTGGCGGCGTCGCACACGGGGCGTGGGTGGGAACAATTTACCGATGCGGTGATTGCGGCATTGGCACGGCGCAAAAATATTGTGTATATGTTGTGGGGGTCTTATGCCCAAAAGAAAGCCGCGTTTGTGGACGCGTCACAAAATTTAATTTTGAAATCTGTGCATCCGTCGCCATTGTCGGCATATCGTGGATTTTTTGGATGTAAACATTTTTCCCAGGCAAATGAGTATTTAATCCAACACGGTTTTCAACCAATAGATTGGTAATTAAAAATTATGCGTTAAACCCAATCCGTAAAATGCGTAAGAGTGGTTGTCGTCCGCCGTGTTTGCGTTTGAAAAATGTTGGATGAAAAATTCAGTCGCCCATTCATCTGTGATGTTATAACCGATTGACACCTTGAATTGAAATACCAATTTTGCGCCCAGGCGTTTGTTTTCCTTGGCCTGGAGTCCGACACCCGCGCCAACACCGGCATATAAATCATGATACCGGAACAGGGCGATATCTTCGGTTGCGTAAACGATAGGAATTGTATAGTTTTGCCATTTCCATCCGTATTTTTGATACAGTCCCAGTGTTTGCGAAATGTTCAAATTGCGCCGCGCCGGAATACGGAAAAATGTTGTCGGTTGCGAATATGTGATTGTCCCAATATAGAACGGGACCGGGCGAACCGGTGGCGGTAATAAAATACCGGTATCGAATCCTTGGCCGATGCCATAAAACATCTGGTTTTGATATTTACCCATGAACGGGTTGGTTTCGGGTAAAAAACAAGATTCTGCCATCACGGTAGTTGGCAAAATAATTGCAATTAAAAACAAAATCTTTTTCATCATGGGTGTAATGGTATCATATTTTGGGGATAAATACAAATTGAATTATTTGTCGGTTTTTACGGGTGTTTTTGTATGTATTACGAATATAAATTATTTCAAATGGCAAAGTGTGGTGCCCTAAGCAAGAATCGGACTTGCGACTCGTCCTTACCAAGGACGTGTTTTACCACTAGACTATTAGGGCGATTGCGCACATTATATCGGTTTCGTGATAAAAATCAACAATTTTATGGTTATAAAAATTCTTTGGGTAAATGCACATCCCATTTTATGTTGTGACGCACAACACGTGCCGGATTTCCGGCAATTACGCAATTTGGTTCGGTGAATTTGCCGGCAACCACACTGCCGGTGCCAACCATGCATCCATCGGCAATTTCGGTGTTTTTACAAATTGTCACATTTGCGCCAACCCATACATGATTGCCGATTTTTATAAATTTACCAATATTGCGAACACGCCCCGTTTCGTCAAATATGGCATGTGAATCAGACGGCAAAATCTTTGTCCCAACCGAAAACATGGTGTCATCACCAATTTCGATTTTCATCCCATCTTCTTGGATTGGGGTGACAAATTCCATACTGCCCACGTGCAGGTTTTTTCCAATTTTAATTTCACAATTATGGGTTGCGCCACCGGTGCCAATTTTTATTTCCGCATGTGGGTTATATGTCGTATCAGCCATTGTGATTTTGTTATTATTTCCAACGATTTGTATTTTAAACGCCGCATTTTTCGGTATGTCGATGACATTATTTTCGCCGTTTATGAATTGGTCGGGTTTATAAGACATAATTTTTATGCCACACAAATAAACATACATGTGACCGTTGCCATGTGGGCGTTTTTCAAAGATTTTCATATGATTTTTCCTTTTGTTTTATAATAAAACTAAAACGAATTAAAAATAATTGCAATTAAAAAAAACTCTGTTATAATGCGTCTACTTGGCGGGATAGCTCAGCTGGTTAGAGCAGTGGAATCATAATCCACGTGTCGGGGGTCCGAGTCCCTCTCCCGCTACCAAAATAATAACGACCACAAGGGTCGTTTTTTTTTTAACAAAGGGACGAGGACCCCCGGGGCCGACAAAATAGCAGGTTTCGCAAGTATAACACAGCGAAACCGTTGCGATTTGGAAAGGGGCCCATTGCAAAGCAATGGGATTATACAGTCCCTCTCCCGCTACCACACTTTGCCAAGGGCTTTGTGTGGTGGACCACGAATTTTCATTTATAAAAGACCACCACTTGGTGGTTTTATTTTATTTAATATGATTATTTGTTGTTGACAATTTGTGATTTGGGGTATATCTTGGGTTTTATGTTTATTACAGAGGGTTGTTATGCTGACAGAATTAGACAAGAAAAAAATTTTAAAAATTATTCGTAATTATCGGTTTGCAAAATTGCGTTTGGCGGATAACTGTGGTGCCCGTCGTGTACGGCGCATGTATAATGATGCCATGCGTAATGCAGATGAATATTTATATATGTATCAATCAAATATGCAAAATATTTCCAGTGATGATGTTAAATATTTTGCGTTGTTGGTTGATAATTTTGAACAAATGCGTCGTGAAAGATTATTAAATGATTTGCAAAAGTATGCGGATTTTGATGTGTTTTATTTTGTTGAACAGTATAACACTCGTCGGTTCTTGCAACGCGTTTTGTCGCCGATTGAAACAAATGTGCAGAAATTGTCGCGGCATGATATGGATAAAATGCGCGAATATTATAAAAATGTTTCTGACAAGGTTTCTGATGGAAAACGCGCGCCGTGGTATAATAAAAAAATCGAACAATATCGTGCGTGTGCGTATGCGTATGCTCGCGGAATTACCAATGGTAATGTTGTGGTGGCGGATGAAGATTTGGAATCGTGTCTGAAATTTATATCTGGGGTTTGTTATCCGTGTGTTGATGGTGATGTCGCATCGCGTGCAAAATATATTTTGGAACAAAGAATTAATGATTTGAAAAAACAAACGGTTGTTGTGACGATGCCTGGTGCGGACAAAATGACGGCAAGTCAGTTGCGTGAACAAAAACGCGCGGAAAAAACACAACAACGCAATAACCGTCGTCAAGAACGGGTGACGCGTCGCCAAGAACGCGCATCGCGTCGTGAACAAAAAATTCAAAATGTTGTTGGGGCGGTGTCTAATTTTTATAGTGATGTGACGGTTAAATTACAAAATTTGAAACAAGATTTTGAAACAAAAAAATCCGAACGTCGTAAAATGCGCGAAAATAAAAAATCAGAAAATGCCGATAAAAAACATTGGTTCAAAACTATTGCGCGTGTTGCGTTGCCGGTTATTGGCATGGCTTTGTTGGGGGTCGGAATTTCTGCGTTGGGTGTAAAAACAACCAAAAATTCGCCAGAACCGCAGAAAAAAGAAATAAAAGAAGTCAAAACGGTTAAACAGGCGCGTGTGGTTGTGAAAAACGATGCGAATAAAACAATTCAATCGTATGATGCGCCGGTTGCGTTTGATACGGCGTATATAGATGCGATGAATAATTATTGCAATTCGGCAATGGATATTATCGCCGGCGAAAAAAATAAAAATGATGTTATGACCAAATTAAATAACCAGGTAAAAAATGGTAATTTGGTGTTAAATGATTCAATCAGTGTTGAACGCGTTGCGTATACTTATTTCATTTATCGTGAATATGGGTTTAATATTGATGTGTTGAATTTGGCCGTGAACGGTAATCAAAAATTGTCCGCGGCCCAGCAATCTGAATTATTAAATGTTATCAATGCCGCCGGTGAACGCGGTATTGGTGTTCAAAAAATGGCACGCGAACGCGTCAATGCACGTGGTGGCGATTTGGGTCATCACAGCAAATTTGAACACGCAACCCGGGCGCAGCAACGCGCACATTTGGTCAATCGTGGTGTGTTGAAAAAAGTGCAACATAATAGATAATAAAAAGGTTGGTTTAAAAACCAACCTTTTTTAAGTGCGTAAATTTATAAATATTTTCTACTGCGATTTTATTTATCGTGTCCAAATCATTATAGATTTTTTTGCTTTTGATTTTTTGTTTTTTGTTTGCGCATGTGATTGCGATAGTCATATTTAATTGAAATGGAAATTCATCGGTCATTTTGCGCAGTTTGAACGGATAAGACATTAAAAATTGTTTTATGATTTTATCGTGTATTTTATCAAATTGTGCCACCGCAGATTGGTTCGGAATTTGGGCGCGAATTTCTGACAAAAGTTTATTCATTATTTTTAATGGTTCTTGGTTTGCGGGGTCAGATACGGTATCGCCTTGGTAAAACCTTTTTGGTAAGCGTCGCATAGTTGTACTCTTGGTTTTTAGAAAAATAAAAACACCACTAAAAATAGTGGTTGGAGTTTTACAACTATGTCAAACGAAATAGCGTGCTTATTCAATATATTCACACCCTCCAACCAAGGTTGGAGTATTTTTAGTCCCTCCGGACTCGTTTGACGTGGAGTGTAAATCTCCAGCTCGGGGACTCCCCGTGCATGATAAATGCTATATCAATAAATACAAAAAATCAAGTGTTTGGTAAATTATCTTGCAAATGGGGATTTTTGATTATATCATAAACGTATATTTTATGGGGACGGCGTCGATGAAGTGACTGACAACCATGGAGATGTCAAAACCCAGTGTGACTAAGTGATAAATTCGGGTGGCACCGCGCGGGTATTTCGCGCCCCGGAAAATAATAATCGTTTGGTGCCAAAAATTCTGGTTTTTCGGCATCCAATCAAAACAAAGGGTGTAAACAAATGTTATCATTGAAATCTAAATACAGAACGCATACATGCGGCGAATTAAATATTTCAAATGTTGGTGAAACCGTGACTTTGGCGGGGTGGGTGCATCGCAAACGCGACCATGGGTCGTTGTTGTTTGTGGACCTGCGCGATAATTATGGTATTACACAATGTGTGTTTGATGGTGGGGATGAAGTGTTGGAACGCATTCGTCCGGAATCCGTGGTGCAAATCACGGGCCAGGTTGTTGCGCGGGCGTCGGATGCGATAAACGATAAAATCCCAACCGGACACATTGAAATCCAGGCGGCGGCAGCGGACGTCAAAATTTTAACCAATGCCGATGTTTTGCCTTTCCAGGTGTTTGGCGATGATGAAACATCCGAAGAATTGCGTTATAAATATCGGTTCTTGGATTTGCGGCGTGAAAAATTACACTATAATATTTTGATGCGCAATAAAATGATGAAGTGGTTGCGTGACAAAATGTGGGATTTGGGATTTTCTGAATTTCAAACACCGTTGTTGACCGCGGATTCACCCGAAGGTGCACGCAGTTTTTTGGTGCCAAGTCGCCTGCATCATGGTAAATTTTATGCGTTGCCCCAGGCACCACAAATGTTTAAACAATTATTACAGGTGTCGGGATTTGACCGGTATTTTCAAATCGCGCCATGTTTTCGTGATGAAGATTTACGCGCCGACCGGTTGTTAGAATTTTATCAGTTGGATATGGAAATGTCTTTTGTTGATGTCCCAGATATCCAGGCCGTGGGTGAGGCAATTATGCCGGAATTGGTTAAAACATTTGCCCCCGACGCCAATGTGTATCCGACAATACCACATATTTCGTATGATGATGCAATGTTGAAATATGGGTGCGATAAACCCGATTTGCGTAATCCAATTTTAATTTCGGATGTGACGGAAATTTTCCGCGGGTCTGAATTTGGAATATTTGCAAATGCGATTGAATCGGGTGCCGTGGTGCGTGCGGTGCCGGCACCAAATACCGCAGACAAGCCGCGTTCTTGGTTTGATAAATTGGGCGAATATGCAACACGAGAATTAGGATTGGGCGGATTGGGATATATCGTTTTTGCCGGTAATGATGCCAAAGGGCCCGTTGCAAAGAAATTGGATGCGGCGCGTATCGCAAAATTGCGCGACATTGCGGGCGATAATTCATCCGTATTCTTTGTTTGCGACATGGTGGATAACGCGGCAAAGGCGTCTGGCAAATTGCGCAATAAATTGGGTGCAGATTTGGGATTGGTAAAACCGCGTGATTTCGCATTTTGCTGGGTCGATAATTTCCCGTTCTTTGAACCGGATGAAGACCGTGGTGGGGCGCCGAAATTTACGCATAATCCGTTTTCGTATCCGTTGATAGATTCTGTGGATGAATTGTCAACGCGTGACCCGTTTTCTATCAAGGCAGCACAATTTGATATGGTTTTGAACGGGATGGAAATTTGCAGTGGGGGATTGCGTAATTACAATCCAGAAGTCATGAAAAAATGTTTCGAAATTGCCGGTTATCCATTAGAGGCGGTCGAGAAAAACTTTTCAGGATTATACACCGCGTTTCAATATGGTGCGCCACCGCATGGTGGTTGTGCGTTTGGTATTGAACGCGTGGTGTCGGAAATTTTGGGCATCGGCGACAGTGTTCGTGAAATCGTTGCGTTCCCGGCAAATCAACGCGGTCAAGATTTGTTGATGGGGTCACCGAACGAGGTTTCTGAACAACAGTTGCGTGATGTGCATATTCAAATCCGCAAGAAAAATTAAACCAATATAAAAACACTCGCGATTTCTGCGAGTGTTTTTTTTGTATTGTTTTTGTATCAGAATTTATTATTTGTTTTGGTAAATGCACGCATGTATCCAATGTCCAGGTTGTTTATGATATCTGTGATTGAATATTGGCGACGACCGGATTCGGTTAGTGTCATTTCAATCGATGCCGGTTTTGGTGCCGTGCCACGCAAGACAAATTCAAATGTTCCGGTCATAACACGATTGTTGATAAATAATGCGCCAACACCATCGACATGTGCCATTGATATCGTAAATGGTTTTGTTGTTTCAAAATTGCCGTTTTTATATGTGCCGGTAATTTTTAATTTCTTTAATCGTGTTTTGCCGGATTCTAATGCGGCGCCCAATGCATATTCGGCATTTAATATTGTTAAATTTTCGGATGCGGCATAAAACGCATCGAACCCGATGCCGGATATTGTGCCGCCTGTCAATATCGCATCAATATCGCCAGATAAATTATATACCAAATCATTTGCGGTTTGACCCGATGTGTGTAATTTAACCTCGGCCGTGATGGTGGAATTGCGGATGTTAAATGGGGCGTCGAATTTTAACAATTCGCCCGTCACTTGGAATTTGTTTAATTGAATAGAAATATCGTAATCAAATTTTTTCTTTTCTATGATGGTCAACATATTGCCGCGACTGGCATCAGATATTGAAAATACCTGGATGTTGGGTTTTAACGAATATACAAAATTTCTGTATTTTGTGTTTTCTAAAATCATTGTGTTCGCAGATAACGAAATGTTTATTGGTAAATCAAACAATGTCGCCAATGGATGATTGGTTAAAAATTTTTCTTCGGAATATTTTTCACGGTATATCGGACTGATAAAATTATCCAGGTTCAAAACATCGATGTCCAATGTTATGCCGGATTTCGTCGCGGTGCCGGATAGTATTTTGTCGCCAATCATTATGTTTAAATCACCGATTGTATCGTTATTAAATGTCCCAGATACCGCGTATGCCATGTCGTTCAAAAATTGTAAATCCATACCCGGCAACCATTGTTTGAAATTTACACCCGTGATTACGAATTTGTTTTCATCGATTTCTAATGTCCATTGTTTGTTTTGTGGAATAAATGTTTTTTTGTTGTTTTTATATGTATATGTGCCGCGTGTTGTTGACATAAATTCTGGCAAGAATTTTATGTCGATATTTAAATCGCGTAATGTTGTGTTGTTTGCAAAATTGAATTTTGGTAATATCTGTTTGGGTGTCACAACCATGTTTCCGGACATATCAGAAAATGTGAAATCAATGGTGCCATTGTCGCCAATGCGTGATATTAATTTGCGTATCGTTTGTATTTTTGGCATTGGTCCCGTGGATGTCGCGGTGATATGGAATATGCCATTGTCTGATGTAATTTCGCCGGATATATCGCCATAGTTAAAATTTTTACATTCCCATTTTTGTGGTGTGCCGGAAAATTTACAGTTAAATTTTTCACCCATGTTGTTTATATGTAATTTTGTGTTGTGCAGTCCGTCGTTATCATATGTGCCGCCGGTTAATTCAATGTGGTCAATTACAACATGTTTCAATTCCAATGTGTTGTTTTTTCCAGATGCGTTTATTTTTACGGTTGAAAAAGTGTTGTCTTGGAATTTTATTTGACCCGATAAATCCAATGTTAAATCCGTGTTGTTTAACATGCTTTTGTCGTGTGCAATAAAAGATAAATCCAATTTTGCATTTTCGGATGAAAAGTTTATGTGTTTATATCCGTTGGGTAATAATTTTATGTTGCCGGTGTAATTGTTTGCAACAATGTTTGTGAAATCAAATCCGTATCCGCCATCCCAATTAAATTCCATTGATAATGATACGGGCTCGTTGATTTTTGGATTTTCAAATTCAAACCATTTGTTTATGTCGGGGGTACTGATTGACATTTCGCCCGCAGCCCCACCGTCGGGAAATAATGTGCCGCGGATGTGCAAGTTGTCGTTACTGTTTATAATAACAAATTCACCATTGTCGTAATTTATATCGTATTTATGTTGAGGGGTGCGAATTTGGCCGGTAAATTTATTGTTTGATAAAGTGCCACGAACAATTTTGTATTCGTGATTCATAAAATCCAGGTTCGTATTATATATATTTATTGTGTTTGTTATCGCCCCAGGAAACAAATCATAAATTTTTATGTTTCCGTTGTTGATGTTGATGCCAGGGTTTAATGTTGCGTGGGTTAAATCAAAAATCTGTTTAAATGGCACAGAAAAAGAAACCGTGTCGATTTTGCCGTTTTGAATTTCAACATTGTGTGCAACAATCGTGCCAGACCCAAGTAAACTGAAATTTACATTGCCGTTGATTTTTACCGGCATGCCCGTTTGGGTTTGTAATTTTTCCTGTAATACGGGGCGCATTTTATTCAAATTTAACAATGGCGGAATACATATCAATCCAATGAGTGCCATGCCCAATAATACAACGGTTGTCCAAAACAGGCGGCGACGGTGCCGTGATTTAATATTCATCTCTACTTTCCCTTGTATTTTGATTATACTGTATTATATTTATGTTTGTGAACAAAAAAAGTATATTTAATCTTGAATCTGATTATGCCCCAATGGGGGACCAGCCAACCGCAATTCGTGAATTGGTTGATGGTGTCAATTCTGGGCGTCGGTCCCAGGTTTTATTAGGTGTCACCGGGTCGGGTAAAACATTTACAATGGCAAATGTTATCGCGGAATTGTCGCGACCGGCGTTGTTGATGGCGCCGAATAAAATTCTGGCGGCGCAATTATATACAGAAATGAAGGCGTTTTTCCCGCATAATCATGTTGAATATTTTGTGTCTTATTATGATTATTACCAGCCCGAGGCATATATCCCCACCACCGACACATATATTGATAAAGATGCCGCAATAAATGAACAGTTGGACCGTATGCGACACAGTGCAACACGCGCCATGTTGGAAGAACGCGATGTTATTGTTGTGTCTTCGGTTTCGGCAATTTATGGTATGGGGTCGCCGGAACAATATTCATCCATGCGTTTACCGTTAAATGTTGGTGATAAAATCGGGGTGGCAGATGTCGTTCGTTCTTTGGTTGATATTCAATATAAACGAAATGATGTTGCGCCAACACGCGGTGAATTTCGTGTGCGTGGCGATGTGTTGGATTTGTTCTCGTCGCATTTGGCGGACATGGGGTGGAAAATTTCTTTTTGGGGCGATGAAATTGAGGAGATATGGGAATTTGATACGCTGACCGGTGCAAAATTACATAAATTGGACCGGGTGGTGGTGTATCCAAATACTCACTATGCAACGCCGATGCCTTCTGTGTTGAGTGCGATTGATAACATCCGTCATGATTTAGACGAACGGTTGAAATATTTTCACGATAATATGAAATATGTCGAAGAACAGCGTCTGCGTGAACGCGTGAATTTCGATATTGAAATGATGGAATCAACCGGAACATGTCGTGGCATTGAAAATTATTCGCGATATTTGACTGGGCGTGCCCCGGGTGAACCGCCACCGACTTTGTTTGAATATTTACCACGGGACGCGGTTTTGTTTATTGATGAATCTCATGTGACCGTGCCACAAATTGGTGCGATGTCGCGTGGGGACCGGGCGCGTAAAGAAAATCTGTCGCATTATGGGTTTCGGTTGCCGGCGTGTATTGATAATCGGCCGTTGACTTTTGAAGAGTGGGATAAATTACGTCCACAAACCATTTTTGTGTCGGCAACACCGGCACAATGGGAATTGGAACAATCAGGTGGTGTTGTGTCAGAGCAGGTTATTCGTCCCACCGGGTTATTAGACCCAATTTGCGAAGTGCGCCCAATCGAGCATCAGGTTGATGATTTGTTGGAAACACTGAAAAAAATCAAGGGGCGTGCGCTGGTCACGACATTGACCAAAAAAATGGCAGAACAATTAAATGATTACTTAAACGAAAATGGGGTCAGGGCGCGTTATCTGCACAGTGATATTGAAACATTGGAACGCATTGAATTATTGCGTGATTTGCGATTGGGTAAATATGATGTGTTGGTTGGTATCAATTTATTACGCGAAGGGTTGGATGTGCCGGAATGCGAATTGGTCGCGATTATGGATGCCGATAAAGAAGGTTTTTTGCGTTCGACTCGGTCGTTGATTCAGACGATTGGGCGTGCGGCACGAAATGCAAATGGACGTGTTATTTTGTATGCAGATAATATCACAGAATCTATGCGCGAGGCATTAGACGAGACCGCGCGTCGTCGCGAAATTCAAATGAAGTATAATGCCGAACATGGTATTGTGCCGAAAACTGTTACCAAGGCCGTATTTGCCGAGGTTGCTGACAAAGATGAAAAGGTGGACAAGAAACGCAAATTTGTTTATAATGCGGATGGTGCATGGGATGCGGCGTCTTTGAAGAAAGAGATTGCGGCGTTGACAAAACGCATGAAAAAATGCGCGGAAAATTTAGAGTTTGAAGAAGCGGCGGCAATTCGTGACACTATAAATAAAATGCAAGATGATTTGTTGTTATTAGAATAGGGCGAAAAATATGAGTGAAGTTATTTTACCAGATGTAAATGCAACACGTTGTTGGGCGCGCGAATTTGCAAAAACTTTGCATGCGCCGGTGACGGTTGCGTTGCATGGTGATTTGGGTATGGGAAAGTCAGAGATTGCGCGTGCAATAATTCAACAATTACGCGGTGAAAATACCGTTGTGCCATCGCCAACATTTACAATTGTGCAAAATTATGATGGAATTTCTCATTTTGATTTATACAGAATTACCGATGCATCGGAATTGATTGAAATCGGTTTGGATCATGCAATTCAAAATGATATTACATTGATAGAATGGCCGGATGTTGCATCGGCGATGTTGCCACCGAATACGATACATGTTTATATTTCAAATTGTGGTGTTGATTGTGATATGGGCAGAAAGGTTGAGATTAAATAATCGTATGGGAGTATATGTAATAAATCCGTCTGCGCCTGCGGCTCCGTCGCGATAAAAAACAACACAAATCTTGTGTTGTTTTTTATTTTTTTAATAAACTTTGAACAGCCAATGCAAAATCGTGGGCATGTTGTAAATAAGAACCACTGACCAATAAATCGGCGCCGGCGTCCCAACATTTTTGTGCGGTTGTTTCATTTATGCCGCCGTCCACAGATATAATATATTTTAATCCGTGTTTTTTGCGTGTTGTGGCCAGGGCCAAAATTTTTTGCAGAACAGATGTGTCGAATTCTTGACCCGCGGCGCCCGGTTGGACCGCCATTACCATAACCTCGTCAATATCGCGCAGTAATGGCACCAATGTTGATAATGGAATATCGGGATTTATCGCAACGCCGGCACGGCGCCCGGTTGCGCGTATGCCGCGCAGAGCCGCCCGAACCCCAGATGTGTTTAATGATAATATAATTGTGTCGGCGCCCGCCTGGATTGCGTTGGCCGCCCATACAGCCGGGTTTTCGGTCATTAAATGAACATGCAGGTGCGCGCGTGTGTTTGCGCGAATTGTTTTTAATTCATGTATGCCACCCGCCACGCGTGATACATAAAAACCGTCCATTATATCAACATGAATTGTCGATATGCCCGCGTCATCAAATAATTTATATGTCGCAGGTGAATACATATTAAAACATAATGTTGATGGTGCGATTGGTATAAATTTTGGCTTTTTCTTTTTGGGGTGCGTGGTAAATAATTTTTTTATTTTGTTTATGTATTTTTCATGACGCGCCATTTTTTGTGCGTATGCCGCGCGGGCGTTTGCCGCAGAGTTCCATATATAATCAGACAGTGCGGTTATTGTTGCGTCGGCATGATGATTTTCGGCGGGTATGGCAAATGCGTTTCCTATGAAATCAACAACGCCGTCAATTTGTGTGCCGCCACCACTGACAATTATACGGGTGGGTAATAATTTTGATACGGCGTCCATGGATGCGGATTTAATTTGTCCGATTATATCAACAATATCTGGGACAACAATATCGTTCACATCGCCACGGGTGAAATCGTATGCGGTATCGGCCGGCGTCATACGGTCCATTGCGCGTGGAATTAAATTTGCGGTTTGGCGTTTTATTCTTTCGGCCTCGTCAAAATCGATGTTTAATGATTTTGATAAATCCATTGTTATATTGGACATGCCAATCGGTAATTTTTTGTGCCACAACACACCACGATTGTTCCATATTGATATAGATGAAAATTCAGCCCCCAGGTCAATCAACAATATTGTTTCACCCGGTTTGCGCAAGTTTTGTGCCAATAAATATCCCGGGTCAAACATGCCGTTGTATTGGATGTGCGCCTTGTGTAATAATGATACAATTTCGTTCAATCGGGTGTTTTCATAACATATCACGCCAAATGTTGATAATAATTGATGGTCGGTATAACCAATCGGCGTTGCAATTTTGCGTGCAGATGGTGTGTCATATTGTAATGGGATTATATGAATTGGTGAAAAGCCATCTGGAAATTCTATTTTAGAAATTTGGACACGGATGTCGGATTCTGTGATTTTATGTTCGTTGTTCCACAATGTGCTTTGGCGCGGGCGTAAAAATTCAGATTTACCAAAATTGCCGGTGATGTATGCGTCTTCGAAATGGGTGCCGATTTCGTGTTCCAAGTTATCAATCACAGATTTTATTGCGAATTGTTGGTTAAAATTGTCGCACATTGCGGTTGCGGATTTTGCAATTTTCCCATTTCGAATACGATGTGCGACACCACGGGTGCAAGATGTTCCGATATCAAGGCATAAAAAGCAAGAGTCCGATAAATTCATTTTTTATTTAACCAAAATGCGTGCAGGGTCGCGCATATCAATAACACGAATGTCGCGTCCCAAAATGTTGTTGTTTTTGTTCAATGTTATTAAACCAGCGATTGCAGATGCAAAACCGGATTCAGGTAATTTTATTGTGATGCCACCATTTGTGTGTATATCCCAACGGCGATTTTCAATCCATTCAATATAGTCGATTTCGGAAATCATATCATTTGCGGCATTTGTGATTTCGGTGATGTCGGTCGGGACCGGGCCGCGGAATAACAGTGCGGTATCAGGTCGTGTTTCGGATGGATTATTCGCGATTGTTCCGTCGTCAGATAATGGAAAATAGTTTTCGCCATCGGTCCATGTGGCAACAAAATGATGGTGTGATACATGTATGATTAAATTCCCATTTGGTAATCGGCGGGTGGCGGCATTTTTTACACCAGGCACAGATAACAAATTTTCATTGATGTCGTTCAAAGATACACTGTAAATATGTGTGTTTTTTGGTAATGCAACGGCGGCAGATAATGCCGTCATATCTTTGTTTTCGGCATCAGATACAATTTGGGTTTTGTGTAATTTAGACGCGGCGCCATGTCCCATCGCAACCATTATTATTCGTGATGCAAAATATATCGCCATTATTATGGCAATGCAAAAACATATCCAAAAATAAATAGAGCGCCTCATATCACGCATTATAACATATTTTTGATGGATAAAAAAGGGGTGAAAAAAATATTTTTACATCGCGCGCAATAAATACCCACGGCGCAACATGCAACGACGATATGCACCGACGGTTTTGGATGCCTTGTTCCGGGGAACAGACATCAATGCGCGTTGACCGACATCGCGGTATTCATTTGATTGAAATGTGACCCATATGCCGTCCCAATTCGGCATTTGGTCGTTTTGATTTGGTAATAATAATCGTGCAATACGTGAACGCGGTGCGTAATCATTGGAACGGATTCCCAGGCATGATTTATGGTCGCGAACAAATTGTTCGGTTGTGACGGCGTCGTTTTCCCAATTCAAAATGGTTGCGTCATCAATATTGCCCCGGTTGGCGGATGCACATGCCGTCAAAGCAAGTAATAATGCAATTTGTTTTATTTTCATGTTTTATATTATAATTCATTTGCGTTCGGTGGGCAATAGTTTTTATAATGTAAAAAAATAGGTAAGGGAAAATCATATGGCGATTACAGTTCAAAATTTTATCAAGTTGGCAAATTTTTACAATCAGACATTGGCAATAATGGCGGCTATATGTGTGCAAAAGGGCGGTATCGACATGGATAACTATGTTGGTCGATTCTTTATTGCCGATGTGTTGGAATACATTGTTGAATATGGTCGTCGATTACAACAGGCCGGTCCGGTGGGGGCCGATGTGGCGCGGGTGATAAAAATTTTCGAAGAACGATTTGAATCTGTCAAAGGTTTGGTGACGCCAACGGAAAAGCCTATTTACGAAATGACATTGGAAGAATTTGAAAAATTGATGAATATTTAGTTAAATGACAGCCACAGGAAGGAGGCACAAAATGAAAAAAATTTTAATTGGGTTTGTTATGGTTGTTTTGTGTGCGGCATGCCAAAACACAAATGACAACATTCCGCAATATGATACAATCACGGTTGTTGAAAACAGTGTGATAAATGAAAAATCTGTGCCTATTTTTCCAAAAAAGGCGGCGTTGACGACGGATACAGCACAACGGTTTTCGGTTGAATTGCCTATGCGGTGCACGGTTGATTGGAATAATCAATCGGTTGTATCGGTTGTGCCGGCGGAAAAAATCGAAATTGTGCGGTTGGGGGTTGGGGACCCGTTGCCTGAATTGTCTGTGTCGGGGTATAAATTTAAAGATATGACGGTGGCGGCGGCGTTAAATAAATTGTTGGATGGCACCGATGTCGCGATTGTTATGGATGAACAGTTGGTTGAAAAAATATCGGGCGATGTTGCGTCAGGGACTTTGTCAGATACGGTTGATTTGATTTCTAAAATGGGGCGTGCATATTATTCTTATGATGAAACGACGGCGGAAATTCATTTGAAACATCGTGCAAAATGGATGATTAAGATGCCTAAAGACCAATCGATTATTATGGCGTTATTGGATGCAATGCATGGCGCGGATGTGCGGAATTTGTTGGTGAATTGGTCGGATAAAACCGTTGTATTCGAAGGTGATTGGCAAACCGAACGTGAAGTGTCGCGCATAATCGCGGATATCGCATCGAAAAAATATATGCTGGCATGGGATATGGATGTGTATCGCGTGTATCCAAAAACAGACAACCCGATTATTTGGATGAATTTATTGCCGGCGTTTGGAAAACAAAATATAAAAATGTCTGTGCCGGGTGTTGTTGGGCGTGCGTTGGTTGTTGGGCCGGAAATAAACACGAAAACATTACAAGAATTTTTGGCACAACAATCAAATGTTGTTTTGATTTCCCAGGGAACTTTTTCGATTCCAAACGGATGGCAATCTAAATTTGATATCGGTCAATGCAGTAAAGAAGATAGATTGGAAACAGATTTGGTTGTCGGTGCCACGGGAAAATATGGCGATTACGGTGGGTATCAAAAGATTGATGCAAAAATCGTTCTGACAACAAAATATGGCGAATTAACATCGTTTAATATCCCGTCCAGTGTTGGTGATAATTATGTGATTATCGGTATTCCAACACACTCGTTTGTGACAACGCCGGAAACATTGGTCAGTCCATTCGCAGAATTGGTTGTGTTTATGTCGCCCAGAATTATATCTGTGGTTGATTCAGATGCGGCGGGCGTAAATTCTAATGTTGGATTGTCGGGAAATGCGTTGCGGGAATTTTTGAATAATTAAACAAGGGTTGTTTTGATATGTTGTTTTCAAAATTAGAAAAAAAGGTTGCGTATCGTTATTTGTGGGCGAAAAAGCGCGGTTTTGGTTCTGTTGTGTCATGGGTGTCGTTGATTGGAATTATGTTGGGGGTGGCGACACTGATTGTTGTGATGTCTGTTATGGGCGGTTTTCATGATGTGTTGTTGGGGCGCATTATTGGTATGAACGGACATGTTGTTGTGTATCACCAAGATGGCACGATTTCTGATTATGATTATTTAATTGATAAAATGCGGCAAAATAAAATTGTTGCGGCAAATACCGTTTCTATTGTTCCGATTGCCGAAGGCCAGGTGATGGTGACGCATGGTGGCAAAAATTCTGGGGCGATGATTCGCGGAATAAATATGTCTGATTTGATTTCAAAAACATCGGACGGGGCGCGTTTTTATGGCAAGGCGTTGGATGAAATAAAAGATGGCGAATTGGTTATGGGGGCTAGTTTGTCGCGTGCATTAAATGCGTCGTTGGGGACGGATGTATCGTTGGTGTCGGCAAATGCGGCAACACCAACGCCGTTTGGTTCGATGCCACGAATTGTGTCGTATCCGGTAAAAACCGCGTTTTTTATGGGGATGTACGAATATGATTCGGGGTATGTATTTATGAATCTTGCGACGGCCCAGAAATATTTGAATATTGGAAAATCGGTCACGCATATAGATTTGTTTTTGAAAAATGCCGATGATACGAATACGGTGCGTGATGCGTTGGGACGGTTGTTGCCGGATGGTTTTGTGGTGCGTGATTGGCGTGATTTAAATCGTGGGTTTGTTGGCGCATTACAGGTTGAATCAAATGTTATGTTTTTGATTTTAATGCTGATTATAATTGTGGCGGCGTTTAATATCGTGTCGTCGTTGGTTATGTTGGTCAAAGATAAATCCAAAGATATTGCGGTTTTGCGGACATTTGGTGTGTCGCGAAAATCTATGATGAAAATATTTGTTTTGTCGGGAACAACAATCGGTGTGATTGGTGCGGGCCTGGGGACGATTTTGGGAACGATTGTTGCGATTTATATTGAACCAATTCGTAAGTTTTTCCAATGGTTAACAGGGCGCGATTTGTTCCCGGCGGAATTATATTATTTGTCTGAATTGCCGTCGCGTGTTGAATTTTGGACGGTGTTTGGTATTGCGATGATTGCAATTTTGTTGGCGTTTTTGGCAACATTGTATCCGGCATGGAGGGCGGCAAATACCGAACCGGTAGAGGTTTTGAGAAATGAATAAAAGGTGTTAGATAATGGCGGGAATTTTGAATTCTTTGTCGCGTGTAAAAAAACAAGACATTGTTATGTCTGTGCGTGATATTAAAAAAACATTTATGGAAGGTGGACAACCGTTGCATATTTTAACCGGTGGCGGTTTTGATTTGGCGCGTGGCGAAATTGTTGCGTTGGTTGGACAATCGGGGTCGGGAAAATCCACATTATTACAGTGTGTTGGTTTGTTGGATAAACCAACCGCGGGCAGTATTTTAATTGGTGGAATTCCGGTGCATCAAATGGGCGAAGAAGAAAGAACGGTTGTTCGGCGTAAAAAAATTGGGTTTGTTTATCAACGACATAATTTGTTGTCTGATTTTACGGCATTGGAAAATGTTATGATGCCGATGTTGGCAAATTCGGTTGAACCGGATGTTGCCGCCGCGCGGGCGATGAAATTATTAAAAGATGTAAATGTTGAACATCGTGCGTCGCATTTACCGGGTGAAATGTCTGGCGGGGAACAGCAACGCGTCGCGGTTGCGCGCGCATTGGCAAATAATCCGGAAATTATTTTGGCAGATGAACCGACCGGCAGTTTAGACCCAGCCCACGCGTCAGCGGTATTTGATTTGTTGTTGGATGTTGTTAAAGATAAAAAAATGGCAATGTTGTTTGTGACGCATGATATGAATTTGGCGTCGCGCGCACATAGGAAAATTACCATTGTAAATGGGGTCGTAAATAAGTTATAATTATGTATGTGTAGGAGGGAAATATGGTTGCAAATAAAACAGTTGGTTTTTCAAAAACAAGAATTTGGTTTATGTTTGTTGCTTTGTTCGTGTGCGGATTAATGACGGGGGTTGGTATCGCGAATTGGAAAAACAAAGTTGCAAATAGAAACTTGGACGCAACAGACAATATTGTTGAAGAAACATGCGAAACTGTTGAACGTGTGTTGGTGAATAATTTGATAAATGATGATAACAGTTGTGATGCTGTGCGTGACGATGTAAAAACGTTGCAGAAATTAGTAAAGTATGGGTGTGACGACAATCGTTCTGATTATCAACAGGTGATGGAAAACAAGCAGGCAATTTTGGATGTTGCGTGCGAAGGTGTGTTTTCGGGTTATAATGATTTGTCTGAAAAACCGTGTATGACAATTGAAAAAAATCTGCAAGAAAAATTGGGTTATAATTATCCGGAAATGAACGCAGAACAGCGTATTGAACGGGCAAAAATTTATGCGGTTATGGCGGAACGCGGATGTCCGGAAAACGCGGCGGGATATGTTGATGCGGCAAAGCGCGAACTGGAAATTGCGCGCGGTATTGCGGATGATAAATTTAACAATCAAGAAACAATCGAAGTTGTTGAAACATATAAAAGATTACAAATGCAAAATGCTGCCGAAGAAATTTTCGACAAAGCAAAAAAACTGACCAATCCGGCAATCGATTTTATCATGCAGGTTGATAAAGTTATAAACGAATAATAAAGAGTACAATATGCAAATACAAAGAATAATATTGGTGTTGTCTGTGTGGGCATTGGTGCCGGCGGTATATGTCGCGGTGGCGCATGCAGATAATGATATGGAAATTGTTGAATCGCGCGGTGTGGTGCAACGTATGAATTGTAATGATATAAAACACGAAATTGACGGTTTGATGGCAATGGATGCGTTGTCGGATACTGATTTGTCGCGGTTAAATGTTTTACAGACAGATTATCGTTCGAAATGTATGAAATCTTCTGGGCGGCGGTCAATGGGGCGACCCAAGGTTGTTGTGACCCAAATTGCAGATGCGCAAAATGTTGATGGTGTGTCGGAAAATCAAAATGTTGATTCGACATGTGATGCGCCGGATGCAAATGGTTGTTGCCCGGGTGAAACATATAAAGATTTGGGCGATTTAGGTTTTAATTGTTGTACGGCAAATGATGAACATTGTTTCCCACCAATGCAGGTTGCCGCCGTCGAGGGTGGGGCAAATTTGTGTGATGATGGTGTGGCGCCAAATTCGGATGGTTGTTGCGCGGGTGAAACATTGACAGACCTGGGGGATTTGGGGGTTAATTGTTGTATGGCTGATGGTATTACGTGTTTCCCACCGATGAAATAGAAAAAAACTTGCATCGGGGAAAATTTCAGGTATAATGGGCGGGCCTTGGAATTTAGCGGGCATAGTACAAGGGCTAGTATGCAAGCCTTCCAAGCTTGAGATGCGGGTTCGATTCCCGCTGCCCGCACCATCCGTCTTTGCAGGTGCAAAGCCGCGACAAGCGGTTTGTACCAGGGCGAAACGGAATGCCGCGGCGGAGCGAAAGCGAAGACGGGCAACCTGCCGATATCGTGTGGCAGGACGCGAGTTCTGGGCGTGCGCCGGAGTTGGAGAGCCGGGGCAGACTGTAAATCTGTTGTCTTACGACTGAGGTGGTTCGAATCCACCCACTCCCACCAAGTAAAAAACATTGAAAAACCGGGCATTACACCGGTTTTTTATTTTGTTGGTTCAATTTTTACCAATTTAATAAAAACACAGCAAAATCAATATAATTTTTTGTTTAGCACTATTGAAAAACAAAGGAAATTATACTATGTTTAAAAAGTGCAAAACAAACTGTCAGTCAGATAAATACTTATGGATTCGTAATAATACTTTCTATTTTATGTTTGAATTACCCAAACAAAATAATAAAAGAAGGTATTTTTGCAAATCATTACATACAAAGAATTATTATGAAGCAAAAGAAAAGGCTAAAATAATGGCAAAAGATGTTAATTCTGGTAATCTTGAAGCAAAACAACTGATTTATGCAGCCAAATCTTTAATGGATTCAATGATTTTTGATGAATATGATGAAGAAATTGAATCCAATGGAAAAGTAATAACACAAAAAATAAAAAAAATATCACCAGAAAACGACCCTAAAACAGTTCAAACGTTTTTAATCATTGTTTCAAAGTTAAATAAAATCAAAATGCAAACTCTGGATGATGATGATATAAAAATTATAAAAGAAATTGCACAAGCAACATATAAAGTAAATCTTAAAGAATTATTAAAAAATTATGATATTGTGCCAAAATCCAATCCAAAATCAGACCATACTATTGAACAAATAATGGAATCTATGCTTAAAACAGCAGACAATTCAAAAATAGTTGAAAATAAAAAACGTAAATTAATTACAGGTCTAATAACTGGTGTTGGGTTAAAAATAACTGATAAATATTTAAAATTTTATAACGAAAATATTATTCAACAAATATCTGACAATATTAAAGCAAAAAAAGTTAAAGGTAGTGTAAAAAGAACATATGCAAGGGAAATTAAAAATTTAATTAATCATGCAAATTTTATAGACCCAGATACATATAAAACTAATTTAATAAATATCATTTCAGATTTTAAAAAGACAAAAAAAGAAGATACAGACCCACATTGGCCATATACGGATGATGAATTAAAGCAAATATTTAATATAAATAATACTTATTTTAAAGAAAATCCTGATATATTTTGGACTACACTTATTGGCCTTTTTGTTGGTGCAAGATGTAATGCAGCAATTACATTACAATATGCAGATATAGTTAAAATAGATAATATTGATTGCATAAAATTCCAACAAACACATCCATTAAAACAATTAAAAAATCCAGCAACAAGAAGGACAGTTCCAATACCACAACAATTATTAGATTTAGGATTTGTTGATTGGGTTCAAAATCAAAAAAAGACATTAAAAGCAAAAGATGATGATTTTATATTCCCAAAATGCCAAACTAAAAATGGACAATACAATAATAAATATACAACAAGGGGATTTATTAAATATGTCAAAGATATTGGAATAGCAAAAAATAATCCACACAAATTTGATTTTCACTCTTTACGTAAAAATGCAAATTTACAGTTGGAATCAAAGGGGGTTCCAGAAACATTTATAAATGATATTATCGGTTGGAGTGGAAATAATACACGACAAAAACACTATTCAAATCACGAATTGAAACAAATTAAAGAAAATTCAGATAAATTACGTTATGATTTTTTACAAACTGAATTTGATTATTGGAAAAAAGTAATGTTAAAAGGTTAGTGTGCGCTGGACTAAAATAATGATGTTTTTATATTAAAACATCAATTATTTGCCCCAATATTTAATAAAAACCCTATCTTAAAAATTTAATAACCATTTGATTTTAATATATAAACTTTATTTTTTTATTTTCCAATAATAATAAAAAATAATAATTTATCAAAAAAACACCAATTAAAAAAACCGCTTTAAGACCTTTTTTATCAATAAAATTTATTAAAAATCAGTATAACTTAATATACTGATTTTACTTTGTTTTTTATAAAATCGTAAAAACACTAATTTTTATCCGGAAAAAAACATCAAAAAAATAAGTTCAATATAATATAAGGGTTGGTTGGTGTTATAGGCTGTAAATCGTTATAATTATTAACCCCCTGTCTGTAAACTTATAAAGTGCTTAAAATCAAAGAAAGCCTTTGTAGTTTTATATACTCTAATTTAAAAAATAATAATTAATAAATAAAAAAATTATTAATTAAATCAACAGAGGATTAATAAAAAATGACTACGAATAATAATATAATATATAATAACACCAATAAAACCACCCAACTTAAAAATATATTATATTCTTGGTTATATAATATTAATCCTCAATTTTTTTTATCAATTCAACTTCCAAAGCACCTTCGCTCCACAGATTTAACAAAATCCAATCAAAATTTAAAAAAAATAATGTTAAAATTTGAACAATTATCTTTAAAAAGACATTGGAATAAAAAACACATCCCTTTTATTGCTTTTTCAGAACACGGTAAATCAAAAACTTGGCACTATCACATATATATTTATAACTGCTCCTTTGATTTTTTAAAAATACAATCAATAATTAATGATGTTGCAACAGTATTAAATTTACCCCACGAAGTTTTACACATTGAACCCATATTAACAACCGGAGTATATCCTTATACATCCAAAGAATTTAAATCTAATAATAATTACCACATTGATTCAGACCGTATAATTACATCAGAGTTTTTATTTAACCTTCCACATAAATCACCAAAACATCCTTAAAAATCACATAAACAACCCCAGAATCACAAAAACTAAAAAAATAATACATTATATATAAAATAAAACTGGAGCACCCTATGGTGTATTATTTTAATTTTAATAAAAAACCACCATTTTTTACTTTGGTGGTCTTTTTTATCATTTAAATTTTTAAAAACTATTAAAATTAAATAGTTTATAAATTTTTATACACCTTTTGATTCAATGATAAATTTATTAAATTGTTTTAATCCACATCTAACGGCTCTACTTTTCATCCTTCCACGAATACTATGTTCACCCATATCACAATACTTTGGACAAATCTCAGATATAGACTCTGCTAATTCATCTATTGTTTTATTTTCCCATTTACATACATATTGAACCCCCAGTAAATAATCATATACTGTGGAAGGTTGGTTATTTTTCGTAAATAAAGCATAACCATTATTAATTAACCAAGTTTTAAAGTTTTTAATCATAATTTATATCCTTTTTGTTATTACGATATAATTATATACTGAAAAAATTGCTTTGCACACTAAAAAATGGCTAAAATCCGCCATTTTTTTTAATCGTTTACTATTAAATTTGAATAGTTTTTAATCTAATAAACTATTTGATTTAAATAGTTAATAATGCTTTCTATGCAAATATGCTTTATTAAAAAATGCCCCACAGGGCACTTTTTATATTAACTTTTTTTATTTTTAGATAAAACAGCAATTATTAACACCAAACTTATACAGAATAAAAAAGAAATGCCATTAATAACATCATTTGTTCTATCTTTTTCCATAACTGTATAAAATTTTTTATCATCGCTAAAAGGGCATTCTTTTGCTCTTTTTTCAACTGATTTACGAACATTTGAATCCCATCTAATTTTAAATTTTTCAAATGTTGAAGCAGTATCATATACTTCTTTTCTACTAATCAATCCTTCACGACAATTTGTGTTTTTATATGAATCTGCAAAACCTTCTTGAATAATACTATTATTTAGTTCTTTTTTGCATTCTTGTATAACTTCATTTCTATTGTTCTTTTCTATATCTGTTGAATACATATCTCTTTCTTTATCGGACATATTATAATATTTATCCCAGTCCATTTTATCGGCAATTTTTCCAGTATAACAATCACATACTTTTTCTATCATATCTGTTTTCTTTTTATCATCAATTTCAACAGGGATATTTTTTATCATTATGTTTTCACAATGCATAAGAGCAACTGTTCTAAACGCTAATTCTACAGAAGCAAGTTCTGTCTCTTTTTTTAATTGTTCTGATTGCGCTTGTGTAATAAATACACAACTTATAATGATAAAAAACATAAATTTTTTCATTATTTTTCTCCTTATAAAGTATTATCTTTTTTATTTTCTTTTATTTTTGATGTTATTTTTTGGGCTTGCTTTATGGTTTCCTTTACAGAAACAACCACTATGTTTACTATAAATCCTATAACAAAAAGTCCCATCAATATTGGAACAATAAGATTATATCCCACTAATTGTGCAATAAAAACAAATGCACACACACCAACAAACCCAAAAATAAATTTAAAAAAATTTGTCATTTCTTATTTTATATCTTTCTTATTATACGAATTTACACCTATTATAATTTAAATATATAAAATGTCATTATTAATTTTTTATGTGCTTTTTATAAAAAATACGTTAAATTTATAAAAGTGCTAAGCAAACTGTCTGGCAATTCAATGTTTTTATAGCCAAAAGTGTCAAGCAAAGAGCAATTTTTGGCTAAAAACCGGCATTGGTGGTAATCCACCCACTCCCACCAAAAAATATAACCACCCGATTGGGTGGTTTTATTTTGTGGTCGTGGGTATTTGGATTTGGCACCACGCCAACGCCAGTTGGCTGGTTCGAAAACAAGTAGATTGTGGAAGTGTAACGCACCACAATCGTCACGGTTTCCCAGCAGGCGCAGCCGATGGAATTCACCCACGTAATTCGTTCAAAGAAATACAAATAGATTTTTGATTATTGTTTATCAAGGCACGCACCCACTCCCACCAAAAGATACACCGCACTTTAAAAGTGCGGTTTTATTTTAGATTTCCAATATTTACACAGGTTCGAAGAAAGCATATATAAAAAACACCAAATTTCACCAATCTTCGAACGGCCGAGATTTCCAACGGTTTGCCCCGTTCTAATCCATCGAGACTGGTTTTTAATTTTGATATAAAAAAAATTTATGATATAATTCACGCATATGGAGTTATCATTATGACTGTCAATAACTATGAAATAGAAACTGTTTTACAAACAATAGATTTGTTGAAAAAGTATGATTCTACAAAAATCGAAAGCAAAAAGAAAGAAATTTTACAAAAACTGCGAAATATTGACATTGATAAAGAGGGTTATTTATATACATTAATTAAAAAAAATTACTATACTCCAAAATATTTAATCACCAGATTAGAAAAGGCCATAAAAAAAGATAAATACCGACCTAAGAATCTGCCGATTATATCATTTGCACTTGAAAAAGGTTTAGATTATGTAAACGGTGAATTTGATACTTTTGATTTAGAATTAAGTCAAATGGTCTAAGAACGAAAAAGATCATAATAAAATACGTGAAAAATTTATTAAAGCTACCAGGAATATAAACGTATTGGCCAAACAATTTTCTAATGATTGGATACGTAGATTAAAAAATCATAAAGACTTAGTCGATGCCGCAAAACATGCAACAGAAAAAAATGCCGTTAATGTTTACCAAGAATTATTCGATGCTTTAACCAAAGATTTTTGCCGCGAATGTAAATGTAAGATAAGAACCGTTGTTGTGTTAAACTGGGAAGATTGTGCTATTCGCCCAGAAAAATATTCTGATGAAACATTTGGATATCATGCAGGATACAACAATGCTTTTTTTGCTGATGGGTTGTCTGAAACACAAATAAAAAAATTACGAAAAAAAGCAGATGCAGAACCAGAAAAATTTAAAATTTCAGTGGTTATTGTAAACATAGGAAACATAAGAAAATTCTGTTCCAGACCACAAGAACTTTTTTACAAAGCAATTGGAGTTTTTGCACATGAAGCACATCATGCTTTAGATTTTCTAAAATCACGACAAGGTGCACTGGGTCAACAAGTTTATGATATAGATAGTAAAACATATGTCCTTTTTTTGAAGATGCAAAAGCAAATGTGGCATCTGCAACAGAACTAAGTTCATATAAAATATATGAACAACTGATTCAAGAAATGAAAAAATCTCGGATTTAATTGTCAAATACCCCCTGTTTTGCAAAATTCAAAAAACAATAAAATCAAAGCCATTTTTCTTTGTACTCTTTCACCCGTTGCATTAAATTAGAAAAATCTTTTTTTGTTATGCTATAAAACTTTTTCGATTGTTTATAAACCATTTAACCAGTAAATTTTTATCTGATTCTGATATGCGTTTTGGGTCAACGGCATAACAGAAATGATTTAAAATATGTCGTTGGATAAAAATAATTTTATCAGTATAGGTATCAAATTCGTGCTCTCTTAACATTTGCAACTTGTAATCTAACATCTTAATTCTAGCCAACACCATTTTGTGCGATAATTTTTTTGCATCCAACGAACCTTCGCGCCGAACATAATGGTAATCAGCATTATCTATGGTTATAATTTTATTGGTATGCAATACAAGGTTTGACAGAAAAACCGCATCTTCGCCCGTAATAACATCTTCGGGATATAATATATTATTTTCCAATAAAAATTTTTTATTATACATCGCGGAACAATGTTCTGAACTAAAACATAAATAATTTTCTTTTACCAATTCGTGTGTTTTCCAGTATTTATCACCGACCTTAAATCTCGCCTTCACAACATCAGATTTGGTTTTTGTTATGGTTTTGTATAATTTTTCAATAAAATCATTATCGATATAATCATCAGGGTCCAGAAAACATACATATTTTCCGTTGGATTTTTTTAATCCATAATTCCTTGCATGTGATGCACCAGTATTTTTATTAAGTTTATATAAACGAATGCGATTATCAGATTTTATAAAATCACGAATTTTTTTAATCGTATCATCTGTAGATTTATCGTCCACGCAAATTATTTCGATATCTTTCATTGTCTGATTACGCAAGGATGTAAACATAGGTTCCATAAACTTGGCAACATTATAACACGGTAATATGACAGAAACTTTTGGTGTTTTCATTTATCTCTCTTTTAATTGCGCTGATTTCAAAAATTCATTTGCTTCTTTGTGGGATTTTAATTGTATAACCTGCAAATTTGGGTGTTTTTGAATTGATTGTCTGATTAAATCATATGGTGCGTCTTTTTTTCGTAACATATACCAAACATGGTCCCATCGAAAATTTTTTGCAGAAAAACCTTGGCGACCATGTCTTTTTGTTTTTGTAATGCAAGTTTTTATATAGCACCAAAGCCTTTTATATGCCGGTGATAATAGTAAAATCATGGTATCTGCACTGTTTAACCGTTCTTCAAATGCATACCATTCGTATATTCCTTCAATTATCCAACTGTCTTTTTTAACAGTATCTTTGATAACCTGGTTTATTCTTTGTTTTCTTTTGTCGCGCTCTTTACCTGTTGGTACTGCATACGGGTCATACAAATCCAAATAAACAACGGGTAAATTAAATTTTTTACTTAAGTTTTGAGCCATTGTTGATTTCCCAGAACACGAACCGCCCATAATTATAATTTTTTTTCCGATGTTCATACAAAAATCCTCTCGCGAAACAAATTATACCATAAATTCAACTTTTATTCAATATCACCCACTGGTGAAATCATAACCATTTTGCTTTATACATTTTGACATTGTGCATAAGTTTAGCGAATAGTTGTTTGTTTTCTGTTCGATTTGTGCAAGTGGTCCCACACTAAAAACATAAACCGACCAAATGGTCGGTTTTTATTTTGTTTTTTTAAAATATACGGCCGAATACGCCACCATCCAATGCCAATGTCAATAAAATCCACCACCATGACCAGTTGACTGTCTTTGTCAGTTTCAAAATAACAAATATCAATGTCAGCATAATTTACCCCTTTGGTTTTATGTTATGTATGCGTTTATATAATAGCATATTATATGGTTTGTATCAATTATATAATTTTTTATGTGTGACGATTTTTGTTATGATAAATGTAATAATACCTAATACAAAAAATATCAGCCCGGGTATCATTATGTATGATATTGTTTCGCGTAATTTATGATTAAATATATCGCGTGCAATTGTGTATTCAATGTATTCTCGTTTAGTGCCGTGAAAATCTATGTATTTTGGTGTGACGGTTTTTAATCCGGTTTTATCAAATTCAATATGGACATATCCGTATTTGTTGTGTGGGTCACGAATTATTTGACCACTGGATGGGACGGTGTAAATTGGTATGCCGGCGAATTTGTCGTGTGAATAGTAATGAATATGTCCAAAAATCATCATGTCTATATTGTAATTTTTTAATATGTGTTCTAATTTTTCTGATGCAGATTTATCCAATGCGTGGTTTGAAATTATGTCGGGGCGGATGTCAAATGGGGGAACATGTGTAAATATTACACAGTGTTTGAATAATGGCCTGATTTTTTTCAGTGTGTTATCCAGCCAATTTAATTGTGCGTCATCAATTGTTTCAAATGATGTGTCCAATGCGATAAACAATGTGTGGCCATATCCAAACCAATAAAAATCCGGTCCCATAACGGTTTTGTATGGCGTGGCATCGCGTTTGTTGTTTTTTGTAATGTCGTGATTTCCGGGTGTGCCGTATAAAGGGATTCCATTTAATTTTGGATGGATTTCATATAATAGCCATTGTAATCCAGTGTTTGTTCGGTGGGTTAAAAAATCCCCCAGGTGTAATATAAAATCATATTTTGGTTTTGTTGATGTGATGTGGTCTATTATTGTTTTCAATACTATATCATCGGCGCCGGTGTCAGATACAACCGCAATAGAAAACTCTGATTTTTCGGGGGTTAAAAATTCAGATTGTGGTGGAAAAAAATTTGCGCCGATATCGGATTTTTTATCACCAAAATAAATATGCAAACACAGTAAAGATAATGATGTTATCAAACACGCTAAAAAACATGCAAAAAATATTTTGTATATTTTTTTTAGCATATTTTTATCCGTTGATTTCAACCGCGTCAATCATTGTTTTGTTGATTGGTTCCATTTTTACAGGCTGATATTCAGAATCTATAATCGCATCGGATTGCGGTGTTTTTATAACCGTGATAACATTTTGTGGTGCGGGTGTTTCAATTTGTGTCATGTTTACACCATAATTTTCAGATTTATATTTACGGCGGAATCGTTCAGGGATTTTTATAAAATCATCTGGGTTTATGCCACGGGTTTGTAAAGACATTTCCGGCGCAGGTGAAATTTGCCGTTGTTCGATGTTGTAAATCGGACTGATAAAATTTTCAGGTGCAGTTTTTACAACAACCGGTGTGCCGGATGCGTTGGCCATTACAATACGCAGACCGCGTTCGTTGTCCCCATTTGGTTTCAGACGGATTATGCCGTCAATACCGGCATAACCACTGGGGTCCAGTAAGTATGCCGCCGGGGTTTTATTAGAATACACCGTTCCCATTGCAATTGTTGCCGCATCAAATCCAAATGATGCCAAACGCGATGGGGTCGATCCGTATGTTTGTTGATATAAATTTACAAATGATGGATTCTGTTCGGGCAGGGCGGCGTATTTTGTTCCCATCATTGTGTAATCAGATGTGATGTCGGAACCGTCCAACATCGCGGTCCCATAAAATCGCACAGACCGAGAGTCAGCACCATAATAACGCAAAAAAGACCCCAATGTTTTTGTGTCGTCGGCGTTGCCCAAGAATAAAACACCGGAATAGGGCAGTGTTCCCAATTTTTCAGATTTGGAAATTTTATCCAATTGGTAATACAGATTTGATTTTTCAATCCCGGTCAAAGTTTCTTTGGTTAAAATATCGGATAAAACCGTTTTTGCACGGGTGGATGCCGCCGCGCGCGCGGATGACATTGATGCCATTGCGGTAATATCTTTTAAATTTTCATTGTCGTGTTCGTTATAATAAAATATACCATTGATATTTAGACCATAAATTTCCGATGCACGCTTTGCCGTGCCCGCCATGATTTTCCCAGAATCATTGTTCGGTGCCATAATAATAAAATCACGGACCCCGTCATTTGACATTTCACGGACGATTAATTCGACACTGTTTGTTGGCATCAATGCCATTGTCATAACGCCATCGCCAACCGCTGCCGCGTCCGATGTGAACGATATTGCCGGCATTGTGTCGGGCTTTGATGTGCGTAAATTTTGTGCGTTGGATGAAAATAGTGGACCAATGATTATGTCCGGGTTTGTTGCCAATGCGGTGTTTATAGCGTCGGTCGGGTTGGTTGATGTGTCATAAAAATCAACATTTAATTGACTCAGCGAGTGTTGTAATAATGCCAATTCTATGCCATTTCTGATTTCACGTCCGGATGCGGCATTTGCTTTTGATGTTGGTAATAATACCGCAATATTGTGGCGTGTATCGCCAGAATCGTATGTGGAATAATACGAACCGTATTGCATTTGAACCGGTGTGCCCGTTGGAACATTGGTGTATTCGGCATTCCAATCGTGTGTGGCGACATCGGTGCCGGCGCAACCTGATAATATTAAAAGTGTCGTAAATAATGCAAAAAATCTATTCATTGAAATGGCCTATTTTATATTGTATTATTTTAACATAAAAGGATTAGAAATGCAATCGGGACTGTATATTGTTGGAACGCCAATTGGAAATTTGTCTGATATGTCGCCACGGGCGGTCGATACATTGCGTGATGTTGATTTGGTTGCCGCCGAAGATACCCGTGTTTTTGCCAAATTGGCGGCACATTTTGATATTAAAACAAAATGTGTTTCTCATCACGAGCATAATGAATTGCGCGTCATAGATTCACTGGTTGAAAAAATACAAAATGGCGCATCGGTGGCGGTTGTGACCGATGCGGGTATGCCGTGTATCAGTGACCCCGGGTTTCGTTTGGTGCGCGCGGCGCGTGCGGCGGGGGTGCCGGTGTTTGTTGTGCCGGGGCCGACGGCGGCGGTGTCTGCATTGGTGTTGTCGGGTTTCCCCACAGACCGGTTCACATTTTGTGGTTTTTTTGATGCCAAAAAATTACATGATGATAATAAAATTCGCCATACTATTGTTTATTACGAAAGTCCAAATCGTATTATGGCAACGATTGCAGAATTGGCCCGTGTTATGCCGGAACGACAAATCGCAATCGTGCGTGAAATTACAAAAATTCACGAAGATGTAATTATCGGGTATCCGGCGGATTTAATGCATATAGACCCACCGCGTGGTGAAATTGTAATTGTGGTTGCGCCCGCGCCGGATAAAAAAATGACAGATGATGAAATCCGTGATATTGTAAATGATATTGCGGGTGGCAATACAAAATCATCGGCCGCAGAGTTGGCGGCGCGTGCCGGTATTTCAAAAAAAGAAGCATACAAGAAATTATTACAAGGAAAATAAATGATAAAATTTGTTGGGTCTTATTCGACGGTTGGGTCTTTGCCAAATACGGCGTTCCCGGAATATGCTTTTGTCGGGCGCAGTAATGTTGGGAAATCATCCCTGATAAATGCGATTGTTGGGCAGTCGATTGCGCGAACATCAAATACGCCGGGACGAACCCAGGAATTAAATCTGTTTAATATTAATGACAGGGTGTTGTTGATGGATTTGCCGGGGTATGGTTATGCACGCGTGTCGCGGGACAGGGCAATTCAATGGACACATCGGTTGCAAGAATATTTGTTAACGCGGTCACAATTAAAACGGTTGTTTATATTGATTGATTCGCGGGTTGGTGTCAAAGATTCTGATTTAGAATTAATGGATTTTTGTGATAAAAATGGAATTTTATATCAAATCGTTTATACCAAAAAAGATAAACGCGTGCGCGAACAAAACCAGGTTGAATTATCGCACCAATCGCATGGTGCAATGGCGGATGAAATTTTATTCACATCGGCGGAAAAGAAAACTGGGTTGGAATTTTTAAGGAAAATTATTGGTGTCAAATAACAATAATATTTTTTGTGTGTCAAATCCAACACGTATGTTGGATGCATTGTATGACTTGATTGAAAAATCGGGTGTGAATTTTGCGGATGTATTGGTTTTTTTACCCAGCAGGCGTGCCGTGCGTGCGGCGGAAAAAATGTTTGTACGGCGTGCGGGGCATGCCGTTATTTTGCCAAAATTGGTCGCCCTGGGCGAGGGGGTTGATACGGATGATATCCCGGAATATGATAACACTTTTGAAAATACAGAACGCGTTATTTTGTTGGCAAAATTATTGGCGGCGGATGGTCATATCGGAAACATTTCAACCGCGTTGCAAATTGCACGCGATTTTGTGCGGTGTCAAGATTACTTGGAAAACGAAGGAATAAATTCGGCGGATATTGATTGGGAAAAATTGGTCGATGAAAAATATTCAGAACATTTCCGTTCCAAGGCAAAAATGTTGGATATTTTAACTCGTGTTTTACCGAATATGGCAAATGGGCGTATGACCGATGTTGCGGTGCGAAATGCCGATGTGCGTGCATGGATAGGTCAAATTGAAAAATATCCGTTTGTTGTTGTGTGTGGTTCGACGGCATCTGTGCCGGCAACGGCGGATTTGATGGTTGCGGTTGCAAATTTGACGCAAGGTAAAATTATTTTACCCGGAAAAATTGATGGTCGGGTTATAGATTTTGAATTGGATACAAATCCATATAATTCTGAATATAAATTTTTATCGCGTGTTGGGGTTGCGCCATCGGATGTGCGGGTTATGGATTTTGGTGCGTCGAATATTGATTTTTTTAATTATGCATTTGGTAATGATACCGCGCCATATACAGGCAATAATGATTTATCAAATTGTCATTTGGTTGAATGTAATACCGAACGTGATGAATCAATTGCGGTTGCGGAAATTTGTCGTCGTGCAACACATGATAATAAAACGGTTATGGTTATAACGCCTGACGCGGCGGGAAACCAGCGAATTGCGGCGGCGTTGGAAAAATATTCTTTGGATGCGGATTTTTCGGGCGCAAAAAGTGGCGCAACAATTCCCGCGGCGCGTGCAATTTTGAATTTGTTGGATTCGTGGATTGATACCGGAAACGGTGGTTTTGATGTGTGTTATACCCGGACGAATTTTAATTTATTTGATACGATTGCAAATATAATTAGTGATTATATTGATTTTATGCAACCTGAATTTGAAATTGAATCAGAAGATTCTGGATTGGTGTGGGGGGCAATAAAAAAATTATCAGATTACTTGGACCGGTATGATATTAAATTAACATTGACCGATGCGCGTGCGTTTATTGCAGATGCGGTTGCAACGATATCGGTGCGAAATGCGCCAAACGAAAATGCAAAAATTGTTGTGTTGGGAACGATTGAATCACGTATGCAAACCGCAGATGTCGTGATTTTAACCGGACTAAATGATGGTATGTTTCCATCAACGGGTTATGAAAATGCGTGGTTGCCACGGCGGATCGCGGAACAAATAGGTTTGCCCAGTCCTAATCGCAAGGTGTCATTGATGGCTGGTGATTTTATGAATTTATCTTGTGGGGCGGATGTGTATTGGTTGCGCGCAGAAAATTCAGGTGGGGTTAAAACATTGGAATCGCGTTTTATATCACGGGTTGTTGCGCGTGGTGGGCGGTTTGATTTGGATGTGGGGCGCGATATATTAAAAACAATTCGTGCCGCCGATAATGTGCCGTATCAACCATTAAATTATTCTGCACCGAATCCGCCGTCTGATTGGACTGATGTGTATGTGACGGAATTGGAAAAATTGATTCATAACCCGTATGCGTTTTATGTTGCGCATATTTTGCGTCTGCGGCCGTGCGATGATTGGTGGGTTGGCGCCGATGCCCGGGTGTTTGGAAATTTGGTGCATGATGTGATTGAGCACGCACGTGATTTTTCGCCCGCGGCGATTGTTCGTGATATGGACCGGGCGGCGCGCGATGTATTACATACGAATAATACAGATGCGATGTTATTTCAATTTTGGCATAAACGATTTGTTGATATTGCAAATTTGGTTTATCAAAATTCTGAATTGTTGATGAAATCGGTACCGGAAATTGGCGGTAAATGTGTGATTGCGGGACGCACAATTCGTGCGCGTGCCGACCGTGTGTGGGACGCGGGTGTTATGGATATTAAAACGGGGGTGGTGCCAAATCGTACCCAGTTGATGTTGGGTACAATGCCGCAATTACCGTTAGAGGCGCATATGTTATCATCGGGTGGGTTTGATATTAAAAATGCGTCACAAACACCAAAAATTGTATTTATGCAATTAAAGAATTTTGATGCAAAAATGGTTTGGTATGATGAACAGGATGTTGCGCAAATGATGCGTGCCGCGATTGATAAAGTGACAGAATTGGTGAATATGTATTCGGTGGGTAATGCGCCATATGAATACAGGGAAACATCTGATAAAAAATATCGGGCATATGACGATTTGGCGCGTGTCGATGATTAGTTTAATTCCAGCATCAAACCGCAATGGTCGGTTGGTTTATCGGATGTCCGTGGACATAAATCGATTTCACAATTTTTAACCATTGGGCGGGCGGTTTTATTACATAAAAAATAATCCAGACGCAGTCCTTGTTTGTTGCCAACGGTATCGCGGCCACGGTATCCGTACCAAGTGTAATCAATGTCGTCGGGGTGCAATTCGCGCCATGCGTCCATCCAACCGGCGTCTAACCATTGCTGCATTATTTCACGCGCGGCGGGTGCCGAAATAGATGACCCAATATAATTTTTCGGATTCCATATGTCGCGGTCGGTTATTGCGACATTAAAATCGCCGGCGATGATAACGGCCTCGGGCGATGATAGATATGGTTCAATATATTTTGTAAACGCGCGCATCCATTCCAATTTATATTGAAATTTCGGTGATTCAATATTATCGCCATTTGGCATGTATGTGTTTATAACCCGAACACGGCCGTCAATCACGCATTCAATTACGCGCGCATTTACATCCGCGTAATTTGGGATGTTAAAAGATACATCTTCGATAGAATTTTTTGAAAAAACGGCGACCCCGTTCCAAGATTTTTGACCAAAAATCCGTATGTTATATCCAAATTCGTCAAATAACACGAACGGAAAGTTTTGGTTTTCTACCTTTAATTCTTGGACCAAAATTGTGTCGTATTCGCCGGTGCGTAAAATGTCCATAAAACTTGTTATATGGGCGCGGATAGAGTTTATATTCAGGGTTAATATTTTCATGTTTGATTTCCTTGGTCTTTCGTTCTATAATATACCCTGTCCAATATAAAAAACAACAAGGAAATTTATCATGGATATGAATAGTATGTTAGAAACAGCGGTCCAGCAATGGCCCGAAAATCTGTTTCTGGTACGCGAAGGTGTGACATATTCTGAATTTATAGAGCAGGTGAAATCGCGTGCGGTGACACTGATGGAGCACGGAATTAAATCCGGGGATGTCGTTGGTGTGTTGTCACATAATATTCCACAATTTCCGTTGACGCTGTTTGCGATATGGTATATCGGCGCCAAAGGATTGATGTTGGATACAAATTTAACCCCGTTTGAATATGATAATATGGCGACAATCGCAAAGTGTAAATTTGTGTGTGCGGAACCATCTTTCTTTTATAAAACGGACAGGTTTAAGTTTATCGATATTACCGCCAAAGATGGTAATGCGAATCCAATGATGCGTCCATATAAATTCCGTGATGATGATGTTGCAACATTGTCTTTTACATCAGGGTCAACGGGCGTGCCCAAGGTTGTGCCATTGACGCACTATAATTTATCAGAGTGTGCAAATTCGTTGGAAGATATGGCCGAATATTTTGGTTCAGGGGATATCATGTATGGATTTTTACCACTGTATCATATATTTGGTTTTGCCATTGGAATTTTGGCGACGGTGCATTTTGGTGCCGGAATCGTTTTACAACCGACGGTCAATCCGAAATACATTTTGGATGATTTTAAAAAATTTCGTCCGCATGTTATTCCGGCGGTACCGCGTTTGTGGGAAATGTTCCGGACAAAAATTATGGACACATTAAAGGCGCAAAAGAAATGGCGCATCGTTGATTTTATTTTGCGCAATCGTGAACATATCAATGATATGGGATTGGGGTTCTTTGTGCGCAAGGTTCAAGAGCCAATTTTGGATATTTTTGGTGGACGCGTTCGGTTGTTGATTGCCGGTGGTGCCGCCACCAAGCCCGAGGTTGAAAATTTCTATGAAAACCTGGGGTTGGCATTTATCCAAGGTTATGGTTTGACCGAAACGGTGGGACCAATTTGTATATCAAAACCAAATAAAAAACGTATGGCGTTTTCTGTGGGCGCACCAACAACAAACAATGAATGCGAAATTCGTGACAAAGACGAAAATGGCGTCGGTGTTTTGTGGTTGCGTGGTCACCAGGTTTTTGGTGGGTATTTGAATAACGATGCCGTGAATAAAGAAGTGTTCGATGAACGCGGGTTCTTTAACACGGGTGATATGGTGTATATGGACAAAAATGGCGAATTACATTTTGCCGGACGGAAAAAACAAGTCATCGTTTTGGATAGTGGTAAAAATGTCTATCCAGATGAATTAGAGGCGATGTTCTTGGATATTCCGGGTGTTAAAAATGTTGCGGTGTTTGAACATCGGGTCAAAGATAAAACCGTTGCGTATGGTGTGTTCAGTGTTGATAAAGACATGACAATGGAACGGTTGGCGGCCGCGGTGGCGGATGCGAATAAACGGGTTGCATCGTATAAATGGGTGACCCATTTCGCGATGACAACGGACGATTTGCCAATGACATCCACGCAAAAGGTTAAACACCATGTTGTGCGTCAAAATCTGATTGATGGTAAATATCCGATAAGACACGAATAATTTATTTATAAATTGTTTTTATATAAAAGGACAAAAAAATGACTATGTATGATTTATTAGAATTGAATATAAAAAGAAATCCGAAAAATTTATTTTTGGTGCGCGAGGGTATCAGTTTTGAAAATTTACCCCCATATATCAAGGCACGTGCGGCATCTTTGGCGGCGGCCGGTGTTAAACCCGGTGATGTGGTTGGGTTGTTGTCACATAATTTGCCACAATTTGTTTATACTTTGTTCGCAATTTGGTATTTGGGTGGAACGGTTTTGTTGTTGGATACAAATTTAACACCAGAAGAATACGATAATATGACCGAACTCACAAATTGTAAATTGGTTGTGGCGGAAAAATCTTTTTTCTATAAAGCCAAAGGTTTTAAATTCTTTGACATTGAAACGGTGGATAAAGCCGGTGATACGGTTAAACAACACAAATTGAAAGAAGATGATATTGCAACAATGTCGTTCACATCGGGGTCGACAGGTACACCAAAAATTGTGCCATTGACACATAAAAATTTGGTTGCTTGTTCGGATAATTTGGAAAGTTTAAATATCTTTTTGAAACCGGGCGAAATGTTATACGCATTTTTGCCGTTGTATCATGTGTTCGGGTTTGCAGTTGGATTTTTGGCACCTTTGCATTTTGGTATGGGTATGTTGTTGCAATCAACAATCAATCCAAATGCGATTATGCAAGATTTTAGAGAATTTAGTCCCCAAGTTATCCCGGCGGTGCCAAAGTTGTTCGAAATTTTCCGCAAGAAAATTATCGATAATGTCAAGGCGAAAAAGAAATGGGGGTTGGTGTCGTTCGTTATGAATCATCAAAAAACTTTGCGTGCAATCGGTTTGGGCAAATTGGTTGATAAAGTTTTGAATCAAATTCGTGCCGTATTTGGTGGGCGCGCACGTTGTTTGGTGGCCGGTGGTGCCGCAACCAAACCCGAGGTTGAAAAATTCTATAATAACCTGGGGATGAGTTTTGTCCAAGGTTATGGTATGACCGAAACGGTTGGGCCAATTTGTTGTTCTAAACCGGTGAAAAAACGTGTGCCGTTTGCATTTGGTGCGCCACTGGGGAATAACGAATGTGAAATTCGCAATGCGGATGAAAACGGTATTGGTATGTTGTGGGTCAAAGGTGACCAAGTGTTCGGCGGATATTTGAACAATGATGCCGCGAACAAAGAGTGCTTTGATAAACGTGGATTTTTCTGCACGGGTGATTTGGTGTCGATTGATAAAAATGGCGAATACCATTTTGCCGGTCGTAAAAAACAAGTCATCGTTTTGGATTCTGGTAAAAATGTTTATCCAGATGAATTGGAAGGTTTGTTTATCGAAATACCGGGTGTCCGCAATGTCGCCGTATTCGAGCACGAGGTTAATGGTAAAACCGTTGCATATGGTGTATTTTCGGTCGATGAGGATATGACAATGGATAAATTGGCCGCGGAAATTGCACAAAAGAACAAAAGGGTTGCGTCGTATAAATGGGTGACTCATTTTGCAATGACAACGGACGATTTGCCGGTGACATCAACACAAAAGGTTAAACATCATGTTGTGCGCCAGTATTTGATTGATGGCAAATATCAAGAAAAGGGTGTTTAATTATGAATATGTATCAATTTTTTGAACAAACAATGGAAAAGTGTCCCAAGACACTTTTCCTGGTACGTGAAAAAATTAAATTTGAAGATTTTCCAAAACTGGTGCGGGCGCGTGCCACAACATTGAAAAAAATCGGTGTTGAGTTTGGTGATACATTGGGCGTGTTGGCGCATAATATTCCGGAATTTATTATAACAATGTTTGCCGCATGGTATCGTGGTGCGCGTGTATTGTTGTTGGATACAAATTTAACCACGACGGAATATGACAATATGACGGCGCTTACGCAATGCAAATTGGTTGCGGCGGAAAAATCTTTTTTTTATGATGCAAAAGGTTTCAAGTTTTTTGATATTCAAACGGTGGATGATGACACAGATGCGGATTTACAACCATATCCATTAAATGCAAATGATATTGCGACTTTGTCATTTACATCGGGTTCGACGGGCACACCGAAAATTGTGCCGTTGACACATTTTAATTTAATTGAGTGTGCAAATTCTTTTGATGATTTTAACGATTGGTTCCAGCCGGGTGGGGTTTTATACGGGTTTTTACCGTTGTATCATATTTTCGGTTTTGCCGCGGGATTTTTGGCGCCATTGCATTTCCAAATGGGAATTTTGTTGCAACCGTCAATCAATCCAAAATTGATTTTGGCAGATTTCAAAGAATTTCGCCCGCATGTTATTCCGTCGGTTCCAAAAATGTGGGAATTGTTTCGTAAGAAAATTATCGAAGAAATTAAATCCCAGAAAAAATGGTGGATTGTGTCTTTCGTTTTGAAAAACCAAAAATGGTTACGTAAAGTTGGTCTGGGTATATTGGTGGACAAAATTCAAAACCAAATCAAACAAGTATTCGGTGGACGCGTGCAACTGATGATTGCCGGTGGTGCCGCCACCAAGCCCGAGGTTGAAAATTTCTATAACAGTTTGGGTATCGCGTTTATCCAAGGTTATGGCATGACCGAAACCGTCGGACCGTTTTGTGGGTCGAAACCGGTGAAAAAGCGCGTGCCGTACGCGTTTGGTGCGCCATTGGGAACGAACGAGTGTGAAATTCGCGACAAAGATGAAAATGGCATTGGGATGCTGTGGGTGCGTGGACATCAGGTTTTTGGTGGATACATGAATAACGATGAGGCCAATGCGGAATCTTTTGACGAACGTGGATTTTTCAAAACCGGGGATTTGGTGTTTATGGATAAAAATGGCGAATTGCATTTTGCCGGTCGTAAAAAGCAAGTAATTGTTTTGGATTCTGGTAAAAATGTTTATCCGGATGAATTAGAGGCGTTGTTTTCAGATATTCCTGGTGTTAAAAATGTCGCGGTGTTTGAACATGTTGTTGGTGGTAAAACCGTTGCCTATGGTGTGTTCCAGGTTGAACCCGGTATGACGATGGAAAAACTGTCTGCGGCGGTGGTGGCGGCAAATAAAAAGGTGGCATCGTATAAATGGGTGACACATTTTGCAATGACAACGGATGATTTGCCAATGACATCTACACAAAAAATTAAACATCATGAGGTTCGTAAAAATTTGTTAGATGGTAAATATCCGGACAGAAAAGAATAAAAAAAATCGCCCGGTTGGGCGGTTTTTTTACCCGTCTTTGCGGGCATAATAAATACATTTATTTTCCCAGGCATAATTGTGAAAATGTTGCGTCCATAACGTCCGTTGCCGTGATTGTTCCCAATATTTTTCCGATGTTGTCGGCGGCACGACGCACATGTTCGGCGAATATATCATAATTGCCGTCAAATTTTGTCAGGGCAGAATTTAATTCGTGTTCTGTATCCGACAATAATTTATGTGTGCGGGCATTTATTATCAAATTGTTTTCGGCGCCGTCCAATATGTTGTGCATTTTTTTGCGAATTGCGGATACCAATTCGTCAATGCCTGAATCATTTTTTACAGATGTATAAATCGCATTTTTGTTATTATGGGTTTTGATTTTGTCGCATTTGTTTATAACAATGATTTCTTTGTCCGTTGGTGTGACGACATTGTCGTCGGCGAATACATGCAAGACCAAATCGGCGGAATTGATTTCTGATTTTGTTTTATCGATTCCCATTTTTTCAATTTCGTCACCGGTTTCGCGCATGCCCGCCGTATCAGATAAATTTACCAAATACCCGTCGATATCAATTTGTGCAGATATAACGTCCCGTGTTGTGCCGGCGATATCGGATACAATCGCGCGGTTTGTGCCAACCAATTTATTAAACAATGACGACTTGCCAACATTGGTTTCGCCGCATAACGCGATATTAAATCCATGTGTGATTGCGCGCGATATATTATAATGTGAAAGTGTTGTTTTGATTTCTTGGTGTAATGCGCGGGTTTTAGCCAAAATTTTTTCATCGATGTTTTGTGGTAAATCGTCCGCGTCATAATCCAAAATTGCGGCGGCATACGCGGCGATTTCAACCATTTGTTCGCGCCATGCGTTGTAAATTTCGCCATCCCCCCCCAGCATAGATTTTAATGCAAATTGGCGTTGGCGGTCTGTTTGTGCGTCCAATAACGCCGCCAATCCATCGACATCGGTTAAATCCATTTTGTTGTTCATAAATGCACGACGGGAAAATTCGCCGGGTATGGCCATGCGCATGTTGTGGCGGGATAAAAATTCAAATATTTTGTTGATTACCGCCGTTGCGCCGTGTGTGTGGATTTCAATGACATCTGTGCCGGTAAAGGACGCCGGTGCCGCAAAATAAATCACAACGCATTGGTCGATTAAATCACCCGCGTCATCGCGCAGATTGCAAAAATAAGCGTGGCGAGATTTCAGTTCTTGATTTTTTTTGCCAATAATGTGTGTTGCAAATTCTTGTAAATTATCGCCGGATATGCGAATTACCGCAATACCGGATTTTCCAAACCCGGACGATAAAGCAAATATAGTATCGTTATTCATTTTATTTACCATTGCTTATAATTTTTAATGCCATTGGAACCAATTTGGCAACATCGATTTCCGGGTTTTCGGATACCAATTTTTGTGCCATATCAACAATATCAATACGACGATAACCCAAACTTTCCAATGCAGATAACAAATCAGGTAATGCAGATGCGTTTCCACCGGTGTTGCCCAAATCAAATGATGCGCCGCCCATTTTATTTTTTAATTCGACAATGATTTTTTCGGCAACTTTTTTGCCAACCCCCGGGGCGGTCGCGATTGTTTTTGCGTCGCCTGTGGCAATTGCCGACATTAATGTATCGGTTTTGATTGATGACATTATGCCCAATGCAACCTTGGGCCCGACGCCCGATACAGATGTTAAATTGTTAAACAGGTTCTGTTCATTTAATGATAAAAACCCAAATAGGCGGATTGAATCTTCGCGGACGATGGTTTCAATCCATAGTGCCACCGTTGATTTTAATGTCAGGTAATTTGGTGTGTAAACTTTATATCCGACGGGACCCGCCATTAAAATGACAAACCCGTCACCGATATAATCAACAATTCCTTGCAATTTGCCAATCATTTGTTATCCTTTGGAAAGTATTTTAAACCAATTAAATCAAAAGGTCAAATATGAGTGGACACAGTAAATGGCACAACATCCAACATAAAAAAGGTTTGGTTGATGCGGCACGCAGCGGACTGTTTACCAAGTTGGCGCGTGAAATAACAATGGCGGCCAAAATGGGCGATAAAAACCCGGATAATAACCCGCGGTTGCGCCTGGCAATTTTGCAGGCACGCAAAAATTCTATGCCGAACGATAATATCAAACGCGCGATTGACAAGGCGTCCGGTGCAAATACGGAAAATTTTGTTGCCGTCCGGTACGAAGGGTATGGCCCAAATGCGGTCCCCGTTATTGTCGAGGCATTGACCGATAATCCGCGTCGGACTGTGCCGGAAATCCGTAATATTTTTGCCAAAAATGGCGGTAATATGGGGGAAGAGGGCTCGGTCGTGTTTATGTTCACACACGCGGGTCAAATTATGTATCCGGCGTCCATCGGCAAAACCGAAGATGAAATGATGGAAATCATTATGGAAACTGCGGTTGAAAATATGGAATCGTCAGAGGAAGGGTTTATCATCACAACCAAACCTGATGATTTTATCACTGTGCAGAAATTTTTGTCTGATAAATTGGGTGAACCGGAAAGTGCGGAATTGACTTGGGTCCCGAATATGCCGGTTGATTTAGATGACGAGGCGTATGCAAAATTAGAAAAATTGGTTGATGCGCTGGATGACAATGATGATGTGCAGAAGGTATTCACTGCTGCACTTTAAAAAAAAGCCCTGATGGGCTTTTTTTTAGTGTTCAGAGTGCAAAGTTCAAAGTTCAGTTAATGTGTCGGCAAAGCCGACAACTTTTTTATTATTTTTTTTGTGAAACAGATGTTATAATCAAATCATGAGAATTATTGGAATTGATCCGGGTTTATTGCATACAGGTTGGGCGATAATTGATGTTGCCGGGTCGTCGCGTACATATGTTGCCAGTGGTGTGATTTTGCCACCAACAAAATTGCCGTTGCCGGAACGGTTGGATTTTATTTTTCGTGGTGTGTCAGAGTTATGTGAAAAATTCAAACCTGATGTGTGTAGTATCGAGATTATATTTTCTAATAAAAATCCAAAGACAACTTTGTTATTGGGGCATGCGCGTGCGGCGGCGATTGTTAGTGTTGCGCATAATAATATCCCGGTTTTTGAATATGAACCAAATATTATCAAAAAGGCGTTGACCGGGGCAGGGCATGCGGACAAAGAACAGATTTATAAAATGCTGAAAATATTATTGCCGGCGGCAAAACCTAAAACGGCGGATGAAAGTGACGCAATCGCAATCGCCATGACACACGCGAATATGGCACGATTTAATGTGCAATAGATGAATTATTGTTTTCAGTGTGTTTGCGCACTGTCTCTTTCTTTATGAAAGAAGGAGTACCCGCATTAGCGGGGGAGGTAATTGTGAAATGTTTGTTTTAACTGGTGTAAAATAATAATTATAAATGAAAGAATAATAAAATTTTTTATGGCGACTGTCGTCGCCGTGCACAATTACCCCGTCTTGCTCGCTTCGCTTGCAATCCACCCCTTCTTTCATAAAGAAGGGGACGGTGACGTGGCGGGTAAAAAAATCTGGGTGAAAACCCAGATGAAAATTATTGAATCAATCGATATGATACACTATTATTTTTTGCTTTGTCGTCTTTGATTCGCCTGTTTAATGCATTCATACCGCCGGCAATAACTTCTAAACAATCTTTCATTTTTTGTTTGCTATTTATAGAAGAACATTTATCACAACTTGTTACAACCTGTAATGCCTTGGTTACTGCGCAATCTTTGCTCAGTTGGTCTCTGTAATTGTTATTTAATCTGCCTTTTTCAACAATCGGTTGTAATTTTGCGTAATTGTCGCGCAAGCAACTTAATGCTTCTTCATCGTCAAATGCGGAACAAGATGAAAACTCTACCTTGTCTGTGGATGTATCGTCGTCGGACGATGTGCCGCCGGCAACCTGGACAGATGCCTTTAACACTTCTTTTTCCAACATAACTTTTAATTGTTTAATCATTTGTTCCAATGTCGCGTATTGTTTATACATTTGTTGTGCAATCACGGTTGTTTTCAGTGCGATAATTTCGTTCATTTTTTCGCGGTTTTCAGATTTGCCAGAACCGTTAATGTCGTCATTTGATTCAATTCCCGCGTTCCATGCATGTGTATCACACAGCGCAAATATCGGGTCAACATAAGAGACATCTTGGTCTAAATCATAACAGTCAACCATTTTGGTTGTCGCTGCCGCGGAACTAAATGATTCTATACATGCGTTTTTGCCCAAAGTTTTTGATACGGTTGCGGTCTTTAATTGAGTTATTGCTTTGTTTATGCTAACAGATAGCTCGCTGTCGTTATTGTTTTTTCCCAAACCGCAATAACATGCAGATTTCGTATCGGAATCACATTTATCAAATGTTTTGCTAAATTTACTACTTGCTTCATTTTGATTCAGTAATATTTCCAATAAATCAATATCGATGCCGGATTTGTTTTTACTGCTGCTGCGGCGACGGCGGATAATGCTGTTGTTTATACTGTCACTGGCGCAACCGATACGCACCGAACCCGTGGATGTTGCGTCGGGATTTAAGATTTTTTCTTGGATTGGGCCATCGCTTGGGTCCAGGTATTTATTCGGCGTGCATGCAATTAAATCTTCGGGTGGAATAACATTTCCTTCATAACAATCGTGTCCTCCACGAGTGATGCCGTTATTTTTGCTGGATTTATGTGTATCTTTTATGCAATTATCTCCATATTTATATGTTGGTAAACCGGATTCACATTTTCTGCTTTCTCCTTCGCCAGTGCATTTTTCAGCATAATCACCACGGCAAACGTATTCCGCCCAACGGTTGCAAGAGCCACTGAAAAACATATAAATATTACCCAAATCAACACCGACCGATTGCGCGGTGAATAATGCATCGTCCAGGTTGTCCGCCAATGCGTCGTATGGTTCCATAAATTTGTTTGCCAATTCGCGGAATTTTGCAACGCGTTTTGGGGCACTGCAATTATTTCCATTGACCTCGTTACATTTGGCATAGCGGAACGCGTCACGCATTGTTGTTTTTAAATTATTCAAACTTTGGTCGACGCCTTCCATACTGGTTAAAATTTGTCCGGTAATTGTGGCGCGTGCAATTACATCATCCGATACACCCGATTTTGCCGCCGCCTCTTGCACCGGGGTCAGGCCCGTGTCGCTATTTGTCGCCGTTGCCGCACGCGATGCATTTTCCGCGACCGACGCGACCGCGTTTTGTGTTTCGCGCTGTGATTCCGCCAACTGTTGTTGTAATGAATTTATTTGTTCACTATTTTGTTGTTGCATAGATGCCATTTGTTGCTGCATCGATTGTAATTGTTGTTGCAATGCCGTATTGTTTTGTTGCGCCGCGGCAGCCGCAGCGGCGGCGTTTGCCGATTGTTTGTTTTGTGCCGCGATTGAATCGGATACTAATTGTGCCGCGATTGCGTTTATTAAATCGTCACCATGCTTTTTACATGCAGAATTAGAATTTACACAGCCCGCAACAATCGGTTTCGCAATATCCATATTTGCACAACCGCCACCCGAACATTTGGGTGATGCACAACGCAAAATTAACGAATTACAATTTCCAAAATCGGCCGTGGCCTTTGTGGTTCCGGTATTATTGCGCGGGTTGATTGCGTTGTTCCATTGATTGCCAACGATGGATCCCATTGAACCGTTGTATTGGGTCAGATTACTGCCCGCGGGTTGCGAAATGGGTGCCGCCACCGCCGCCGGTGTGCACAAAAATAAAGCCGATAAAATTTTAAAGAACGTTCTCAATTCAATCTCTTTCGTCATATAATTTTATCATATTTTATGATTAAATAAAAGAAATAAATTTTATCTGTTTCACAACTGCCCCGTCTGACTCGCATTGCTCGTCATCCACCCCTTCTTTCATAAAGAAGGGGAATGTCCGAGTTCGTGTGTTATTTTCGATATGTGATTTTGGAAATGGCAGGATATCCGAAATATTTATTTATGCGGCGCAATATTTCGTCGTTTGCATATGATAATTGTAATGCCAATGCGGTGTTGGCGGGTTTTATTACAACACTGAATTTGTTATCGCGTGTTTTTTTTATTGCAACTAATTTCGCAATTGGTGCAATGTCGGGGCCCATGATTTCGTCCCATCGTGTGGTTAAATCATCAACGGATGCAGGTCGATGAAATGTTTGAAATAAATTACCAAACACGCCCGATATAAATGTTGGGCGCGTGATACGGACATCTAATTTTTTGTCATATTTATTATTTTGCATTTGTGTAAACCCGTGGCAGTAATATGTACATTTCACCGGTGCTGTGTTGGCCGTGTGCATATTTATATGCCGCGTCCCCCGAACCAAAGAATATGTCTGCGCGTATCCAACCACGAATGGCACTGCCGGTGTCTTGGGCAATCATCAATCGTTGGAATTTGCGACCGTCTGATAAATTTGTGTTTATATATACCGGCATGCCGACGGTGTAAATGGAATCATCGACGGCGATACTGCGTATTTTTGATAATGGTGTTCCCAATTTGCCGATAACTTTTTTGGAATCGGCCTCGCGGAAATAAACATAGCGTGGGTTGTTGTAAATTACCTCGCGTGCAAGGGTGGGGTGTTTTTTCAAATATTTCCATACGGCGTCGGCACTGTATCCGCCATCAGGTTTTATGCCACGGGTGCGTAATTGTTCGCCGATAGATTTAAATTGCATGTCGTTCGTTGCGCCAAAATTTAATTTTACCAATTCGCCATCTTCCAGTTTTAACAGACCACTGCCTTGGATTTGTATGTTTTGGACATCGACGATGTTTGCCCAATACAAAACGCGACCAATGCGATTTTCAACGATTTTCTTTTTGGGAACATTTTTATATTGTTTACCATCGGTGGGGACCGCCATCAATGGTTCGTTGCATTGGGATGTCTTTTTGCGACACGCCGGAATTGTTGGTGAATAATATCCGGTGTATGTGCCGGTCTTGCGTCCCGCATCGTCATATATGCGGTAGGGTTGAAAATGTGATTCAAACCATTTGCGGACGGTTTTTGTATCGGCGTTTGCAGACGGCAACATATTGCATTTTTCACGAACCAATGCCGCGTCCGGGATTACACGGCCGGTGTATTGTAATTTTGCATTGCATGTGTTACGAAATGCTTGGAGTGCATATCTGACATCGTCATTTTCCCACCCCGGCAGTGATGAAAACGGTACCGCGTGCAGGTTGGATGTTGGCACAACCGCATCATTATCGGTGCGTGTTGGTGTTGACATGTCGCACGATGTTAATGCAAAACATATGAATATCGCACTGAAAATACCGATAATTTTTGTTGTTTTGAAAATAATCATTTTTTTATCCCCCCGACACTTGTAAAATATTTTTCATTTGTTATATTATCATAAAAGCGACTAAAAAAAAAGGAGCAATCGCATGTCACAGTTCAAAATTATTTCGCAGTTCTTGAAAGACATTTCTTTTGAAAGCCCAAATGTCCCGGAATTGTTCTTTAACCAGGATAATGGTCAGGCAAAAATCGAAATAAATATCGATATTCAAATCAAGGGCGCCGAAAATAATGTGTTTATGGTTGATTTGTTGACCAAGGTGCATTCTAAATTGGATAAAGATAATAAATCCATATTCTTGATTGAAACAACATATTCTGGTTTGGTTCAAATGGAAGAAGAAAAAGATGAAGAAGCCAAACGCCGCACTTTGCTGATTGATGTGCCACATTTGTTGTTCCCATCGGTTCGCGCATTGGTGACGCGTTTGACGGCGGAATCTGGATTCCCGGCATTTGTGATGCAACCCGTTGATTTCGAAGCGTTATACGAACAGAGAAAAAATGCGGCACAACAAAATAAGCCCGCCAATCAATAAAAAATTTTTTTGGTTGGATGTTTTTTGTTAATGGTTAGAAGTCCCATCCCCCATTTTATGGGGGATAAATTTTTTTGTGCGGTTTGTGTTATCGGTAAAACTGTGATATAATATTTTGGCAAATAGTGGAGAGAGTTTTGGCCAAAGACAAATACATCGCGATAAATGAAAATGTTGATGGGTATTCATTTGCAAACCTGGGGCTGTTTACAGGGTTTGCGTCGGGTGTTTATAATGCGGTTTATTCTTTGGTTATATTGGGAATTTTTACCGGTATTTTGGGAAATGAAAATCTGGCGTCGTCGGTGGTTGGTGTTTATGTCGCGATGTATTCTGTATTTTGTATGATTGTTGGTGTGTTTTCCAAAGAATTGTTGCGATGGTTTTCCAAGGCTCGTTTATTATATGCCGCGTTTTTATTTGTTATTGTTTGCTATGCAATGATGAGTTTTTCAATTAAGCCCATGACTTTTGTGACATTGGATTGGGTGTCGGGTATTGGGTCCACAATTATTGGAATTTTAATTCCGTTATTTATGGCGGATTTTTCTAAAAATATCGGGATGGCAAAATTAAATGCGCGGTATTATTTGTGGGTGAATATTGGTGCGTTGGTGGCGCCGTTGTTTGCGTTAAATATGGCGGCGTGGTTCAGTAATTATCGTATCCCGTTTTTGGCATCGGCGATGATTTATGCGGGTGGATTGCTGTTTTTTAAACGGTTTGGTATTGTGCAAATGGATAAAGAAATTAAAAATGTAAATCCGCGTCGCACATTAAAATCTTTGTGGATAAATACTTTGGTCTTTTTCAGACGCAGTGGTATGCCGCGCGCGTATGCCGTGAATTTTGGTTTTTATGCATTGTCGGCGATGCGTGTTTTGTATGTCCCAATTATTGTGATAGAGCAGGGGTTTTCTGCAAATGTATTGGGGTGGGTTTTGACAATGGGAATTTTGCCATACATTGTTTTTGATTTGTTTATTGGAAATCTGGTGCGACGGGTTGGCGCGCGTGTTTTGATGATTATTGGTATGGCATCGTTCGCAGTGTTCGCAACATTGGCAATGTTTTTGCATGGTTTTCCATTGTTGGCGGTATTTGTCCTGTGGCAGATATCGGGGGCGTTTATGGAACCGGTGCATGATTTGTTTTTCTTTGACAATACCCATAAAAGTGAACAATCCCGGTTTTATGGGGTGTTTCGGACAACGGTATATTTGCCCAAGGTTATTGCCCCGATTTTGGGCGCGTTGTGTATCGCATTGACCGGGATGACATCGGCCGTGTGGGCGGTTTCGATTGCGGTGAGTGTGATAACTTTGTTTGTTTTGTGGTCTAAAAAATAATTATTATCGGGCTTGCAAATAGGGGTTTTTCCTAGTATCATCTGGATAGAAAAACAAAGGGGAATATTTATGGCAAAGAAAGAAAAAGATGCATCCGCCACACCGGCCAAAAATCCGGCGTTGGAATCTGCGTTGGCACAAATCCAAAAACAATTCGGCAAAGAAGCCATTATGAAAATGGGTGATGGTTCGCAACAAAATATCGAGGCGATATCATCTGGGTCTTTGGGGTTGGATATTGCGTTGGGTATCGGTGGGTATCCGCGTGGTCGTATTGTTGAAATTTACGGACCGGAAAGTTCGGGTAAAACAACATTGGCACTGCATGCCGTGGCCGAGGCACAAAAGAAAGGTGGCACATGTGCATATATTGATGCGGAAAATGCGCTGGACCCGAGTTATGCAAAAAAATTGGGTTGTAATGTTTCAGAATTGATTATTTCACAACCGGATTCTGGGGAACAGGCGTTGGAAATTGCCGATACTTTGATTAAATCGGGTGCGGTTGATGTTGTGGTTATCGATTCGGTTGCGGCATTGGTACCTCGCGCAGAATTAGAGGGTAATATCGGTGATTCTTTTGTTGGAACGACCGCGCGTTTGATGTCGCAATCGCTGAAAAAATTGGCGGGGTCTGTATCGCGCAGTAATACATTATTGATTTTCATCAATCAAATCCGTATGAAAATCGGTGTTATGTTTGGTAATCCGGAAACAACATCGGGTGGTAATGCATTGAAATTCTATGCCTCGGTTCGTTTGGATATTCGTCGGACCGGTGCAATCAAAGATAAAGAAAATGTTATCGGTAATGAAACGCGTGTCAAAATTGTTAAAAACAAGGTTGCGCCACCGTTCCGGACGGTCGATTTCAAAATCATGTATGGCGAAGGTATTTCCCGCATATCTGAAATTTTGGATATGGGTGTGAAATACAATATCATCGAAAAGGCGGGTTCTTTTTATTCATACAATAATGAACGCATGGGTCAGGGCGAGGCGAATGCGCGCCAATGGATAAAAGACCATCCGGATGTCCAGCAAGAATTGTTGGATAAAATCATGGCCCAGGCCAATGGTATCGCAGAAGAGATGACAACGGGGCCTGTGGATGATGACGACAATGCGTCAGGTGATATGGGTGAATAAAAATTTCGGGCGGCGCAAATTTGTGTCGCCTGATGTTTATAATTAAAAGGAGTGATTGGATGAATTTCGCAAGGTTTATCGCAACATCTAAATTGGTTTTGGTTGGGCATATTTTGAATTGGCATTTTTTTGACCGTGTCGCGCGTCGTCGGGTGCGGACGGATGCAACGGCGAAAATCGTATCAAATTATTTCAAACGGTATTTGCCGGCGGTGAATTCTGTGCCCGAGGAGGATGTCGTTGTTGATGATGCACACGATAAAATTTGGACATTGTGGTTGCAGGGCGAAGAAAACGCACCCGCGTTAGTGCGCGCATGTTTCCGCAGTGTGCGTCGGCATTGCAAACAAGAATTGGTCGTATTGGATGCAAAAACGGTTTTTGATTATATATCTTTGCCAGATGAAATAGTTCAAAAATATCGGGACGGTAAAATTGGGCATGCGCATTTTGCGGATATTTGCCGTGTGGAATTGTTGTATCGGTATGGTGGGTATTGGTTGGATTCAACCGGATTTGTGACCGCACCAATCCCAGATTGGATTGAAAAACAAGATTATTTTATGTATTTAACGGGTGACAATTACAATATCGGGGGCAGTCCGTATAGTTTTTGCCAAAACTGTTTTATTCGCGCGCGTCGGGGGGCGTTTTTGCTGGCGGCATGGCGGGCGATGATTTTGGATTATTGGATGCATGAAAATCACACCTTTGATTATTTTATGCATCAATTATTATTCAAAACTTTGGTTGAAAATGACGAAAGGGCGAAAAAGTATTTCGCAAAAATGCCGCATGTCGCCCAAGACCCAACCCATGTTTTGTGGTGGGCATATAATGATAAACCGTTTGATAAAAAGTTGTTTGATAAATTGACATCGGGTGCGTTTTTCCAAAAAACAACATATCGTGGGTCGGAAAATCCGATACCGGGGTCTTTTGCGGATGAAATGATAAATAAAATGTAGGAGATTTTTATGCCAAATAAAAAACCAAAAATTTCTATTATTATTCCAATGTATGGTGTGGAAAAATATTTGCCGCGATGCCTGGATTCGGTGTTGTCGCAAACTTTTACCGATTGGCAGGCAATTTTGGTTGATGACGGGTCGCCTGATAAATCGGGCGAAATTGCCGAAAGTTACGCCGCGCGTGATAAACGATTCGTTGTTGTGCATAAAGAAAATGGTGGGTTGTCTGATGCGCGAAATGCGGGTATGCCATACGCAAATGGTGAATACATTATGTTTTTGGACAGTGATGATTTTATTCATCCGCAAACGATGGAAATCGCGTATTCGTTGGCGCAAGAAAATAATTCTGATATTGTGTCGTTCACATATGACCGGTTTTATCGGCCGCAACTGATGGTGTATTATAAATTGGGTATGGGGACGGATAATGTTGTCCCACGGGGTATAAAAAAACGGTATGATATCAATAAAATAAAATCTAAAACCGTGTCGGATGTTTATGAATATGCAACCGACAGTGCGCATAATGCGTTCCGCAAAAATCGCAAGTGGTTGATTAAACATTGCCAGGTTTGGAAAAATATGTATCGTCGTGATTTAATTGCGGATATCCCATTTATCAAGGGTATTTTGTTCGAAGATTTTCCGTGGTGGTCGCGTGTTATGCTGCGAAATCCGCGTGTCACGATTGCGCCATTGCCGTTGTATTATTATATTCCAAATTTTGGCGGAATTGTATTGAGTGCGAAACAGTTGCGCATTATGCAAAGTTTGATTGCGGGTATCAAAGATGCGTTCGTTTTGTATCGTGACCAGGCATCTGCGCATCAAATGCAATTATGGGGCGAAAACTTTTTATGGTTCTTTGTTAATTGGGCGTTTCGCAAAATTAAATATTTGAAAACCGATGAAGAGTTGGCAATTGCCCGCCAAGAATTTACCGATTTATATAATTTGGGGGTGTTTGAACGTGTGCCGAAAAATCGTCGGAAATTGGCGTTAAAAATTTTGAATTTTATTGGGAAATAATCGATGTCTGTGCGTGTTGCATTTTGTTTGCGTGATATGCAGTTGGGTGGTGTGGAATCTGTATTGATTCGCACATTGGAACTTTTAAGCACGGATAAAAAACTGGATATAACGGTTGTGACATTTGTTGATGTGACCGAGCCGGTGTGGGTTGATTGGTTTCGTAAACATAAAAATGTTAAACGTGTTGTGTTATATCCGTCGCGCGTGTTGGGAACACGTATGCCGCGATTTTTTCTGTGGCGGGTTGTGAAACATTTTGCGCGCGATGTGTATCGTTTTTGTCGCCGGGTGCATGTTGTAAAAAAATTATTATCGGGTTTTGATGTATTTATTGATTATCACGATTTTGGTTTTTCGCATGAGTTTAAAGATATAAAAAATGCAAAAAAAATTGCATGGTTTCACAGTTCGATTTCTGTGTTTCAAAAACGCAAATTTTCCCGGAAACTGTGCATATACGACAATGTTGTTGTTTTGACGGATGATTGTGTAAACGATATGAAAAATTTGTGTCCGGCATATGCAAATAAATTTATCAGAATTTATAATCCGATTGATATTGAATCTGTGCGGGCGCGGGCTAGTGAAAAATGTGATGTGCGTGGCAAATATTTTTGTTCTGTGGCGCGGATGAGTTATGATAAAGATATTTGGACACTGTTGGATGCGTTTGATTTGTTTTGGAAAAATCATAAAAATGTTAAATTGGTTTTGGTTGGTGGTGGTGATAAACGCGATGTGTTTGAAAAGCATGCTGACGGTTTGATGTCGCACAAAAATATTATCTTTACTGGCAGCCAGAAAAATCCATATCCATATGTTGCGGGTGCCGTTGCACATATATTGTCCAGTCGTGGCGAAGGTTTGCCCACGGTATTGATAGAGGCGGCGGCATTGGGTGTGTTAAATATTGCATCGAACTGTAAATATGGGCCGCGTGAAATTTTATTAGATGGTGCGGGTGGGTTGTTGTTTGTGCCGGGTGATGTAAATGCGTTGGCAAAATTAATGAGTGATGTATATGAAAACACGGTGGATGTGCGTAAGATGATAAATGTATCAACGCGCGAATTAAAACGATTCGCGCCAGACGTGGTTATAAAACAAATTAAATCCCTGATTTTTTAAAACGCGTTGGTATTTCTATAACCGGTTTTAATCCCAACATTGCGGGTTTGCGTAATGCGTAAATTGGGCGCATGTATGTTTGTAAAATGCGTGCGATACGCAACCATTTGGATGATTTTATTTTTGAATTTGTGACCGCATTTATTGTGCCGTTTCCGCGCCGGCGCAGGTGGTTTAACCAATCGGCGCCACGGGCGGCAGCTTTGCGTTCCAACATTTTTAAATCAATCGCGCCAAAGTGCAGTAAGTATAAATTTTTATCAATATGGAAATTGTGATGACGGATACTGTGGAAACCACTGCCCCAGGGGGCGGCGATGGTTTTGACCACGGGTTTGGTATAACGCGTGGACAGCAGGGCGTATTCGCGCTGTTCCAAAAATGGGGCATGTGCATCCAATTCGGATTCGCAATTTAAATTTTGACCGACATCCAATCCCAATCCGGAAAGCGTGGTTTTAATTTTCTTGTTGGATAAATATTCAGATAAATTCAGGTTCGTGTTTGGGTCAACAATTAAAAATTCATCCGTATCACAACCGATAACAATGTCGTATGTTTTTAATAATTTGGTTGCCAATTCTGATAATTTTCCGATTCGGTATTTATCGCCCGCGGCGCGTGACATGGTTTCATGTTCTAATTTTGTTATATGTGCGTTGCCGGCGTTTTTTGGTGTTTTTTGGTCGATGCCGTCCAATATAATATATAAATTTTCCGTGCCAAATTGTTTGCCGTAATACGCAATCCAACGGGACAAGAAAAATTCATCGTCACGTGCCATTGTTATTGCGGCAATCTTTTTTGTCTTTTTCATGTTTACTTTTCCCTTAGTTTTTTAATTGCGTATTTTGCCCCGCGAACAATGTATGTAAATGGATTTGGGGTCAACAGCCAAGATATATATTTTTGTGTATATGCATGATTTGCGCCAGATAGCACCGCATCGCGTGCATTTTTATCACAATGTGATAATACATAATATAACCTGTGGCCGATGGCACCATTATGGCGCGTGAACGACATTTTTTTAATAAACGGACATCCCAATTTGAACAATCGGGTTGGATTGTTATAAACACTGCGTCCGCGGCAAACAAATGGGCAATACCATGTGCCGTTATGTTCTTCCAAAATATCGGTAAATTTATTTTCGTATAAAACGGTAATTAAAAATTTATGTGGTTGTTGTTTTACATCCATTATAAATTTATCAAACCAGGTGGACAAAAAAACACTTTTGCGCATACCGATAAACCATGATTGAATATGACGGTAATGGGTGTGGCGACTTTCCACCATGCCGAATGCGTCGGTGTTTTTTGATTCCATTTGTTTTAATACAGGTTCCAAATCATGCAATGGTCCAAACACAGAATCGTTGACCATGTACACAAAATCGTATTTTTTTAATAATTTATTTTTCTTGGCATATTCGTATGCGCGTTTATATGACCCAAAATCGTATTCGCCGTGACGACGACCCATACGCGCAATTGTGTATTTTTTTATGCGGTTTAATTCAGTGCCCTTGCAATCGGCATCCATGCAAAAAATGATGTCGCCGCATTCAGACAGTTTTTGTATATAAAACATCAATGCGTCATCAATTATGCCATTTGCATCATATGCGGCAAATAAAAAAAGTCGTTTATTATTGGACATATTTCTACCATATGGTTATAATATACATGTTTTATCAGATTTTTGCAACCATAAGGATTTTTTATGTGGTATAAGTTGTTTGCAGATAGCGACTTTGAAAAATATTTTGAAAAATCAATTTCGCGCCAATATATGCGTGATGTGCATGTCCAAGAATATGAAAATGGCATTATTGTAAATGAACATCGGCATGGTTTTGGTGTGTTTGATGATAAATTCCGTTTTGTGAAATCTTCACGCCAGATGCGAAAAAACAATGGGCAATTTATACCAAAATTTAATCATAAAAATATTCCGTATATGGATGTGGATGCGGTGTTCGTGGGAAATGTGTTTCCGCAATTTGGACATTTTTTATTGGAACACATGAACAGGGCGTATGCGGCATTGGATAAAAAATACAAAAATGCTAAATTTGTTTTGGTAAATAACAAAGATATCAATCCGGTACCAAATTATATGTTTGAATTGTTGGAACTGGTGGGGGTGAAACGCGAAAATATTTTGATATTGAACGAAACAACACGGTTTCGTCGTGTGTATGTCCCGGACCAAGGGTTTAATATTCCGGTGTATTCATCCACGGCGTTTGGAAAAATGTATGATGCGATTGCGAAAAATGTAAAAACGCCACGCGAAAAATATGAAAAAATTTATGTGTCACGAACCGCAATGCAAACACGGCGCACATATGGCGAAGGGGTGGTGCAAAAAATATTTGAAAAAAATGGATATAAAATTATTTGGCCGGAAAAATTGCCTTTGACCCAGCAAATAGGATTGGTGAAAAATGCGCGTGTTTTGGCGGGCTGTGCGGGGACGGCGTTGCATTTGGCATTGTTTATGAAATCGGGTGGCACGGTTGTGCAAATTAAACGCAACAGACAGGCGAAGTGTAATGCGGATATTCAAAATTTAATCAATGATACCAAGGGGTTAAATGGTGTGTTTATATCGGGATCGGTCGAGAATAAGCCCACAGACCATTGTTCAAGTGTGCCACAAATTATTGGTGTAAATCAGCATATGCGTGATTTCTTTGACGCGTTTGGTTTTAAATATACGGCGCGTGATGTGGTGCCGAATAAAAAAGATTTGGCGGAATATGATGCGGCATTGGCGGAATACAATAAAAAATATGGCGGTGTTGGTTTAAACAATGTTAAACATTTTATTATTCATTGGTCATCATGTTTTGTGCCGGGGCGCGAAAGACGCGGGAATTTCCGTCGATGGTTAAAACGAAAATTAAATTACGAGGGCTAGTTAAAAAAAACGCCGGATTTTTATCTGGCGTTTTTTGTGCTAAGTGCATTGTTTCCGGGAAAATTTTAATCTGCGGATTCCGCGAAACGATATGCTTTTTTGCGTTTGCCACTGTCCAGTTCTTTTTTACGCAGACGGATTGTTGCGGGTGTGACCTCTACCAATTCATCGTCTTGGATATATGACAGGGCTTCTTCTAATGAAATCTTGCGCGGTGGCGCCAAGAACAATTTTTCATCGGCGGTCACCGAACGAACGTTTGTTAATTGTTTGCCACGAACCGGGTTGACCTCGATATCGTTTTCTTTGCTGTGTTCGCCGACAATCATACCGGAATAAACCTCGGTCTGTGGGCCAACGAACAGAACGCCACGTGGTTCCAAATTGTGCAGGGCGTATGTTGTTGTTTGTCCTGCCTCCATTGATACCAAAACGCCGGGGCGGTATTGTGTGATTGGACCGCGATATAAATCGTATTTATCAAATACACGGTTCATAATTCCGGTGCCACGTGTGTCGGTGCGGAATTCAGACAGATATCCAATCAATCCGCGTGATGGTGCCGAAAACACGATGCGGGTTTTGCCAATGCCGGATGGTTTCATGTCAACAATGGTTGCCTTGCGCTTTGTCATTTTTTCGATGACGACACCGCTGAATTCATCGTCCACATCGATAACGACTTCTTCGATTGGTTCCATTTTTTCGCCGTTTTCGTTTTGGTGCATGATAACGCGTGGACGCGACACCGATAATTCGAATCCTTCGCGGCGCATTGTTTCAATCAAAATCCCCAGTTGTAATTCGCCACGACCGGAAACCTCGAAAGATTCGTTGTTGGCACTTTGTGTGACGCGCAGGGCGATGTTTGTTTCGGCCTCGCGAAACAACCGTTCGCCAATCATACGCGATGTCAATTTTTTGCCGGATTTGCCCGCCAACGGGGATGTGTTCACGAAAAATGTCATCGTCAGGGTTGGTGGGTCAATTGGAATTGCCGGAATCGGTTCGGTGACAGATGGATCACACAATGTGTCCGCCACGGTTGCACGTGTAAATCCAGCCACAACCACAATGTCGCCCGCCGATGCAGAATCGCGTGATACTTTTTGCACGCCGGCGTGTTCAATAATTTTTGTGATTTTGGCGGTTTCAACCAAATCCCCCGCCATGTTGATTGCCTTGACCGTTTGGCCAACGCGGACAGTGCCGGATTCGATTTTACCGGTTAAAATACGTCCGACATATGGGTCGGCCTCTAATGTTGTGGCCAACATTTTAAATGGTGCGTCCAATTGGCAACGTGTGCCGTTGCAATCAGGTGCCGGTACATGGTCCACAATCAGTTGGAATAATGGTTTTAAATCTTTGTTTGGGTTATTGATGTCCGCCAGGTCACGAACCGCCCAACCGTCACGACCAACCGCGTACAGGTATGGGAAATCCAGTTGTGCATCGGTGGCACCCAGTTTGTCGAACAAATCAAATGTTTCGGTTAAAACTTCTTCGGGACGGGCATCGCCACGGTCAATTTTGTTGATACATACAATCGGGCGCAGCCCCAGTTTTAATGCCTTGGATAACACGAATTTTGTTTGGGGCAGTGGGCCTTCGGCACTGTCGACCAACAACACAACGCCGTCAACCATGGATAAAATACGTTCAACCTCGCCCCCGAAATCGGCGTGGCCCGGTGTGTCCACGATATTAATTTTATATTCGCCCCATTGGATAGATGTCGGCTTTGCAGAAATGGTGATTCCGCGTTCGCGTTCGATGTCGCCGCTGTCCATGACGCGGTCTTCGACGCGTTCATTTTCGCGGAAAGTTCCCGCCTGTTTTAACATATTATCGACCAAGGTTGTTTTCCCATGGTCCACGTGTGCAATAATTGCAATGTTGCGAATTTTCATAACATTATTCCTATTTTTTTCGTAATAAGTGTATAGATTATACTATATTTTTGTAAAATCAACAATAAACAAAAGAAATGCCCGTTTGGGCATTTTTTTATTATGGTGCGATTGGGTGGATAAAGTTTAGTGTTTTCCGCCAATTTTGGTTCTGCCACCCATCCGCCTTCGCCGATAATTGTAAAGTTTGTTTTGTAATTACGAACAATGCTATGGCGCGATTGGGCGGTGTGTTTTAGTGTTTGCCACCAATTTTGGTGCGGCCGCCCATTAATGGTTGCAAGCATTTTGGTATGTTCACCGAGCCATCCGCGTTTTGGTGGTTTTCGATAATTGGCACCAATGCGCGGGGCAGGGCAATTCCGGTATTATTTAATGTTGCAACAAATTTAACATCGTTCGTGCCATTTTCGCGATAGCGTGTATTCGTGCGGCGCGCCTGGAAAGTGCCGATTGACGAACAAGAACCCAATTCGCGGTATGTTCCCTCTGATGGAATCCATGCCTCGACATCGTTCATTTTGACCTTGTTAAATCCCATGTCGCCGGTTGAGTTTGCAATGACTCTGTATGGTAATTCAAAGTCCGCCATGATATCGCATAAATTATTTAACAATAATTCGTGCATTTCGTCGCTGTCTTCTGGTTTACAGAATATAAATTGTTCAACCTTTTTGAATTGATGAACGCGAACCAGACCCCGTGTGTCGCGACCGGCGGCGCCGGCCTCGCGTCGAAAGCATGGTGAAAATCCGGCGAATTTTAATGGTAATTCGGATTCCGGTAAAATTTCACCCGCAAATAATGAATTCATCACAATTTCAGATGTTCCCGCCAGGCAACGGTCGGTGTCTGTCAGCATAAATACATCGTTATTCATAACCGACATGTCGGAACCGATAAAATGTCCGGCGTTGAATATTGTCTGGGGCTTTGTGATTGATGGGCAATCAATGTATTTAAAACCTTTGCCAATCAATTTTTGAATAACATATGTTTGAACCGCCAATTCCAGTTCCGCCAATTCGCCACATAATGCATATACGCGCGTGCCGCATGTGTTTGCAATTTTTTCCGGCATCCACCAATTATTCATATCCAACAAGTCCCATTGGGCGCGCGGTGTGAAATCAAATTTGCGCGGGGTGCCAACGGTTTTGACAACCGTGTTTGCCGTGTCATCCATACCAATCGGTGCAGATGCATCTGGGATTTGTGGAATGCGGTGCATTAAATCGTTTAATTTTTGTTCTTCGGTTGCTAATTCATATGCATCATTGGCGATTTCGTCGGAAATTTCCTTGCTGCGTTGAATCAATGATGCCTTGTCAGATGCGGTTGGAATTTCGCGTGAAATTTTATTTTTTTCCGCCGTCATGGTTTGTGTAATTGTTTTTAATTCGCGTACGCGCGCGTCCGTCATTAATAATTCATCAACGACATCGGGAAAATTTTTAACACGGCATGCGTTGCGAACGATGTCTGGATTTTCACGAATAAATTTTATATCCAACATTTTAATTATCCTTTGTGTTTAGGTATGCAATCGCATCCATGGCGGCACCGCATCCGGTGCCGACGGCGGTTGCAACCTGCATTTTTATACCGCTTTTTTCGTCGCCTGCAACAAACATGCCGCGGGGCAGGTTGTCCGCCATTACGCGTCCCATGTTGTCGCGTTTAATTTCTTCGCTTAAATAATCCGTGTTGGCCTCGTGTCCGATGGCAACAAAAATTCCGTCGCATATAATTTCGCGACCGTCTGTGGTTGTTGCAATCAATTCATCCGAATCGTTCTGTTTGCGAATAGATTTCAATTCTGTATTGAATACAGGTTTGATGTTTTCGCGTGCCGCAACACGGTCACGAACAATCGCCTCGGCCCGGGTGAACGATGGTTTGCGATAAATAATTTGAACCTCGGACGCCAAATCCGCCAAATACAGGGCATCGTTTAATGCACTGTTTCCGCCACCGATAACCAAAACGCGTTTCCCAGAATAGAAAAAACCATCGCATGTTGCACAATATGAAACGCCGTGACCCAACAATTCGCGTGCGCCATCGATTTCCAATCGACGTGCGCGTGCGCCCGTTGCCATGATTACCGCCGGTGCAGTAAATGTTTTACCGTTGTCGCATTTAACCGTGTATGTGAAATTTCCGTCCCATTTGATGTCGGTTGCCGATGCGTATGTGATTTCGGCACCGAAACCGGTGGCCTGTTTCAAAGTATTTTGAATCCAATCCATCCCGGACCCGGTGTATCCCGGAAAATTTTCCAAATTTGCGATTTCCGATGTTTGACCGCCCAATGTATCGCCCGCGATTATCAATGTTTTTTTATTTGCGCGTGCCGCATATATCGCGGCGGTCAGGCCGGCCGGACCCGAACCCAAAATTATTATGTCATACATTTTTTATTCCTATATTTATTCGCGTGTTCAGCATAGCATAGCGTCCCCACGGGGTCAATTTATTTATTTTGGTTTGGTTGGTGCAGGTTTTTGTGATATAATTTTATGTATGATTTACCGGCTTTTGATGTTTGTTGCGTTGTTTTTACCCATTGTTGCACATGCAGATGGGGTGGCGATGTTAAATTCTGGATTACAAAAGACATACATGTCGTGTATGGGTATTGATGATTTGTTGGGGAATATGAAAAAAATTGCCGGGATAAATACAGGTGTCACTGGTGTCGGAACGGCGGCGGGCGCGGGTGCGGTTGTTGTTGGAATTAAAAATCATGATGAATTGTTTGGCGATTTGCGTGATTTAGAAGCAAAGGAAAATTTTTCTGGTTCGGGTAATGTGTTGTTGGATATCAAACAACAGCCGGATTTTAAACCAAACATAAAATCAAAAAAATCTAAGAATTTGGGAAATTGGCGCACGGGATTATTGGCGGCAAACACCGCGGCAAATGTTGCAGGTGCAATTTTGGCAACGAAAAATACATCGTCTGATGATGAATTAAATACGCGGGTTGGGGCGTGTATATCGGCGGTGAACGATTTGCAAAATATTATAATCCAGGCGCGCGCAAATGGTGTTGATGTGACCGAGGCACAAAAAATTTATGATGCATGTTCTGAATATAAATATGTCGATTTATCTAAAATTAAAAAACGTGGTCGTGGCGCCCAAATTTCGTCGGTTGCAGGCGGTGTCGTTGGTGGCGCGGGCATTGTTTCCAGCCATATTGCCAATAATTCTGACCAAAATAATGCCGAAAAAATAGATACGGCGGCAAATGTATTGGCGGGTGGCGCAACGGCGTTATCGGGGGCGGCAACGGTGTTTAATGCAACACAAATATCGGCAATTAAAAAAGTTGCCGATGTGGCGCAAAATTGTGAGAAAGTTTTGAAATGAAAAAGTTGTTGTTGATTTTTTGTGTAATGTTTTTTGCAAATGCATCAAATGCATGGGCGGCATATTTTTATGCCGATGCATTGACCGAGGCAATACAACAAGAATTTCCACAAAATATTTGGGCGGATGTTGCAAATGAATATATGGCACAAATGAATCCGACAAATGGTGAAATAGACGAAGTCGGGATGAATAATGTTTGCTATGTTGGTGGGTATAATGTTGCAACCGCAGATGGTGCCGAAAAATGTTCAAATTTTGTGAATAATGTGGTGTCAAAATGCGTGTATGCATACAGTGCCGGAAAGCATTTATATACTAACCCACAAACGGTTGAACAAAAAATTCAAAAATGTATTTTTGATGATGCCATAGATTTTGCATTAAGTTATGAAAAAGGTTTTCAACAAACACCATCTGACCCGGGAAATCGTATATGCGGACCAGACGGTAAACCGATAAAGGGTACAGATGGTAAATATTTATTGGGCGCAACAAAATATGGTATTACCACATGTGCATCGGGATTGTCGGTCGAATGTATCAGAAAAATGAGTGTTGCAGATGCAAAGTTGGCGTATTGGACACGGCATTATTACAAATATAAATATTATAAGTTGCCACCCCAAGTTTTGGCGGCGGTTATGCAATTTTCTGTGGGTGGTATTGGTACCGTTGCTGTCGAGTTGCGTGAAACGGTTGGCGCAAATTGTAGCGTGACATCGGTTGTGACGGATTGTGTTGTGGATGCGACGAATAAATATTTAGAAACGCATACTGTGGATGAATTTTATCGTGAAATATCAAATAAACGCGCAAAAAAACGTACTGGTTCGGCAAAAGAACGTGCATTACGTGTGCCGGGGAGATTATCAGGTTCTTATGATCGGTGTGTTAGTAAATACCAATAGGTTTTTATTTGTTAAAATGTTTTTTTAATGTGTTGTATGCGGTGGTTATCTTGGTAAATTCGGCCGTGGCGGACGATTTGTCGGCCGCGGTATCGGGGTGGTATTTTTTTGCCAGTTGTCGGTATTTTGTACCAACATCACGCCATGTTGCGGTGGGCGGTAATCCCAATGTTTTTAATGCGCCACTGACCCCGGTGGGTAATTTGCTTTTTGGTGGTGTGTGGTCAAATGTGCCGCGGCCTGATAAAAAATCGTTCAGAAATTTTATGTAATCTGCCGTGTCGGCATTGGCACGCGCCTTTTCCTGTAATGGGGCGCCAAATGTTTCGCGTTCCCAATCGGCCTCTATCTCTTCGGGGGTCATGTCGGCGTAATAATTCCAATTTTTATTGTATTCGGCCGCGTGCGTGGTACAAAAGTGCCAATAATCGTTCAGATTACGATTTTTTGGTGCACGGCATGTGCCGGCCTTGGTGCATCCGGGATGGTCACATTTTGTTATCATTGTTGTGTTGCCTTATGCTTGTTATTTGATAATGGATGGTAATTTTCCATTGTTTCGCGTAATTGTTCAGGCAAAACATGGGTGTAAATTTGTGTTGTTGAAATGTCTTCGTGTCCCAACATTGTTTGTATCGCGCGCAAGTTTGCACCGTGTGATAATAAATGTGATGCGAATGAGTGACGCAAAACATGTGGTGATACATGTTCGGGGGCGATGCCCGCCAGTATCGCGCATTTTTTTAATATTTTGAAAAATCCGTCGCGCGTTATGTGGCCGGTTTTGCCAGAACCGGGAAATACATATTTCGAATCGGTGTCGTCGCGTTGTGCCAACCATTTGTTTAATGCATCAATTGCGCCCGCGTGCATTGGAACCATGCGTTCTTTGGCGCCCTTGCCATGAATTAATAAATGGTCCCCCAAGATTGATGTCATGGGTAATTCGCATAATTCAGATACGCGCAGTCCGGATGCGTATACCAATTCCAACATCGCACGCAGTCGGGTGGAATTTTTTGTGTCGCCCGCCGATGATATTAATAATTCTATTTCATCAACCGATAATAATTTTGGTAATGGACGTGCGCGCTTTGGTAATTCGATGTTTTTTGTTGGGTTGGTTGTTATTATTTTTTCCAACATTAAAAATTTGTAAAATCCGCGCAGGGAACTTGCCTTGCGGGCAATAGATGATGCGCGTTCGGAAAGCCCGGATAAATAATTTTGTATTTCGTCCGGTGTCGCGCCAATCAATCCGTGTGGTAATGCATCGTTTGCCGCGTTCAGGTCAGACGCATAACTTTGAATTGTTTTTTCACTGCGACCACGTTCTGCAACCAATGATTCAAGAAATATGTCGATATAATTCATGGATACAATTCCAATTCAATTGTTGTTTGTGTGGGCGCAAAATACATAATCATAAATGCAATCAATATGATGATAAGCATCCAAATTAAAATCTTTTTCGTATTTGTTTTCTTTTTTAATGGCATTGTATTTTCCCCATAATTTATATCGTATCAAAATGTTCAATAAATGCGCCAGATATCGCGATAATTATAATTGGTGGTGCAATAATTGCCAATATTGGGGGCAGGGCACCCGTCGCCCCCAGGGCGTTAAATGTATTGATTAAAAAATACATTAAAAAGCATGTGACGATTGCGGCACTGAATTTCAATCCGAAATTAAAATTTCGACGCTGACGGGTTTGGGAAAATGCGATGCCCATTGTTGTCATGGCAATCATCGTTAATGGTAAAAATAACAATGTCCAAAATTGAACCAGGTGTCCGCGAACCGGTGCGCCGATTGATGACATTTTTTGTATAAACCGCGGCAATTCCCAAAAAGAAATTTGATTCGGTTGCAAATATCGGTCCAGAACGGTTTGTGGTGTTGTCTTTGTTTTGATTTCCCATTTACCATGTGTTGTATTTCCGCGCGCATCCCAAATTGTGGCGTCTGTGCATGATATGCCGTTTTTTGATAATGTGGCGTGTTGTGATTCAATACGATTTTGTAATTTGAAATTTTTATCTTGGACAAATATTTTTGCGTCGATAAATACTAAATCTGAATTTTGTTTTTTCATGTCGCGTGCCGCCATGGTTAAAAAATGGTCGGTTGCATCTTCGCGTAACCAGATGGTGTTATCAACCAATTGTAAATCATGATTGTTCAGGTTTTTCGCACTGATGTTCACAAAGTATGGGTTTATAACCGTGGTTGCAAATATACCAATTATTGCCGCGCCAACCAAAAACGGTCGTGCAATTTGATATGGTGACATGCCCGAACTGGATATAATAATTAATTCAGATGATTTGGTCATATTATACATCGCCAATAATGTTCCCATAAATACCGCCAACGGTAAAAACATCGGGATGTATTCCAACAATCGTATCCATGCGTCCATGATTGCGGTAATTGTGTCCGGGTTGGATGGCAATCGTTCAACAAATGTGATGGCATAAATTATACCACATACAATCAGTAATATTAAACCCGTGCCACCGAAAAATCGGCGTAATAAAAATCTGAATAAAATATTTGATTTAATATGCATTATTTCCGAATTATAACCCGAATATTTGATAATTGCAAAATTAAAATGAAGTTGTATAATTCCGCATTATATTTATAAAATGGGATGAAATAAATGGAAAAGAAACCAATTTCGCGTGCCGGGTTCGAGGCATTGTTAAAAGAATTGAAAGATTTAAAAGAGGTCCAGCGCCCCGAAATTTTGCGTGTTGTTCAATGGGCGCGGTCATTGGGTGATTTGTCGGAAAATGCCGATTACAGTGCGGCGCGTGAAAAACAGCGCCAGATTGATAAACGGATTCAATATATTGAAAGTATTGTGTCAAATGCCAATGTGATTGATGTGGATTCTTTGTCGGGAAATCGTGTTGTGTTTGGTGCACGTGTTATTGCCGAAGATGAAGATGGTAATCGTATGCAATGCCGGATTTTGTCTGATGTGGAATCGGATGGTCGGCAAATAATTTCATGTACTTCGCCGGTGGGGCGTGCGATGATTGGAAAATGTGTGGGGGATTGCTGCACGGTGAAATTGCCGTCGGGTGAAAAAGAATTTGAAATTATCGAGGTTAAATTCAAAGATTGATTTCAAATTTATAAAAGAAAGGTAAGGATGTTCGATGTCTGTGCGTGTGTTGCCCGATTTTTTGGTGAACCAAATTGCCGCCGGCGAGGTTGTTGAAAATCCCGCCAGTGTGGTTAAAGAATTGGTGGAAAATGCGCTGGATGCGGGGGCAGACCAAATTGTTGTTGATATTGTTGATGGTGGGCGGACATCGATTTCGGTTGTTGATAATGGTCGTGGCATGGACAGGGATGATTTGTCGCGCGCGATTTTACGGCATGCAACATCAAAATTACCAGATGACGATTTAACAAATATTACATACATGGGTTTCCGGGGCGAGGCATTACCATCAATCGCGTCGGTTTCCGATATGACGATTGATACATTTGCGGCGGGTGCGCCAAATGGTTGGTCTTTGGATGCAACAACGGGCGAAATACGACCCGCGGCATGGGACAGTGGTACGCGTATTCGTGTGAAAAATTTATTTTCACGCACACCGGCACGGTTAAAGTTTTTGCGTGGTGACCGGGCGGAAACAATGTCTGTGTTGGATGTTATTAAACGGTTGGCGATGGCGCGTCGGGATGTTGGTTTTGTTTTGAATAACAAATGGTTTTTCCCAAAAGGTCAAGATTTAATGGAACGCATGGCATCGGTGATGGGCGATGACATTATGGGGCGTATGTTGGAAGTTAATGCAAAATCCGAATCGAGTGATATGAAATTGACGGGTTTTATATCGGTGCCGACATTGCGGCGGGCGTCATCTGTTGACCAATATTTATTTGTAAACGGTCGTCCGATTAAGGATAAAGTTGTCGTTGGTGCGTTGCGTGCGGCATATATGGATGTTATGCATGCCCGGGAATTCCCATTGTGTGCATTGTTTTTAGAATTAAATCCGTCGCATGTGGATGTAAATGTATCACCCGCCAAGACCGAGGTACATTTTCTGGAACCCGCGCATGTTCGTGCGTTTATAATAAAAACTTTGCGTGAAAAATTGTCTGAAACCTTGGCAAATGTTGCGCATAATATTGTGGCGCATGATGATGTGGTGCCAAAACAGATGAACATACCGGCAAATAATATTGTTCGTGATTGTGTGGGTGGTGCGTCATCGGCGGGTGTGTTTCATGTATCGGCACCCCATGTGGATAACACACGATTTTTTGCACCGCGTGGGACATCTGATTTTGTGGTGAATAAATTGGCGTCGCATGATGTTGCGCAAACAACGGTTGATGATGCGTTTTCGGAAATGCCATTGGGGCGTGCGATTGGTCAGATTGGTGATAAATATATATTGGCGACGCGGGAAAATAATTTGATTATTGTTGACCAACATGCGGCGCATGAACGCATTACATACGAACGCGTGCGGCAACATGAAATTAAAAGACAACCTTTATTGACACCGATTGTTATAAATCTGAGGGCAGAGGATGTTGCGGCGGTGTTGGATGTTTCGGATGAATTAAAATCATCGGGATTGGTCGTGGATGCGTTTGGTGATGATGCGATTGCGATATTTGAAAAGCCCGCCGATTGGGATTTGAATTGGGCAAATTTATTACATGATATCGCGGACGAGGTTCGTGCCAATGGGCATTCGGTGCAATTAAATGAACGGTTGCATTTGAAATTGGCAAATTGGGCGTGTCATCATTCGGTACGCGCGGGACAAAAATTAGATGTATCCCAAATGAACGCGTTATTGCGTGATATTGAAAATACTACGCGTGGTGGTCAATGTAATCATGGACGACCGGTGTATAAAATTATTCCAATTTCTGATTTGGATATAATTTTTGAACGCAGTTAAATTTTTTAATTGTGGTAAATATAAAAATGTGTTATCATTTTGTGTAAGATTATAAAAAAAGGAAGGGATTATGAAAAAAATTCTTGGCGGATTGTTTTGTGCGTTGTTGGTAATTGCCGGTGCAAACGCGGACGAGACCGCAATTCGTGCGGCAACAACAAACACGGTGCGTAACAAGGTTTTTAATATTAATTATGGCGCAACAAATGATTTGGATGGACGCAATTACCGCAAGGGTGTTATTCCGCAAACAAATGAATTAAATACTGCGCGTGGAAATACAGGTTCGAATGTGGATTCTGTGACGGTTGGGTATTTGGCCGCGGCGGCAACGGCGGCACCAACTGGGTCGACGGGATATTCGGGGACGCCAACGGAAACAATTACGGCGAACACGGCAAATATTGCGGTGTTAAAACGTGATAAATTGGTGACGCCGGGGACGGGTAATTGTACGTCGGGTGTGCCATGTGGTTATGTATCAACGGGGGCACATACGAACGATACAACAAATCATGTGTGGTTAAAGATTGAGGGTGCAACGGTTAATGGTAACACGTATTATGGAAATTTACCATCGGGCAATTAATCTGGTGATAAATTATTGGATTTGTTCGGCACGAATTTTGTGCCGAATTTTTTATTTTATGTTTTATGGGGTTTTGGCAATTTTTTCTTTACTTTTTTGGGTTTTTTGTCTATGTTTCACACATGATTAAAAGGAGAAATTAATGGAAAATACAGTTGATACGGCAAATGTTGTGGTAAATGATGTGGCGGCGGCGCAATCGGGTGGCTGGTTTGGTATGTTGTTGTACTGTGCGGTTGTGTTCGGCATTATTTATTTTGTTATGGTGCGTCCGGCAAAAAAACGTATGGCGGAATATCAAAAAATGATTGATTCATTAAAGGTTGGTAATCGCGTTTTGGCGGGTGGTATTTATGGAACAATTAAATCTATAAATGAAAAAACTGTTGAATTGGAAATTGCGCATGGTGTTGTTGTGACGGTGAACAAAAACGCTGTGGCGGGTGTTGAATCAAAGTAAAGGTGGGGTTGTTATGTTAAAAAAACTGGCAATTGTTTTTGTTGCAGTGTTCGGTGTTTTGTTGGCGGTGCCAACAATGTTTCCAAATACGACGCGTTATTTCCCGTCGTGGGTGCATCCGATAAATTTGGGTTTGGATTTAAAGGGTGGTGCGCAATTATTATTAGAGGTCGATACCGACCAAATGTTCCATGATAAATCGGTTCAGTTGTATGACGAGGTTCGTGCCGCATTGGTTGACCGGTCGCGTGGTATTATTCGGTTTTCTAATTTGCGTAATGCGGATGGTGTTATTACATTAAATGTTCGTGATACAGATGAAATTTCCCGTGCCAAGGGACGGTTGAAAAGTGTCCTGGGGGGTGCGGTGGATATTTCTTCATCGGGCAGTGTTGTTCGCATTGCGTACACGGATAAACAAAAACAAGAAATGATAAATGATGCATTGGCGCGTAGTATTGAAATTGTGCGTCGTCGTATTGATGCGTTGGGAACCAAAGAGCCGTCTATTCAATCCCAGGGTGGTAAATATATATTGGTGCAATTACCGGGTGTTGATAATCCTGAACGTATCAAAGAGTTGATTGGGCAAACTGCAAAAATGACTTTTCATTTGGTAAATGAAAATGTTGGTCCGGAACAAATGGCGTCGGGACGTGCACCGGCCGGCACAATGTTTTTGCCGTATATGGAAAATCCGACACAAATGGTGCCGGTGTATTCACGCGTCGAAGTGTCGGGTGAATCTTTGACGGATTCCCAGGCGGATTTTGACCAAAATAATATGCCGGTTGTGACGACGGTTTTTGATGCGTCGGGGGCGCGTCGGTTTGCAAAATTAACGACAGAACATGTGAACGAACGATTTGCGATTGTTTTGGATGGACGGGTTTTGTCTGCGCCAAATATTCGTGAACCGATTCCCGGGGGGCGTGGTCAAATTTCTGGTGGATTCACATTACAGGGTGCCAAAGATTTGGCGGTGTTGTTACGCAGTGGCGCATTGCCGGCGCCGTTGACGGTGATAGAAGAACGCACGGTTGGGGCCGGATTGGGTGCGGATACAATCGTATCTGGTAAAATTGGTTCGGCGGTTGGTGTGTTGTTTATTGTGTTGTTTATGATACTGACATACGGTATGTTCGGGGTTATTGCCGATGTGGTGTTGTTGGTAAATTTGGCAATGATTATTGGTGTGTCGGCATTGTTTGGTGCGACACTGACGTTGCCGGGGATTGCGGGTATCGTTTTGACATTGGGTATGGCGGTGGACGCAAATATTTTACCATATGAACGCATCCGGGACGAGGTACGCGCCGGTGTTCCGACTTTGCGTGCGGTTGATATGGGATTCAATCGTTCGGTTAAAACGGTTATGGATGGTAATTTGACGAATTTGATTTGTTCACTGATTTTGTTTGAATTTGGTGCGGGTCCGATTCGTGGTTTTGCGGTCACTTTATCAATTGGTGTGATGACAACATTGTTTACGTGCCTGGTGTTGTCACGTGTGTTGATTGATTGGTACATGCATGGCAAAAATAAAAAAATTGGTTTTATTAAAAATAAGTAAAAGGTGGGACTGATGAATTTACACTTTATGAAATATCGCAAGTTATCGTATTGGATATCGGGTGCATTGGTTGTATTGTCGGTTTTGTGTTTAATATTTCGTGGGTTGAATTATGGAATTGACTTTTCTGGTGGTATATCGATGGAGGTTAAACCCGTTGCCGCAGATTACACCATTGATAAAATGCGTGTGGCGTTGGCGGAATTTAAACCCGAATTGCAATCTGTGGATGGTGGGGCAATTTTGGTGCGTGTCGGTTTGCCAAAAGGTTCAACGGACATACAACAAAATCAACGCGTGGCGCAAATAAAAAACATTTTGGGCGATAATGTTTCATATTCCCAGGTGCAAATTGTTGGTCCAAAAATTGGCGGTGAATTGATTCGCGGCGGTATTTTGGCAGTGTTGGTTTCGTTTGTGTTGATGAGTGTTTATATTTGGATTCGTTATCGTGGTGGTTATGCGGTTGGATCTTTTGTGTCATTGGTATTGGATTTTATTTTAATGTTCGGTTTCTTTTCGATTACCGGATTGGAATTTAATCAAACGGCGATTGCGGTTATTTTGATGGGTATTGGTTATTCTATCAATGACAAGGTTGTAAACTATGACCGGATTGATGAAAATATAAACAAATATCACAAAATGCCAATGGACGATTTGATTGATTTGTCGGTGAACGAAATGATGCGCAGAACATTGATGACCAGTATTTCTACGATTTTGGCAATGGTCGGGTTATATGCGTTTGGTGGATTGATGTTGCGTGATTTTGCAATCGCAATGACTTTTTCGGTTGTGATGGGAACATTGACATCGATTTATATTTCTAATGTTATTTTGTATCACTTTAATTTACGCGAAACAAAATATTAAACAGCATTGGTCGATGCAAAGGAGGGCATGATGAAAATATCAACAATAATTTGTTCAGGGCTAATTGCATTGACCGTATGTGTCGCGCGTGCCGATGTGGGTGACGCGGCGGTTAATACTTTTGCGGAAATTTATGAAAAATTAGATTCTGTGCAATGGGGTGGAAAAAATATTGCTGTTGCGATTGAAAGTTTAGAAAATTTGAGTCCGCATGCGCACCTGGCGGCGACAGATGACCGTATTATTTTGGTTTGGCGCGATTCTATTGTTGGTAATTTTGCCCAACCACGTGATGGTGATTGGATGGGGTATGGAAAAATCACAACTGCGTTGATTGATAAAATGCGCGATAGGGATGATTCTTTGGCGGCGATGAGTATGGATGAAATTTACGAACGCGCGTTTGATGCATTAATGCAGGGTATTGATGAAAGTGGTAAATATATTCCGAAAAAAAATTTACTGACAAATTATGATAATCGTATTTTAACCAGTGTCGGTATATCAGGTTGGCGCGATGAACGGGGAAATTTTCGTGTTGGGTCGGTTATCGGTGGTTCGCCGGCGGATGCGGCCGGAATCAATCAACATGATTTGATTGATATGATAAATGGAAAAAATGTGCGTGATATGACGGATGCAGAATTAAATGCAGTATTCCAAGGGTTAAACAGTGGGACGGCAAAATTACATTTATTGACGCCGTCTGGTAATCGCAGTGTTGTTTTGCGTCGTGCGACGATTGTTTTGACGGATGCGGATATTATTTTCAGACCGATTGATAAAGGTGGTATTTTGGAAATTATCGTAAATAATGTGTCTGATAATGCCGTAAATATCGTGAACGAGGCGTTATCAAAATATCAAAATGCAACGGGTATAATTTTAGATTTGCGTGCGGCATCGGGTGTGGATGCGAAATCTGCGACAAAATTGGCGGGGTTGTTTTTGGGTGCAAAACCCGTAATGCGGGTCAGTCAGACCGCCGGCGAAGATGTTGAATATGTTCCGGGTGGCAATGCCGCGACGGATGCGATGTTGGTTGTATTGATGTCGAATACAACACGTGGCACGCCCGAGGCAATCGCATCATCGATTTATGAAAATAATCGTGGTGTGTTGGTTGGAACACCGACGGCGGGTTCGGCGCGTATCGCAACACGGATTGATTTATCAAATGGTGGCGCATTGGAATTATTGAATAAATCTATTAAATCTGGGGCGGGTATTGATTTGGATGCACGTGGTGTTTTCCCGATTGTGTGTTTGTCGAATATTCGTTCAAATCGCCAGCAAAATGCGTTCTTTGTAAATGTGATAAACAATGATTTTAATATTCAAGATTTTAATAAAAATAAAAATGTTGATGTTGCCGCCGTGCGTCGCGGTTGCCCAATGTTTTCCAGTGGTGATGATGAAGATATGATGGCGTCTGCGGTTGCAACAAAAATTTTAACAGATAAAGTTATATATAATAGATTGATTGCAGAATAAGGATTTTTCATGTTTATTTCAAAACAAAATAATATCAGATGGAAACTTTTGATTGCGGCAACATTGGTTGTTGTTGTGGCGGTCGTGTTGGGGGTTATGTGGTATGATATTCCACTGTATTTATTTATGGGGCAATATAATTATGTTGCGTGGCGTTGGTTTGCAAATATTTTCGATGCCAAGGTTTGGATTATTGTGTTTGGTTTGGCAACAATCGTGATGTATTTGAAAAAAACATATGATTTACGAAACGACCCGACGACACATATGCATTGGTTTAATATAAAATTTCTGACACGGGATGCGTATGCAAAATTAAAAAACAGTAATGCGTTTTTGGTGTTTTGTTCGTTGATTTTGTCGGGCATCGTTGTTGAAATATTAAAGGTTATAATTGGTCGTGCGCGTCCGATATTTTTTGATGAATTTGGGATTGTTGGATTTTTCCCGGGAACGTTTGAGTGGGCATTTAATTCCATGCCATCGGGACATACGGCGTTGTCGTTTGCCGGTTTGGTTATGTTGGGGATGTTGATGCCGCGGTTCAAAATTTTAACTTGGTCTTTGGCGATTGCGATTGCGGTGTCGCGTGTGGCGATTGGTGCCCATTGGCCAACAGATGTGTTGTTGGGCGCATTTATTGGTATGGTTGCCGCCGATGTTGTTTTGGCGGTTGTGCGACGGATTAAATAAATAAAAAACCGACGGAAAACCGTCGGTTTTTATTTTGAAACCTGTCTTTTATTTTAGGATTTTTTATGGTATAATCGGGGTATGAGTGAAAAATCAAGATTTTTACCGGAAAAATTATCTGGGGCATTAAAGGACTTGGCCTGGCGTTTGTTGGGCGGGTTGATGTTTTTGTTTGGGGCGGTTGCTGTTTTGGCGGCGTTGTTTCATAACCCATATTTGGATGGGTGGGCGACCGCCAGTACATTTGGTCATCATGGAATAATGGGTAATTTTATCGCATTTATGCGATATGTTTTTGGTTTTATTCCAATGATGTTTTTGTTTTTATGTTTAATGCGTGGTGGTGTGTATTTTATCGGTGGACGAAGTGACGATGCCACCCCTGAATATAATATTTTGCGTGGTTTTATTGCACTGGGGTTGGGGTGTATGGGGTTTGGTATGTTGGTACCAAATTCGTCGTTCGGTGGTATGTTGGGTGCGATTGTGTCGGCGGATGTTGGTGCGTTGGTTGGTAATTGGCAAATTGTGTTTGGGGTTTTGTCATTGGTTGGTTTTTTATGGATGGCGGGTGTATTGTTAAATATTAAATTGTCTTATGTTGTGCGTGTGGCAAAAATCGCGTGGGGAACAATTCGATGGGTATTGTCGGCATTTCATATTTTGCCAATGCGTGAAGATATAGAAGAAGAACCCGAAGAAGAAACAGAAGAGGCAGAAGAAGAACCCGTCGAAGCAGAAAAGCCCAAGAAAAAACGCACTGTGCGTCGTGTGGCACGTGCCGATGCGGTTGTTGAATATGAATTGCCGGATCCGGCATTTTTGGAAAAATCTGTGTTTGGTAAAAATATTGTGACGCCGGAATTGAAACGCAATGCCGAAGCAATGGAGGTGCATTTTGCACAATATAATGTGCATGGAACCGTCACCGGTATTCGTCCCGGTCCGATTGTGACACTGTATGAATTTATGCCGGATGATGGAACGAAAATCGCCGATGTGACAAAAACAGTGAAAGATATGACGCGTGCCATGGCGACGGAAAATATTCGTATTGCGCATATTCCATCAACACAACTGATTGGTGTGGAAATGGTAAATTTGAAACGGCAAACGGTGCGGTTTCGGGGTCTGATTGAAAACGATATATTTGTAAATTCGCGGTATAAAATTCCATTGGCGTTGGGTGTGGATATTGGTGGAAATCCAATGTATTTTGATTTGGCAAAAATGCCACATATGTTGATTGCCGGACGCACGGGGTCTGGTAAATCTGTGTTCGTGCAAACGATTATTACATCCATCGTTTATCATTTTACGCCGGATAAATGCAAACTGATTATTATTGACCCAAAAGGTGTTGATTTTGGATTCTGGGACGACATACCACATTTGATTACGCCGATTGTTAAATTAGACCCGGCGGCGGCTGTAAATGCATTGAAATGGGCGGTGCGCGAAATGGAGGAACGTTATAAACAATTACAAATTGTGAATGCACGCAATATCGAAAGTTATAATGAAATTGTTGCCGCCAAGCGCGAGGCGGGTGAAAAAATTACTCAACAGGTTGCGGTTGGAACGGACGAAGAGACCGGTGAATTGTTGTTTGAAACGCAAGAGGTCGATTTGTCTGATATGCCGTATATCGTGATAATTATTGACGAGGTTGCAGACCTGATGTCTTTGGCACGCAAAGAAGTCGAGGCGTGTGTTCAACGCATTGCGCAAAAGGCGCGTGCGGCGGGAATACACCTGGTTATGGCGACACAGCGGCCGGATGCCACAACAATTACCGGCGTTATCAAGGCGAATTTCCCGACGCGTGTTTCTTTCCAGGCGCGCAGTGTGATTGATTCAATGACCACATTGGGTGAAAAGGGCGCAGAACAGTTGTTGGCAATGGGTGATATGTTATTTAGTGAGGCGGGCAGGGTCCCCGTGCGAATTCATGCGGCGTTTATTTCCGATGAAGAATTGACGCGGATTGGTGATTTCTTGCGTAATATGGCGGAACCCGAATATGCGTCCGGCGTCACCGATATGGCGGATGAAGAGGGCGGGGCAATGTCCGCGGCGTCGTCGCCCGCAGAATTAAAGGCCACCAAAGATGGCGATTTATATACCCAGGCCAAAGAGATTGTTATTCGTGATAAAAAGCCAACGATTTCATACATTCAACGGCGTTTGGGTATTGGTTATAACAAGGCCGCCGGTTTTATGGAACGCATGGAACAAGAAGGTGTGGTGAGTGCCCCTGACGCAAATAACAAACGGCAAATATTGTAAAATAGTTATAATGGCATATCTGCTTGTTGTTTGCTCGTTTATGTACGTTTTGTACACTGCACTCGCAAACAACGGCGCATCTATACCATTATAACTATTTTACATATAACTATTTTTACAGTTTACAGAGTTCAGTTGTGGAAATATTATTTTATTTCTCGTCGTTATAATCTTCGGAACAGAATTTGTGCGGTTTTGCGTATTTTAATCATTTTGTAAAATTGTAATTTTGGGCTTTTATAGATTATTAAATTGTGTTATAATCCGGATAGAAAAGGAGTTTTAAATGAAAAAAAATTTGTTTGGTATTTGCGCAGTTTTGGGATGTGTTGCGGCGTTGGATGCGTCGGCGGCATCATCACGCAGTTCAATGTATTCCAGTATTGATATGCGTAATGCAGATGGTGATACAATCAAAATAAATCGCAGTGCGTATGATTCTTATTCTGATGGTAATGGTCGTGCGGTGGCGCATCACGGTGTGTCGCGTGCGGGTATGTATGATAATATGGAATCGGGTTATGTCAAACCGGCACCGGTGATGACATCTAAACGCACATATGTACCGGGTGAAACATATAAATCGGCGAAACGCAAATATTTCTTGGCAAATCCGTTTTATCAACCATTACAGGGTCAATTTGGTTCGGTCACAACCGTTGAATATATGCAGGGTAAATATAAATTTGCCGATGTGAACAGAAAATTGTCTGAATGGTCTGTCAAAGAAGATATCAGTTTTGGTCTGACCGACCGTATCGCAATCCAGGGTATGGCAAAATATAACTGGGATAAATTGACATGGACAAATTCAACCGGTGACCAAGATAAATACAAAAACGATGATTTGAATTTGTATGGCCTGGGTATCCAGGGTCGTATCGTTGATACAAATGATTGGATTTCTACTTTGTCCGGATATTACGAACATCAAAAACATGGTGTTGATTACTTTATCGGTGATTTAAAGGTCGGGTACAAGGTTGCAACATCCACAATTTATGGTTTGGGACGCGCATGGATTGTCGATATGGAAGGTGACATCTATGGCGATTATATGGAAGTTCCAGAATTAATGCAGTGGGGCATGTTGAAATACGGTGATGCAGATAAAACATTGTTCATGGGCGAATTGGGCATGGGCGTGTGGACCGTACTCGCCGAAGATTGGACATTAAATGTCGAGGGTATGTATGGTTTTTATGATTGGCATAACCAGGCATCAATCAAGGGTGCGTTCGGTTGGCAACCAAATGATTGGTTTGCGTTGAACCTGTATGCGAAAACATCAATTTACGACAGTGCCAAAGGTAAAAATTTAGATTTGTATTGGGGTAATTTGCCACTGACGGCGGATAATTGGAATGCGGCATCAACGTCTGTGGTTGAAATTGCAAGTCCGCACGAGTGGTCTGTGGGTGCCCAGGTTATATTTCAATTTTAATGCATTGGGGTAATAAAGTATGAAATGGTTATATGGTGCGTTTGGCGCGGTGTTGATGTGCAATGCCGCGTATGCAGATGCGGGCGAAATGATATCGGTTGATACATCGGACCCGTTGTATATGCCGGAAATTGAACATTTGTTGTCAACGACGGACGTGACATATGGAAATGATTTATTGCGTTTGGGACAATCGTTTTCGTATGGTCTGAATAATCGGTTGATGGCAAATGCAAATGTGCATTATCAATTTGATTTTGTGCGTGCACGCAAAGAACGCGGTTTTTCCAGTATTGAATTGGGGGGTATATATCGCGCGGGACTGGCGGATGATAATTCGGCGCATGTGTCAACGGATGTTTTGTTTGGTGCGCGATTTGCCGGAAATCGTCATGTGCGTGAACCTGACTTTGCAAAATCCAGTTATTTTGCCGGACTGCGTGTGGGACGCCAATGGGCGGGTGTGACTTTGGCCGGAACGGTTAAATCAACATGGGTGTTTGATGACGCGCGTGGTATGTCGTATATCGATTTTACTCCGGAAGTTTATTTCCGCATGATTGAAGGTTGGCGCGCCGGGGCGGAATTTACCGCACGTGTTGCAACAAATGATGATTTTGACCGCGAATGGTTGAAATTGAAATTGATTAAACAATTTGGTCGCACGCAATATGGCGCAACATACGCGTACGAGTGGGAAAAGTCAGAATCAACCGTTGGATTGTATTTGAACATTTTGTTTTAAAAAAAAGTGCCATTTGGCACTTTTTATTTTTTGTTTAATTTTTCACGTAATCCGTCCCAATATTCGATGCGCTTTTTTATTTCGCGTTCAAATCCGCGTTCGACAGGGGTATAAAAACGTGTGCGCGACATTTTTTCAGGAAAACAATTTTGACCCGAAAAACCCAATGCGGTGTCGGGTTCATAAATATATCCGGCGCCGTATCCCATGTTTTTCATCATTTTTGTTGGGGCGTTCAAAATGTTTTTTGGTGGGGGCAAACTGCCCGTGTCACGCGCAGATTTATATGATGCGTGAATTGCGCGGTCGCATGCATTACTTTTTGGGGCGGTACCCAAATACACAACTAATTCGGTCAGGGCGATGTCGCCTTCGGGACTGCCCAACCGTTCGTATGCGTTCCATGCGGCGATTGCGACAGATAATGCATTCGGGTCCGCCAGGCCAATATCCTCCATTGCAAATCGGGTAAGGCGGCGGAAAATGTATTTTGCGTCCTGGCCCGATGTCATCATGCGGGCAACCCAATATAATGCCGCGTCGGTGTCGGATGCGCGTAATGATTTATGCACCGCAGATATCAAATTATAATGTTCGTCACCGGTTTTGTCCGACAATGGTGGACGCTTTTGTATTGCATTGTCCAATGCGTCGTTGTCCAGGTCGACTTTGAAATTTGCGTTACTGATATATTCAATGGTGTTTAATAAAAATCGTGCATCGCCGTCCGCCATTTGTGCCAGATGGATTTTTGCGTCGCGGGTCAATGGTAATTTTTTGCCTAAAAATTTTTCAGCGCGTTCGATTAAAACCATTAAATCGTCCGTGCCCAATGCCGACAAAACGCCAATGTGGCAACGGGACAGCAACGCGTTATTTAAATTAAAACTGGGGTTTTCGGTGGTTGCGCCGATGAATACAACCGTACCGTCTTCCAAGTATGGTAATAATGTATCCTGTTGGGTTTTGTTAAACCGGTGAATTTCGTCGATGAATAACAGTGTCCCACGGCCAATGTCGCGATTCATGCGGGCGGCATCCATTGCTTTTTTTATGTCGGATGAGCCGGAAAATACGGCGGACATCGGAACAAAGTCCATGTCAACGGTATGTGCCAATGCGCGGGCGATTGTTGTTTTGCCGCACCCCGGTGGCCCCCACAGGATTATGTTTGATAGTTTTTGATTATCAACCATGCGACGAATAATTCCATTTTCGCCCAATAAATTTGATTGCCCAACGATTTCATCAATCGTTTCAGGGCGCATTTGGTCGGCCAAAGGGCGTGTTTCGTTTTTCATTGTTTTATTTTACTTTAATTTTACTTGTTATTTATTTGTGGTATAATTGTAGTAAATAAAAGGTTTTTTGGCAAATGGTAAATAGTATAAAAAATGATAGTGAGTGGACATTGGCGGTTGCGAATCTAGCGGCGGCGGCAATGGCGAATAATCCGAATTTATCAATGACGGATGCGGTAAATGCCGCGCGGGCAACTTTGCGTGGAACATCTGTGTCGCCCCAACAAATCGCGGATTCTGTGCGGCCAGATAAAATTCAATGTTTAGAAGATGGTACATGGCATGTGATGTTGCGACGGTATATAAAACGGCGTTTTAATATGACGCCGGCACAATATTGTGCAAAATGGGGCTTGCCGGATGATTATCCGTTTGTTGCGCCGAACTATGCACGTGTGCGGTCGAAAATCGCAAAAAAATCTGGGTTGGGACATAAATAATTTATGGGGGAAATTATGGCAGAAAAATATCGTAATGCGGTTAAAAAGCCAATTAAATTTGTACACGAAAAAATAAAACATGTTGCCGATATGGATGCGCCAACGAAAACAAAAAAGATTTTAAAGGGTTCGGCGTTGGTCGGTATGGGACTGACAGAGTTTATGATGCAAATTGGGCGTGTTGTGGCATTGGATAATAAACTGATGCGACGGTTAGAAAAAAAATTATCTGAAATCCAGGTTGGTCGTGACAAAGACGGTAATGAAAAAAAATTTCAATCTTTTGTAAAACGAAATCCAAATATGTCGGCGGTTGCAATTTGGTGGGCGATGTTGGGAATGCTGATTGGTGGCGGGTCGGCGATTGTTGGTAATAAAAAATCTGATAAGGATATTATATCAACCGGTCGGCAACAACAGGTGAATATAAAATCACGCCCAGTTGCAGATGGTAATACAGTGTCTTTTGATGTTGTGGATAAAAGAAAACAAATCAAAAATAATCTGGGTAAAAAAATAAAAATGACCGACAGGAAATCTGTAAAGCAGGCGGTGATGGATAATTTTGCATACACCCAGGCGGTTTTGTTTTCAACCGAAAATTACAGAACGGATTGGTTTTGTGATTATATAAATGGCGATAAAAATACATTGGCTGTTGGTTTATATTATGTGCCAGATGCCAAACATCCGTACGATTTTACATCAACATCGTGGGCCAAGGCGTCCGTTATGTATAAAAAATATCCCAAAACGAAATCGGGTGTGCCGCGTCCGTTAACCGATAACGAGGTTTATGATGGAATCGCAGGTTGGTTTTTTTATATGGATGGTGGGCGCGCGTTTAATAAATATATGTGTGATGTTTTGGCGGAAACAAATATCGAATTGACCCCGCGTGATTTAACGGTGATTGCGTCTGTATTATTTAATTCACCACAGTGTTGCAAGAAATTTTGTGAATATATTGTTGCGCACCCAAATAGCAGAACGGCGTGGGCAAAATATTTATTAAATGTTGATGACGATGTCGATGTAAAACGGTTGAAAAATTTTCCAGGGTTGAAAGCGCGCCGTGTGCATGAAATATTGCTGTTGTTGGATATTGATAATTATTGTAATGACATGTTTGGTGTTCAAATTGATTGCAAGCGATCTGGGGCGGTGTCGTATGCAAATAACTATTTTGATAAGTTGAAACATGATTTTTCTAAATCTACTTTGAAACGTGCGAAAAGTGTTATTTGTAATGGTGTTGTGGCAAATGGTATGACCGTGTGCCAGGTTGTTCAAAAATCTGATAAATATCGCGATGATGTATTTGCGTATTGTGCGGATGTGGATTTGTTTTTGTATGGTGCCAATCGTCGTCAAAAAATTTACGAGGCCGCATTGGTGGATTATAAGCAAGAAAAATGGGATTCTGCATTGGCTGGATTTAACAAGGTTATAGAATTAGAAGGTGTCAGTCCTAGTTTGTTTAATGATTTGGCAATTACGTATATCCATTATGGTGATTATGAAAAATCTGTTGAGATGTCTGAACGGGCGGTGGAAATTGGTGATAATGAAACGATGTCTGCATCTTATTTTAATATGGGGTTGGCGTATGAAAATATGGGTAAATTTGCCAAGGCAAAAAAGAGTTATAAAAAAGCAGTCCAATTAGGAAATGCTGTGGCACAATCAAGATTGAATAAATTGAATAATCGTGGGCGCGAAATATTACAAAACGCAACAAAAATGGTTCAACAAAAAAATACAAAAACATCTAGGTTTGCTAAAAGTTTGTTTGGACGAAATAAAGATTAAATTTTAGGGTATGTAAACATGAAAGTGTGTGTGAATTATAACGATAAACGGTGGAAAAAATATAATATCGATTTTGAAAAAATCGCAAATATGGTCGTTGGTAAAAAATTGTCTGATGCCGAGGTTTCAATTATCTTGACCAATGATGACGAAATTCATGCGTTGAACAAGATGTATCGCAATATTGATAAACCGACAAATGTTTTATCGTTCGAATTGGATGACGATATTTTGTTGGGTGATATTTATATATCGTTGGATACGGTCGCGGCCCAGGCGGCAGATGCAAATATTTCTGTGGCGGAACATACCACACATATGGTTGTGCATGGTATGTTTCATTTGTTGGGGTATGACCATTTGACCGATAAAGATGCGCGCGTAATGGAAGGTAAAGAGATTAAGGTTTTAAAAAAACTGGGGATAAAAAATCCATATGCAGACGAGGTTGCTTTTCCGTGGTGGAAATATGCGCTGGGGGCATTGTTTGGTGGTGTTGCGGCGTTTGGTTTTGCACCGTTTAATTTGTGGTGGTTGGCGATATTATCAATCGGTGCCGCGTATTGGTTGTTGTGTTCCGGGGTGGAACGAATTGGTTTTTGGCGTGCGTGGTGGCGTGCGGTGCCATTTGGGGCGATGTATGCAATATCGATGTTTTGGTGGACGTTGCATTCTATTTATGTTGTGCCAGAATTGGCGCGTCAATTTGCAATATGGACGGTGCCGGGGTTGATTGGTATCGGTATTGTCGGTGCAGTCATATTTACAATTCCGTTTGTATTGACATCGTGTATATACATAAAATCTGGGGCAAAACCGATTTTGTTTGCAGGTGCCTGGACATCTGTTTTGTGGTTGCGTGAATGGTTGTTTACCGGGTTTCCGTGGAATCCAATCGCGAATATTATGTTGCCGTATCCGGTTATCGCAAATTCTATGTCGGTGTTTGGTGCGTTGGGGTTGACTTTTGTTATTATTGGTTTAACTGCCTCTGTGGCACAGTATTTTTGTAATCGACAAAATCGTGTTCTGCGTTGGGTAATATTGTTTTTTGTGTTGTTGGGTTTGGGTGGAATTATTGGTGGATATAATAATATAAAATTGTCTGGTTTGGGTGATGGTAATATCAATGTGCGAATTGTTCAGCCCGCAACAACGCAACAAAAAAAGATTTCTTTATCGCGTGTGGATGCATTGAATCAGGCAAAAAATAGAGTTCAATATTTAACGGAATTGGCGGGTGATGTATCAAATATTGATTTTGTTGTGTATCCGGAAACATCGTATCCGTTTGTGTTGTTGCGCGATGATGTTTTGCCAATGGCGTTGGAATTAAATAAAAATGTGGCGGTTGGTGCGACATTTTATGATGCGGGTAATGTGTTTAATTCTTTGGTTGTGGCGGGTGCGGATGGTGCGATATCGGATGTGTATCATAAATCGCATTTGGTTCCATTTGGTGAATATGGACCGATTAAATTTGTGCCTGCACCGGCAAATTTAACGGCTGGCGATGGTGCACGATTGTTGTCCATAGATGGCAAGGCAGGGCGTGATTTTGTTTTTGCGCCGGCGGTATGTTATGAAATTATTTTTTCTGATGCTGTTGTAAAACAGTCGGGTGTTGACGCGATTATTAATATTACAAATGATACTTGGTTTGGAAAAACGCCGGGGACATATCAACACCTGGATATGGTGCGTCGTGCCGCCATAGAATCGGGTGTGCCGGTTATACGCGCGAATTATTCCGGTATCAGTGCGTTTGTCGGCGCCGATGGTGCGATTATATCGCAATTACCGGTGGGTGAAATTGGTGTGCTGGATGGAACGGTTCGTGGTGCGCATATGACACTGTATCGTATGTTGGGACGTGATGCGTGGATGTTTATAATTTTCTTGATTGCGTTTTTTGCCGGATTTATTGCATATAGGGCGGATAAAGAATAATCAAAAAATTATTTATGAACGGTTTTTAATATCCAAACGCGTATTGCCGATGACAGGTTTGTGTTGGGTGCGCGTGCTTGGTCTATATCAGATATTATGGAAGCAATAGATTTGTTTTGAAATCGCGCTATGTGCTGTAATTCTGCGATAAATTCTGGTTCTAGTGATATACTGGTTTGGTGACCGGATAAAGATACAGATAACTTTTTCATTTATAATTTTCCTCCCATCATGCAATCGTATAATGCGCGGTATGCGTCGTCGTATTGTCGTAAAATATTGCCGTTCAAATTATTTAGCATGTAATATGTGCCAAATGCATCAAATGCAAACCAAAATAAATCATTTCTTGCAAATAATGTCTTGTTTTTTAATGCCGGTATATTGCGTAATTCTTCATTGATTTGTACAATAGATGGTATCGGAAAGTTGGCGCCGTTTTGTAATTCGCTTGGGCCAAACATGTATCCGGTACCCAGGTTTATTCCGGCGGTTTTCATGTATAAACTGATAATCTGATTTGGCAACATTGCGCATTTTTTTTGTTGCAGATTTGAATTTGCAAATTCAATGGCGCGGGCGTTTGATGGCCCCCATACAAGTGCGCCTTTTGTTTTTATGTTTGATAAAAATTCGTCTATGTTCATGTTTATCCCAAAGAGTTATCGTTGGCAATCTGACTGGCCATTTGGGCCAATCGGTCCGATGTTGCGTTTCCGCCCGCACCACCACCCGCGGTGTGTGTGGTGATGTATATGGCGTGTGCCGGGTTTGGTAACCATATTGTTTCGTTCCCAGATTGTTCGATTAAAAATCTGTCCAATCTGTGTGAGTGTGGAAATGTTCGGCATAAAAACATATTATCTATGGATAGTTCGCCGCCCATTGTGATTGGTATGCGCCACCGAATTGAAGTGTTGCGCGGCAATGCGCGTCCAGTCACCAATGCCATAAATTCGTTTTGTGATAAATTCATAAATGCCAATTCTGTGGCGCAATCGGTCAATGTTTCCATAAATTTGTGTACCAATTCATGATATTTATGAAACCAATCGGGTGGTAATTTTGTTGCGTGTGGCGTATATTCAACCAGTGGCATGTCGTCCATCCCCAGTTCTGATATTCTTGCAATTGCCGCCGTTTCAGATATTTTCATTATTTATTTCCCAGGTATGTTATAACCGTTTCAATGTATCCACGAAATGCGTCCATGTTTTCAGATTCATTGTCATTGTCGGGTTCATCGTTTGGGGTTTCATTTATTGCATCTGATAATTCATCCAAAGATGTGAAATCTAAAATGGCATCGACGTGTTCGTTGTCGGTCGGGTTTATTATAAATGCATTTATATCAATTTCAATATCTTGTAATGTTTCGCCAAATACAGATTTGAATGCCAAGATTATATCGGCCATTTGTTCGTGCGATATGTCGCATGCGCCCAACCATAATGTTTCGTTTGACCCCAATGCAATCAATGAAATTTCGGTGTTTGATATTTTTTTAGGATTCAAAACGATATAATTGTTTTTTTCAAAAATGTCCCGGATTTCATGCATATAGCGCGGTTTTTGTTGTTCGGTGTTTTTTGTTTGGTTTGTGTTTTGTTGTGGTGTTTTTTGCGGTGTGGTATGTGTGTTGTTTTGTAATTGTATGTGCAGTCGCGGTGGGCGTTGAATTACCGGGTCGTTTATTGTTTGTGGTGTTGTTGGTGTTTGTGAAACGGCGTCTTGTGCGGGTGGTGTAATATCGGGCGCGGGCATGGGGGTCGGTTCCGATTTTGTTAAAATTATTTTTCTGAAACGCGGGCGGAATAACATATACAGTCCAAATATGCCCAATGTAATTGCCAATGTAATCGCAATATAGAATCCGGTTGCAATTTGTTGGTTTTGTGCCTGGGCATTGGCGATATATGCCCAATGCGCGGATGAAAACATGTTAAAGTTATATACCGTGTTCAGGCAAAAATCCAACCCCAGCACCATGGCCATGCACCACAGTGTTCCTAATAAAATATAATTTATGCGTTCGTGTAATTTCATTTGTTTTAATTATATCATATTTGTGATAAAGTAAAAAGGACAATGATAAATATAACAGATATTTTTGAAAATAAAGATGTCGCCGATAAAGTGTCGTGGTGGTTGGATGATAATGTTGATACGACTGAATTGGCGGGGGCGGCGGAAAATGCATTGAGTGCGCATGTTTTGGCGTTATCGGTTGTGCCAAAAAATGTGCCGATTTTGTGGCCGTGGGTGGAAAAATTTCATGTTAAAATCATGCCGCGATTTTATCTGGCGACAATCGGGGTGGATGTGGTTGCAAAAATGTCGGTGGATATAAAATCTGGGTTTAAACATGGTGCGGATGGTGCGCATGTAATTGTTAAATTAAATGATTTGGACCGATTCGCAGATTTGATGTTGCCGGTGCGTGATGATTTGTTTTTTAATAAAGATTTTTCGGTTGGGTTTGATATATCTGAAATTTGGCCGTTGGATTGGGAAAATGTTTTTACAAATTTAAAAAAATTGCGTGCGACATCGATGTTATTGATGTTAACAAATGATGCGGGGGATAAATCGGATTTTACTGGGCGCATCTATGCCGCGTTGGATGCATGGGATGCAGACCAAAATATGGAATTGCATATCATGTTAGGCAACAGTTTTGACCGTGCCGAGCAAGTATATCGTTTGGTTGCGAAAATGCGTCCAGAGTTATTAGATAAATTACATTTTTGGGTCAATTATTGATTTTGTTAAAATCATATATTTTGGTTCGGTTGTTCCCGCCATATTTTTTTCAGCGTATCGTGTATGAATTTTAGATTTTGGCGGAAATGATGCACATAGCGCGGTTTTTTTAACCTGTTGTGATATCCAATCGAAATATTCCCAATGGTCGGTGCCGATGATGATTTGGCCATCCGCGGTTAAATGTTCGCCAATTAGATTTAAAAATTCAGAATTTAATAACCTGCGTTTTTCATGTTTTGCCTTGGGCCAGGGGTCTGGGTGCAAAACCCAAATTTCGTTAAATTCTAGATTTGTTTCATGTAAAAGTTTTCGAACATCGTCCGGCCAAATATAGATGTTTTTAAATTCGTCCATAATTTGATTATTCGATTCGTGTGTGATGGCGGATAATAATGCCGCAACACCGTTCATAAATGGTTCGGCGCCAATAATAATTGATTGTGGATTGCGAATCGCCAAATCGCGAACATGTTCGCCATTGCCAAAACCAATTTCCAGAATTAAATTCCCGGTGTTTTTGATGTTTTTTGGCAAAATGGCCGGCAAAATATTCGCCAATAACGATTGTTTTCGTGGCGATAATTTTTTACCGTGTCGGCGACCAAATGTTCTTATTTCTTGTTTTTCCATATAATTAGTATAGAATCGGTTTGTTCTAAACACAAGGAAAACGAAAATGCGAAATGGATTGAAACCTGATTTAATTGAACGAGTTTTGGGCGTAAAACCAAAATATACTGTTGCAGAGTTAGAGGAAAAATTCCCGGAACGCGATTTACCCGATGGGGCATTTGTCACCCGATTCGCACCCAGTCCGACCGGTTTTATGCATATTGGTGGTTTGTACCAGGTTTTAATTAATTCTAAATTGGCACAACAATCGCATGGTGTTTTCATGTTGCGTATCGAAGATACAGATACCAAGCGCGAGGTTAAAGACGCGGTGCAAATTATTGTCGATTCTTTGGCGGCATTTGGTTTGCAATATAATAACGATGAAAAATATGGGCCGTATTATCAATCACAACGCAAAGATATTTACCATTCGGTGGCGGCGGATTTATTGGCGCGCGGTTTGGCGTATCCTTGTTTTTTAACGGCCTCTGATATGGAAGAAATACGCGCAAAACAATCGGCGGCGGGTTTTCCAACCGGTATTTATGGTGAATTTGCACGTGACCGTGATTTAACAGAATCCGAGATTGTTGCGCATTTGGATAAAGGCGAGGTTCCGTCGATTCGTTTGTATTCAACCGGTAATCCGGAACAGCGCATTTTCTGTAAAGATGCGGTGCGTGGTTCAATATCTTTCCCAGAAAATAATGAAGATTTAGTATTGATTAAATCAAATGACGGTTTGCCAACGTATCATTTTGCGCATTTATGTGATGACCATTTTATGCGGACAACACATGTCGTTCGTGGTGCCGAATGGTTGTCGTCATTGCCGTTGCATTATCAATTATTTCGTATGATGGGGTGGACACCGCCGTTGTATATTCACACATCGACATTGGATACAATCGATGCGGACACCGGTAAGCAACGCAAGTTGTCCAAACGGCATGACCCGGAATCTAATGTTGCAAATTTATTGGCGGCGGGTTGGCCAACCAATGCGGTGTTGGAATATTTGTTTAATATTATCGCGTCTGGATATGAAGAAGCAAAATTAAAGGGTGCGGTGAAATCTGTTTGGGAATACGAATTTCGTCCAAAAAAGATACCGATGTCTGGTGCGTTGTTCGATATGAAAAAGTTAGAGTGGTGGGCCAAGGAAAATATTGCACAAATGTCGGTTGATGAATTGGTGCAAAATGTTGTCGCGTGGGCGGAAAAATACGCGGATTCCATGCATATAGCGCAGATTCGCGATGTTGATTATTTGCGTTCGGTTTTATCGATTGAACGCGATAATCCAAAACGAATCAGAAAAGATTTTATTACATGGCGGCAAACACTTTCCGAGGTTGCGTATTTCTGGGATGATTTTTTTGCGCCGAATACAGAATTTGAATTTAATCGTGATTTGTTAAATGAATTTTTGGCAACATTTGATATTCGTGATGATAAAGATACTTGGTGGAATAAAATCGTTGCGATTGCAAATGCGGCGGGTGTCAAAAATGGTGATGTGGCGATGAATTTGCGTGTCGCGCTGACCGGTCGGACCAATACACCAGATTTATATTCGATTATGCAAGTTATGGGAGAGAACAGGGTTGTATCAAGAGTGCAGGGGGCATTGAAATAATATGAAAAAATCAAGACGAGAAGTCAGAACAAAATTAAAAGCCGTTAGAAAAAATAAAGAGGCGTCGCGAATGCTGCGTTTCTTGCAATCAACGGGATTGTTCCGGTGGGAGAGGCCATCAACCAAAACGGAAGAATTTTTTAATATTTTGACGCACGGTATTGGCATGGGTTTGGCGATTGCAGGATTGGCAATGTTGGTTGCGTATGCGGTGCTGTATCACAATGTGTGGGCGATTGTGTCGTGTGCGATATTTGGCGCAACAATGTTCACATTGTATTTTGGCTCAACAATGTGCCATGCAACGATTGGTGACCGGTGCGAGGCGTTTTTCGAGGTTTGGGATAGTATCGCAATTTATGCATTGATTGCCGGAACATATACGCCGTTTTTGTTGGTGAATTTAAATCGATGTGGTCACACGGCGTTGGGGTGGTCTATGTTTGGTGTGTTGTGGGCGATTGTTATTTTTGGTGCGATTATGAAAATAAAAAGCCCAAAAAGACAACCCAAATGGATGGTTGCGTTATATTTGATTATGGGTTGGGCATTGGTTTGGATTTTGCCCGCCATGATTGAAACGATATCTGCGCGTGGTATGTGGTTTATTTTGGCGGGTGGTTTGTCGTATTCGTTTGGTGTGATATTTTACCTGTGGCGGAAAATGCGTTTTTCACATGCGTTGTGGCATTTGTTTGTGATTGGTGGAACGGTGTGTTTTTTCTTTGCCGTGTTGTTTGGCAGTATTTTGGATTTTCCAAAGCCAATTTGTTTGATTTAAAAAAAAGCGGGCATTGCCCGTTTTTTTAATTTATACCGACGGTGAATTCGTCGCCGTATGTTGCGACAACCTGGCCACCGATTGTGCATTTCAAATCTTCAAATCCGTTTTTAATTTGATTCTTTTTGACAATTTTGCTGGTGATGACGCCACCGGCGGTGCCCAATACCACACCCGCGATTGAATCAGATGCCAAACGCGCCGTGTTGAAATCGCCGTTGGCATCGCGCCACACGGATAATTTTTGGTCGTTCAGGTATTTTATTTCATCATCAATTCGTTCAAATATAGTTAATGTTTTGCACTTGCGTTTTTCTGTGCATGTGACATTGACGGTTGTGTCTGATTTGTTTTCTGGTGCCGATGCATCCGGTTTTTGTTCGTCCGCGGGTGTTTCTTGTGGTGTTGTTGGGGTGGACGATTCGTTATCCGGGGCCGTCGGTGGTGTTGATTGTATTTGTTCTTTTACACATCCGGTAAATGCATTGATTGTTTTTCCATAGTGTGTTTTTGTCTCAAATTTTGGTTCGCAATTTTTTTCGACACAATATTTTGGATTGCGGCAATAATTTTCAGCCATTGTTGTTGTATAACATACACCCATAGAATTTCCGTTATAAAACCACAGATAATAATCATTATCGCATTCGTGTGCGGTGCATCGTAATGTGCCGTCAATCGGTTTGCATTTTGCGATTTTGGCGCCTGTTTTAGAACAATCGGCACCATCTTCTTGGCATTCAGCAGAATATGTGCCATCGCGTTTGGTTGTACAATTTGTATCGCCGGGGGCGCATGCACAGTGTGCGGGTATAATACAAAATGTGCCAAATATGATTGGAATAATAAATAATAATTTTTTCATAATCTCTCCATAATGTTTTCTGAGATATTTTATCATATTTTAATGTGTTTTCAAAATTGAAAGCGTGATGTGTTGACTTTTGGCGGTTTTTGTTTTATTATATTTGCATGTTTTTAAATAAATTCATCTTTACGACATTGACAACCACAACCCCTGTGGGGGTGCGGTAATTTTATTTGCACATATGTTTTGTGCGTATTATAATTCAAAACAATTTCAAATTAAAAAAACAAATACAGATAAAAAAGGTTAGTTATTATGTCTTATCCAATTGAAACGGTTCGTCATTCGTTGGCTCACGTTATGGCGGCGGCGGTTAAAAAATTACATCCGGAAATTAAATTTGCGGGTGGACCGGCAATCGAAAATGGATTTTATTATGATTTCGATACAGATTACAGATTTTCCGAAGAAGATTTTGAAAAAATCGAACGGGAAATGCGTGAACTGATTAAATCAAATGGTCGATTCGAACAAAGAATTGTCAGTTTAGATGAAGCAAAACAAATCTTTGCGGACCAGCCGTATAAAATGGAATGGTTGAATGAATATGATGCCAATGGCGAAAAGTTGTCGATTTATACTTTCCGTGATTTTACGGATTTGTGCCGTGGGCCGCATGTGGAATCAAGTAAGGATTTGCCACGCGATGGGTTCAAAATTCGCGCGGTTGCCGGTGCGTATTGGCGGGGGGATTCTAAAAACAAAATGCTGCAAAGAATTTATGTTGATGCATTTGCCAGCAAAGATGAATTGGATGCGTTTTTGAAGATGCAGGAAGAGGCCGCCAAACGCGATAATCGTAAATTGGGGCGCGAAATGGATTTGTTCCATTTTGAACCGGAATTTGCGCCGGGTGCGGTGTTTTGGCATGACAAGGGTTATAAAATTTATCGTCGTTTGATTGAATATATGCGTGCCCGTCAGGACCGCGCCGGTTATGTCGAGGTTTGCACCCCCGGTGTTATGGATCGGTCTTTGTGGGAAACATCCGGACATTGGGAAAAATATGGTGCACATAATTATTCGGGCAAAACCGAAGATGGACGTATGTTCTGTATTAAACCGATGAATTGTCCGGGTGGTGTATTGATTTATCGTAATGAATTGCGTTCTTATCGCGATTTGCCGTTGCGTATGGCTGAATTTGGCAAGGTTAATCGTTACGAGGCATCGGGTTCGTTGATGGGATTGATGCGTGTGCGTGAGTTTACCCAGGATGATGCGCATATTTTCTGTGCCCCAGAACAGATGGAGGCAGAATGCATCGATACATTAAAACTGATTTTGGATATTTATAAAACATTTGGATTTACGGATGTTAAAATTTATCTGTCCACGCGGCCGGAAAAACGTATTGGTTCGGATGAAATTTGGGATTTGTGCGAAAAATCGTTGGCAAATGCGTTGACGGCGCATGGATACGCGTTTGAAATAAATCCGGGCGAGGGTGCGTTTTATGGACCCAAGTTGGAATTTATTTTGCGTGATGCAATTGGTCGCGAATGGCAATGTGGAACAATCCAGGTCGATATGAATTTACCGGAAAGATTCGATATTTCTTATATCGGTGAAGATGGTGAAAAACATCGTCCGGTGATGTTGCATCGTGCGTTGTTTGGATCGATTGAACGGTTTATGGGCATATTGTTGGAAAACCATGCGGGTAATTTGCCGTTGTGGCTGTCGCCGGAACCGGTTGTTGTTGTGCCTGTGTCGGAAAAATATCGCGAATATGCAGAAAAGGTTGTTGCCGATTTGCGTGGCGCGGGTGTTTATGCACGTGCAGATTTGCGCGACGAAAAGGTTAATTACAAGATTCGCGAATTGTCGATGGCAAAAACACCAATCATTGCCGTTGTTGGTGAAAAAGAACAAAATGATAAAACGGTCACTTTGCGTAAATTGGGGGTAGAATCCCAGGAAGTTGTGGCGTTAAATGATTTTGTTCGTCAAATGATTGATGCAATCAAAATGCCTTTATAAAAACATATTGCCCCAATCAATCAATTGGGGCATAATTTAGGAAAATAACGGACATCTACTTGTTGTTTTTTCTAAATCAAGATTAAAAGGAAAAGAAATGAGAAAATTTTTATTGTGGACATTATGTGTGGTGACGGTTGGTGCGCTGGCCGGGTGTTGTAATTGCGAGGTCGAACCAATCGTTGAACAAAATCACAAATTGATTGTGCCACCAAATTTTGGAAATATGCCAAAATAAAAATGCTGTTGCGATTTGGAATAATGATTTATTTGTGATATAATATCCCTTGTAAGCAATTTACAAGGGAGTTTTTTATGAACGACGAAAACACAAATTTGGATTTATTAGATTTAGATGGTGACACATCGGATTCTTTACCCGAGGTTGCATTTGCAACCCCACGTCCCAGAAAGCCGTGGTTGTTGTTAGGGGTGGGTTTGGTTGTGATTGCGTTGGCAACATATGTGATTGTGCGCACCGTTGGGGGGTCTTCGTCTTCATCGGTTGAGATTGATTTAGATGGCGAACCGTCTGTGGTTGTTGATGGTGGTGATATGCCGGCGCCAATGCCAACACCGGATGTGAATCCACAACCATTAAATGTGCCGTCGGATGTTGCGGTTGCGCAAAATGTTGCGCCGGTTGCACCGGTCCAGGTTCAACCACAACCACAACCGAAAAAAGTGGATGTTAAACCTGGGGCGGATGTTGATTCAAATGTTCGTGTTATCGAAGATAGACGCGATGTCGTGTTTAATCCGAACAAGGTTGAATCAGAGCCAGTTGCAAAACCGGTTGTGAAACCTGTACAAAAAACGACTGCCCAGACGGCAAAAAAGCCGGTGGCAAAAACCGCACCAAAGAAAGTTGAAAAGTCGTCTGGTGGTGCCGCATGGTATGTTCAGTTTGGTTCATATGCAACGCGTGACGCGGCAAATGCAGCCGGGGTAAAAATTCGTGCCGCGCACAGCAGTTTGTTCGCCGGAAAACAATTTGTTGTTTTGGCCTCAGTGTTAAAAGATGGTCGGACAACATATCGGTTGCGTGTTGCGTTTAATAACAGTAATGATGCAAATGGTTTTTGTCGTAATGCCAAATCGGATGGTTTGGATTGCTATGTTGCCAAATAATTAAAAGGGGGCATAAAATGAGATTGGGTTGGATGGAAATACTGGTTATTGTTATTTTGTTGATTATTTTGTTCGGTCATCGGGCGATTCCGGGCATGATGAAAAATGTCGCCGATGGGATAAATATCTTTAAAAAAGAATTGAAAAATACGGACAAAAAAGATGGTGCAGATGTCAAGAAAAAGGTTTCTAAAACACCTGTAAAATCAAAAGGTTATAGAAAAGTCAAGAATAAAACACAAAAATAACATTTTTGTGCTTGATTCAGTTTCATAATTTTTACTACCCTTATGGTAAGGGGAAAAAGTAGATTATGAGACTGAGAGCAACAATTCTCAAATTTTTGTTGTTTTCTTGCGTGTTTTGTTGTGTTGGCGGTGTCGCCAATGCGGCGGATACGAAGCTGGCTTCTGTTGCGTATATTGATGCATCAATTCAACGCAATAGTAACGGTGTTGAAATTCAGAACTCTGCTAATTCTCCTGCAACTCTGTCTCAAAATCCCCAAACATCTACTAGTATGATCCCTTCTGGCTCTACAAGGGCGAAAGAGGTGGCTACTATTGGATGGACAGATGCAAACAGAACATCCAAGGTTAAATCAGGAACGGCCGCAAATGCGCCACTGGTTGATATGTGGATTGAATAAATCCGCGTCCTTGGGCGTTCTGTTTCCTTTTTTTATATATAAAAAACCCGGGCAATAAATTTCCCGAGTTTAGGTTTTTTGCATACGATGCGAATTATTATTTGTTTGCTTCGTATTCTTCTTGTTCTTCGACCGTCATTGTTGCCAATGGACGTGCCAAAAGACGTGGAATTCCGATTGGGTCGCCGGATATAACACTGAAACCGAATTTGCCGTTTTCCAATCGTTCCAATGCGGCATCTATCTTTTTTAACAAATTGTTGTCGCGTTCCGACATGCGCAGGTTCATTGTTAGTGCCTGGGATGCGGATGCGTTGTCGGCATCGTCACCAACCCCCGCGGCGTCGCCATTGTCGCCGTTGCGAACAACGTTTAATACATCAGAATTGCCGTCAGTAATTTCCTGTTTTTGTGCCATTAAAATCTGATAAAAATACGCCCGTTGTTCCAAACACATATATGGTTCAGATTTTTTTGGAACATATTTCGCCGCCAGTTCCAGTGTTTTGTAATCTTGTTTTGCCATGTTATCCTCCCTTGGGATATGTGGTGTAAATAATTATTGGGCGGATTGTAATTCGTGTATCCACGCAATAACGGTTTCTTCGTCCATAAGTCCTGTGCGTGCCTCAATCAATTCGCCGTTGCGGAATGCCAGGACACTGGGGATGCTGCGTATGCCAAATTTTGTTGGGGTTGTACGATTTGTTTCGTCAATTTCAAATTTTACAAAATTGACATCTGAAATCGTATTCGATACAGATTCGAAAATCGGCCCAAACATGCGGCATGGTCCACACCATGTTGCCCAAAAATCGACCAATGTCAAGCCATTTGCGATTGTATCGTTGAAATTTGCATCTGTTGCATGTTTTAATGCCATGAGTTTTCTCCTTTATAGAATAGTTGATATTCGGATTGAGTGTATTATAATATTGGTGAAATGCAAGGTTTTTTGTAATATGAAAGATATCGTATATTTTGATGCCGCCGCCAGTTTTTTGAAACCGGAATCTGTGATTACCACAGAGGTGGATTTTTTAAAAAATCGCTATGCAAATGCTGGGCGGGGGGTTTGTGCGCGTGCGGGTGCCGTTGATGAAATGGTGGCGGCCGTTCGGCGTCGGGTTGCGGATTTTATAAATGCGGATAGCCGCCAAATTGTTTTCACGGCAAATGCGACCGATGGGTTGAACAGAATTGTTAATATTATTGCACGTCGATTTGATATTGCGGGATTTTCGGTTGCGGTGTCTGATTTGGATCATCATTCGGCACGGTTGCCGTGGGCGGAAATGTTGGACATGGGTAAAATTCGCAAAATTGAAAAATGTGAATTGGATGAAAATTTTAATATTAAAATCGATTCTGTGCCAAAATCAGATGTATTGGTGATAACGGCGATGTCTAATGTGTTGGGCGTGTCCCAAGATGTCGCGGCGATTTGTCGCGCGGCACGCAAAAAAAATCCAAATGTGATTACCGTGGTTGATGCAACGCAATATATCGTCCATCATAAAATAGATGTTAAAAAATGGGATTGTGATTTCTTGGTGGCGTCGGGACACAAAATTGGTGCGGATACCGGCGTTGGGATTTTGTATATTCGTGATGCGGATAAATATATGCCTGATAAATTGGGTGGTGGCATGGTATTGCGCATTGATGGTGATATGGCAATTTGGAATAATTCGCCGGACCGATTCGAGGCCGGTACATTACCATTGACCCAGATTTGTGGGTTGTCGGTTGCGATTGATGAATTGGAATCGCATCGCCCTGATTTAAAATTGATTAAGTATATGTATGATGAATTGAAAAAAAATCCGCGTATAAAAATTTTATCGTCGCGTGATGCGGCATTGATGACATTTGTTGTGGATAATATGCATCCATTGGATGTTGGTGCGATGTTGGGTGCAAATAACATATGTGTGCGTGTCGGAAATATGTGTGCGTCTTGGGTTCATCGGGTATTGGGTATTGATGGTTCAATACGTGTGTCGGTTGGGCCGTGGAATACGCGTCAAGATGCAGATAAATTTTTGTCGGTTATGAATAAGATAGTGAAATAAAAATATGATAAATCGTGATGATATTATAAATGCATTGAAAACAGTTTTTGACCCGGAAATTCCTGTGAATATTTGGGATATGGGGTTGGTTTATGATATAAAAATCGATGATAAAAATGTTGTGATTACCATGACGCTAACCAGTCCCACATGTCCCATGATGGATGAATTAGTAATGCAGGTCAAAGATGCCGTGGCACATGTTGCGGATGTGGAAAATGTTGATGTAAAATTGGTGTGGGAACCTGCGTGGGATTTGTCACGAATGAGTGATGCAGCGCGTATAGAGTTGGATTTAACATCACATGGATGGTGATTTTTATGACATATGTTCAGATGAAAAATATTTTATCAATGTTGGAAAATCCGGCGGATAAATTGGATGCCGTGATGGATTTTGGTATGCATTTGCAAAATGTGCCGGCGGGCGCGTCTTGTCACGAGATTATGGGTTGTTCGTCGCATGTTGAAATTTGTCGGGTGGAAAATAATTTTTATGGTGTTGCAGATTCAGGATTGGTTCGTGGAATTGTTGCAATATTGATTGCGATGGTTGATGGAAAAACACCGGATGAAATAAAAAAAATGGATTTATTGGGTGAATTTTCTTCGTTGAATTTATCTTTGGGGGCGGGGAGACTTTCTGGATTAAATTCTATGATTAGTTTTTTACAAAATTTATGATAGAATATATCCGTAAAGGTATGGATGACGGATATGAACGAAGAACAAAAAATGTTTAAAATTGGTGTTTGTTCACTGGTTGGTGTTATATTTTTAATTGTTGGGTTGCAAGTGTGTTATCGCACACAACACAAATCTTTGAAATTCACGTATGATGAAATTGTCAAAACCCAACAACAAATTGCGGTGGAACAAGCAAAATTTGAATCAATGACAAATTCAGAATATTTGTTGGGTATGTTGACGACGGTCAATCCGCATGTCGAAATTATTGGTTTTAGAAAATATGTCGAAATTGATGATTTGCCATTAAGGAAGTAGTTTATGTTCGAAATAGGAAAAGATGTTTACAGATTTGGTGGACGCATCGCAAAACGGCGCGATGTTGAACGCGTCAGGTTGCGGTCTGTGCATTTTTGGATTTGTGTGTTGTTTTGCGTGTTTTTTGCCAAGACATTATATTACGGATGTATGGGAACGGGGACATCAGGCAAGGCAAAATTAGGAACAGATTGGACAATTACTCGTGCCGATATCGAAGATAGAAACGGTGTAAAATTGGCGAAAAATGTTGTGTCGGGGCATGTTATGGTGCGGCCTGGCGCGGTTCGCGATATGGATGCGGTTGCGCAAAAAATTCACGAGGTTTTTCCGTATAAATATTCGGTCGCGGCGGCATATGATATTTTGAAAAATAAAAAGTTTATGTATTTAAAACAATATGCAACCGATGCCGAACGCAAACAAATCAAAGATGCTAAATTAGAAGGGTTAGAGGTCGAGGTTAAACAAATGCGCCGTTATCCAAAACATAATCTGTTTGCGCATGTTGTTGGTTTTGTCGGCAAAGAAGGCGAAGGATTAGAAGGTGCAGAAAAATTATTCGATTCGTATTTGCGTGAAAATAATGATTCGTTGCGATTGTCGCTGGATGCACGAATCCAGGAACAATTCCATACCAGATTGTCCGAGGCCGTGCAAAAATATCATGCCAAAGGTGCAATGGGATTGTTGATGAATTCGCGCACGGGCGAAATGTTGGCGATGGTGTCTTTGCCGGATTTTGATCCGGAACATGTGTCGGCATATCCGGTTGAAAATCGCAAGTTTAAACCAATGCGTGATGTGTTGGAAATGGGGTCTGTGTTCAAAATATTTAATACGGCGATTGCGTATGAAAATAATATTGGTGGCAAATATTATGTTGCAAAACCATATGTGTTGCGCACAAAAAGTGGTCGGTATGTGACAACATTTCATGATGTGTCTAAATATGACCAGCCATGGATGAATGTTGATGAAATTATGGTTCATTCTTGTAATGTGGGCAGTGTGCAAATCGCACTGCAATTTCCAGATGGGGCGCAATCTGAATTTTTCCATCGGTTGCATTTGGATGAAAAGTTGGATTTAGATTTTGGTAAAACAGAATATCCGATATTTCCAAAAAAGTGGCGTATTACCGATGTTGCAACGGCGTCTTTTGGGCATACGGTGGCCGTGACCCCAATGCATTTAATGTTGGGGGTAAATGCGGTGACAAATGGCGGAATTTATATGTATCCAACAATTCAAAAACGTGATGTCGGTCGTGTTCGTGGGACACGTGTGTTAAGTGATGAAATATCGGCGCGGTTGCGTCATAATATGGTGCGTGTTGTCGAAGAAACCAGTGGTAAATTAACCCGTATCAGTGGGATAAATATTGGTGGAAAGACAGGAACGGCGGAAAAACGCATAAACGGGGTTATTGATAAAAAACGTAATATGACAACATTTGTAGGTATTTTCCCCGCCGAGGCACCGCAATATATTATTATGGTTGTGTTGGACGAACCCCAAGGTTTGGCGGAAACCGGTGGGTGGCGAACCGCATCACAAAATTCTGTGCCGACGGCCGGAAAAATATTGGATGGAATACTGCCATTGCTATTTGAATAATTTTCAGTTATAATATACTCGATAAGAAAAGAGTATAAATTGAAAAAGTTAGTTGATAAATCCATGATGGGACAATCATGGGTGATGATGGATAGTATAGATTTTGAGGCAAAAACAGATTTTGGCGAAGATTTGATTCGTAATATCTTGGTTGGCCGGGGTATGTCTGTACGGGAAGATATAGAACGTTTTTTGGCACCGACGGTGCGCGAATATATGCCTGACCCGTATGTGTTGCATGATATGGATGTGGCGTCGCATGTTATTGCCGATGCGGTTGTGGCGAATAAAAAAATTGCGGTTTATGGCGATTATGATGTCGATGGAATTACATCAACGGCGATATTTGTAAAATATCTGCGTGCGTTGGGTGTTGATACGATTTGGCATGTTCCAACCCGTGAGGGCGAAGGCTATGGTTTAAATATTGCGGCGGTTGATGAAATTGTAAATGATGGTGCCGATGTTTTGGTGACGGTTGATTGCGGTATCAGTTGTGTCGATGAAATCAAACATGCGGTGGCACGTGGATTACAGGTTGTTGTGACCGACCATCATTCGCCTGATGAAATTTTACCTGCTGCGTCGGCGGCGATTGTGAATCCAAAACGTGCGGATGATACATCTGGGTTGAATTATTTGGCGGGTGTTGGTGTTGCGTTTTTAACATTGGTTGCATTAAATCGCGAGTTGCGCGACAGATTACAAAATGATGTGCGACATGAATTATTATCAAAAATAAATTTGATGGATTATTTGGATTTGGTCGCGTTGGGGACAATTTGTGACACGATGCCATTGGTGGGGTTGAATCGCGCGTTCGTGTCCACCGGATTAAAGGTTTTAGATGCGCGTAAAAATCTGGGGTTGCGTGTGTTGATGGATGTTGCGGGTGTGAAACATGCGTCGGTTTATGTTGCGGGGTTTGTGTTGGGACCGCGGTTAAATGCGGCGGGACGTTTGGATTCGGCGCGACCTGCGTTGGAATTATTGTTGACCGATAATCCGTTGGTGGCGCGTGCGCTGGCGGAAAAATTAGACCAAATGAATCGCGACAGAATTGATATTCAAAATGCAATTATGTTGGGTGCAACCGAGCAAGCCGAACAATGTTGCAAAAAAGGAAAATGCAGTTTGTTCGTATGTGGCGATAATTGGCATGGTGGTGTTATGGGGATTATTGCCGGACGATTGAAAGACCGATATAATCGACCGTCTTGTGTTGCGACGCGTATTGATGGTGTTATAAATGGGTCGGGACGTTCGGTTGCAAATGTTGATTTGGGACGCATTATTCATGACGCGTTGGCGCGCGGTATCGTGACCGAGGGTGGGGGACACGCGGCGGCAGCAGGATTTTCTTTGATGGCGGATAAAGAAGAAGAATTTTGCGAATTTTTGGAAAAATCTGTGGCGCAACAATTAGGCGACAATCCCGGTGTGCCTGAAATTATTGTCGATGCCGAGTTGGATGCCAGTGGCGCCACCATGAGTTTGGTGCAAAAATTATCTGTGTTGGCCCCGTTTGGCCAGGGTAACCCCGAACCAGAATTGGTGTTAAATGGCGCAAAATTACAATATGCAACGGTTATGGGAAATGGGGCACATCTGCGTGGGGTGGTGCGGACATCAATGGGAACAACGGTTAATTTTGTCGGGTTTAATTTGGTTGGAACACCGGTGGGTGATTTTTTGCTGGACGATGCAAATATAAACACTACAATGTCAATGTTGGGTCGATTAAAAGATAACGAATATAACGGACGGCACACGGCCCAGTTTATGCTGGAAGATATCGCGGTTGGTAAATAATGAAAAATGAAACACAATTTTTAATAGAAAAAATTAAATCGGCAAATACGATTTTGCTGTCTGCGCATAAAAATATGGATGGCGATGCGTTGTGTTCTGTGTTGGCATTGTATCAGTTGATTTATTTAAATTATGGCAAAGAATGTGTGTGTGTTTATGATGGCAATGTGCCCGAGGCACTGCGTTATGTGCCATTGCGGGGGCGTGCGCATTATTTTGAACACGTGGATGCATCACAACCATTTGATTTGGCAATTTTGTTGGATTATGGCACGGTAAATAATATCGGTGGAACGCGACCAATGTTGGATGCGGCAAAATATTTAATTGAAATTGACCACCATAAAAATGATTCCAGAATTGGAAATTTCTGTATTGATGATGATACGGCGGCGGCAACGGCATGTTTGTTATATGATATAATGCGTGATGCAAATTGGGAATATGATGACAAGGTTTTAAATTTATTGGCGTTGGCAATTTTGACCGATACCGGAAATTTCAAATATGCCAAGGATGGACGTTCGTTGCGTATTATGGGTGATTTGGTGGACCAAGGTATCGAGATAAACAGATTATTAGAATTGTTGAGTAATAAACCACGCAAAACAATCCAGACCGAGGCACGTGTCGTTGCCGATGCAGAATTTTATTTCAAAAATCGTTTGGCGGTTGCGGTTGTGGATGCAGAATCATATAAACATTTGGATGGTCGCGGTGAAACGGCATTGTCTTTGTTGGGCCAGATTAAGGGTGTCGAATTTATCGCGATGTTAAAACACCAAAAAGAAAATCAAATCGGTGTGTCTTTGCGCAGTAAACATGTGCCAATCAATAAAATCGCGGAACAGTTGGGTGGTGGTGGTCACATGTGTGCGGCGGGCGCCGTCGTGTATGACAGTTTGGAAAATGTTAAAAATAAAGTTATAAAAATGTTCCAAGGGATGTGAGAGATGAAAAAATTATTTGTTTTTATTTTGTGTTCTGTATTTATGATGCCGGCGTTTGCCACGGTTGATAAAAAATTTGTTACGTCTGCGGAAAAATATTTAAATTCTGTGACGGGGATGCAGGGCGATTTTATACAAACATCAAATGGTCGTGTGGCGCGTGGTGTGTTTTCGATGTTGCGTCCGGGACGCGTGCGTTTGGATTATACGAATTCGCCGGTTCAACTGATTTCTGATGGAACGGATTTATATTTTTTTGATAAATCGTTGGACCAAATTACAACCGTCCCATTGACCAGTACGCCCGCCGGAATTTTGGTGCGTAAAAATATTGATTTGCAAAATTCTGATATCGTGGTATCTGATACTTTTGACGGTAAATCGACATTTGCGTTAAATATGTATATGCGTGATAATCGCGGGTTGGGACACATGACGGTTGTGTTTGATAAATCGCCGGTGAAATTAAAATCTTGGACGGTGACCGACGCCACCGGGACCAGTACGGATGTCGTGTTCAAAAATTTAAAAACAAAAACAGATTTTGATAAAAATTATTTTCAAATTTCGCGTCATAAAACGGTCAGTAATTCTGGCGGTGACGCGTTCTATGATTAAAAATGTTTGGTATCAGTGGGGCTGAATTTTTAGTAATCGTTTTGGTCGCAATTTTGGTTGTGCCGGTTAAATATTGGCCCGATGTTGCACGTTTTTGTGCGCGCGCGGTAAAATATATTCGCGGGGTTTTATGGAAAATTACGGATGCGTCGGAACAAATCACAACCCAGATTGATTTGGAAAAACCGATTGATGAAATTATTCACACAACAACGCGCGATATGTTGGATGATTTTTCGGTGAAATTACCAAAACGGGCGGGGCGCCAGAAAATTAAAAAATGAAAAATAAACGCATGACTTTGATGGAACATTTTTCTGAATTGCGTCGGCGATTCTTGTGGTGTGTTTTTATTTTTTTAATTGCGTTTGTGTGTGCATGGTATGTTGCGCCATGGGCATTAGAATTTCTAAGTGCGCCATTGTTGAAAATTTGGCATGGAAATTTATTGTATAATGGTATTACCGACGGTTTGATGATACGGTTGTCTTTGGCGGGAACGATTGCAATATTGATTACGTTGCCGGTTATATTGTGGCATGTATGGGCATTTGTCGCCCCGGGATTAAAACAAAAAGAAAAAAATTTTATTTGGCCAATTTTGATTGCGTCACCGATTTTATTTTTAATTGGTGCGGCGTTTGCGTTTTATATTTTGTTTCCGTCTGTGTTTGGATTTTTTATTGAGTTAAATCAGAATACCCCGGTGCCGGCGGTGTTTTTGCCGGCGGTGCGTGATTATTTGTCTTTTGCGATTCGGTTGTTGCGGGTTTTTGGTATCGCGTTTCAATTACCAATATTGATGATTTTATTGAACAGAATCGGTGTGTTATCGCGTGGCAAAGTGATTGCAATGCGGCGGTATGCGATTATTGTTTTGGTTGTTGTTGCCGCGGTTTTAACCCCACCGGATGTCGTGTCGCAAATTTTGTTGGCGGTGCCAATGTGGGGGTTGTTTGAATTGAGTATTTTATTCATGCGTCGTGATTAAAAATATGGTATAATTTCCGTTGTGAAGAAAATTTTTTGTGCATTTTTATTTATTGGTTTTTTGTCTGCGTGTGATTTACAGCCGCGGATTGCGTCCATTCCGGACGATGTTGGTGATTTTATTTCATCACGATATCCGACATTGTTGGCGGAACCAGATAGTGAGATTTATAAAACCGCGGTTGCGGACTATGGCATGTATGCGTCGGCATCTGAATATGGAAATGGCGATATTACCGATGCAGATTATGTTTTGTATTCGCCCGCCGATGATTATATGATGCCCGCCCAAGATACCGATGTTGATGCACGTGATGTGGGTATGCCGGCGGATGATGTGACGGACAATGCGGTGGCGGAAAATGCGCCGGCGCAAGGGCGGGATGAATATGGATTTGCGCCGGATGATAACATTGATGATTTGATGATACCTGATTATAAAACCGATGATTTGGTGGTTGCGCCACGCGAAAATGTCCAAGAAAAAACATCTCAAAAACCAGATGTAAAACCAAAGCAAACCGAAACAATAAAAACGTCAGATGTAAAAACGACGAAAAAAACGTCGGAAAAATCGGAGTCAAAACCTGTGCGGGCGCCGGTGCGTGAAATTACCGTTGTGGCGGGTGATACATTGTATTCGTTATCGCGTAAATATTCGGTGCCGGTAAATGATTTGGCGGTTATGAATAAAATCGGTGCGCCGTTTGCTTTGTCGGTTGGACAAAAATTACGGGTGCCTGATATTGCAAATGTGTCACAAAATGTGTCGGCGCGTGCGGCGGTTGAACCGGACAAAAAACAGGTCGATGTGGTAAAAAATACAAAATCAACAAGTACGCCTGGTCAAAAAACGGTTGCGACGAAATCGGTGCCTGGGGCGGATTCGAAAAAGACGGTGGCCCAGAAAGCAGAGGTAAAGAAAACAACATCTGTACCTAAGGTTGAACCAAAAAAGACGGATGCGAAAAAAGCCGAGGTTAAAAAATCAGATGTGAAACAGGTGAACGCGAAAAAGGCGGACACAAAAACCGCGACTAAAACGGATGTGGCGAAAAAAACAAACACAACAAATAAAACCTCAGATGCGAAAAATACCACCGCGAAAAAATCCGGAAACGGGGGTGGTACGCAAAAAATGGTGGCGCGGTCGTCGTCGCGGTTTTCTTGGCCGGTGCGGGGCAAGATTTTATCGGGGTATGGCGCAAAATCAAATGGGCTGTTTAACGATGGTATAAATGTCAAGGCGGCACGTGGCACGCCGGTTTTGGCGGCAGAAAACGGATTGGTGGCGTATGCCGGAAATGAAGTCAAAGGGATGGGGAACCTGGTTATAATTCAACACAGTGACGGTTGGATGACGGTGTATGCACATATGGATTCGATGGCGGTGCGGCGTGGTGCGGCGGTGCGTGTCGGACAAAAAATTGGTGCCGTTGGACAGACGGGCAAGGTTGATGCGCCCCAGTTGCACTTTGAAATTCGCAAGGGAACGCGCGCATATAATCCGGTAAATTATTTGAAGAAATAAATAATCCCCGCAAAACGCGGGGTTATTTTTTGGTGGACGCACAGGGACTCGAACCCTGGACCCACTGATTAAGAGTCAGTTGCTCTACCAACTGAGCTATGCATCCAAAACCGAATTGCGTGGTAAATTATATTATAAAATCCGACAAAATCAAGTTTTTACTTATAAACGCAAATATCGTTTTGTGATTTGGGGGATTTGTGGTATAATGTTTGTATTGAAATGTGAGAGGGATTTTAATGTTAAAAAAGATTTTTGCAGTATTTTTTGCCGGGATGTTTTTTGTCGCGGGGGCCAATGCCGCGGTGGATGCGCGGACCCAGTGTTATGAAACTGATGAAGGTAGGAGGTATGTTTATGACACAGATGTTAAACCCGGGATTAAAGCAGATTATGCGATTTATTTTGATAATGATAAAAGTGATATTCCAGATGTGTGTGCAACAGAAGTTCAGACAAATGTTATCGATAAATTAAAGGCAAATGCAAAGGATATCGAAACGGTTTTATTAATTGGCTCGGCGGATTCAACGGGTAATTCACAACATAATGCGGAATTGGCACAAAAACGTGTGAATACGGTGAATAAATTGTTGCAAGACGCTGATGTGCCGGTGTGTAAATATAGGGATGATGGAAAGGCAATATCACGTTGTGCACATATATCCATGGGTGAATCGTTTCATTCGGCGGTAGGTAAAGATAGTTATTCAAGTAATTATCTGCGTGCGGTGTATATGTTTGTGATTTATAAGGGGGACGTTTGTGACGATGCAACAATCAAGGCGTTGGATGCGTTGTCGGCCAAGGTGACGGATACAGATATTAAATCTAAATTAGATGCGGCAAAACAAATTTGTAATAGCAATAGCAAAGACCAGATGTTATTGCGTTCACAGCGTCAACAAATTATGGGTGCAATTAGTGTGGCATTACAAAAATATCCGGATGCATGGAAAGATGTCCCGGCGGATTTGTCTGCGACAATTTTGGCGAACGGTATAATTGCGGTGCGTGATTCTTTGGCGGGTGGTGCGTCGGTTTGGAAAACAGCAAATACGGGTGAGTTTAACTATGCACGGTTGGCATCGGATTCTATTGCGGGTGTGGTGTTGGGAACCGCCGGCGGAATTATCACATCAAATGTCGTGAAAAAGAATCAGGTTAAAAGTGGTTTTGACGATGTTATGTGCACCGTTGGTGGGCAAAGTGTCGCAAACTGGGGCGATGAATTTCGGGTTGGTGTTCGGTAAAATTTTTGGGGAGATATAACAATGAAAAAATTATTATGTTTTTTTGTGTGTATGTTGGTTGTATGTGCGGCAAATGCCGCGGGTCGCGGTGATGCATCGCGCGCGTCGATTGCACCGCGTGCAACGGTTGGAACCGCGCATTTAAATGATTTTAAATCCAGTTTGAAATTTTTGGGCGAAAATGTTGCGGCGCCCGATACGCCTGTGCCGGCGGATGAAGCACCGCGTGATACACGCGATGCAGAACGCGTGGCATGTATGTCTAACAATGGTTGGGGTATGGGTAATACTTTCGTTTGGGCGTCAAAATTCAGCAATACATCAAATTATTCCACAATGGTCGAAGATGTCGAAAACCCGGAAAATAATGTGTGTTGGGTCTTGGTTGGATTGCGTTCAAATGATGGACGGGTAAATATGTCTGATATGCCAACGAAATATTTTGAAATGGGAACAAATATTACCTGTGGCAGTTGGGTTGACGAGGCATTGGTCGAAAAACGGATTTTGGATGCGAAAAAAACTGCGCGCACATTGGCAACCGTCGCGGGCAGTGTCGGTGGCGCGGGTGTTGGTGTTGGCGCAATGGAATTGTTTGGAAATAAAATGATTGGTGGTGCCGTCATGGGGCAAAAGGCATTGAGTGGTGATGATTTATTTGTTTCGCAATTAAAAGAATTAAAAAATTCTAAACAAGATGCGGACAAAGCGCGTTATGACAGCGTTGTTTCAATGTTGAAAAGTTTACGGGATGTGTGTAGTGAGAATCCGTCGGATGATTGCAAAAAAGTACAATATGCCACAATATTAAAAGGTTTAGGTGAATAATAAAAACGCCGCCAGATTGGCGGCGTTTTTTTACATTGTGAAATCTTCGCCTAAGTATACTTTTTTAACCTGGGGGTCGGCGGTGATTTCGCGTGCGGTTCCGTGTTTTAATATTTTTCCGTCGTGTAAAACATAACTGCGGTCAGTTATTCCCAATGTTTCACGCACATTGTGGTCGGTAATAATCACGCCCAGACCGCGGTCTTTTAATTGTGATACCAATGAACGGATTTCGTTCACGGCGATTGGGTCAATGCCGGCAAATGGTTCGTCCAATAAAATAAATTTCGGATCGTTCGCCAATGCGCGTGCAATTTCAACGCGACGGCGTTCGCCACCCGATAATGCCGTTGCCGGACTGTGTCGCAGGTGTTCGATTGAAAATTCGCGCAATAATGATTCTAATTTTTCAGTGCGTGTTTTTTTATCTGGTTCGACAACCTGTAATATGGCCATGATGTTTTGTTCCACGGTCAGTCCGCGGAAAACACTGTTTTCCTGGGGCAGGTAACCAATGTGCAACCGCGCCCGTTGATAAAACGGCAGGTGGGTTATATCCTGGGAATTCAGGAATATTTGACCCGATGTCGCGTTTAACTGGCCCGTGATGCAATAAAATGCCGTTGTTTTTCCCGCGCCATTTGGACCCAATAAACCCACGGATTCGCCCTGGTGTACAATCATGGATATGTCGCGAATGACCGTGCGTGCACCATAGTTTTTTGATAAATGTTCAACGCGTAATACAGATTGTTTCATAATTTTATCACCATTTCAGATGTTGTTATTTTGTCGCCGTTACTGGAATCAATATGGACATCGCCATATAATTTCAGGTTGTTTTTTGCCTGGTTATATTCGGCGTGATTGGCACGAATTTTGTCGGTAATGCGTTGGCCATCGGCAAAACGCACCGTTGTGCCATTGACCACATCCATATATATTATGTCCGGCGAATTATATTCTTGGCGGCCGGTTTTTGCATGGATTGTAAATGGTTCGCCATTTTTATCAATGCCGGCAAAATTTGCGTTTGTCATTTTGAATTGGTTACTGGTTATGTCAACCATGTTTATTGCCGATATCGGCGTCCATAATAATTGTTTGGTAAATACCGCACCCGCCACCAATGCCGCAACCATTACCAGTCCCCATCCGGTGAACATAAATTGCCAAATGCGGGTCAGGCGCCGATGTTTTGAAAATATAATAAAATTTCTTTTATTCGATACCATAACCGCATTTTTGCATAATATAAACCAAAATGCAATTTTTATATTTGAGTGGGCCTTTTTTTGTGGTATAATATGTCTAACGGAGATGAGAAAATTTTTTGCATTTTTTGTCGCGATAATAATGTGTGTCGGTGGTGACGCCGGTGCCGCCAATGTCACGGTTAAAAAGGCATCGTCGGTAAAAAAACAGGAGACCAGTGGGTTGGAAACTATCACATCGGGGTCACTGTTGCCGGGGGTGATTGGATTGGTGTCTAATGTTGCGTCATTGAAAAAACAAACCGAAGAGTTAAAGGCCGAATGTGTTCCATCAAGCACAGAAAGTACGTGGGTCGACAATATCGTCAAAGAATACGCCAAAACTGGGGCAAAATCTGCCAAAGATATGGCCGGTGATAAACCGTGTGGAAATGATTCTGGGTGGGATATCGAGGTTGCCGAGGCGCGTGCCATCGGTCAAGAACCATGTATGCCTGTGTTTGATGAAGAAGGAACTATTTGGAAAGGATATCCACGGGTTAAAACGGTTAAATATTGTTCGGATTTATCTGACCCGCAATGTGCAGATTCCAAGAAAAAAAATGAATCCAATATATATAAAATATTTGGCGCGCTGGATTGGACCCAGGAAGATTACCTGGTGGGCGAGGCCGATATGTTTATAAAAATGATGGAAAAAACCGATAAATGTGCGCCTGAAAAAATTACCGCCCGCAATCGCGAAGCGTATGCTAATTTTGTAAAGCAAACTATTTCTGGGGCCGGACAATCGCAAAACACCGGTGCCGTGTATGAAGCCATTGGCAACCTGACCGGCAGTGGTGGTGGGTTGTCGGGAGTGGGGAGTTTAGCCCCCACCGTAATCCAACTTTTAGATAAATAAAAAATAATAGCACATCTGCTTGTCGTTTATTCGTTTATGTAGCACTTGTACACTGCACTCATAAACGACTGCGCATCTGTACCATTATTTTTTTGAAATTTTTTGTTTCTTTATGTGTTGATTGGTTTTCTTTTTCTGCTTTACTGGGGGGCAAAAAAATAGTATAATATTTCACATAAAGGTTTATTACAAAAGGAAGGTCTTGGTATGTTAAACAAATTTTTTTCACGTGCATTTGTGATTAGTTCGGTTGTTGCGCTGGTTGGGTGCGCCGGGTCGAATAATGGCGAGTATGTGTCAACGCCAACCGTCGATTATGTTGAAGGGTTGGATGTCTATTCGGCACCACATCAAGATTCTTTCTTGAATCAGTTGGCGATGAATTATCGTTCGTATGCAATTTATAATGCGCGTACATCGGGTTATCCGGAAATGGGTGAATTGTTCGCACAAAAGGCCGTGACCGCATTTTCGGGTGAAACACCGTTCCCGGAAACAATTTCTAATTGGCCGGTTGGGGCGACGGATGGCGAAATGTTGGCGATGGCCTATAACGATATGATTGATGAATTTAAAAACGATGCAACCGAAACGCGGCCTGATGTCGCGGCCGAGGCCCAGGCAAAATTTGATTGTTGGTTGTCGGCAACATCAACCGGACAAATGGAAACCGCAAACCAATGCCATGACCGTTTCATTGCGGCGATGGATGTGTTGCGTAATTGCAAAAAAGGTGGATGTCGCGTTGCAAAACAAAATGCAAAACCTGCATCGATTGAAATAGAAAATCGTGCATTTTATCCGGAAACACGTTCGATGAATGCGGCGGCGGGCGTGGCGTATCCGCGTGATGGTATCGTTATTGTGAATAATGTCAGTGTGCCGGGTAATTTGGTGCAAACTGTGCCGGTGGGTCAAACACCAATGGTGTTTAATCAAAATATTTATGGTGGCGATAAACAGGTTTCTAACAGTGGTAATACCGTGGCGGTAAATCATTCGTCGGGTTCGCGTTGCGATTGCAATACGGGTGCCCCGGTGATAATTGAAATGCCGGAAAATAAATCTGGGGCGATGCCGGTGGAATCTTGCCCGTGTGAGCAAAATGAATTGCCGACATTGGGTGAAGAATTGGTGACCCGTGATGAATTTATCAATATGATGATGGCTATGCGTGCCGAAATCAAGGCGATAAACGATCGTTTGGATGCTATGCGCCCAAATGATGAACGCGCAGTTATCAAGGTGCAACAGATTCCGTTGGAACCAACCCAGCATGTTATGGAAGAAATTTTTGAAGTGCACTTTGACTTTAACAAGGCTATTATTAAACCAGAATATGATGCGTTAATCCGCGAATTGGCAACGGCAACCCAGAATAATAAAAATATCAAGGTGTCTGTCGTTGGACATACCGATACCGCCGGCAGCAACAGTTATAATTATGCGTTGGGTGGTCGTCGTGCCGAAGCCGTGCAAAAAATGTTGATTGGGTATGGTATCCCGGCCAGTCAGATTGTCGCGGTTTCTGCGGGTGAAGAAGATTTAAAGGTTAAAACCGCCGATGGTGTGCCAAATGCTGAAAATCGCCGTGTGCGTGTCGTCAAAGAAACGCACTATACCGAACCGGGCAAGGTTGTGCCGATTGCGGTTGTGGCCGATGGTGACGCAGATATAGAAGATTGTTTGGATTGTGAATAAAGTTTTTTTAGAACAAAATACTTGACAAAAAGAATTTATTAGTGTAAATTCGGTCTTGTCAGAGAGATGTTTTGAAAGAGGCATAAAATGACAGAAAATAAGAAAAAATTAAATTTTGCGCAGGGGACATTGGGTGTGCGTATGCGGCGCGAAGAAGAACAACCGGTGGATTTGGTCGAAATATTTTCGTCACGCGGTGTTGATTTGACGGGCGCAGAATTTTAAGGGTAATATCTTAGAAGTTCTATTTTCGGGTGGTGTGGGAAACCGCACCGCCCGTTTTTTTATATTTGTGTTTGGGGTGGGACGGTGTTTTGTGATACAATATATGGGTTATTTAATCAAAGGATTTATTAATGAAATTTGTTGGTTTAACCAAGGCCCAGGTCGCGGCCAGTCGCAAAAAATATGGTGCAAATATTATACCGGGGGTAAAACGCAAAACCGCATGGCAATTTTTATTGGATGTGTTCCGTGACAAAATAAATTTGATTTTGTTGGGTTTATTGGTTGTGTTTTTGGTTTTGGCGATGTTTGGGGCCGGTGGATATTTGGAACCGATTGGTATTGGTGTTGTGTTGTTGTTTGTGGGGGTGATTGGGACGGCAACAAAGTTGCGTGCGCAAAAATATTCTATTGATTTGAAAAATAAAACGGCGGTGCGGTATGCCATTGTTGTGCGTGATGGTAAAATTCGGCGAATAAATACCGATGATATTGTTGTTGGTGATGTTGTGTTTTTACAATCTGGGGAAACAATACCGGCGGATGGATATATAATCCATGGCGCAATACATGTTAATAATTCTGTGTTAAATGGTGAATCAGAAGAGTGTTTAAAAGAACCAACACCCAGATTTGAATATAATCCGTGTGCGCATATTACCGCAGATGATTATGTGGGACGCGATTTATTGTTTTCCGGGACCACGGTGCAAAGTGGTGAATGTTATATGGTTGTGGGTAAAATCGGTGTGCACACGGAAAATGCAAAAACCTTGTTAGCCATGCGCAATATTGACGAAGTCAAAACGGATTTAGATATTAAATTAGATAAATTGGCAACGCGTATCGGACAATTTGGTTATATTGGTGGTGCAATTGTGGCATGTGTTTTGTTGATGGATTCGATTGCCGCGGTCGGTGGTTTGCATGCGTTTTGGGCCACGGGTTGGATGAATGTTTTGCGCCAAATTTTGGATGCGATGATTGTCGCGTTAACAATTGTTGTTGCGGCGGTGCCCGAAGGATTGCCATTTATTATTACGATGATTATATCGCAAAATGCGCGAAATATGATACGGCATAATGTGTTGGCAAAAAATACTCATAAAATTCCTGAGGCCGGAAATATTCAAATTTTATGTACGGATAAAACAGGTACACTGACATACGGTAATTTGATTCCGATAACAAATTATTTGGGCGATGGCAGCCAGGTTGATTTTAATTCTGTGTTGCCGGTATCGCGGTTTATTGTTGCAAATATTTTGTTTAATACCGGGGCGGCATGGGATGATACCGGTAAAATTGTTGGTGGAACCAGTACGCAACGTGCGTTGTTATCCGGATTGGATAAAAATTCAAAATTGGTACGGACGGTTCTGCGCGAGATAAAAACACTAGATAAAATTCCGTTCGACAGTGCGAATAAATTTTCTGCGGTGCGTGTTGTGCGACGCCAAGATGAAAAGCAATTTGTTTTGTATATGGGCGCGCCGGAAATGATTTTGGAACATGTATCTGGATACATCGATGTTAATGGTGTTGCGCATAAAATAAACAAATCTGCGGTTGCCGCCATAATTCGTGATAATGCGCGCCAGGCAAAACGCATGGTGGCAATGGCGTATGGAGTTGGTAAAACATTGGATGCAAAATTGCCGAATAATTTAAACTTAATATCGTTGGTGGCGATTCGTGATGATGTTCGACGCGAGGTGCCGTCGGCCGTTGCGCGTATGCATAATGCCGGCATTCATGTGATTATGATGACGGGTGATAATCTGGATACGGCGCGTGCGATTGGTGTTGATTCGGGAATTGTTGAAACAGAAGATGATGTGGTTTTGACTGCGCGTGAATTGGATTCTATGACGGACGCGGATATCAAGAAAAATTTATATAAAATAAAAGTTGTGGCGCGTGCGGTGCCGCGAACCAAATTGCGTTTGGTTAAAATTGCCCAAGAAATGAATTTGTGTATCGGTATGTGCGGGGATGGAACAAACGATGCACCCGCATTGCGTCGCGCAGATGTTGGTTTCGCGATGGGGTCGGGGACCGATGTTTGTAAAGAGGCCGGTGATATTATTATTACTGATGATAATTTTGTGTCTATTGCAGATGCGGTTTTATTCGGACGAACATTTTTAAATAATATTACAAAGTTTTTAATGTTTCAAATGCCGATAAATATCATGTTGGTTATATTGAGTTTGGTTTATCCGATTGTGTATGTTGTGCCGGCATTTGTGGCGGTGCAAATTTTGGTTATAAATATTGTGATGGATTCTTTGAATTCTTTGGCTTTTGGTGCGGAACCCGCGAAACCGGAATATATGAATGTTTCGCCACAACCAAAAGGTGCATCGTTGTTTGCCGGTGGGGTAGGTGGTCGTATATTTGCCGCATGTGTTGAATTTGGTTTGATATTTGGGTTGTTGTTTGTCCCGTGTGTGCAACATATTTTTGGTGATAATGATGCTGTGAGTTTGACGGCAAGATTTGCGTTGATTATGTTGATTGCGGCGTTTAATGGGTTTAATGTCCGCGCAGATGATGTTCATTTGCTGCGTGGTGTTAGAAAAAATCCGGCGTTTTTATTGATTGCGGCGGTGATTGTTTGTGGAACGGTTGCGATTGTTCAATTTGGTGGCGCGATATTCCAGGTTGTGCCGTTGACACTTGCACAATGGTGTGTGTTGTTTGTGTTGGCGTTTTTGATAATACCGATGGATTTAATCAGGAAATTATTTATGAAATAAAAAACGGTCGCGTTTGCGACCGTTGTTTTTGTTAATGTTTTTTTAATCAATGAATCCCCATGCGGCACGATAACCACGGTCGCGTTCAAAGAATATTGTTGCGCCTTGTAATTGTTTTGCGTTCACATTGTTGATGATAAATGTTTCTTGTAATTTTGGATTCATTTTATTTTTGCGGGTCAATGGCATTTCCAACGCCATCGTTGTTTCGCGACAACATGTGTCCGGATTTGTGCAACGGGCGTCTTTGCATTGATAGATTTTTGTTGTGTAATCCACCCCATCGCGTAAATGATCGACATTTACAACCATTTTTACGCCTTGGTCGATGTCATAGAATTTAACATATCCAATTTCGGATGCCTCGCCATGGTTGTTGCGGGTGTACATTTTTGAATACATTTTGTCAGAACGATTGTTGTAATATTTTTTGTGTTGGCAATTTTTTTTGTTGTATTGTGTGCTTTGTTCTTGGAATTCGTTATCGTTGTGTCTTTTGTGACCGTAATCATTTGTGGCACATCCGGCGATGGTGAATACTAATGCAAGTGCAGATATTATTTTGATAAATTTTTTCATATTTTTTCTCCTTTGGTTGTTATATGAAATACATTTTTATTTTATATTGTTTTATTTGTTTTGCGATGGGTATGATTGCCCAAAATGCCGAATTTTATGCATATAGCACGAGAATTTTATCTTGTTGGTTTTTATGTTTTGGTTGGATTAACTTTTTTTATGTATCAACCAAAGGAGTAAAAATATGTATGAATTATTACAACATTTAATTGCATTAAAATATTCTTGCAAAATAAATCATTGGGCAACAGATGATTATTCGCGTCATTTGTTGTATGATAGATTGGGTAATGATATTGATGATTGGGTCGATAAAATCGCCGAACGGTATTTTATGTCGCGTGATGAAAAAAATGTATTTAATGCAAATATTTTAAATCCAGGTTTAATCGAATTAGATATTGTTAAAAAATGTATGCAGTTGATTGAATTGATTGAACGCATGATTGCAGACCAAGAAGTTAACCAGGGTATGACATCGTTATTGACCGATATCGAATCGGAATTATTGAACAAGGTTGCGTTGGCACGGTTATAATTTTGTTTTGTGTTGTAAAAATCTGCCCGATGAAAATCGGGTGTTTTTTATATATAAAAACCCATACATTATGAAATGTATGGGAAAGCATATCTTGATTTTTTTGTTTGTTTTTTATTAGAACATAAATCTGATGCCTAAATCGCCACCAAAGTTATGCAAGCCGGATACGGCATCAACATAAGTATAACGTGCGGCAACATCGACGGCGAAATATTCCATGTCAAATGTCATACCTAACATTGCACTGGCGGCAAGACCGGCCTTGTCTTTGGATTTTGAAACGATGTCAATGCCAGAACGTTCAATGTCGGTAAATCCGGCGCCGACACCCAATCCTGCGAACGGACGAATCATTCTGTATCCGCCGAACTCCATATATGTGTTCAGCATTAATGTTTGCAGTTTTGTATTCACATCAACATTATAACCGGAAAATTCGGAAGAATCTTTGGCCTTGCTGTAAATAGACCATTCGATTTCAGAACGATATTGTTTGTCGATTTCCAAACCCATCGCAACGCGGCCTTGGAAAGTCACATCTGTTAATGATTCTTTGGTGCCCAAGAAACGATAGTTTGTGTTGTTGTATGCGATACCGCCACGCAAGCCGATATATGGGTCCATGCCACCGATTTGCCAAGAACTGCCGTCATGCGGATGGCCAGCAAATGCCGGGCATGCAATCAATACGGCCAGTGTAGAAATAGCAAGTTTTTTCATTTTTTTCTCCTTTTTGAGTTTTTTTGTTTTCTTTGTGTCGATATTTGGATGTTATCAAATAATCATTTGTTTTTACATAGGTATGGATGCCCAGAAAAAATTTAGGAATTTTTTCCTTTATTTTTATTGTGCGCACATTAAAATATTTGTTATGAAATATAAATTTCTGACATCTTGTGTGTTGTTGTGTTGTGGGGCGGTTTGTTCGCATGATGCGTTTGCATATGATTTAGAGATTACTCCGTCAAATCCATTGCCGGCGACTGGTTCGTTTTCAAATGTTGGAATATCGGTTGGTGGAAATTATAATTTATCTGCATTGGATAATGTGTTGGCGGATGGTGCAGATTTAACTTTTGATAGAACGTATGGGTTTGCACCGTTTAATTTAATTGCAGATTCGGGTTTTGATGGTGATATTGATGTTAATTTAAAACCAACGAATTTGGTAAAATTACAATTGACGGATGAATATTTATCCGTGCATACAGATTCAAATAAAATTATGCGTGTGCGCAGTTTGTATCCTGAAAACAATTTGGTAACTATCGAGGGTTCGTCGCCGTCCAATACATATAGTTATGATTGGGTTGATTGTGTTGGGGAATCTGGGAAATGTTTGCGGCGGGTTTATTCGCAACAATATACCCAAGCACAGGCCGCCGCACAGGAACAGATTCGCATCGCAACCACGGGTGTGCAAAATAATCCGCGTATGTTGTTGCGTCCAATGTCGATGATAAATCAGACGGAATTGGCTGCGATGTATAATTTTTCAGATGAATTATTTTTGTCTGTTGCACCGGAATATTACACGGGACGCGATTTCAGTGGATTGGGGTTGAAATTGAATTCTGGGATGGGGGTCGTTGGAAATTTATCTGTGGGTGTTTCCGGTTATGCATATCGTGGTGATTTTGAAAATTCGGTCAGTGGTTTTAAATCTGATATCTATGGTGGAAATGTGCGGTTGCATTACGCGTTTGATGAAATGTTGTTCTTGCGCGGTGTTGGCGGATTCAGTTTCGCAAATATACGGTGTGATGATGTTGTCGATTCAAATGGTGGTGTTGTTGATAATCCACATGCGTTTGGTGTTTATGCGGGTGCCGATTTCGGTGCAAAATTTAATTTTGAATCTGGGTTGGTTTTGTCGCCGTTTGTTGGTGTTGGTATGACAAATGAAACGGTTATAGATGAAAATCAAAATGATTTATTTTTGCGTGTTGGAAATGATGTTGTGTTCAAATATTTTATGGACGGCGTTTCATATGATTACTTTTTGCGCACCGGTATAAATTCCAACGGGTATTTGGACGCATCGGTTGGAATTGGTATATGGACGGTCGCGGATAAAATTGGTGGCGCGGTATCAATTGGTGCATTGGATACGGAGTTTGGTTGGACCGCCAAGGTTTCCGGTAATATCAGATTTGCATTTTAATCGATAATTTTTCCATGCAAACATGATTTGTTTGCAGATGTGATTTTTATATTTGCCAATGTTTTCGGTTGTTCTGTTGAAACAATACATGGTTGCATGTACGGTGTGCGATAAATATGATGTGTGCCGGTTTTGTCCACGCCTTCATATAAACATTGAAATGTTTTATCAATGCAAGATAAATTAAATTCGCGCTGAATTTCATTTAATACAGAATCCAATTTTATCAAACGTTCAGATTTAATGTTTTCTGGTATTTGGTCCGGCATTAATGCCGCGGCGGTATGTGGGCGCGGTGAATATTTAAATGAATAAGAATTTATAAAACGAACATTTTTCGCGATGTTTATTGTTTGTTCAAAATCGTCGTCTTGTTCGCCCGGGAAACCGACAATAAAGTCAGATGATATTTGTATGTCGGGGCGCGCGGTGCGGAATTTATTTATTATATCCATGTACCCGGTTAAATCATAAGGTCTGTTCATTCGTTGTAATATGTGTTCAGAACCACTTTGAATCGGCATATTTAAAAATGGTAATAATTTTGGTTCGGTCCGAAACAGGTCGATTAAATCGTCGGTCATTTCTGTTGGATAACTGGATGTGAAACGGATTCGTTTTACCGAATCGATTTTGGCGACATCACGGATTATGTCCGACAGGCGATATGTTTTGCCGTGTTCGTCGGTATATTTGTATCCGTTTACATTTTGTCCAAGCAGGCAAATTTCAATTGCGCCAACGGTTGCTGAATGCATGATTTCTGCCAAAATATCGTTGTATGGTCGTGAAATTTCGGGACCACGTGTGTATGGGACAATGCAATATGTGCAACAATGATTACAACCTTCCTGGATTGGAATATATGCGACATGTGGCGATTTTGTGATTGGTGGTAATTCATCGAATTTTTCGAGTCCCCCCAAATTTATATCTAGTAATTTTGTGTTTGGGTCATTTAATATTTCTGGTAATTTATGATAACTTTGTGGGCCCAATACAAAGTTTAAATCACGGATTTTGCGAAATGCGTCCGCGCCCGATTCGCGTGCAACACATCCAACAATTCCATATATCGCATTTGGCTTTTTTGCACGACGAATACGTCCCAATGCCGAATAAACTTTGTCGGTGGCCTTGGCACGAACGGAACATGTGTTTAATAATATGATGTCGGCATCTGAAACATTTTCTGTTTGTTCAAAACCATGATGTTCCAACATTGCGGCGATGCGCATCCCATCATAGACGTTCATTTGGCAACCAAAAGTTTTTATATAGAATTTTTTATTTGATGACATTTTTATTTATGCCGTGTGTATTTTTGTGTGTGAATCATGCGTAGTGTGTTGTTGCGTAATCTGGTATAGCGGTCGATGCGGCGTTTAATGTTATTGTTGTATTGTGAAATTTCAACCGTGCCGTAACGAACGCCGGTGATCGGATTATCTTCAATAATAGTCACGATTTTCATTTTTCTTCCTTTTTTATTTATGTTTTGTTCTTGTAAAAAATTTGTTGTTGCGAATGTTATTCACACTTTTGAATCTGGATAACGATTGTTTGGGATATGTATTTTTATGGTGATGAGATTTATTTGGCATTGTGGCATAAATGACCTCTGGTATATTTGCCATTAAATCTTCCTTTAATTTAAAAATTTGTCCCCGGGTTTCATCCACAATTTTTTCGGCGATATCAGCCAATGTTGCGGTTGGTTTTTTCGGATCTGTGGCAATCACTATTGATTGATGTTCAGATTGTTTGTCGTATAATACAGGTTCCAAAACGACGGTCGCATTACGTCTATCGTCTGTGGTTTTTATTTCGCGCATACGCATTAATTCTGCGATTTTTTGCTTATCATCAACGGTAAATTTTGGTGAAATAAATACGACAATATCAGACATGAATTTATCCCAACTTCTTTTTCAGAATTTCGTTTACAACACCCGGATTCGCTTTGCCACCGGTTGCGCGCATGACGGCACCGACAAAGAATCCGAATAACCCAACCTTGCCAGATTTGTATTGTTCAACCTGGGATGTGTTGGCGGTTAAAACATCGTCAATGATTTTTTCGATGGCCGACGCGTCGGTCATTTGTTTCATGCCAAATTTGTCGGCAATTTCACGTGGTGTGCCAATTTCCCCATCCAGCATTTTGATAAATATATCTTTGGCCTGTTTGCCGTTGATGTCGTTCGCAGATATCATGTCAACCAATTCTGCCAAATCCGCAGGTGTTATGATACGCATGCCATCAACCATACCGGATTTTTCGTTTTCAATATCATAATTTTCTGGATGTGCAAACAATTCGGAAATCATCCAATTCGCAATCGATTTTGCACGTTCAGGTTTATCACCAACCGCGGTATCAAACCATTTTGAAATGTCGGTTGTTTCGGTCAGTCGCGCCGCGTCATATTCCGCCAGACCATATTTTTCAATATAACGGCTACGTGTTGCCTCGGGTAATTCGGGCATGGTGCGGCGTATGCGTTCAATGCGGTCATCGGTTATTACCAACGGCAATAAATCGGGGTCTGGAAAATAACGATAATCCAGGGCGTCTTCTTTGCTGCGCAGAACAGATGTCGTTCCATCGCCTTGGTTATAACGCATGGTGTTGCGTTCGATTGTGCCGCCAGATTCCAAAATTTCTATTTGGCGTTTTGCCTCGTATTCAATGGCGGTTTTAATAAATTTAAACGATACCATATTTTTAATTTCGCAACGTTCGTTAAATGTATTCGTTCCTGCGCGACGCACAGATACATTGACATCGGCACGCATGGAACCTTCCTCCATATTTGCCTTGGATACACCAAGTGCACGTGCAATTTCACGAATTTTGCGCAGGTATCTTTCGGCCTCGTCAGGGGACGAAATGAACGAATTGTTTTCCGGATTTTTTACATCTAAAAATGTTACAATTTCTAACAATGTGACCCCGGTACGGTTATAGTCCGCAAAAGATTTTGTCGGATGTACATCGTGTTTTAATTTTCCGGCATCTTGTTCCAAATGTGCGCGTTCAATTAAAATCTTTTTTGGGTTGCCATCGTCACCGATAATTTCAACCCATCCACGGCCAACAACGGGTGGTTGATCCGCCGGTTGCGATATTTGATATCCCTGGGGCAGGTCAGGGTAAAAATATTGTTTGCGGGCAAAACGACTGATGCGGGAAATTTCCGCGTTGATACCCAGCCCGAATTTAATCGCCTGGTCAACACAGTATTCGTTCAGTACCGGCAACATGCCCGGCATCGCAACATCGACCATGCATGCCTGGGTATTGGGGGCGATTGTCGGATTATAATTTGCCGATGCGCCACTGAAAATTTTACTGTTGGATAAAACCTCGATATGGGTTTCCAAACCAATAACTACTTCCCAATCACCTGATTTGCCTTTTATCGTAAACATTTTTATTTTTCCTTGCTTTTTGTTTTTTTATACTTTAACATGCTTCTCACGGATGGCCAGATAGCTCAGTTGGTAGAGCAAGGGACTGAAAATCCCTGTGTCAGTGGTTCGATTCCACTTCTGGCCACCATTTTTATTGCTGTGTTATACAGCATTTTTTTATTCCCCCATTATTTTTGTTGGACGATTATCAACACCGCTGAATTGCTGGATATGTTTTGCCAGTTGCAATACGCGCAAATCATCAAATCGACGACCGACCACTTGCATCCCCAGGGGCAGACCGTTTTCCGCCATGCCGGCCGGGGTACTCACCGCCGGGACACCCGCCAAATTCATCGCGACCGTAAATAAATCCAATGCATAATATTCCAATGGTGATAAATCAGAATCCAATGGCATCGCGGTGCCGGCACCCGCCGGGCATACGATTAAATCACATTGTTCGAATGCACGTGCGAATGCATTTGCGATTAAACGACGAACACGTGCGGCCTGCATAAAATATACATCGTATGATTCCGAAGATAACACCGCCGTGCCGATAATCATACGGCGTTTAACCTCGTCACCGAATCCGGCGGCGCGGGTCTTTTTATATGTGTCGATTAAATCGTCACCGTCCACACGCAGACCATAGCGCATGCCATCGTATCGCGCCAGATTGGATGATGCCTCGGCCGGGGCAATAATGTAATATGCCGCCAATGCGTCCAAGATATTTGGGATTGAAACCTGGACTATTTCGGCACCATTGGATTTCAAATCGTTAATGCGTGCATCAAATATGCGCTTCATGTCGGGTGAGATTTCAACATTTTGGAATTCTTTGATTATACCGACGCGTAATTTTTTGCCCGTGCCCAAAATCGGTTCCAGTTCGCCCGATACATGAAAGTTTTGGTTTGGTGCAGATGTGGAATCTTTGTCGTCGTGGCCCGCCATAATTGATAACAATAACGCCGCATCATCGACAGTGCGCGCAATTGGACCGGGGGTGTCTAAACTGGATGCGAACGCAACACAACCCCAACGAGAGCATAAACCATATGTTGGTTTTACACCAACCAATCCCGTAATGGATGCCGGAAAACGAATTGAACCACCGGTGTCGGTACCCGTGCCACCCATGGCCAGGCCCCCCGCCACCGCCGATGTTGTTCCGCCCGATGAACCGCCGGCGGTAAGTTTACGTGTCCGTTGCCATGGACTGACCGGGGCACCAAAATAGGAAGTTTTTGAAAACGTGCCCATCGCAAATTCGTCCAGGTTTGCCTTGCCCAACAGGACCGTTCCGGCATCAATATATTTTTGTGAAATTGTGGATTCATATTCCGGGATAAAATTTTCCAACATGCGTGACGCCGCCGTTGTGCGAATACCACGTGTTGCAAATAAATCCTTCATCGCGATTGGAATACCGTCCAAAACGCGTGGTGTGCCATTTGCATAACGTTCGTCCGCCGCCGCCGCATCGGCGAGTGCGCGTTCAGGTGTGACGGTGATATAACAATTTAATTCAGCCCCGAATTTTTCAATGCGGTTCAGGTGCGCACGTGTCAATTCCGTCGCAGATATTTCCCGCGATTTTAATTTCTTTAATGCGTCCACTATTGTTAAATCAATCATTTCGTTCTTCCTATTTTGTTTTTATATCTTAAAAAGGTCTGTTGTCCAGTTGCTGTATTTTGTTGTTAATAACAGCGGCATGAAATTTTTTAACCAAATTTTCATAATGTTGTAAATCTTTTGTACCATATTTACCACGTTGTTTATGTAAATTAATTTGTTCCATACAATATTGATACATTGTGTAATCCATCAAAGTGACACCATAATATTTATGTAAATAATAGTGCAGGTTAGGTTGGGAAACCGCAGAATAAGACAGCGATGGGATTGTGCTGTTTATAATATGTGTATATGCTTGGATACTGCCTTTTTGTTGCATTTTATAAAGTTTTTTAATTGCTGTATCAGGGTGCAATAATTTGCCACGACGCGCAATATTATTTGCAATTAAAAACATGGCGGTGTATTCAGCACCCAATCTTGACAGAACAACATCGTATTTTGCGACAATCTCAGCACAGTCGGTTTTGAATTGTGAAACGTGTTCTGAATCTGGTTTATTAAAATCAGGAATATAATCTTGCAAATTGAATTTGTCGCGTAATGCTTTTAATTCATGGTCCATCAAATGGCCTTGGGCCTCTATCTTTTGTAATACATCTGTCATACGTTTTGTGCGTTTTTCTTTGCGCGTATGTTTTACGATAAGTCCGCCACGCATAACCTCTTCGGTTTTATATTTCATTGGATCGCGAAATTTTCTGTTTTTGTTAGTCATATTCTTATCTCGTTTTTTCATTGTATTTATCGGCGAATAATTTTTTACCAATTAAATCTATAACAAATTCATCACGGCATTTGCCGGCAGCAATACATTTTGGACAATTGGCTTTATTTTTTATTTTGCATTGTTGGTTTGTTGGATAAATATCAATAATGAATTCTTCTGCAATGAATTTTTCTGCATTATTTTGTGTGTTTTTTCCACGCATAGTCAATGCTGTTGATGCTATTGATGTATATATTGCTGCTATACACGATTCAGATGGAATTTTGGCATTTTTAATTTGTGCAAAAAATTCACTCATTTCACCAATCTGCAAATAACCGCATGGTTTGACTTCTCCAGCATGATAATTGTATGATGTTTTCAAAAATACATTTGATTTCTTTGCCATTTTAATTTCCTTTTAATCTGCATCCATAACCTTGGGTACGGCAAAATATCCGCGTGAAACGCCCGTCTTGTCCGGGGCGTTTGCCAAAATTTTTTCGCGCATATTGGGTTCGGTGACCGCGTCCGTGCGCATTGGTAAATCGTGTTCAGATGGGTTTAACAATGGTTCAACGCCGCGGGTATCAATCTTTTGTAATTTATCCAGCCATTCGATAACGCCGTCAATGTTCATTTGTTCCAATTTTTCGTCAGATATTTCAATTCTAATTAAATCTGCGAATTTGTGTAATTGTTGCTTGCTAAATGCCATTTTCAATCCTATATTTATAAAGTAAAGGAATTATACTATGATTTTGCCGGATTTCAAGGATTTTCCGCGCGCCGGGCGTGTGATTGGGATTGATTGGGGTGCAAAACGCACCGGGATTGCAATATCAGACCCAATGCATCAAATTGTGTTTGTGCGGCCGGTTGTGTTGTCGTCTGGTGCGGATGATTTAATTCAAAAAATTGTGGCGATTATTGATTCTGAACATGTGTCGGGGGTGGTTATTGGTTTGCCATTGCGCATGGACGGAACAGAGTCGATAACAACACAAAATGTTCGCGAATTTGCAAATGCGTTGGCGGCGCGTATTGATGTCCCGATTTGTTTTATCGATGAAACATTATCATCGGCGTCGGCCCAGGAACAAATGGGTCGGGTCAGGGTGCATAATATAAAAGAAAAATTGGATTCTGAATCTGCGCGGATTATTTTGGAAAATGCATTGGCGATAATTAAACGGCAATAATATCTGTTTTTTGTGTGTATATAAAAATCCGCCAAATGGCGGATTTTATGCATATAGGTTAAATTTTAATCTTCGGTTTTATCGGGTATTTGTCCGTCGGCAGATAACAATACGGCGATCCAACGCGTTGAATCAAATTGCGCGGTGATAATAAATAATGCCGCCAAAATTGGAACACTGAAAAACATGCCGGCAATTCCCCACAGGCCGCCCCAAAATACCAAGTTTATTAAAATAGCCAATGTTGACAGGTTTAATGTTTTTCCCATCAATTTGGGGTCCAGTATATTTCCGAATAATATTTCCAATATAATTAAACCAGATGCGGTCAGTATTGGTAAATGTAACGCATCGCTTGAAATTAATGCGTATAGAATGGGCAGTGTGCATGCGACAATTGAACCGATTGTTGGAATATAATTCATTATGAAAACTAAAAATGCCCAAACGCCCGCGAATTCCAGGCCGATTGTGCGTAACCATATGTATGCACCAATGCCAGTTGCGGCGGCGATAAATGTTTTTACGAATAAATATTTTTTCATGTTTTTATCAAAACTTTCAACAATGTATCCAAATTTTTTCGTTTTAGATTTTGATTCAAATAAATTGTTCATTTTGGCATGAAATGTACTTTGTTCGACAAACAAGAATAAAATGTAAATCAAAATCATACCAACAGATGTCGCAATATTTGCCGCAGATGTACCGACCGTTTTTACGATATCTGATAAGTTTGGAAACATATTTATATCGAATTTTAATCCCAATGAATTAAATATGTATGTGCCCAATGTTGTCATTTTATTTTGTATTTCCGGAATACGGTCAACGAATTCTGAAAACATTGGGTTAATTTGCGTTGCAAATGTATAAAATAAAAACATTAAACTGGATGCGGATAACAGTATTGATACAATGTTAAAAAATCCATGCCAAAATCGTGGGCATTTTTTTTCACAATAACTAAATGGCATTATTTTGCGAAAATATGCCGCGATTGCGTTTATCAAATACCATAAAAATATTGCAACCAATAATGGTATTAATATTGAACGACCAAACCATAATAATATAACCAGACCACAAAAAATTATTATTCCGTTCATGTTGTTTGCTCCTTTTTTTTTCCTTAGATTTCATGCATATAGCGCGTTTTTTATTGTTTTATTTTTCCGTGTTCTAATGTTGTTGTGTTTGTTGGTTTAACCATGTCGGTAAAACGTTGTTGGTGACTGATTAAAATAAATGTTGTGTTATTCATTTTATGTATTGTGTCGGCGATTTGTTGTTGTGTTGTGGTATCCGCGCCGGAATCCGGTTCGTCCAGAATTGCCAATTTGGGTTGTGTTAAAACCAATCGTAACAACATCAATTTTTTGCGTTCACCACCAGAAAAACCAACATTAATATCGCGGTTCATCCAATCACGTGGTATATTTAATTGTTCGCATGCGGATTCTAAATTTTTCAAAAATTCGTCCATTGGCAAATCATGACCAGTGTTAAATTTAGCGTGTGCTGACATTGTGTGTTTCAAAAAAGACATAACGGTCAGCCCCGGAATTTCCGGGACATTTTGTGCACCCAAAAATATTCCCAATAATGCACGTTTTGTCGGCGTTTCATGTGTTATATCGATTTTATTAAATATAATTTGCCCGGATGTGATATTAAATTCTGGGTTGCCAGCAATTGTTTGAACCAATGTTGTTTTGCCAGAACCGTTGTGCCCCGTCAACAAATGGCGTGCATTTTGCGCAACATTTACATTGATGTTTTCCAATAATGTTTTGTCTTGAAATGATACAGATAAATTTTTTATTTCCAACATTTTTGTTATTCCTGTTTTATTGCCATTTGTATCAGTTGTTTTGATTCTACCAAGAATTCCATTGGTAATCTAGATATAATTGGGTTTGCCGTTGCGCCAATTATTAATGCGATTGCCACATCCGTTTCAATGCCCGATTGTTCCAGATACAGCAATGCCGCCGCATCGATTGCACCGGTTGTGGCCTCGTGCGATTGATTGTTCGTGTTATTGGTGTGAATTATTGTTGGGATTGTGTTCGCGGTGGCGTTGTTCCCAATGATGGTTGTGTCGCATTTTGATGCGTTTGTACATTGGGTACCGGTAAAGTTTACCAAACTGCGAAATGTTTGTTTTGATGCATCCAATGCAACACCGTATGACACGATATTTGATACAGAATTATTTCCGATATGTATCATTTTTGTGCCGGTGTCTGATTGTTGTGCGCCGCGTGTTATTGTTAACGAGTAAAAATCGCTATGTGCATTATTTCCGGCCAAAATCGTTGATGGATATTTCCATGTCATGGCAGATCCAATTTCGATTTGTGTCCAATCCAATGTTGCACCTGTTTCGCATCTGCCACGTTTTGTCACAAAGTTCAAAATGCCGCCAATATTTTTGTCTTTGTTTGTTTTTCCGGCATACCAATTTTGCACGGTTGAATATTTTACATACGCGTCATCCATAACAATAATTTCGACAACGCCACTGTGTAATTGGTGGTTGGGACGACGTGGGGCACTGCATCCTTCCATATAACTGAGTTCTGAACCGGTATCGGCGATAATCAGTGTGCGTTCAAATTGTCCTATTTTTGCGGTTTCAATTCTAAAATAACTGGCCAAATCAATGGGACATTTTGTGTGTGGCGGAATATATACAAATGTGCCGTCGGAAAACACGGCCGCGTTTAATGCCGCAAAAAAATTGTCAGATGCCGGCACGACCGACCCCAGATATTTTTTGACCAAATCAGGGTGTTGTTGCACCGCCACGGAAAAAGGTAAAAATATAATTCCCAATTTTTCTAATTCGTCACGATATGATGTGTGCACAGATTTACTGTCGATAATTGTGTCGGTCGCCATGCCCAATAATGCACGTTGTTCTGATTCCGGCAGTCCCATTTTTTTATATGTTTCCGCTAATTCAGAATTATCAATTTCACGTTGTGTCGCGTAATAGTCAAAAGAGTCATAATCGATTGGGTCATAATCGATTTCGGCCCAATGGGGTTCAACCATTTTTTTCCATGTGGCAAACGCAGCCAGTCGCCAATCGGTCAGCCAATCTGGTTCTTGGCGGGATGCAGATATTTGACGAACAAGTTCAGCGTTTAATTTCAAATTGAATCACCCGTGGTTGCCAGTTGTTGGGCCTGGTTAAAAAAAGTTAAAGATTGTCCCAGCAGGCCATCTGTAAATGTTGATGCCAAAATGCCGTCCGGTTCGGTTGATGTTAAATATTGCAATAATCGATTTGCGCGGGCGATGTAATTTGTCACGTTGTTTGAAATATTTGAATCCAATTTTATGCACCGACGCAATTTTTCCAATGCAAATGGGTTGCGTGAATATTCGTCCATAATTCCGCCCAATGCCCGCCACAGTGGGTGTTCATTTGTATTGCGTGGCATTGTATCAATCGCCGCCATAATCGGAATCAGGTTTTGCAGTAAATCTTGGTAAATAATTTCGGCGTTTTCCGCCACCGCGTTTGTCGCATTTTTATTTTTTAATGTTGCCTGGATTTTTCCCAGTAAATTATATTGATAACCCAATGTTTTTGTTATGTCTGTGATTTTTGCGTTCATGCCACGGACGACGATAAACATTACGATTACGCCAATCGATAACAGTCCCAACAACGACATTATGATTATATCTTGCATTTTTGACCCCCATTAAATTATGACAATACCCAGTATAGCATACATTTTTTCGATTCGTATGTTTTTGTGTGGCTAAAAAACATAAACAATATATCATTTTGGTTTTTTGGTCTTGCACAGATTCGGTCGAATTGTTATAATATGCATATCTAGATTGAAAGAAAGGACCTTTAAATGTTTCGTAAGTTTTTGATTTTTGCAATGTTTGCAACGGCGGCCGGATATTGTTTTGCCGACCCATATTTACCCCAGGTCACCACGTCTGAGGTTTTTACAGATTCATATTCAAATGATGCGGTTGTGGAACAAAACGGAGTGACCCAGAATTCTTATTCTGCGGCGGTTCCGGCGTGGCCGATTGCGGGATCTGATGCGGATGTGACCGTGGGTTGCGATGATAAACCGGGTGCGAATAATGGTGATAACATTCGTATTGTGTCGAAAATTGGCGATGATATGATTGTTGATAACAGTTTTGATTTTAATGGCACGGGTTGGACCGGTGGTGCAAATATGTTGCATGGGAACCAGATTCCAATGGGATTTGACGATGAATGTGAAAATGGTGCCGAAATGCCTTTGTTGCGTCGTGAAACATTAGAGGATGATGGTGGAAATGTTTTGGCGGTCGCGCGCAGTGGTCGCAAAAATTGTTCTAAACGCAATTCGATGGCAAATACGGCGTTTTGGGATATGGATTCTGATTCGGATGTTGCCGAAATGGCGGTTGCTCAAAATTCTGATGCCGAGGCACCAAAATCACAACCGGATGCGGTGCGTTCATGGGTTGTTGCCAATGGTCAGACATTGCGCGAGGTTTTACAAAACTGGTGCGACAAAGAAGGTTGGGATTTGGTTTGGGCGACATCGCGTGAATACCCGATTGAGGCATCTGCCGTGTTCAAGGGTCGTTTTACCGATGTGGCGTCGGCATTGGTGCGTAATTTTGGACGTGCGACACCGGTGCCATATGCCAAATTTTACAAGGGTAATTTGGTGTTGGTGATTTCTACAAACGAAGAATAATAAAATGTTGTGGGTGGTGCGCCCCATGGAGAGAAAGTATGAAAACATTGTTTAAGAAATTTGTTTTGTTTGCGTTTTTTGGCGCGTTTGTCGCGGGGTGTACGATGGAACAATCGGCCAAGGTTGCCGCAACCGTTGACCAAGATTTTGTCAATGCGTACGATGCGTTTGAAATGGCAAAAAATCCGCGTGCCAAGGTTGCCAGTGGTGATACCGTTTCTATGTCCGAAGGTGTATGGTTGGGAAACAAATCTATATCGTTGGAACATAAAAATAATTTGCCGTCTCAATTTGAAACAGATACCGGAATTACAATTTTGTTGGATGAACCGGTCACTTTACAGGTTTTGGCAAACAACATAAATTCTGTGACGGGTATTCCTGTTAAAATTGACAAGCAAATAAATTCTGAAAAATTGAAAAAAACAATCAATGTTGCGTATACTGGCAAATTGTCGGGCCTGTTGTCCCAGGTTGCAACGGATTTAGATTTACTGTGGTATTATGATCGGGCATCAATTGTGTTTTATGAAACAGAAACACGGACATTTACATTATATGCGTTGGGAACCGATATTTCATATCAAACCGCGGTCCAGGCGGATAATTCCGGCCAGGTTGTGTTGGAATCTACATTGAAAGAGTGGGATGAAATTGAAAAGGCGTTGACCGCGATTGTGGGCAGTGCGGAAAATTCTGATTTTACTGTCTCGCGCAGTTTGGGCACGATTACCGCAACGGCACCACCGTCGGTGTTGGCGCGTATTGGTGATTATATTGAAAAACAAAACAAACGTTTGTCCCAATTGGTGACAATTGATGTCAAGGTTTTACAAGTTTCGATTTCAAATGAATCTGCATTTGGGTTGAATTTGGCGGCGGCGATAAATTCGACATCGGGATTGAATATTGTTGCGAATCCGAAAAATAATTTGGGTGTCGCGAACGCCAGTTCTATGAACATCGCGGTGTTGTCGAACGCATTGTCGGCGACAACGGGTGCGACCCATACCGAAAATGGCAGTGTGGTCAGTGGCGCATATACCAACGACGATATTATGAACGGTTCGTTGGCGCGTGGTGCCGGCAGTAGTGGTTTGATAGAGGCATTGGCAAAGCAGGGCAAGGTGTCTTTGGTGACAAACGTTGGGGTTACGACGCGTAATAATCGTGTTGCCCCGGTCAGTAATATGACATCAACCGGATACATCAAACGGTTTGAATCGCGTAATTTCACAACTGTCGAATCCAGTACCGTTGACCAGGCAGATTTGCAGACCGGTTTTTCGATGCAACTGTTGCCAAATGTTTTGGAAAACGGCAAGATTTTATTACTGTTCCGTATGTCTGTGCGTGAATTGATTAAAATGTCAACCCAATCCATTGGCGAGGTCACCTTGCAATTACCCGAGGTTGAAGAACGCAGTTTCATGCAAGAAGTCATCATGGAATCGGGCCAGATGTTGGTTGTATCCGGGTTTGAAAAGCAAAAGAATAATGACACGCGTTATGGTTTGGGTGATCCGGACTTTATGGCGTTGTCTGGGTCGCGTTCGACGAATTCTGGACGTGATGTGTTGGTGGTTATATTGACACCGCAAGTATTGATTAGTCCGTTGGATGCCGAACGCAGTATCCAGCAAAACTGGGGTGCACCATTGAATTAAAAAAAAACCGCCCGGATGGGCGGTTTTTTCAGAGTGCATCCGTCTCTGCTGTCGCAGAGCCGCGACTGTGGTTGATGAATAATTATTATTCCGGACATTCCCCGTCTTTTCTTGCGTAGCAAAAAAGAAGGGGTGGATTGCAACGAAGTTGCAAGACGGGGCAGTTTGTCATTGCGAGCGAACGAGTTCAATTTGCGTGCATCGGGCCCCACGAAATTGCAAAATTTTGTGGGTGATGTTAGCGCAAAGCCGAACGAGAGAGACGTGGCAATCCAGTCAATAAAAAAAGCCGTCGGCTGTGCCGACACTTTAATAAAACTGGATCCTTTCGACTGCGCAAAACCGCGAATGCGCGACATCGCTGTTTTGCTTCGCTTAGGATGACAAAACACTTTCGTGTTTTGTCGGTTTGGCAAAGATTCCGCCCCCGTGGAGGGGGAAACGACGTCACCCACCCCGGACATTCCCCTTCTTTATGAAAGAAGGGGGGGACCACCGAAGGTGGTGGGGTAGTTGTGAAAATAATTTAACTGCCCCGTCTGTTTCGCTGACGCTCAACATCCACCCCTTCTTTTTGTCCGTCTTCGCTTACGCTCCATCGCGACAGAAAAGACGGGGAATATCCGAAAGGATAGCGGTGGGGCAGTTCAAAAATATTCTTGCAATAAATAATTTCCATTTTCTATAATAACATCAGAAATCACCAGGGAGTTGATTTCGGAAAGGCATTCACAAGCCTGACAGAGTCCGGTGCAAGACCTGCATCGTTATCCCGCATGCGCACGATTCGATTCGGCGCAGCTGTGTTTAACAATTCATTTTTTGCACCGACATTTTTATTTCGGTGTCGGATTAAAAAAATTCTCACCAAATAAAGATGTAAATTTTATTCCCACATGATTAAAACCCCATTTAACCATCTATGGTTCGGCGGGGTGCCGCGGTGTCGGACAACGCCCGTGGGATCATTGACTTTGTTGATTTGTGAACACCCTTGCCGCGCATCTTCCCGTGATTTTGGCGGTATTTTTTTTATTTTTTCGCGACCGCGAAAAAATAACAGAGTTCAGAGTGCAGAGTTCAAAGTTCAGTTAATGAATAATGATTTTGGCTGTGAACCCACCCCGGACATTCCCCGTCGCCAATTTTTACCGAGGTAAAACCGAGGATTAAAAATTGAGCGCCGCGCCGTAGCATTGCGCGTTTTTGGGGAACGAACCTTGTTTTATCTGCGAAGGCGGGCAAACCCTCGCATCAGCGGAAAAGAAGGGGTGGCACGAAACCGCAACGCGGTTGAGTGACGGGGCAGTTGTGAAAAACATACCGCTCGATGTTTGGTTTTGCATGGGATGTTTTTCAGACCGAATTCAATTCCCATTAAAAAAACTGCTAAGGCCTTTCTGGCATCCCAACGCAACCAAACATCACTCCGGCGCGCCGGATTTTACCATTTCCCGGGGCTTTGCCCATGGGGACGGTAATAAAAAAATCGAAAACGAAAAGAACGGGGAGAAAAATCATGGGAATGAAAAAGTTTTTATTGGG